>JBASFL010000048.1:0-2235 GCA_049653005.1 Burkholderiaceae bacterium | reverse complement strand
CGCAACGCCTGGATTGCGTTGGCCCGCTGGAACCACCACGTTGAACGCTTCGATGCGTCGGTGCGCAGCAGTTACCGCTATTACCAAGACACCTTTGGCGTGCGGTCGCACATCCTGGGGTTGGAATGGGTGCAACCCAGCGGGCGCTGGACCTTCACCCCCGGTGTGCGTTATTACACCCAGAGCGCCGCACGTTTCTACCTGGACCCGGTGCTCAACGCCCAGGGGCAATACGACGAAATGGGCACCATCGTGCGGGCGGCCACGCAGGCGGGCAGCAAGTCGGTTGACCAGCGGCTTTCGGCCTTTGGTGCCGTCACCTTGTCCCTGAAAGTGGGCTACGCCTACACGCCCAGCACCTCGGTGGACTTGAAGCTTGAGGGCTACCGCCAAACGGCGGGCTTGCGGCTGGGCGGGAGCGGCAGCCCTGGCTTGGCCCCTTTCAACGCCCGCTTTGTGCAAGTGGGTCTGACCCACCGCTTTTGAGGTGCGCCATGGGCCGCTGGCGCAGTTTGCAGTTTGATTTTTCGGCCATGGCCTCGCCTTGCAGCGTGCAAATCGATGGCCAGGACGAGCGCGCCATGCGGCGTGCCGCCGCCCAGGCCATGGCCGAGGTCAAGCGCATCGAGCAAAAGTTCTCCCGCTACCGCGAGGGCAGCGTCGTCTCGCGCATCAACCAGGCGGCGGGGCTTGGTGGGGTGGACGCCGACGACGAAACCCAAGCCCTGCTGGATTTTTCCGGGCAGCTGTGGGCCCAAAGCGACGGGTTGTTTGACGTCACCTCCGGCGTGTTGCGCCATGCCTGGGATTTCAAAGCGGCCGTTTTGCCGTGCCCAGACCGCCTGGCCCATTGCCTGTCGCGGGTGGGTTGGCCCCGCGTGCAGCGCCAAGGTCGGCGGGTGGCGTTGCAGGCCGGCATGGAGCTTGATTTCGGTGGTTTTGGCAAAGAGTACGCGGCCGACCGCGCCGCCGCCGTGCTCCAGCAACACGGCATGGCCCACGCCCTGGTCAATTTGGGGGGCGACCTTCACGCCGTGGGCCCCCGGGGGCTGCCCGGCATTCGGGGCCAGGCGTGGCGCATATCGGTGCAACACCCGCGCCCCTCGTGCGCCAGCGCACAGACACCGCTGTTGCAGGTGGATCTGGCGCAGGGAGGGCTGGCCACCAGCGGCGACTACGAACGCTTTTTCATTCACGGCGGCCAGCGCTATTGCCACGTGCTCAACCCCCACACCGGTTGGCCCGTGGCGCATTGGCAGTCGGTCAGCGTGCGGTCGGCCAACGCCACCACCGCAGGGGCTTTGAGCACCATCGCCATGCTCAAAGGCGCCCCGGGTGCCGCTTGGCTGGAAACCCAGTGTCCGTGGTTCGCCGCGGTGTCGCCCCACGGCGGCGTGTGCATGGGAGGGCACCCCGCCCAGCGCGGCACCCACTGAACACCTGCCCCTTCCTCTGTCGCCTTTTGCAGTTTTACCCACCCAGGAGTTTTTTTATGTCACGCCTTTCCCCACGCCTTTTGACCCTCAGCCTCATGGCCGCTGCCGTGGCCACTTTGACCGCTTGCGGCGGTGGTGGCGGTTCAACCGACAGTGCTGCCCCCAAGCAAACCGCACTGTCCACCACCCTGATGGACGGCCTGATCGGCAATGCCAAGGTGTGCGTTGACACCAACAACAACAACGTTTGCGACCCCACCGAGGTGCAGGGCCGCACCGATGCCCAGGGCCGCGTCACGCTGAACGTGACGGGCACCATTCCCGCAGGCACGCGCTTGCTGGCGTCCATCGGGCTGGATGCCGTCGACGCCGACACCGGGCCTGTCACCACCGCCTACACCTTGTCCACCCCCATCGCCAGGCACGGCGTCATCAGCCCCCTGACCACCATGGTGCAAGCGCGCATGGACAGCAGCGGCGAGTCGCTGGCTGCGGCCGAAGCCTATGTGGTGGGCCAAACGGGGCTGACGGTGTCGGTGTTTGATGATTTTGTGGCCCAGCGCACCCGCAGCAATGGCCACAAAAAAGCGGGTGAATGGGCCCGCCTGTGGGTGGTGAGCACACAAGCCTCTGTGGTGGCCCCCGGTGCCGCCCAGGCCACGGCGTGTGACGTGTCCAGCCCCAGCAGCGATGACCGTGACGGTGAGCAAGACAGCGACAGCGACCGCGATGACGACGGTGGTGCAGACCGCGACCACCGCAATTCGGAGCGCGGGCTGCAACACCGCTTGATTGACAA
>JBASFL010000047.1:0-32764 GCA_049653005.1 Burkholderiaceae bacterium | reverse complement strand
CCCCAGGGCCTGGACGCCCGCTGGCCGCGACCGCACGGTGCCGGCCCTGCGCGACGCCGACAGCACCGCGCTGCTGGCCCAGGCCCGTGCCTGGTGGGCCAGCGAAGGCCCCCACCTGCCCACCATTCACCACTGGGAGGGTGTGCCGCAAGTGGTCCTGCGGTGACCCTTTGCGGGGGTGTGCGGTGGGATACTCGCCCGCGTGAAAAAACACATCTACATCTACTCACCCTCCAGCGCCGTGCGCGACAAAGTGGCGTTTCGCCGGGGGGTCAAGCGGCTCAAAGCCTTGGGGCACGAGGTGGAGCTGGACGCCGACGCGCTCAGCAGCCACCAGCGGTTTGCGGGCGACGATGCCACCCGCGTCCAGGCCATCACCCGCGCCGCCGCCAGCGGGGCCGACGTGGCGCTGATTTCGCGCGGGGGCTACGGGCTCACGCGCCTGCTGCCCGCGCTGCCCTACGCCGCCATTGCCCAAGCGGTTGAGGGCGGCATGCATTGGGTGGGCCTGAGCGATTTCACCGCCTTGCAAATGGGCCTGATGGCCCACCAGCAACGGGCCATGGGGGCGGGCGGCGGCATGGCCACGGCAGACACCTTTGGCCCCGGTGCCATCACCTGGGCCGGGCCCGCGCTGGGCGAAGACTTCGGTGCCGACCCCAGGCTGGGCGACGAGGCCAACCCGCTGCCCGACGACATCATGGAAGCCTGCTTCGACGACCTGCTGGGTGGCCTGGGTGAAGGCACAGGCTGGCGCTTGCCCAAGCCCGACGTGGCCGCGCTGGATGCTTTGTCAAAAACAGAAGCTGAAAGTGCAGAACAGACAAGCGCTGGTGGCACTTTTGACATTGAAGATGCCGTGCTGTGGGGCGGCAACCTCACGGTGCTCACCTCGTTGATGGGCACGCCCTGGTTGCCCACCGTGCCGGGCGGCGTGCTGTTTGTTGAAGACGTGGGCGAACACCCCTACCGCGTGGAGCGCATGCTCACCACCCTGCTGCACGCGGGGGTACTGGCGCAGCAGCGGGCCGTGGTGTTCGGTCAGTTCAACCGCTACAAGCTGGTGCCCGGGCACGACCGGGGCTACAAACTCACCACCGTGGTCGATTGGCTGCGCGCCCAGTTGGCACCCCACAGCGTGCCGGTGCTGACGGGGCTCCCCTTCGGCCATGTGGCCACCAAGGTGCTGCTGCCGGTGGGCCGCGTGGTGGACCTGGCTGTGCGAGGCCGCGAAGCCCTGATGTTCTGGGACGAGCACTGAACCCTGCGAACAAAACGAAAACTTGGAGACACGCATGAAAGCCGCATCAAGCCCCCGCCTGAAACCCATTGCCAGGCTCATCCGCCTGGCGTGTTGGGGCAGTGGTCTGGCAGGCCTCGCGTTGGCAGGTGTGGGGGCCGTGTTGTCGGTCAGCGCCTTGCGCAGCCTGCCCCAAACGCAGGGCACGGCCGCCCTGGCGGGCCTCAGCGCCCCTGTGAACGTGCAGCGCGACGCGGCGGACGTGACCCACATCCAGGCCCAAACCCCATTGGACGCCTTACGTGCGCTGGGCATGGTGCACGCCCAGGAGCGCGCCTGGCAGCTGGAGTTCAACCGCCGGGTGCTGCGCGGCGACCTGTCCGAGGTGTTTGGCCCCGCCACGCTGGACACCGACAAACTCATGCGCACGCTGGGCATTCGCCAGGCCGCGCAAGCCCAGTGGGACGGCCTGCCGGTCGACGTGCAAGCCGCGCTGCAGGCCTATGCGCAGGGCGTCAACGCCCACATGGCCAAGTCCGTGGGGCAGGGCGGCCAGGGCCTGACGCCCGAATTCACCCTGCTGGGCATCAACCCCCGCGAGGCCGCTGTGGCCGGCGACTTCTGGCACCCCACCGACAGCCTGGGCTGGGCCATCATGATGGCGCTGGACTTGGGCGGCAACTGGGGCAACGAGTTCGCCCGCCTCTCGGCCCTGCAAGTGCTTGACACGCCCGGTCTGTGGCAACTGTTCCCGCCTTACCCCGGCGAGGCCCCTGCGGCCACCGCCGATTTGGCCGCTTTGTACCGCCAGCTGGGGGTTTACAAAACAGGAGCTGAAAAACCAATACAGACAAGCGCTGGGGGCAATTTTGGCTCAAAAATCACCACCCATGCCCTCACCGAAGACATCACCGCCTGGGCCGCCGACCTCGGCAACGTGGAAGGCAAGGGGTCCAACAACTGGGTGGTGGACGGCAGCCGCACCCAAAGCGGCAAACCCCTGCTGGCCAACGACCCCCACCTGGGCCTGACGGCCCCGGCCATCTGGTACTTCGCCCGCCTGCAAGCCCCGGCGGCGGGCGACCAGGGCGCGCTCGACGTGGTGGGCGCCACCTTGCCCGGCATGCCTTTTGTGGTGCTGGGCCGCACCGCCCACATGGCCTGGGGCTTCACCAACACCGGGCCCGACGTGCAAGACCTGTACCTGGAGCAGATCAACCCCGCGCAACCCGGCCAATACCGCGTGCCCGCCGCCTCGGGCAAACCCGATGACGTGGCCTGGGCCGACTTTGCCACCCGCAGCGAGACCATCCGAGTCAAAGGCCAGCCCGACGTGACGCACACCGTGCGCAGTACCCGCCACGGCCCGGTGCTGAGCGATGCACAGGCCAGCCACGCCAAGCTGCTGGACACCTCCCGTTACGTGCTGGCGCTGCGCTGGACGGCGCTGGACGCCGACAACCAAACCGTGCGCGCCGGCTTGGGGCTGAACCGCGCCCACACCGTGGCCCAGGGCATTGAAGCCCTGCGGCACAACCACTCGCCCACCCAAAACGTGGTGCTGGCCGACACCGCCGGTGCCGTGGCCTACAAAGCGGCGGGCAAAATCCCGGTGCGCAGCCCGCTGAACACCCTCCGTGGTGTGGCCCCCTCGCCCGGTTGGGATGCGCGGTACGACTGGCAAGGCTGGTTGCCCTACGAAGACACCCCGCAGTCCATCGGTGCCGGCCCCCAGGGCTGGCTGGCCACGGCCAACCAGCGCATCCACGCCGCCGATTACCCGCACTTCATCACCCAGGACTGGGCCGTGCCCTACCGCCAGCAGCGCATTGAAGCCCTGCTGCAAGCCACACCCCGCCACACGCCCGACAGCATGCAGGCCTTGCAGGCCGACCAGTTGTCGCTGGCCACGCAGCACCTGCTGCCTGTGCTGCAAGCCACGCCGTCCAGCCACCCGCTGGCCGCAGCCGCCCAACAGGCCTTGAACAACTTTGATGGCGTGATGCGGGCCGACCAGGCTGCCCCTCTCATCTTCACCGCCTGGGTGGACACCTTCACCCGCCAGGTGATTGGTGGGCGGTTGGGGCAGGAGCGTTTTGCGCCCCTGTACGGCAAACGCCAGTTCCGCAACGCGGTGGAAGACATCCTGGCGCGCGACGACAAAGCCTGGTGTGGCGAGGGCGGCTGCACCGCCGCGTCCACCCGCGCACTGGACGAAGCGCTGACCACCCTGGCCCAGCGCCATGGGCCCCGGGTTGACGGCTGGCGCTGGGGCGCGGCGCACCCGGCGGTGTCGCGCCACAACCCGTTCAGCAAGGTCAAGCCGCTGGCCAGTCTGTTTGAAGTGCGTGTGCCCACCGGTGGCGACCCCTTCACCGTGAACGTGGGCCAGTACCAGCTCGACAACCCCGCCGAGCCCTACGCCAACCGCCACGCCGCGTCGCTGCGCGCCGTGTACGACCTGGCCAACCTGGACAACAGCCGCTTCATCTACCAAACCGGCCAAAGCGGCAACGTGTGGTCACCCCGCTACTGCGACATGGTCCATGAGTGGGCGGCTGTGCGGTACCGGCCGTTGCAGCTGCAGCCCGCGAAGTGGGTCAGCCAGCTGACCGTCAAGCCCTGACGGCTGCAGCACTGACCCGCGTCAGCCCTGGGCCACGCCCAGCCGCCACAGTGACGTGACCTCTGCCGCCCGGGCGGCGTGCAGGGCGTCCTGGGCCTGGGTGGCCTTGCCATGGGTGGGGCGGGTGTCCAGCTTGCCCAGCACGACCAGCCCCGCTGCGGCCATCCAGCCCAGCAGCTCTGCCCGGGTGCGCAGCCCCAGGTGCTCGGCCAAGTCTGAAATGACCAGCCAACCCTCGCCTTGCGGGGCCAGGTGGCCTGCCAGGCCCGCCAAGAAACCTTTCAGCATGCGGTTGCTTTCGTCGTACACCGCGTGTTCGATGGGCGAGCTGGCCCTGGCGGGCAGCCAAGGCGGGTTGCACACCACCAGTGCGGCCTGCCCGGGCGGGAACAAATCGGTTTGCAGCAACGTGACTTGTGCAGCCAGCCCCAACTGCGCCAGGTTGTCACGGGCACAGTCCAGGGCGCGGGGCGACAGGTCGGAGCCCACCACCTGGGGTACGCCCCGCCGTGCCAGCACCGCCGACAACACGCCCGAACCCACACCCACGTCAAACGCCACCCCGCCCGGGTCCAATGCGGTTGGGGGCAAGGGCGCTTGGGCCACCAGGTCCACGTATTCGCCCCGCACGGGTGAAAACACGCCGTGGTGGGGGTGAATGCGGTTGTGTGGGGCATCGCCCAGGGCGGGCACGGCCACGCCCACGCGCCGCCACTCGTCGGCGCTGGTCAGCCCCAGCACATCGCGCAGCGACGTGACCGAGGGGCCATCGCCCACCACCGCCACACCCCAGGCGCGGGTACAGGCCTGGCGTGTGTCGGGTGCCCGGCGCAGGGTGACCGAGTGGTCTTCCCCCATGGGCAGCAGCAAGGCCCCCAGAATGCGTGCGCGCTGGGCCTGGGCCTGGCGGTGTTGGTGAAAGGTGTCGGCGGGTGACGCCACGGCACCGGGTGTGCCGGTGGCCTTGCCCGCTGCTTTGCGGCGTTTGCGCGCGGGTGTGGCATCGCACCGCCGGGCCATGGCCTGCAACAGCTGGCGCGCGTTGTGAAAGTCACCGCCCCACAGCAGCGCGGTGCCCGCACACGCCAGGCGATAGGCCTCGTCGGCGGTGGTGGTGTCGTTGGCCAGCACCACGCGCTGTGGTGCGGGTGCCCCCCGTTCGGAGCGCCAGCGGGCGGTGTGGGAAACGCCGTTGTCGGTCCAGGTGATCTGTGGGGGGGCAGTCTTGGGGGTGGTGTGGTCCATGGAGGGGACCAGGGGGCCGGTGTTCGGGTGTGAAAGCATGGGGCAGCGGCCAAAAATGGGGTTGCTCCCTTGTACCAGATGCCACCACCGTCAGCCCCCCCGGCACGGGGGCGGGGTCAGGCGCCCAGCCACTGCCCCAATTTGTCGCCCAGCGGCGTGAGCCACAGCGCAAGGCCGCTGCTGCCACCCAGTGCCGACAGTGCCCACCCGGCTGGGGCCATGAACCTGCGGCGGCGTGCCCGGCGGTGGGGGCGGGCCAGTTGCACGTTCACCGCCCACTTTTTGCCTTTGGCGCAGGTGTGCACGTCGAACCGCACCCGCTGGTTCAGCTCAAGCCGCCTGGGCGCACGGGTGAACGCTTTGATGTGCACAAACACATGCTCGCCCCCTGAGTGGTTTTGTACGTATCCGAAACCACGGTCGTCTTGCCAGTGGGTCAAAGTGCCTTCAAATTGCATGAACAAACAAAAAACGGGGAAAAAGGGGGGGACAACTGAGCACGACTTTAGCCAGCGGTGGGGTGCTGCGCCATCGGCCAGATGGGGGAGGGCACCACACACTCAACCCGCTTCGCCACCCCGTGGCCACTTGAAACAGGCCTGCCCGGCCTCACGTTCCATTCAAGCCAACATACCCACAGGAGTTTTCCCCATGCGAGCAGACAAACTCACCACCAAGTTTCAAGAAGCGCTGGCCGACGCGCAGTCGCTGGCCAACGTGTCAGACAACGCCTACATGGAGCCCCAGCATTTGCTGGTGGCCATGCTGCGCCAGGAAGACGGCCCCAAGTCGCTGTTGCAGCGCGCGGGCGTCAACGTGGCGGGCTTGCAAAAAGCCGCTGAAGACAGCCTGCAACGCCTGCCCCAGGTGCAGGGCGGCGAGCAGGTTCAACCCAGCCGCGACCTGTTGGCTTTGCTGCAAGCCACAGAAAAAGAAGCCGCCAAACGCGGCGACGCCTTCATTGCCAGCGAGTTGTTTTTGCTGGCCGTGTGCGATGCCAAGGGCGATGCCGGGCGTGTTGCCAAAGAAAACGGCCTGACCCGCAAAAGCCTGGAAGCCGCCATCAACGCCGTGCGTGGCGGCCAGAGCATGGACAGCCCCGAGGCCGAAGGCCAGCGCGAAGCCCTCAAAAAATACTGCACCGACCTGACCGAGCGTGCCCGCCAGGGCAAGCTGGACCCGGTCATTGGCCGTGACGATGAAATCCGCCGCGCCATCCAGGTGCTGCAGCGCCGCACCAAAAACAACCCCGTGCTGATCGGTGAGCCCGGTGTGGGCAAGACGGCCATCGTCGAAGGCCTGGCCCAGCGCATTGTGGCGGGTGAAGTGCCCGACAGCCTGCGCGGCAAGCGCGTGCTCAGTTTGGACATGGCGGCGCTGCTGGCCGGGGCCAAGTTCCGGGGCGAGTTTGAAGAGCGCCTGAAAACCGTGCTGAACGAGCTGGCCAAGGAAGAGGGCCAAGTGATCGTGTTCATTGACGAGCTGCACACCATGGTGGGCGCGGGCAAGGCCGAGGGCGCGATGGACGCGGGCAACATGCTCAAACCCGCGCTGGCCCGTGGCGAGCTGCATTGCGTGGGCGCCACCACGCTGGACGAGTACCGCAAATACATCGAAAAAGACGCCGCGTTGGAGCGCCGCTTCCAAAAGATTCTGGTGGGTGAGCCCACGGTGGAAGCCACCATTGCCATTTTGCGTGGCCTGAAAGAGCGCTACGAGGTGCACCACGGTGTGGACATCACCGACCCGGCCATCGTTGCCGCCGCCAACCTGAGCCACCGCTACATCACCGACCGGTTTTTGCCCGACAAGGCCATTGACCTGATCGATGAAGCCGCGTCCAAAATCAAGATTGAGCTGGATTCCAAGCCCGAGGTGATGGACAAGCTCGACCGCCGCCTGATCCAGCTGCAAATTGAGCGTGAAGCCGTCAAACGCGAGAAAGACGAGGCCTCGCAAAAGCGCCTGGAGCTGATCGACGACGAAATTGACCGCCTGCAACTCGAAATTGCCGACCTGGACGAGGTGTGGAAGCGCGAAAAAGCGCAGGCCCAGGGCAGCGCCCAGGTGAAAGAAGCCATCGACAAGCTGCGCTTCCAGATTGAAGAGCTCACCCGCAAGGGCGACCTGGCCAAGGTGGCCGAGCTGCAATACGGCAAGCTGCCCGAGTTGGAAAAACAACTGAAAGAAGCCCAAGCCAAGGAAGCCGGCAGCGGCGGCGGCAAAGGCAACCAGCTGCTGCGCACGCAGGTGGGCGCGGAAGAAATTGCCGAGGTGGTAAGCCGTGCCACCGGCATTCCCGTGGCCAAGATGATGCAGGGCGAGAAAGACAAGCTGCTGCAGATGGAAACCAAGCTGCACGAGCGCGTGGTGGGCCAGAACGAGGCCATAGAGGCGGTGGCCAACGCCATCCGCCGCTCACGCTCGGGCCTGAGCGACCCCAACCGCCCCACGGGCTCGTTCCTGTTCCTGGGCCCCACCGGCGTGGGCAAGACCGAGCTGTGCAAGGCGCTGGCAGGCTTTTTGTTTGACAGCGAAGAGCACCTGATCCGCATCGACATGAGCGAGTTCATGGAAAAGCACAGCGTTGCACGCCTGATCGGTGCGCCCCCCGGCTATGTAGGCTATGAGGAAGGCGGCTATCTGACCGAGGCCGTGCGCCGCAAGCCCTACAGCGTGCTGTTGCTCGACGAGGTGGAAAAGGCCCACCCCGATGTGTTCAACGTGCTGCTGCAGGTGCTGGATGACGGCCGCCTGACCGATGGCCAGGGCCGCACGGTGGACTTCAAAAACACCGTCATCGTCATGACCAGCAACATCGGCAGCCAGCTGATCCAGGCCATGGTGGGCATGCCGTATGACGACCTGAAAGACGCGGTGTGGGGTGAGTTGAAAAACCACTTCCGCCCCGAGTTCTTGAACCGCATCGACGAAACCGTGGTGTTCCACGCGCTCGACGCAGCGCACATTGCCAGCATCGCTGGCATCCAGCTCAAGGGCTTGCAGGCACGTTTGCACGGCATGGACTTGCGGCTGGAAGTGTCGCCCGCCGCGCTGGACGAGCTGGCCAAAGTGGGCTTTGACCCACTGTTCGGTGCGCGCCCACTGAAGCGCGCCATTCAGCAGCGCATTGAAAACCCGCTGTCGAAATTGCTGCTGGAGGGCATGTACCCGCCCAAGTCGGTGATCGAGGTGACGGTGGACCCTGTGCGCAACCCGGGTGTGTTTGAGTTCGCGCCGCCCCAAGCGTTGGCCTGATGGCCGCAAGGGTGTGCAGGGGGCCCTAACATGGCCCCATGCACACCCCTGACCTGCTGGCCCCGTTTCAAACCCAACACGCGGCCAGCCGCGCCGCCCCCGACGTGCCGCTTGCCCTGCGGATGGACCGGCTGGCGCGTGTGCAAGCCCTGATCGACACCCACGGCCCTGCACTGGCCGATGCCGTGCAAGCCGACTTCGGCGTGCGTTCCCACGCCATGACCGAGGTGGCCGATTTCCTGGTGCTGCGCGCCACACTGGCCCAATTGCGGCGGCGGTTGCCACGCTGGGTGAAGCCGCAGCGTGTGCCCACGCCCGTGCACCTGTTGCCGGCCCGGGCGCACATTCAGCGCCAACCGCTGGGGGTGGTGGGCATCATTGGCCCGTGGAATTACCCCCTGCAACTCACCCTGGGGCCGCTGGCCACCGCCTTGGCCGCGGGCAACCGTGTGATGCTGAAGCCCAGCGAACTCACGCCCCGCAGCTCGGCCCTGCTGGCCGAACTGCTGCACAGCACCTTCAGCCCCGACGAGGTGGTGGTGGTGCAGGGTGGACCCGATGTGGCGCAGGCCTTTGCCAGCCTGCCGTTTGACCACCTGTTTTTCACCGGCTCCACCGCCGTGGGCCGCAAGGTGGCCGAGGCTGCCGCACGCAACCTCACGCCCACCACGCTGGAGCTGGGGGGCAAGTCACCGTGTGTGCTGGACGCCTCTTGTTTCACGGGCGGGCAACTGGTGGCCGTCGCGCTGAAGGTGGCGCACGGCAAGCTGTTGAACGCGGGCCAAACCTGCATTGCGCCCGATTACGTGTTGCTGCCCCAAGGGCAAGAGGCAGCGTTTGAGCAGGCCTTTGCCCAATCCGTCGCCCAGCTGTTTCCCACCGTGGGCGGCAACCCTGACTACACGTCCCTCGCCACCGACCGGCACCACCGGCGGCTGACAGCGCTGGTGGCCGAGGCAGAGGCTGCCGGTGCCCGGGTGGTGCGCTTAGGGAGCGATATATCCATAGCTGACAATTCAATGGAATCAAGCGGTGGAGCCGGAAAAGGCTTGAAAAACGTCGCGCACCCCCGCCAAATGGCCCCGGTGCTGGTGTTCAACCCACCGCCCCACTGCGCACTGATGACCGAAGAAATTTTTGGCCCGGTGTTGGCGGTGCTCAGCGTGCGTGGGCCTGTTGAAGCGGTTGCCCACATCAACGCCCGGGCGCGCCCGCTGGCGCTGTATTGGTTTGGCACCGACACCGCCGCGCGAGACCAGGTGCTGCGCCACACCGTCAGCGGTGGCGTGACGGTGAACGACACCCTCATGCACATCGCCCACGACCACTTGCCTTTTGGCGGTGTGGGCGAAAGCGGCTGGGGCGCGTACCACGGTGAAACCGGGTTTTTGCGCTTCACCCAGCAAAAGCCGGTGTTTGTGCAGTCCCGCTGGGCCCTGGGCGGGGTGTTTTACCCGCCTTACGGCAAGCGGTTTGGGCGGGTGATGGGCTTGCTCAGGCGCTGGCTTTGACCGCTGCGGCTTTCGGCGCCCGGGGTGCGCGGGGTGCTTTGGCGGGTTTGGCAGCGGCTTTGGTGCCCCACACCACAAACCCATTCACCGGTGTGCCGTTTTCCAGGCGCAACACGGTGTCTTCGATGTCCACTTTCGCAAAGCCTGCTGCGTCGCAAATGTGCGCAACGTGGCTGCGCTTGTGGGCGTAGCTTCCGTTGCTTTGGACCAAAAGATCGGGGCCAACTTCCGGTGCGGTTTCAAAAGAGGCAACGAAGGTCCCACCCGAGACCAGAATTTTGTGTGCGTCCGGTATCGCTTTGTTGACGGCGCCTGCATAAGTGAACACGTCCAGTGCCGCAATCACTTCATAAAGCGATTCGGGTGTGGCGTCCAGGGCATCGTGCACGTTCACGGTGTGGAACTTGTCGTAAACGTTGTGGCGAACGGCTTGCGCAATCATTTCGCGCGACACATCGACCCCGACCAGTGCGCCGTCCAACCGGCCCAGGCTCACGCCCAACAGCCCTGTGCCGCAGCCCAGGTCCAGCACGTTGAACTTCCGTTCTGGCCGGGTGGCCAGCAGTTTTTCGGCCACCTGCTGGGGCAGGCGGTAGCCCAAGGACCGGACCATGTGCAGGTCGTAGGTGGTGGCCATGCCGTCAAACAACTGCTGGGCCAGCTCTGCCGGTTGCTGGGCGGGGGTGTCGCCTTTGGCCAGCGCTGCGTGGTAGGCGTACACGGGGTTTTGCGGGTCGGTGGCAGCCAGTGTTTCACCGTCTTGTGCGGCTTCTGCTTGTTTGCCCAAGGCCAGGTGTGCTTTGAGTCGGCCCAGCAGCACCTCGGGTGCCTGTGGGTGGGCCGTGAACAGTTCGTTCCAAAGCACCAATGCCTCGGTGTGGTTGCCCAGCGATGCCAAATCGGTTGCCAGCAAGGCCGTCAGTTGTGGGTCGTGGGGGTGCAGCGCCAAGCCGTGCCGCAGGAGGCGCACGGCCATGTCCACGTGGCCCGCCCGGTGGGCAATGTCAATGGCGCCTGCCAGCACCATGGGGTTGCGGGGTTCCAGCTTGTGCACCTTTTCGGCGGTTTCGATGGCCTCGGCAAACTGGTTGTTGCGGGCCAGCAGCAGGGCCAACTCCAGCAGACCCGGACCCCATTCCGGCGCGAGCTTCACCGCTTTGCGCAGGGACTCGAATGCGGCCGGGGTGTTCCCGGCTTTTTCCGCCATCAGCCCGCCCAGCATGAACACGCGTGCGTCCCCGGGCGTCGTCCGGTTGGCGTTGTTCAGGGTGATGGCGGCGTTTTTCAGGTCGCCCTTGGCAATCAGTTCCCGGGCTTTTTGCAGCAAAGGCAGGTTGCGGTCGGTGGCGTTGGCGGTTGCACTCATGGAGCGGTGTCTTCTGTTTTGGTGTGGCAAATGGCCGGTGGGCACCCGTTGGTGACCCACGCAGCCCCGGGATTATCCGGGATTCGCCCAACAGGACCTTTCGGCTTACCGTGACGCTTGCGCGGGGGGTGTTTCCAACCCAAACAACCGCGCCCCGTTTCCCCACGCCACTTGCCGTGCCACGTCGGGGGGCAGGTCGCCCAGCCAGGCCCGGTAGTCGCGCATCAGGCTGTCGTATTGGGCCCAGCGCTGGTTGATCCAGGTGTCAGAGCCGATCAGAAAGCGGGTGGGGTAGGCCGTCAGCAAGCCCCGCCATTCGGGGCACAGGCGCACCGCGCCTTGGGGGGTGTCGCAGGTCAGCCCGGGGCGGTAGGACAGCTCGCCCATCAGGCCGGGGTAGCGGTCGAGCAGGGCTTTCACGCGTGCCACGGACGTGCCCCCGATGCCGGTGTGCGCCCAGATCAGCTTGAGCTGTTGACCGCCCGAAGGGGTGTGGGCCATGAGGCCGTCGATGGCCGCATCGTCCACATGGGCCAGCACCACCAACCCGCGTGCCTCGGCCAGCGCCATCAATTTCTGGGCAACGGGGCCCGCGGCGTTGGCGCTGTCGTACAGGTGGAATTCGCCAATACCCCGGTAGGGGCCGCTGCCGGTGCCCCGGGCCAGCTCGGCCAGCACCATGTCGTGGATGCTGTCGTCGCGAAACCAGTTGCTGTAGTCGGCGCGGTTGCGGTAGAGCCGCAAAAACGGCACCACCACGGGCGCCCCCGCTGTGGCAACGGCCTGTGCCTGCGCCAAGGCACGGGTGCCGTCGTTGGGGCGCGAGTTGGCAATCAGGGCTTGCACGCCATTGCGTTTGAAGCGCGCCAGCACGTCGGGCAGGGGGTGGGGGGCTTGCGCGTCGTCGTTGTAGTGCAGGTGCGCGTCAAACAGCGGGCCGGTGTAGTCGGCGGCTTGGGCGGGTGCGGTCGATAAAACAAAGAGCAAACAAATGAATGCAGGTAAGCTGTGGGTGCCAATTCGTTTCAACATTTCGTCTCCTGACGGGTGAGGCGGGGCAGGGCACACATGGTGGCACCCCCGTTGAAACCCTGGCGACAGCGCAGTGAAAGCCCGCTGGGGTAGCGCCGCGTAACATGGCGCCAATGAGCGCTGCCATTTCCCCTACTCCCCACGCCCCGCCACCCAACCCCGTGCCCCTGAAGCAAGACGCCGCCGTCATCGGTCTGGTGGGGTTGGCGCATGCCACGTCGCATTTTTCGCACCTGTTGCTGGCGCCGCTGTTCCCCATGTTCATGAAGGACTTTGGGCTCAGCTTTTCCGACGTCGGGCTGCTGATGAGCCTGTTTTTCATCGTGTCCGGCTCCGGCCAGGCAGTGGCCGGGTTTGTGGTGGACCGGGTGGGTGCGCGCCCCGTGCTGTTTGGCGCCATCGGCCTGTTTTTGGCCGCGTCGCTGGTGGCGTCCATGGTCACCAGTTACGCGGGGCTGGTGGTGGTGGCGTTGCTGGCGGGGGCGGGCAATGCGCCGTTTCACCCGGCGGACTTCACCATCCTGAACCAGCGCGTGTCCCCCGGGCGGCTGGGCCACGCGTTCAGCGCCCACGGGCTGACGGGCAACCTGGGCTGGGCGCTGGCGCCGGTGTTTTTGGTGGGCATCACGGCCTTGGCCGATTGGCGCACGGCTTACCACGCCGCCGCGCTGCTGTACGCGGGTGTGCTGGCGCTGCTGTTCTGGCAGCGCGACAAGCTGCGCACCGAGGTGGTGGTGCGCCACGCAGACGCACCCAAGGGCTCTGACCTGGCGTTCATGAAACTGCCGGTGGTGTGGTGGTGTTTTGCGTTTTTCTTTTTGTCCACCATGACGCTGGCGGTGGTGCAAAGTTTTGGCCCGTCCATTTTGAAAGCCGCGCACGGGGCCAGCCTGGAGTTGGCCACCCTGACCATCACCGCCTACATGCTGTGCGGCGCGTTCGGTATGTTGGTGGGCGGTTTTGTGGCCACCCAAACCACCCACTCCGACCGCGTGGTGGCCTGGGCCATGGGCGCAGGCGCCGTGCTGCTGCTGGTGTGTGCCACGGGCACGCTGGGCGCGGTGGGCACCATGGTGGGCCTGGCCGCCACCGGTTTTGCAGTGGGGGTGGGCGGCCCCAGCCGCGACATGATGATCAAAAAAGCCACGCCCAAAGGGGCCACGGGCCGGGTGTACGGCACGGTGTACTCGGGGCTGGACATCGGGTTTGCCGTGTCCCCGGTGATTTTTGGGGCCTTCATGGACAAAGGCTGGCACGCCGCCACGCTGAGCGGCGCGGCGTTTTTCCTGATGCTGGCAGTGGTGGCCGCGGTGGCGGTGGGCAAGCGCACCGTGGCGCGCTGACGGCGCCTCAGCCCGCTGCCGACAGGTGCGACAGCGGCAGCTCGGTGGTTGACTTGATGCACTGCAGCACGATGTTCGAACGGATGCTGGCCACGCCCTTGAGCCGCGTCAGCCGCTTCAGCACCGACTCGGACAACGCGGCCAGGTCGGCGGCAAAAATTTTCAGGATGTAGTCGGACTCGCCGGTCACAGCGAAACACTCCACCACCTCGGGAATGCCCAGAATGTCGCGCTCGAAGCTGCCCCCTTCTTCGTCGCCGTGGCGGGCCAGCGTGACGTAGCTGATGGCACGCACGCCCAGCCCCAGGCGGGTGGGGTTCAGCAGGGCCACGGTGCGGGCGATCAGCCCGGCCGATTCCAGCCGCTGGATGCGGCGGCTCACCTGCGAGGCCGACAAGCACACCACCTCGCCCAGCTGCTGGTGGGTGCTGTGGGCGTTGCGCTGCAATGCGGCCAACAGCCCAATGTCAAACCGGTCAAGCAGCAAATCATCGTGTTTGGGTGAATTCATGCGGAAATTGTGCATGAACCATGCCATTTGGGGCGAAATACGCGTGCACGTTGCGGCCGCTTGTGCCCAAAATTCAAGCCATTCACCCTTTGATTCAACGCCACGCCACCAGGAGA
Source organism: Burkholderiaceae bacterium (assembly GCA_049653005.1). Classification (GTDB taxonomy): domain Bacteria; phylum Pseudomonadota; class Gammaproteobacteria; order Burkholderiales; family Burkholderiaceae_C; genus UBA2334. The sequence goes on along the minus strand of JBASFL010000047.1, from coordinate 18,516 downwards.
CAACCATGGCCGATTTGTTTGAAAACCCCATGGGCCTGTGCGGGTTCGAGTTTGTCGAATTCGCCTCGCCCACCGCCGGTTTGCTGGAGCCCCTGTTTGAAAAAATGGGCTTCACCCTGGTGGCCCAACACCGCAGCAAAGACGTGGTGCTGTACCGCCAGGGCGGCATCAACTTCATCGTCAACCGCGAGCCGCGCAGCGTGGCCGGTTACTTTGCCGCCGAGCACGGCCCCAGCGCCTGCGGCCTGGCCTTTCGGGTGAAGGATGCGCACAAAGCCTACGCCCGCGCGCTGGAGCTGGGGGCACAGCCCATCGACATTCCCACCGGCCCCATGGAGCTGCGCCTGCCCGCCATCAAAGGCATTGGTGGTGCACCGCTGTATTTGATCGACCGCTTTGAAGACGGTCGAAGTATTTACGACATTGACTTTGACTTCATCGACGGCGTTGACCGCCGCCCCGTGGGCCACGGTTTTCACACCATCGACCACATGACGCACAACGTCTACAAGGGCCGCATGGCCTTCTGGGGCGGTTTTTACGAGCGCATTTTCAATTTCCGCGAAATCCGCTACTTCGACATCAAGGGCGAATACACCGGCCTCACCAGCCGCGCCATGACCGCCCCAGACGGACTCATTCGCATCCCGCTGAACGAAGAGCGCGGCGGCACCGGTGGGCAAATTGAGGAATTTTTGATGCAGTTCAACGGCGAAGGCATCCAGCACATTGCCCTGGCCACCGACGACCTGCTGGCCAGTGTGGACGCCCTGCAAATGGCCGGCATCCCGCTGATGACCGCGCCCAACGACGTGTATTACGAAATGCTGGCCGAGCGCCTGCCCGGCCACGGCGAGCCCGTGGGCGAGCTGCAAGCGCGCGGCATTTTGCTGGACGGCTCCACCGCCAACGGCGACAAGCGCCTGCTGCTGCAAATCTTCAGCCAAACGCTGATGGGCCCGGTGTTTTTCGAATTCATCCAGCGCAAAGCCGATGAAGGCTTTGGTGAAGGCAACTTCAAAGCCCTGTTCGAATCGATGGAGCGCGACCAGCTGCGCCGGGGCGCCATTGAAGGCGTGCCCGCCACCGAAGCCACTGAGGCCTGAGATGAAAGCCCTTGCCGCATCCGACGTGCAGGTGCAACTGGCGCAATTGAACGGTTGGGCGCTGGCGGCCGATGGCTTGGCCATCAACCGCAGCTACCGTTTTGCCGACTTTTGCACCGCCTTTGCGTTCATGACCCGTGTGGCCCTGGCCGCCGAAAAGGCCGACCACCACCCCGAGTGGTTCAACGTCTACAACCGGGTGGACGTGCGCCTCACCACCCACGACGCCAGCGGTCTGACCGTGCGCGATTTCGCCCTGGCCGCCGTGGCCGACGCGGCTGCCAAGGCCCTGGGGGCGGCATGACCACGGCGACCACTCCGGTGCTGCACGGCCTGGCCGCCGGTGACGCGGGCCGCCCGGTCAACGCCGACTGGACCGTGCCCCAGAACTGGAGCGCCTACACCCCGGCCGAACACGCGGTGTGGCGCACCCTGTTCGAGCGGCAAACCGCTTTGCTGCCCGGCCGTGCGTGCGACGCGTTTGTGGCCGGCATGCGCGATTTGCCCCTGTCGGCCGAGCGCATTCCCCACTTTGGCGAGCTGAGCGAGGTGCTGAAAGCCCGCACCGGCTGGGAGGTGGTGGCCGTACCCGGCCTGGTGCCCGACGACGTGTTTTTTGACCACCTGGCCCACCGGCGTTTTCCGGCGGGGCAGTTCATCCGCGCGGCGCACCAGCTGGACTATTTGCAAGAGCCCGACGTGTTCCACGACGTGTTCGGCCACGTGCCCATGCTGATGAACCCCGTCATGGCCGACTTCATCCAGGCCTATGGCGAAGGCGGCCTGCGTGCCCAAAAGCTGGGCACCTTGCCCCAGCTGGCCCGGGTGTACTGGTACACGGTTGAATTCGGGTTGGTGCAGCAGGCCGATGGCTTGCGCATTTACGGCGCGGGCATTGCTTCCAGCCGCACCGAAAGCGTGTTTTGCCTGGACGATGCCTCGCCCCACCGTGTCGCCTTCGACTTGGCGCGGGTGATGCGCACGCACCACCGCATTGACGATTTTCAGGAAATCTACTTCGTGCTCGACGACCTGGACGATTTGCTGGCCCTGGCCCGCGTGGACTTTGAGCCGCTCTACCGCCAGGTGGCCGGTTTGCCCGAATGCCAGCCCGGCGGTTTGCTCCCCAGTGACCGCGTGCTGCACACCGGCACGGGGGTATATGCCACACACCCAAAAGCTTGAAGCCATGACCGCCAACCCAGACACCCCTTGCGCCACCCCCGTGGTGTGGATCACCGGGGCCAGCGGCGGCCTGGGGCACCACGTGGCCGCGCACTTTGCACAGGCGGGCGCACGGGTGGCCCTGCTGGCGCAGCACGAAGCCACCTTGCAACACACCGTGGCCACCTGGCCGGCCGAGTGGCAAACCCGCGCGCTGTGCCTGCCCGTCAACCTGCTGGAACCCCAGGCGGTGCAACAGGCCTGCACCCAGGTGCTGCAACGCTGGGGCCGCATTGATGTGGCCGTGCACCTGGCCGGCGGTTTCACCATGGGGCAGGGCGTGCACCAGCCGGGCTTTGCCGCCGCGTTGGACCAGATGCTCGACTTGAACCTGCGCAGCGTGGTGCACAGCCTGGCCGCCGTGGTGCCCGCCATGTTGGCGCAGGGCGGTGGCATGGTGGTCAACGTGGGTGCCGCATCGGCAGGGCAGGGCGCTGCCCACATGGGGGCCTATGCCGCCAGCAAGTCGGCACTGGCGCGGCTGACCGAGTCGCTGGCCGCTGAATTGAAAGCCCAGGGCGTGCGCGTGAATGCGGTGCTGCCCTCCACCCTCGACACCCCCGCCAACCGCGCCGCCATGCCCGACGCCGACCCCAGCCGCTGGGTGGCCCCCGACGCGCTAGCCGATGTCATTGGTTTTCTGGCTTCCCCCGCCGCGCGGGCGGTGCACGGGGCTTGCTTGCCGGTGGTGGGCTTGGTTTGAGCCAACCCCGGGGGTGTTCAATGCCGGTGGGTGTGGTGAATGTCAGGCACATGGGCATGCCCGTGTGTGACCGGTGTGTGCCGGTGCACGTGGCTGTGGGGCCCCACGGGCATTTCTTCGTGGCGGTGGTCGTGGTGCCCATCGTCGTGGCGGTGGGCGTGTTCGTGCTCCAGGGCCTCGTGGGTGTGTTCGTGCCCATGGGACTCAGCCAGGTGCAACACCACGCCCACCAGCATCAGCACACCGCCCAATGCCAGGTAGGGTGACACCGCGCGTTCACCCAACGCAAACGCCGCCACCGCACCGATGAAGGGCGCAAACGCAAACACTGACCCCGTGCGTGCCGCGCCAAACGTGCGCTGGGCCAGCAGGTAAAAACGCAAGCTCAGCCCGTAGCCGCTGGCGCCAACTGCCACCAACACAGCGCAGGGCACCCCAGCGGGCATGGGCTCCGAGTTCAGCCACGCCACAGTGCCCGTGGCCAAACACCCCAGCACCGATTTGGCCAGCACCACCTGCCCGGGGTCCCGGTCGGCCACGCCGCGCGACAGCGTGTTGTCAATGCCCCAGGCCGCCGTGGCGGCCATCACCGCCAACAGGCCCATGAGCTGGACGCCGCCTTGAAACCCCTGCTCCAGCGCCAAGGTCACGCCACCGGCCAACAAGGCACCCATGGCCAGCACCACCCGTTTGTCCACCGTTTCGCCGTACAAACGCCAGGCCAGCAGCGCGGTGAACACCGCCTCCAGCGTCAGCATCAACGAGGCAGACACCCCACTGGTGTGCTGCAAACCCCAGGCCAGTGCCACCGGGCCAATGACCGCACCAAAAAACGCCATGGCCAGCAGCCGCCGGGCATCGGTGCGTTGCAGTTGTGCTTCCCGCTCTTGGGGTTTTCGCATGAAGGCCGCCACCAGCGCAGCCCCCCCGTACAAAAGCGCTGCCGTGGTGAACGGCCCCACGCCCCGTCCCCATGTCTGGACAAAAGGCGTGCTCAGGCCGAACAAAGCGGCTGCCAGCAATGCCAGCAAACCGCCTTTCACCACGGGATTCAACAGCCCGTGGACCATTGCTTATTCCCCGGTGAAGTTGGCTGCGATGAAGTTGCCGTTGTGCGCAAAGAAAACAAACAGCGTTTGTTTGGCTTTGTCGGCCGCAGCAGGGTTGGTGTAGCGCACCTTCCATTCTTTGCCCTTTTTGCCGTCGGTCAACTCGATGGCCTCTTGCTTGGCCGAGCCCCACGACGCATCGAGCTTGCCGCCTTTCACCAGGTTGGCACGGCGTTGTTCGGCGCAGTCTTTGACCATGCCTTCCGTGGCGGGCTTGCTGCCGTGGAAATGGCAACTGCCACCTTCACCGGCACTGGCTTGGGGGGCAAACACCAGGGTGGATGCGAGAGCGGAGATGGCGATCAGTGTTTTCATGAAAATTCCTTGGGGTGAATGAATAAAAAAGAATCAAAGCCCGCTGCGGCTGTTGTCCTCTGTCTTTTCGACATCGAGGTCTTCGTGCGCGTGGCGGTGCTCTGCGGTGGGGAAACGGAAATCGTTCGGGTGGCTGTCGTGCTGGTAGCCGTGCAATTGCATGAACAGCAGGTAGACGCCCGCATAAAACAGCCCCAGGTTGGCCGCGTAACTGAAGCGCTTGAACGACGGCCTGTGCCGCCACAACGCCAGTGCACCCACCATCACGGCCAACGCGGCAATCTGGCCCAGTTCCACGCCCACGTTGAAGCTCAGAATGCGCCACAGCATGGCCACCGGGTCGTCACCCAGTGGCAACTGCTGCAAGCGTGTGGACAAGCCAAACCCGTGCAACAGCCCGAAGCCGAACACGGCCCACAGCAGGTTGGGCGACGCCATCTGAAAGTGCTTTTGAAAGCCGCCGTTGTTGTCGAACGCCTTGTACATCACGCTCAGGGCAATGATGGCGTCGACCAGGTGGTAATTCCAGGTGACCTTGAAATAGGTCGCCAAGATCAAGGTGATGCAGTGGCCCAGGGTGAACACGGTCACAAACTTCGCCACGTCCCGAAACGTGGTGAGGAAAAACACCACCCCGAACAGGAAGAGCAAGTGGTCGTAGCCCGTCAGCATGTGGCTGGCACCCAATCCAACGTAGTGGATGTACCCAGCCTCCAGCATGCGCTGCCGGTCTTCGGCCGAAATGCCGTGGGCCAGCGCGATGACCGGCATCAAGCTGACACAGAAAGCAAGCAGGCGCAGTCTGTGCCGCCCAAAATCAAAAAGTCTCATAAAAAGTGCCCAAAAAGAGGTTGACGCACCTGACCCATCGAACACATCAGGACAGCGACAAGGCTGCTGAGCCTGACAAGGTGATGGACAGTGGGTTGTGGGAATTTCAGGCGTGCGTGGCGCACGCCTCCCCATGGAGGGGTTTCAGGCCGCTGCTTGCGGCGGGCGAAGCAGCCCGTCAAGGCAAACCGACGGCGGGCACATAACCGCTGCCCTTGGCGGTGATGCCGGAAGGCCCAACGGTGCCAAGGTGGTCATGCCGAGCACCAACCCCACCGGTTGAGTGCCGCCATCGGCATGCAGGTGAACGGCATCGTTGTCGGCGGCTTGCACATGAACGCTGTCATCTGGGTGGTGGTGATGGTTCACAACCTCTTCGTGCACCACCAAATGCGCCAACCGCTGCGCCTGTTCTGCCACCAGGTAAGGCGTGACCCACGACAACGCTTGCCACAGCATGACAGCGATGAGGACGAGGGCCTGGCGGGAACGGAACATGCAGAAAGTATAGGTGTGCTGGGGTGGGTCGCCCCGTGGCAATGGTTTTTGGTGATTAAATTTGTTTGATATTCAACATATTTGTAGAATATCGAACATGAACAATTGGCTCGCACTGGTCACCACCCTGCCCACTGAAAACGCCACGGTGCGCCAACGGGCGTGGCGGGCATTGAAATCGTCTGGCGCCGCCGTGTTGCGCGATGGGGTGTACCTGATGCCCGAGCGGGAAACCTGCCGTGCCGCCTTGGACGCCGTGGCCACCGAGGTGCGCGAAGGCGGCGGCACGGCTTGGGTGATGCGCATGGACGCGCCCGATGGCCTGGACCCCGTGGCCCTGTTTGACCGCAGCAGCGACCACGCCCACCTGCTGGCCGAGGTGACACAGGCCCACGCCGCGCTGCAAGTTGGCAACCTGGCCGACACCACCAAACTGGCCCGCAAACTGCGCAAGGCGTTTGGGGCGCTGGTGGACATTGATTTTTTCCCTGGCGAAGCCCAGCGCCAAACCCACGCCGCGTTGCAGCGACTTGAGCTGGCGATTGCGCGCACCCTCTCGCCTGATGAACCCACAGATGGGGCGGGGGACATCGTTGCCCGCCACCCGGCTGACTTTCAGGGGCGTGTGTGGGCAACACGGCAACGCCCGTGGGTAGACAGGTTGGCATGCGCGTGGCTGATTCGCCGCTTCATTGACCCACAAGCCCAGTTGCTGTGGCTGGACAACGTGGCCGATTGCCCACCCCAAGCGCTGGGCTTTGATTTCGACGGTGCCACTTTCAGCCACACGGCGGGCCTGGTGTCATTCGAGGTGATGGTGGCCAGTTTTGGCCTCAGCCCCAGCCCGTTGAGCCCCCTGGCCCGCCTGGGCCAGTTGGTGCATTACCTGGATGCAGGCGGGGTGCAACCCCCCGAGGCAGCCGGTGTGGAGGCCGTGTTGGTCGGGCTGCGTTATTCAATGGCAGACGACGATGACTTGCTGGCCAGCGCCTGCCATGTGTTCGATGGGCTGCTGACCACCTTCAGCCCACAGGAGCAGCCTGCATGAACCCGTCCACACCCCAGCCATCCGCACCTGCCCCCGTCACCTTCTGGCAAGCGTTTGTGTTCTGGCTCAAGCTGGGTTTTGTCAGCTTTGGCGGGCCAGCGGGGCAAATCGCGCTCATGCACCAGGAGCTGGTGGAAAACCGGCGCTGGATATCAGAGCAGCGCTTTTTGCATGCGCTGAATTACTGCATGTTGCTGCCCGGCCCCGAGGCGCAGCAACTGGCCACCTACATCGGGTGGTTGATGCACCGCACCTGGGGCGGCGTGGTGGCCGGTGTGCTGTTTGTGTTGCCCTCGCTGTTCATTCTGGTGGGGCTGTCGTGGGTGTACGTGGCCTTTGGCGACCTGCCGCTGGTGGCCGGGTTGTTTTACGGCATCAAGCCTGCGGTCACGGCCATCGTGTTGCAGGCGGCGCACCGCATTGGCTCAAGGGCTTTGAAAAACCGTGGCCTTTGGGCGTTGGCAGTGGCCTCGCTGGTGGCCATTGGTGTGTTCAACGCGCCGTTTCCGGCCATCGTGGCGGTGGCGGCTTTGGTGGGTTACGTGTGGGGGCGGCGGGTGCCCGGCGCGTTCAAGGCCGGTGGTGGGCACGCGGCGTCAGGCAAGCGCCTGGGGCCCGCGTTGATTGACGACCACACCCCCAAGCCCGAGCACGCCCGCTTTCGGTGGCCGCGCTTGGGCCAGGTGGTGGTGGCCGGTGCGTTGCTGTGGCTGGTGCCCATGGGGGTGCTGGTGGCCACGGTGGGCTGGAACCACACGTTCACACAAATGGGGTGGTTTTTCTCGAAGGCTGCGCTGCTGACTTTTGGCGGGGCCTATGCCGTGTTGCCCTACGTTTACCAAGGCGCTGTGGAGCAGTTTGGCTGGTTGACGGCCACGCAAATGATTGACGGCCTGGCCTTGGGCGAAACCACGCCCGGCCCGCTCATCATGGTGGTGGCCTTTGTGGGTTACGTGGGCGGCCATACCAAGGCCCTGCTGGGGCCAGACGCGGTGTTTCTGGCCGGTGCGCTGGCGGCCACGCTGGTCACGTGGTTCACGTTTTTGCCGTCGTTCATTTTCATTTTGGCAGGCGGGCCGCTGGTGGAGTCCACCCACGGCAACGTCAACTTCACCGCGCCGCTGACCGCCATTACGGCTGCGGTGGTGGGCGTCATTGCCAACCTGGCGCTGTTTTTTGCGTACCACGTGTGGTGGCCGGGGGGCATTGAGGGCCGGTTTGACGCGGTGGCCGCGCTGCTGGCCGTGGCCGCTGCGGTGGCACTGATTCGTTACAAACGCAGCGTGGTGCAGGTGCTGGCGGCCAGCGCGGTGCTGGGTTTGCTGGCCCCTCTGGTTTTTTAAGGATGGCCCATGGCGTTCATTTCAATTGACGGTTTGGCGGCTGAGCGTCAGGGGGTTTCCCCCGTGGTTTTGCTGGACGTGCGGCGCGAACAGGCCCGCGCCGCTTCAGGGCTCGAAATTCCTGGGGCCATCTGGCGCAACCCCGCGTTTTGGCTGGATTGGAAAGACGAATTTTTGACCACCCCACGGGTGCTGCTGTATTGCGCGCACGGCCACGAAATCAGCCAGGGCCTGGCCGCCACTTTGCGTGCCATGGGGGTCGATGCCTTGTCGCTGTCGGGCGGATTTTCGGCTTGGCATGCCGCCGGGTGGGCATTGCGTCGCGTTGAATCAGACACCGATACACCGTGAGAGGCTCAAAGCGGCCCTCGCTGCCCACACAGGGGCCTGTGCCGTCAGCAAGTATGTCCTGGCGCAGCTGACCGAATCGCTGGCCCAGGTCATTGGCTTTCTGGCCTCACCCGCCACGCGGGCGGGGTATGGGGCTGTTCAAGAAGAAAATAGGTCTCTATCGCTTGAGGATATTGGTTTATTTGCTATCTAAAATGTGGCTTTCTGCGAACCTGTCGGGCTGCAAAAACAGGCTTCAAAGTCATTTTTACAATCGTCACATGGCAGTCGTTGTTTCTCGTCGCGTTGTTCTGGGTTTTGCGTTGTGGTGCGCCGCTTGTGTGCCATTGGGGGCCACAGACATTTTCAAATGTGTGGTCAACGGCACGTTGACGTTTCAAGGCAGTCCGTGTGCCGTTCCCGGGCCCGTTCACCGCCTCACCGCAGAAGAATTGAACGCATTGCGTAAAAAATCCGCCGCAGACAACCAAGTCCGCCCGGCGTCAAACCCAACCGACACGGGGCCTGTGACCGCTGCGCGGAACCCCCCAAAAGATTCCCCTCAAACCAGTGTCGTCCCGACCCAGTCGGGGTTCCGCTGTGATGGGCGGCAGTACTGCTCTCAAATGCGTTCTTGCAGCGAAGCCAAGTATTTTCTGGCCCGTTGTGCGGGCGTCAAGCTGGATGGCAACCGTGACGGCGTGCCCTGCGAGCAGCAGTGGTGCACCCATCCGTTGGCCGATTAGCAGTCCCCACAACACGCACAGCGGTCCTGCCACCCCTAACGTGGCTGCGGCTTGCCAAGCTCTGGCCTGATCCACCCCACCACCGCGTCCACCACGGCTTGCGCTTGGTCTTTGTGCGGCGAGTGGCCGCAGGCGGGCAGTTCCAGCAACTGCGTTTGGGGTGCCACTTCGCGTATGCCGCGAATTTGGGCCAGGGTGCCGTATTCGTCGTCCAGCCCTTGGATGGCCAGCACCGGGCAGGTGAGGGTGGCCAGTTCTGAGGCGATGTTCCAGCGGCGGAAAGCGGCCGACAGCCACACGTTGTTCCAGCCCCAGAAGGCGGAGTCTGGGTCGGCGTGGTGTTTGGCCAGGCGTTGTTTCAAATCGGTGTTGAGGTAAGCCATGCGGGCCTGCTCGATGCTGGCCACCGAGATGTCTTCCACCAAAATGTGCGGGGCCAGCACCACCAGCCCGGCGGTGTGGGCGGGGCGCAGCGCGCCGTGCAGCAGGGCAATGCTGCCGCCGTCGCTGTGGCCGAACAGCCACACGGGCCGTTGCGCGGTGTCCACCCCCAACGCGGCCAGCAACGCGGGCAACACCTCCAGCGCCTGGCGGTGCATGAAGTCGGGTTGCCAGTGTTCGTCGGCCGGGCGTGGGGTGGACTGGCCGTAGCCCGGGCGTGAATACACCAGCCCGCGCCAGCCCAGCGCTTGGCACAGGCGTTGCGGAAAGTCGCGCCACATGCTGACCGAGCCCAGGCCTTCGTGCAGAAACACCACCAAAGGGGTGGTGGCATCGGTGCTGCCCACCCAGGCGTGTTCGATGCGCAGGGCCCTTGCGCCCAGGTGGCCTGCCACGGTGATGTCGGCGAACAGCGGGGCCGTCATTGCGCTTGGGCAGACTGGTCGCGCAGCTTGAAGCGCTGGATCTTGCCGGTGGCGGTTTTGGGCAGGTCGGTCACGAACTCGATCTGGCGCGGGTATTTGTAAGGGGCCAGCTTGTCTTTCACGAAGGCCTTCAGCTCGGCTTCGGTGGCGGCGGCACCGGCTTTCAGCACCACATAGGCCTTGGTTTTGGTCAGGCCGTCGGCGTCGTTCACACCAATGACGGCGGCTTCCAGCACCGCGGGGTGTTGCACCAGGGTGGCTTCCACTTCGAAGGGACTGACGTAAATGCCGCTGACCTTCAGCATGTCGTCGCTGCGGCCGCCGTAGGTGTAGGTGCCGTCGGCGTTGCGGATGTATTTGTCGCCGCTTTTGGTCCAGCCGCCCTGGAAGGTGTCGCGGGTTTTTTCGCGGTTGCCCCAATACATCATGGCGGCGCTGGGGCCGTGGATGTAGAGGTCGCCCGGCTCACCGTCGGGCACGGGGCCACCGTCGTCGCCGCGCAGCTGCACTTCGTACCCGGGCACGGGCCAGCCGGTGGTGCCGTAGCGCACCTGGGTGGGGGTGTTGGACAGGAAGATGTGCAGCATTTCGGTGGAGCCAATGCCGTCCACGATGTCCACGCCGAAGTGCGCCTTGAAGCGTTCGCCCAACTCGGCGGGCAGCGCCTCACCGGCGGACGACACCAGGCGCAGGGCCACGTCGGTTTTGGCGGGCAGGGCGGGGTGGGCCAACATGCCAGCAAAGCCGGTGGGGGCACCGTAGAACACGGTGGGTTTAAGGCCCGAGGGGCCGCCTTCAGCGCCCGTGCCGCCCACTTTGCCCAGCCAGCGGGCAAAGGTGGCATCGGGCGTGGGGCGTTCGCCCATCAGGATGGTGGTGGCGCCCACGCTCATGGGAAAGCTCAGCCCGTTGCCCAGGCCGTAGGCAAAAAACAGCTTGGCGGCGGAGAAACACACGTCGTTTTCGGTCAGCGCGAGCACGCCTTTGCCGTACAGCTCGGCCGTCCAATAGGGGTTGCCGTGCGAGTGCACCGTGCCCTTGGGGCGGCCGGTGGAGCCGGACGAATAGAGCCAGAAACCGGGGTCGTCAGGGCTGGTGGCCGCCGGTTTGGCCAGGGGCTGCTGGGCGGCCAGAAAGGCCTCGAATTCCACCTCGGCGGGGTGCAACGGCGCGGCAGGGCGCGAGACGATGACTTTTTTCACCTCGTGGTCTGACTTGACCATTGCGCTGGTCAAGGCGGGAAGCAGCGCGCCCGACACCAACGCGGCCTGCGCGCGGGAGTGTTCCAGCATGTAGGCGTAGTCGTCGGCGGTCAGCAGGGTGTTCACGGCCACGGGCACCAGACCGGCGTACATGGTGCCCAGAAAGCTGACGGGCCAATCGGTGCCGTCTTGCATCAGCAGCAGCACGCGTTCTTCGCGCCGCAGGCCCAGGGCCAGCAGACCGGCTGCCGTGCGCTGGATGCGCTCGGCCAACTGGCTGTAGGTGAGCGAACCCAGGTCGTCCACAAACGCCAGCTTGGTGGGTCGCTGGGCGTTGAGTGCCAGCAGGTGCTGGGCAAAGTTGAAGCTGGCGGCGGGGGCGGGCACGCCGGCCAGGGTGTTGTCGTCGGAAGCGGGGGTGGTCATGGCTGTCTCCATTTTTCTAATAAAAAGTGCCTCTGGCGCTTGTCTGTGTTGGGTTGTCAGCTATTGCTTTTGACAGCTTCCAGCACCGCTGTGCTGGCCTGGATGGCGCTGCGGCGGTGGTAGAAGTTCAGCGCCTTCAGGCCCCCCAGCTCTTCGCCACCACCCGCCCGGCCCGGCCCGCCGTGCAGCGACTGGGGCATGACGTTGCCATGGCCGGTGTGCAGCGCGGCCACGTCGGGGCTGATGACGTGCACGCGGCCGTGGCTGTCGGCCAACTCCAGCGCGGCAGCGCCCAAGGCAGCGGCGTCGGTGCCATACAGCGAGGCCACCAGCGAGCCCTGGCCCCGGCGCACCAGCGCCAGCGCATGTGGCACATCGCGGTAGGGCATGAGGGTGGCCACGGGGCCGAACACTTCCACGTCGTGCACCACGGGGTTGGTGTCGGGCGTGCGGGTGCCCAGCAGGGTGGGGGCCACGCAGCAGGCCACCGCGGCGTCGGCGTCCACCAGCGGGGTGGCGCTGCCGTCGTGCAGCACATCGGTGTGGGCTTTGAGCTGGGCCAGGCCTTCGCGCACGGCATTGAGCTGGGTGCGGCTGACCAGTGCGCCCATGCGCACACCCTCGTTGCGCGGGTTGCCCACGGTGGTTTTGGCGAGGCGGGCTGAAATGGCGGCGGCGGCCGTGTCGTACAGCGCTTCGGGCACCAGCACGCGGCGGATGGCGGTGCATTTCTGGCCCGATTTCACGGTCATTTCGCGCGCCACTTCTTTCACCAGCAGGTCCAGCGCGGCCTGCGTGTCTTCGGCGGTGGCGCCGGGCAGCAGCAGGGCGGAGTTGACGCTGTCGGCCTCGATGTTCACGCGCACCGAGCGCTGCACCACCGCGGGGTGCGAGCGGATGACGGCGGCGGTGTCGGCCGAGCCGGTGAACGACACCACGTCAAACGGCTGCAACTGGTCCATCAACCCGGCCGAGCTGCCGCAGATGACGTTCAGCGTGCCGGCAGGCCAAATGCCCGCGTCCACCACGTCTTTCACCATGCGCTGGGTGAGCCAGGCGGTGGCGGTGGCGGGTTTCACGATGACGGGCACACCCGACAGCAGCGCGGGCGCGGCTTTTTCCCACAGGCCCCAGCTGGGAAAGTTGAACGCGTTGATGAACATCGCCACGCCCCGGGTGGGCACTTGCACGTGTTGACTTTGGAACAGCGGGTCTTTGCCCAGGCGGGCGGCGTCGCCATCGGTCAGGTGGTGCACATCGCCCAGGCTGTCGCCCAGCTTGGCGTAGGTGCCCAGGGTGAAGATGCCGCCGTCCACGTCCACGGCGGTGTCGGCTTTCACGGTGCCGCTGTTGGCCACCGAAATGTCTTCGTAAGCCGCGCGGTTGGCTTGCAGCACTTTCACGGTGGCGGCCAGCAGGGCGGCGCGCTGGCGGTAGGTGAGGGCGCGCAGGGCTGCGCCGCCGGTGTCGCGGGCGAAGCGGAAGGCTTCGGGCAAATCGAGGCCGGTGGCGTCAACGCGCACCAGCTCGGTGCCCAGCACGGGGTCAAACAAGGGGGTGCCGGGGCCGGTGCCCAAAGTCCATTGGCCAGCGGTGAAGTTGGGGAGCAAAGCGGTGGTCACAAACGGTTCCTTCCAGGGGGGTGTGTGGGGGCAGGGGGTCAGCGGGTGAAGTCGATGCGGCCGTCGGGCAGCAGGTACAGCACCAGGGCGCGGCCACCGGTCACGGTGGGCGGGTGGGCACTGCCAGCGGGGTACACCAGCCAACCGGCACCGTGGCCGTCAAAGCGGGCCTCGGCGTCAATGGGCATGATCAGGTCGATTTCACCCAGCGGGTGGGTGTGGTGGGGGCCTGCCAGGTTGGTCATGTCCACCACGTCCACTGAAAAGCCTTGCAGCTCGGCGTCGGGTTTGAAGATGCGGCCGTATTTCAAGCCACCGGCCTCGCGCTGGCACAGCCAGCCATCGGCCACGCCCACTTCGCACGCGGCTTTGAGTGCCTGGTACATGGCGGTGTGGGGGCCGTATTCGGTGTTGAGCCAGGTGTGCAGGTCGGTGTCCAGCGGGCGGTTGTGCAGGTGGGCGGTCACGCCTTGCAGCAGCTCTTTGAAGGTTTGGGGGGTCATGTGAGGTCTCCTCGGTACACTTGCGATCACTGCCGATATGAAATATCGTGCATGGACCGAAGGTTAACCCAATTCAGCCCAATGTCAAGCAATATAGTGCATGTTTTGGCCGATGCGCCCGGTGGCGCGCCGACCGCTGCCGACAAAAACCCCTTTCTGGCGGCCCTGGGCGAGCGTGTGCGCGCCTTGCGTGCCCGCCGTGGCATGACGCGCAAAGCCGTGGCGCAAACGGCGGGGGTGTCTGAGCGGCACCTGGCCAACCTGGAATACGGCGAGGGCAATGTGTCTGTGCTGCTGCTGTTGCAGGTGGCACAGGCGCTGCAAAGTTCGCTGGCCGAGCTGCTGGGCGATGTCACCACCACCTCGCCCGAGTGGCTGCTGATCCGCGAGCTGCTGGAGGGCCGCGACGACGCCACCCTGCGCAAGGTGCGCGTGGCCCTGGCCGACATGCTGGGCACGGGGGCATCGGGCGGGCCGCGCAGCAACTGCGTGGCGCTCATTGGTTTGCGGGGGGCGGGCAAGTCCACCCTGGGGCAAATGCTGGCCGACGACCTGGGCTACCCCTTTATAGAGCTGAGCCGCCAGATCGAGCAGTTTGCCGGTTGCAGCGTGTCTGAAATACAGGGCCTGTATGGGCAAAACGCCTACCGCCGCTACGAGCGCCGGGCGGTGGAAGAGGCCATACAAATTTACCCCGAGGCCGTGTTGGCGACGCCCGGCGGCCTGGTGTCCGACGCCGCCACGTTCAACCTGCTGCTGGCGCACTGCACCACCGTGTGGCTGCAGGCCGACCCCGAAGACCACATGAACCGGGTGCGCGCCCAGGGCGATTTGCGGCCCATGGCCGCCAGCGCCGAGGCCATGGAAGACCTGAAAACCATTCTGGCCGGGCGCTCGGCCTTTTATTCCAAGGCGCAGTTGCGCATTAACACCAGCGACCAGTCGCTGGGCGACACCTTTGTGCTGCTTCGCACAGCAGTGCGTGGGGCTTTGGGCATGCCCGCATGAAGTTTTTTGCAGACATGCATAAAATTGCTTGACTTGATTTCCAAGAATGCAATATGATGCATGTCAACGGGGTGCAGCATTGTGCACTTCGCCCACCAGGAGACACCCATGAATGCAGCCGTTCACATCCCCGAGCGTGTGGAATACCAGACGCACCCCAGCCAGTACCGCCACTGGAAACTCAGCTTCAACGGCCCCGTGGCCACGTTAGCTGCCGACTTTGACGAAAACGGTGGCCTGCGCCCCGGCTACAAACTCAAGCTCAACAGTTACGACCTGGGCGTGGACATCGAGCTGAACGACGCCATCAACCGCATCCGCTTCGAGCACCCCGAAGTGCGCACCGTGGTGGTCACCAGCGCCCGCGAAAAAGTGTTTTGCTCGGGCGCCAACATCTTCATGCTGGGCGTGAGCAGCCACAGCTGGAAAGTGAACTTCTGCAAGTTCACCAACGAAACCCGCAACGGCCTGGAAGACAGCTCCAAACACAGCGGCCTGAAATTCCTGGCCGCCGTCAACGGTGCATGCGCCGGTGGTGGCTATGAAATGGCCCTGGCTTGCGACGAAATCATTTTGGTGGACGACCGCAGCAGCGCCGTCAGCCTGCCCGAAGTGCCTTTGCTGGGCGTGTTGCCCGGCACCGGCGGCCTGACCCGCGTGACCGACAAGCGCAAAGTGCGCCACGACCTGGCCGACATTTTCTGCACCACCACCGAAGGCGTGCGCGGCAAGAAGGCCAAAGACTGGCGCCTGGTGGACGACATCGTCAAGCCCGCCCAGTTTGCCGACAAGGTGCAAGAGCGCGCCCTGGCCCTGGCCGCCCAAAGCGACCGCCCCGCCGACGGCAAGGGCGTGGCACTGCCCCCGCTGCAGCGCACCCTCGACGCCGATGCCATCACCTACGCCCATGTGAGCGTGGCCATCGACCGCGCCAAGCGCCTGGCCACCTTCACCGTGAAGGCCCCCACGGGTGCCCAGCCCACCGACGTGGCCGGTATTGAAGCCGCCGGTGCCGCCTGGTACCCCCTGCAAATGGCCCGCGAGCTGGAAGACGCCATCCTGCAAATGCGCACCAACGAGCTGGACATTGGCACCTGGCTCATCAAAACCCAAGGCGACAGCGCCGCCGTGCTGGCCATGGACGCCACACTGCAAGCCCACGGCAACCACTGGCTGGTGCGTGAAACCATTGGCCTGTTGCGCCGCACCTTCAGCCGCCTGGACGTGAGCAGCCGCAGCCTGTTTGCGTTGATTGAAGCCGGTTCCTGCTTTGCCGGCACGCTGCTGGAGCTGGCCCTGGCCTGCGACCGCAGCTACCACCTGGCCCTGCCCGACGACGAAGCCGCCGCACCCAAGGTCACGCTGACCGCGCTGAACTTCGGCACCTACCCCATGGCCACCGACGAAAGCCGCATTGGCCGCCGCTTCTACAACGAAGCGCCCGCCATGGACGCCGCGCGTGCGGCTATCGGCCAGCCTTTGGACGCCGACGCGGCGTTTGCCTTGGGCCTGGTCACCGCCAACCCCGACGACATCGACTGGGCCGACGAAGTGCGCATTGCCATCGAAGAGCGCGTGGCCATGAGCCCCGATGCCCTCACCGGCATGGAAGCCAACCTGCGCTTCAACGGCGTGGAAACCATGGCCACCCGCGTGTTCGGCCGCCTGACCGCCTGGCAAAACTGGATTTTCCAGCGCCCCAACGCCGTGGGCGAAAAGGGTGCACTGAAGGTCTACGGCAAAGGCGACAAGGCCGTGTTCGACTGGAACCGCGTCTGATTTTTTGATTGACGTTGTGCAGCGCGTTCCGGGCGGGGCGCTGCAACCGCACATCTTCCGCCGAGCTTTTTTGAATTCGGAGACCGAACATGTCCACCATCGACTACAGCGAAAAAATCCCCAACAACGTCAACCTGGCCGAAGACCGCACCTTGAAGCGTGCGCTGGAGCAGTGGCAGCCCAACTACCTGCAATGGTGGAACGACATGGGCCCTGACGGCAGCCAGAATTTCGACGTGTACCTGCGCACCGCGGTCAGCGTGGACCCCCAGGGTTGGGCCCAGTTTGGCCACACCAAGATGTCGGATTACCGCTGGGGCATCTTTTTGAACCCCGCCGAGCAGGGCCGCAAAATTCACTTCGGCGACCACAAAGGCGACGACGCCTGGCAAGACGTGCCCGGCGAATACCGCGCCAACCTGCGCCGCATCATCGTGACACAAGGCGACACCGAGCCCGCTTCCGTTGAGCAGCAGCGCCACCTGGGCCTGACTGCGCCCAGCATGTACGACCTGCGCAACCTGTTCCAGATCAACGTGGAAGAAGGCCGCCACCTGTGGGCCATGGTGTACCTGCTGCACAAATACTTCGGCAAGGACGGTCGCGAAGAAGGCGAAGCCCTGCTGGAGCGCAACAGCGGCAACGCCGACAACCCCCGCATCCTGGAAGCCTTCAACGAAGAAACGCCCGACTGGCTGAGCTTCTTCATGTTCACGTACTTCACCGACCGTGACGGCAAGTTCCAGCTGTGCGCCCTGGCCGAAAGCAGCTTTGACCCGCTGGCCCGCACCACCAAGTTCATGCTGACCGAAGAAGCGCACCACATGTTTGTGGGCGAGTCGGGTGTGAGCCGCGTCATCAACCGCACCTGCCAGGTGATGAACGAGCTGAAAACCGACGACCCCGCCAAGCTGCGCGCCGCCGGTGTCATCGACCTGCCCACCATCCAGCGCTACCTGAACTTCCACTTCAGCGTGACCATTGACCTGTTCGGTGCAGACGAATCGTCCAACGCCGCCACCTTCTACAGCACGGGCCTGAAAGGCCGCTACGAAGAAGGCAAACGCATGGACGACCACCAGCTGCGCGGCCAGTTCTACAAAGTGCTGAACGTGCAAAACGGCCAGCTGGTGGAAAAAGAAGTGCCCATGCTCAACGCGCTGAACGAAGTGCTGCGCGACGACTACATCAAAGACAGCATCGGCGGTGTGGAGCGCTGGAACAAGGTCATTGAAAAGGCCGGTATTCCTGTGCGCCTGTCGGTGCCACACAAGGCCTTCCACCGCAACATCGGCATGCTCAAGGGCGTGAAAGTGGCCCCCGACGGCCGCGTGGTGAGCGAAGGCGAGTGGGCCGCCCACCGCGACCAATGGCTGCCCAGCGAAGGCGACCGCGCCTTTGTGGCCAGCCTGATGGGCCGCGTGGTCGATCCCGGCAAGTTCGCCAACTGGATTGCGCCCCCCGTCATGGGCATCAACCGCCAGCCGGTTGACTTTGAATACGTGCGTTTCAACTGACACGCCCTGTGCTGACATGATGCGAGGGGCCTGGCTGGGAACGGTCAGGCCCCTTTTTCTGTTGCAGCCCCTGCACCCTCACCCCACCATTGCCCCGCGGAGACAAAAACCATGACCGACACCGCCGTCATCAAGCAGCACCTGATCGACCCCGAAATTTGCATCCGCTGCAACACCTGCGAAGCCATCTGCCCCGTGGGTGCCATCACCCACGACTCGCGCAACTACGTGGTGGACGTGAGCAAGTGCAACTGGTGCAACGACTGCATCTCGCCGTGCCCCACCGGCAGCATCGACAACTACCGCACCGTCACCCGCCAAAAGGCCTACAGCCTGGACG
>JBASFL010000046.1:0-24401 GCA_049653005.1 Burkholderiaceae bacterium | reverse complement strand
CCTGCGCACCTGGGGCCACCTGCGCCGCTTGCCCCGCGACGGTGTGGCCCGGCGCTGGGGCGGGCCTTTGCTGGCCGCCTTGGACCAGGCCCTGGGCCTGCGCCCGCAAACCCACCCGTGGCAGGCCTTGCCGCCCGGCTTTGACCAGACCCTGGCGCTGCCCCACGCGCTGGACAGCGCCCCCGCCTTGTTGCCCCACGCCCAGGCGCTGTTGCAGGCCTTGCTGGCCTGGCTGCGCACACGCCAGCGCGGCGTGTGGGCCCTGCGCTGGCAATGGGCACACGACACCCGGCGCGATGTGCCCACCCACGGTGGCTTTGAGCTGCGCACCGCCCAAGCCACCCAGGCGCTGGACCACCTGCTGCGCCTCACCCGCGAACACCTGGCCCGCCAGCCCCTGGCCGCCCCGGTGGTGGCCTTGCGTTTGTCCACGCTGGCCCACGCCCCCTGGGCCCCGGGCAGCACCGACTGGCTGCAAGCCCAACCGGCCCATGGCCCCCAGCCCCTGACCTGGACCGCCCTGACCGAGCGCCTGGCCGCCCGCTTGGGGGCGGGTGCGTTGACCCAGTGGCAGCCCCACAGCGACCACCGGGCCGAACACCGGCAGCAGGCATCCACTTCGCCATCTGTAGCTGAAAATACATACCCATCAAGCGCTGGAGGCATTTTTAGCTTGAAAAATGCCAACCCAACCAACGCCCCCCTGCGCAGCGGCAGCCTGTGGCCCACCTGGCTGCTGGCCACGCCCCAGCCCCTGGCCCTGCGCGGCCACCGCCCCTGTTTTCAGGGCGAGCTGCAACTGCTGGCCGGGCCACAGCGGCTGGAGTTGACCCAGTGGCCGGGAGCCGACGTCCCCGGCGCCACCTGCGTGCCCGAAGACGGCGGTGCCACCGTGCGCGATTACTTCGTGGCCCGCAGCCCCCGAGTGGGCTTGCTGTGGGTGTACCGCGTGCCACCCGGTGCGCGCTGGTTTTTGCACGGGGTGTTTGCATGAACCCCTCTGCGCCACAAGTGCCCCAAGCCCCGCTGGCTGGCTACGCCGAGCTGTGCGCCCTGTCCAACTTCAGCTTCCAGCACGGCGCATCACACCCCGAAGAGCTGGTGGCCCGTGCCCATGCCTTGGGTTACCAGGCACTGGCACTCACCGACGATTGCTCGGTGGCCGGTGTGGTGCGCGCCCACACCGAGGCGCTGAAATGCGGGCTGGCCTTCATGCCTGGGGCCCGCTTCACCCTCACCGACCCGGCCCACCCCGGCTGGCGCATGGTGGTGTTGCCCCGCCACTTGGGCGGCTGGGGGCGGCTGTGCCAGTACATCACCGCCTGCCGCGCCCACGGCCCCAAAGGCCACTACCGCGCCACCTGGCCCACACCCGGCTCGGGGGCGCTGGCGGGCTGCGAGGTGTTGCTGCTGCCGCCCCGCCTGGGGCCACACCAGGTTTCTGAAACAGAAGCAATCAAGCCAATGCTGGAAGGCGCCAGGGCCTGTTTTGACCCTGAAAACGATGGCCTGTGGCTGGGGGCCGTGTTGCACCACCACATGGACGACGACTGGTGGCTGATGCAGCTGCACACCTGGTCGGCCGCCAGTGGTTTGCCGCTGGTGGCCGCGGGTGAGGTGATCATGCACGCGCGCTCGCGCAAGCCCCTTCACGATGTGTTGACCGC
This sequence comes from Burkholderiaceae bacterium, assembly GCA_049653005.1. Taxonomy (GTDB): domain Bacteria; phylum Pseudomonadota; class Gammaproteobacteria; order Burkholderiales; family Burkholderiaceae_C; genus UBA2334. The sequence goes on along the minus strand of JBASFL010000046.1, from coordinate 22,734 downwards.
CATTCGCTTGGGCACCCCGGTGGCCGGGTGTGGCCAGGCGCTGCTGCCCAACGCGCAAGCGCACCTGCGCACGCGCCTGCAACTGGGGCGGCTGTACCCGCCTGCGTTGTTGCAAGCCACCTTGCGGGTGGCCGAGCGTTGCCGCTTCAGCCTGGCAGAGCTGCGCTACCAATACCCCCTGGAAACCGTGGGCCCGGGCGAAACCCCGTCACAAACCTTGGCGCGGTTGACTTGGGCGGGGGCTGAGTGGCGGTATGGGCGGGGCATTGTTTCTGCCGCTGCGCCGCCAAGGGGCGGGCCGCCCTCCGCACACTGCGAGCAGAGATTGTCGGACGGCCCACCCCTTGCCAGCGCGAACCCGGGCATCCCCGGCAAAGTCAAAACCCAGCTTGAACACGAACTGGCCCTCATTGCCGAGCTGGGCTACGAGATGTATTTCCTGACGGTGCACGACCTGGTGCGGTTTGCCCGTGAGCGCGACATCTTGTGCCAGGGCAGGGGCTCGGCCGCCAACTCGGCTGTGTGTTTTTGCCTGGGCGTGACCGAGGTGAACCCTGCCGAGTCCGTCTTGCTGTTCGAACGCTTCATCAGCCGCGAACGCCGCGAGCCGCCCGACATCGACGTGGATTTCGAGCACCAGCGGCGCGAAGAAGTCATTCAATACATCTACGCCAAATACGGGCGTGACCGCGCAGCCCTGACGGCCACCGTCATCAGCTACCGCCCCCGCAGCGCCCTGCGCGACGTGGGCCGGGCGCTGGGGGTGGACGAGGCGCTCATCCGCTCGCTGGCCAAAGAGCACCCCGGCATGTACAGCCGCCAGTTGCTGCCCGAGCGCCTGGCCGACGCCCTCACACAGGTGCCGCCCGGCACCCCCGTGGCCGACCCCCGCTCGTTGGCGCTCTGGCTGGAGCTGTCGCAGCAGCTCATGGGTTTTCCGCGCCACCTCAGCCAACACGTGGGTGGGTTTGTGCTGACGCAGGGGCCGCTCACCCAGTTGGTGCCGGTGGAGCCCGCCAGCATGGCCGGGCGCAGCATCATCCAGTGGGACAAAGACGACCTGGACGCCATGGGCCTGCTGAAGGTGGACGTGTTGGCGCTGGGCATGTTGTCGTGCCTGCGCCGCGCGCTGGACACGCTGGCCCAGGTGCCCGGCTTTGTGCCCGCCCAGGGCCCGGCAGCGGGCCGCCGCCTCACGCTGGCCGACATTCCCGCGGGCGACGACGCCACCTACCGCATGGTGGCCAACGCCGACACCGTGGGGGTGTTCCAGGTGGAAAGCCGGGCGCAAATGAGCATGTTGCCCCGCCTGCGGCCCAAGGTGTTTTACGACCTGGTGGTGCAGGTCGCCATCGTGCGGCCCGGGCCCATACAGGGCGGCATGGTGCACCCCTATTTGCGCCGTCGCCATGGGCTGGAACCGGTGGAATACCCCAGCCCGGCGCTGAAGGAAGCGTTGGGCCGGACCCTGGGCGTGCCCATTTTTCAGGAACAGGTGATGCAGGTCGCCATGCTGTGCGCCGGGTTCAGCGCGGGCGAAGCCGACAGCCTGCGCCGGTCGATGGCGGCCTGGAAACGCAAGGGCGGCGTGCAGGTGTTTCACGACCGCATCGTGGACGGCATGACCCAGCGGGGTTACACGGCCGAGTTCGCGCAGGCCATCTTTTCGCAGATCGAGGGGTTTGGCGAATACGGCTTTCCCGAAAGCCACGCCGCCAGTTTTGCGGTGCTGGTGTACGCCAGTGCCTGGATCAAGCGCCACCACCCAGGCGTGTTTCTGACCGCCTTGCTCAACAGCCAGCCCATGGGCTTTTACGCCCCCTCGCAACTGGTGCAAGACGCCCGGCGGCACGGGGTGCAGGTGCTGCCGGTGGATGTGACGGTGAGCGGGTGGGACTGTGGGTTGGCCAGCTCCGATGGCCAGGCCGTCAGGCTGGGGCTGCGCTTGGTGGGGGGGCTCAGCGAAGACGCGGCCCAGCGCACCGTGAACGCCCGTCTGCACTTGGCGGCACAAGGCCAGGTGTTCACCAGCGTGTCGCACCTGGCGCACGTGGCGGCCCTCACGCAACCCGAGCTGGACGCCCTGGCCGCCGCCGATGCCCTGGCCGCACTGGCCGGGCACCGGCGCGAACAGGTGTGGGCCGCTGCGGGCGCCAAGGCCCATGCCCACTTGCTGGCCCCCGTGGCCCCGCCACACGATCCCCTGGCCCCCGGGCTGGTGCCCGCTCCCAGCCTGGCGCAAGACGTGGTGGGCGATTACGCCGCCACGGGCCTGAGCCTGCGCGCCCACCCCGTGGGCCTGTTGCGCCCCCGGCTGACGCCGCTCAAGCTGCTTTCAGCGGCCGAACTGGCCCAGTGCCCCAGCGGGCGGCTGGTGCGGGCCTGTGGCATCGTCACCGTGCGCCAGCAGCCGGGCACGGCCAAAGGCGTGGTGTTCGTCACGCTGGAAGACGAAACCGGTTCGGTCAACGTGGTGGTGTGGAAAAGCGTGAAAGAAGCCCAGCGCCGCGAGCTGGTGCGGGCCCGCTTGTTGGCGGTGTACGGCGTGTGGCAGCGCGACGACAGCCCCGACCCCGAAACCGGTGGGCGCGTCTGCCACCTGGTGGCCAAACGGCTGAAAGACCTGTCGGCCTGGCTGGGCGAGCTGGACGCGCCCAGCCGGGACTTTCACTGAGGCCCAGGGTGTGCCTGGGCTGTGTGGGCACCTCAGCCCTTGATGACCATGACCGGCACTTTGGCGTGGGTCAGCACTTTTTGCGCCACGCTGCCCAGGATGAGGGCTTCCATGCCTTTGCGGCCGTGTGAACCCATCACGATCACGTCGCAGCCTTCGGCTTTGGCGGTTTCCAGAATGCCTTCGTAGGGGCTGCCGCGCTCGATGGTGTCACCGGCAAAGGCCACGCCACGGGCTTCGCACAGCTTGCGCACGTCGGCCAGTGCCTGGCCTGCGCTGGCTTGCACCTCAGACATGTAGGCCTGCAGGCCAATGGCCGACGCGTCGCCCACGCCGATGAACGGGAAGGGGTCGATCACGTACACACCAATCACCTGTGCGCCTTGGCTTTGGGCCAGTTCGGCCGCGATGTCAGCGGCCTTGTGGGCCAACGATGAACCGTCGGTGGGGACGAGGATTTTTTTGAACATGGGGTCTCCTGTGTGGCAAAACTGCATGGTAGACGGGTGCCGCAGGTGCTTGGCTGCGCTGGGTCAACAAACTGCGTGAAACCCGGGCCAAGCCGGGTGCTCGCGCGGTGGCCTGGGTTGTTATATTGTTGTCGCACAAATAATCAACTTGTGCCCCCACTTTGCACCGCCATGAACACACCTTTTCCCCTTGATCAAACGTCGGTGTTGAGCGTGGGCGCGCGTTTGTCCGAGCAGCTGGCCGATGCCTTGGTGGTCAGCATCCGCGACGGACAATTGCCCGAGGGCCAGCGCCTGCCCACCGAAGCCGCGCTGGTGCAGCGCTTTGGCGTGAGCCGCACCGTGGTGCGCGAGGCCTTGTCGCGCCTGAAAACCATGGGGCTGGTGGAGTCGCGCCAGGGCTCTGGCGCGTTCGTGAAAAAGCTGCCCGACCCCAGCACCGAACACCTGGTGCTGGCCCCCGATGGCTCGATGAACGCGGTGCTGCAAATGGTGGAGGTACGCCGCGCGCTGGAAGCCGAGTCTGCCGCCCTGGCCGCTGCCCGGCGCACGCCACAAAACCTGAAGCAGATCAAGGCCGCCTTGCTGGCCCTGGAGCGCACCGTGGCCGGTGGGGGCGACGGCGTGGCCGAAGACGTGGCTTTTCACGTGGCCATTGCCACCGCGGCCAACAACCCGTTTTTGCTGGCCACCTTGGCCTACCTGAACCACTTTTTGTTCGACGGCACCCGCGTGACCCGCGCCAACGAGGCCACCCGCACCGATTTTGCCCAGCAGGTGCGCGACGAGCATGCCGCCATCGTCGCAGCGATTGACGCGGGCGATGTGACGGCCGCCCGCGAGGCCGGTGCCGCCCACATGAAAAACGCGGCCGAGCGCATTGGCCGGGCCGACCCGGCTTTCTGGGCACAGCAGGGGCGTCAGTTGGCAGACCGCCTTCGCGCCGAACTGGGCACGCCCCAAGCCTGACGCGGCCTTCTTTTGGGCGCAGGGGCGCTCAGGGTAAACACCCAATTTCAAAACGCTTTTGCATCCTAGAATTTGTCGTACAACCTTACGACCTGACAATAAGTCAGAAAGCCAACCCCCCCTTGAGGAGACTTTGATGATGATCCGTTCCATTGCCCTGGCCGTTGCTGCTTTGTTGGCCACTGCCACCGCTGTGCAGGCCCAGACGGTGCTGAAAATCGGCCACGTGCTGGCCAAAGGCTCTCACTACGACATCGGCGCCCACGCGTTTTGCGACGAGATCGACAAGGGCACCGCTGGCCGCTACAAGTGCCAAATTTTCCCCGCCAGTGCGCTGGGGGGCGAGCGTGAGCAAATCGAAGCGGTGCAGCTGGGCACGCAAGACTTCGTGGTCACGTCCACCGGCCCGGTGGGCAACTTTGTGCCTGAAATCAAGATTGTGGACGTGCCTTTTCTGTTCCGCGATTACGACCACGCCCGCAAAACCCTGGACGGTGCCGTTGGCCAGGACATGTTGTCCAAGTTCCAGTCGCACGGCCTGGTGGCCCTGGCGTGGAGCGAAAACGGCTTTCGCCACATGACGAACAACAAGCGGCCCATCGTCAATGCGTCCGATGCCTCGGGTTTGAAGATGCGCACCATGGAAAACAAGGTGCACATGGAGGGCTACCGCACCTTCGGCATCCTGCCCACTCCCATGGCATTCCCTGAAGTGTTTGGCGCGTTGCAGCAAGGCGTGGTTGATGGGCAGGAGAACCCCATTCCGGTGATTTTGGCGTCCAAGTTTTCGCAGGTTCAAAAGCACCTGTCGCTGACAGGGCACGTCTATTCCCCCGCGCTGCTCATCACATCGCCCCGCGTGTGGAACAAGCTGAACGATGCCGACAAAAAGGTGTTTGCAGCGGCCGCCAAAACCAGCGTGGCCGCCACCCGCAAGAAGGTGAACGACGACGAGGCCAACGGCATCGCCCAGCTTGAAAAAGACGGCATGCAGGTGGTGCGCCAGGTGAACGGCAACACCTTCCGCGATGCCACCAAACCCGCTTATGCGAACTACGCCAAAGAATTTGGCGCAGACAAGATCGCGGCCATCCAGGCCATCAAATAACTCTCGGGCTCGGACTGGACTCCCCGCTGTCTCGGGCAGCGGGGCGCTGGTCTTCGCCTGGACGGGACGTCTCCATGGAAAAATTTGAAACCGTGTTCATGCAGATCAACAAGGCCGTGTTGATTTTTCTGCTGGGCACCATGGCCGTGGTCATTTTTGCCAACGTGGTGCTGCGTTATGCCACCAGCGAGTCCATCGAGTGGGCGGAAGAGGTGGCCCGCTACCTCATGGTCTGGCTGACGTTTGTGGGGGCTGGGCCCGTGCTGCGGTACGGCGGCCACATCGCCATCGACAACCTGCAAGACAGCCTGCCGCCCAAGGCCGCCCGTGCCGTGCGCGTGTTCATCGCTCTGGTGCTGTTTGGGTTCTTTGCCTGCATGGTCTGGTTTGGCGCGTTGTATGTGGAGCGCTCGCAGTTCCAGATGACGCCCACCACCCAAATTTCCATGGGTTGGGTGTATGCCGCCATACCCGTGGGCGGCGCGCTGCTGGCCGTGCATTTCGCCCTGATTCTCAAGCCGTACCTGGCGGAGAGGCGTTTTGCCGGCGACGAACACTTTGACGCCAACGCGAGTGCATCCCTATGAGCCTGAGTTTGATCCTGTTGCTGAGCACCTGCGGCTTTTTGGCGTTGGGCATGCCCGTGGCGTTTGCCTTGGGGGTGTCCACCCTCACGGCGGTGTTGCTCGGCAGCGATTTCCCGCTGATCGTGATGCTCAAGCAAACCTATGAAGGGGTGGACAGCTTCCCGTTGATGGCGGTGCCGTTTTTCATATTGGCGGCCGAGTTGATGAGCGGGGGCTCTTTGACCGAGGTGCTGTTGAAGTTTGCGGCCCAGTTTGTGGGCCACCGCCGGGGCGGCCTGGGTTACACCAACGTGGTGTCGCTCACGTTTTTCTCGGGCATTTCCGGGTCGGCGCTGGCGGATGCCGCAGGGCCGGGCTCCATGATGATCCGCATGATGGACAAGGCCGGTTACGACCGGCCGTATGCGGCGGCACTGACGGCGGCCACCGCCATCGTGGGGCCCATCATCCCGCCGTCGATCATCATGATCATCTATGCGCTGCAAGACGAAAGCGTGTCGGTGGGGGCGCTGTTCATCGCGGGGTTTGTGCCAGGCATCCTGATTGCCGTGGGCATGTGTGCGGTGAACTGGCGTGTGTCGATGGCGCGCAACTACCGTGGAGCTGACGACACCACCAGCTGGCAAGACAAGCTGGAAACCTGCTGGAAAGCCTTGCCGGCGCTGATGCTGCCGGTGTTGATTCTGGGTGGCATGCGCGCGGGTTGGTTCACGCCCACAGAGGCCTCGGTGGTGGCGGTGTTTTACGCCCTGGTGTGCGGCAAATTTGTGTACCGCACCCTGCGGTGGCAAGCCCTGCCCGACATCTTGTCCCGCTCAGCGCTGCTCACGGCGTCGGTGCTGATCATCATCGGCATGTCGAACGCGTTTGCCTGGGTGCTGACCATTGACGGCTTGCCCATTCAGCTGGCGGAGTGGATGTCCACGCAGCAGTTCAGCCAGGTGGGCTTTCTGATTGCCGTGAACATTTTTCTGCTGATTTTCGGCATCTTCATCGAGCCCCTGCCGGGCGTGATGATTCTGGTGCCCATCCTGGCGCCTGTGGCCGCCAAGCTGGGGGTGGACCCCATTCAGTTCGCCATGATCGTTATTTACAACCTGACGCTGGGCATGGTGACGCCGCCTGTCGGCGGGCTGCTGTTCGTCACCTCGAACGTGGCCAAGGTGTCCATGTCAGCCCTCACCCGAGAGCTGAAACCCTTTTTGTGGGCGCACGGTGTCATTTTGATGCTGCTGACGTTTGTGCCCGCCATCAGCACCTGGGCACCCCACGCCCTGGGCTTCAAGTAACCGACAGGGGTTGTTCAAATGCAAAAAAACATTGGTGTGATTGGCCTGGGGGCCATGGGCCGGGGCATGGCCGGTTCGCTGCGCCGCGCGGGCTACCAGGTGCACGTGTGTGACGTGCGCCGCGAGGCGGCTGAAGAATTTGCAGCTGAAGGCGGTGTGGCCTGCACCCACCCGGCCGAGGTGGCCAGCCACTGCCAAGTGGTGGTGAGTGTGGTGGTGAATGCCGCACAAACCGAGGCCGTGCTGTTTGGCGAAAACGGGGCCGCCGCCCACCTGCAACCCGGCAGCGTGTTTGTGATGTGCTCCACCGTGGACCCCAACTGGTCCATTGCGCTGGAAGCCCGCCTGGCCGAGCTGGGCGTGTTGTACCTGGATGCCCCCATTTCCGGCGGGGCGGCCAAAGCCGCCAGCGGGCAAATGACCATGATGACCGCAGGCACCCCAGCCGCCTACGACCGGGTGGGGCCTGCACTGGACGCCATGGCCGCCAAGGTGTACCGGCTGGGTGCACAAGCCGGTGCGGGCAGCAAAGTCAAAATCATCAACCAGCTGCTGGCCGGAGTGCACATTGCGGCAGCGGCCGAGGCCATGGCGCTGGGCATCCGCGAGGGCGTGGACGCCGCCGCCATTTACGAGGTCATCACCCACAGCGCGGGCAACAGCTGGATGTTTGAAAACCGCATGGCCCATGTGCTGGCGGGCGACTACACCCCCTTGTCGGCCGTGGACATTTTTGTGAAAGACCTGGGCCTGGTGCTGGACACCGCGCGCGCCAGCAAATTCCCGCTGCCGCTGTCGGCCACCGCGCACCAGATGTTCATGCAGGCCTCCACCGCCGGGCATGGCCGTGAGGACGACTCTGCCGTCATCAAAATCTTCCCGGGCATTGAATTGCCTGCGGCACGCTGAAGGGGCACGCCATGCAAGTGCTGATCACCGGAGGCGCGGGCTTTTTGGGCCAGCGCCTGGCCCAGGCGCTGTTGGCGCTGGACACCCTGGCGCTGGCCGGGGCCGCCGCCCAGCCCATCACCTCACTGGTGCTGACCGACCTGGTGGCACCTCCACCCCACGCGCTGGCCGACCCCCGGGTGCGGTTTGTGGGGGGTGAACTGAACGAGGTGCTGGCCACCCACCCAGGCCTGCTGGCCCAGGCCGACCTGGTGGTGCACCTGGCCGCCGCCGTCAGCGGCGATTGCGAAAAAGACCTGGAGCTGGGCCTGCACAGCAACATCGACGCCACCCTGGCCCTGCTGCGCGCCGCCCGCGACGGCGGGCGCAACCCCGTGTTTGTGTACGCCAGCTCGGTGGCCGTGTTCGGTGGCATGCCGGGCTTGCCGTTGCCCGCCGTCATTGAAGACGACACCCTGCCCACCCCGCAAAGCAGCTACGGCATCCAGAAGTTTGTGGGCGAACAGCTGGTGGCCGACTTCACCCGGCGCGGGCTGGTGCAGGGCCGAAACGTCAGGCTCATGACCGTGGCCGTGCGCCCCGGCAAACCCAACGGCGCGGCCTCGGGGTTTTTGAGCGGCATGGTGCGCGAGCCCCTGGCGGGCCTGCGCGCCGTGGTACCGGTGGCGCCAGACACCCCCGTGGCGCTCGCGTCGCCCACCAGCACCGTGGCCGGTTTGTTGTGCGCCTGCCAAACCAGCGCCCCGCACTGGGGTGCCCGCACCGCCGTCAACCTGCCCGCCCTCAGCACCACCGTGGGTGACATGGCCCAAGCCCTGGCGCGCGTGGGGGGGCCGGCGGCCGCTGGGTTGCTGGACTGGCAACCCGATGCCCGCGTGGCCGCCATCGTGGGCGGCTGGCCCAGCCGCTTCAACGCGCAACGCGCACAGCAACTGGGCCTGCAGCCCGACGCGTCGGTGGACGCGCTGTTGCAAGACTATTTGAATACGCAAGGAATTTCCGCATGAGCCACCGCCCCGTTCTGGGCTGCATTGCCGACGACTTCACCGGTGCCACCGACCTGGCCAACAACCTGGTGCGCTGCGGCATGCGCACCGTGCAAACCATTGGCGTGCCCACCGATGCCCAGTTGCCGGTGGCGGCCGACGCCATCGTGGTGGCCCTCAAGTCGCGCACCATCGACCCGGCCGACGCCGTGGCCCAGTCGCTGTCCGCCTTGCGGTGGTTGCAGGCGCAGGGGGTGCAGCAAATCTATTTCAAATACTGCTCCACGTTCGACTCCACCCCCCAGGGCAACATCGGCCCTGTGACCGATGCGCTGCTGGACGCGCTGCACGGCCCTGGCCAGGGCTTCACCATCGTCTGCCCCGCCTTCCCGGAAAACCAGCGCACCGTGTTCAAAGGGCATTTGTTTGTGGGCGACGTGTTGCTGAGCGACAGCGGCATGCGCCAGCACCCGCTCACCCCCATGACCGACGCCAACCTGGTGCGCGTGATGCAGGCACAAACCCGCCGCAAGGTGGGGCTGGTGGCGCACGAAGTGGTCAGCCAGGGCAGCGCGGCCATCGCCGCGCGTTTTGCCGCTTTGCAGGCCCAAGGCGTGGGCGTGGCCGTGGTCGATGCCGTGGGCAATGCCGACCTTCTGACCATTGGCCGTGCGCTGGCGGGCATGCCGCTGGTCACCGCCGGGTCGGGCATTGCCATTGGCTTGCCCCCCAACTGGGCCAAAACCGCCACGGCCCCCCACGCAGCCCGTGCCGACGCCCTGCCCCCCGCCAGTGGTGGCCGCGCCGTGGTGTCGGGCAGCTGCTCACAGGCCACCAACGCGCAGGTGCTGCACTTCCGGCAGCAAGGGTTGCCGGCTTTTGGCATCGACCCCATGGCCATTGCGGCGGGGGACGACGTGGTGGCCCAAGCCCTGGCTTGGGCGCAGCCCTTGCTGGCCCAAGGCCCGGTGCTGGTGTACGCCACCGCCGAATCGTCTGCGGTGCAAGCGGTGCAAGCCCAACTGGGCGTGGCCCGCGCGGGCGAGCTGGTGGAACACGCGCTGTCCCGCATCGCCGTGGGCCTGGTGGACCTGGGGGTGCGCCAAATGGTGGTGGCCGGGGGGGAAACCTCGGGTGCGGTGGTGCAGGCGCTGGGCGTGACCCAAATGGCCATTGGCCCGCAAATCGACCCCGGTGTGCCCTGGACGGCGGTGCAGCCCGCCCGGTGGCCCGGCGCGCATGTGCATTTGGCGCTCAAGTCGGGCAACTTCGGCACCACCGATTTTTTCTGCAAAGCGTTCACCCAGTTGGAGCCCCAGGCATGACCACGGCACTGCGCGACGAAATGTGCCGCGTGGGGGCCTCGCTGTTTGCGCGGGGCTATGTGCACGCCACAGCGGGCAACATCAGTGCGCGCACCGACGACGGTTTCCTCATCACCCCCACCGATGCCTGCCTTGGCCACCTGGACCCCGCCCGCCTGGCGGCGGTGAACACGCAGGGCGAGCAAACCGGGGGCGACAAGGCGTCCAAAACGCTGGCCCTGCACCGCCACATTTACGCCGCCGACCCCGAGGCCCGCTGCGTCATCCACACCCACTCCACCCACCTGGTGGCCCTCACGCTGGCGGGTGTGTGGAGCGCCGACGACATCCTGCCGCCCATCACGCCCTACTTTGTGATGAAGGTGGGCCATGTGCCGCTCATCCCGTACCACCGGCCTGGCGACCCCGCGGTGGGCCACCTGGTGGCAGACCGCATCGCGGCCATGCGCCAGGCGGGCACCCCCATCCGCGCCGTGATGCTGGACCGCCTGGGCCCCAATGTGTGGCACCGCAGCCCGGCCGAGGCCAGCGCCGTGCTGGAAGAGCTGGAAGAAACAGCCCGCCTGCACTTGCTGACCCACCCCCGGCCGCTGACCGCCGAACAACTTGACGACCTGCGCACGCACTTTGGCGCGCGTTGGTGAACCCTCTGCCCCTTTTTCACACGAGCCCACGCCATGCCCCGCTTTGCCGCCAACCTCACCATGCTCTACAACGAGCATGCCTTTCTGGACCGTTTTGCCGCCGCCGCCGCCGATGGGTTCAAGGCCGTTGAATACCTGTTTCCCTACGTCTTCGAGGCCCAGGCGCTGGCGCAGCGCCTGGCCGACAACGGGCTGGCGCAGGTGCTGTTCAACGCCCCCCCTGGCAACTGGGACGCGGGCGAACGTGGCCTGGCTTGCCTGCCGGGGCGAGAGGCCGAGTTTCGCGAAGGCTTTGCCAAGGCGCTGGCCTATGCCGATGCCCTGAACTGCCCCCGCATCCACGTGATGGCGGGGCTGGCCCCGCAAGGCGTGGAACGCTCGCTTCTGCAAGCCACCTACGATTCCAACGTGGCCTGGGCGGCCGAGCTGGCGGCCAGCGCCGGGCGCGACGTGTTGATCGAGCCCATCAACACCCGTGACATCCCCGGTTTCTTCTTGAACCGGCAAGACGAGGCGCACCGCACCGTCCAGGCCATTGGTGCGCCCAATTTGAAGGTGCAGTTTGACCTGTACCACTGTCAGGTTGTGGAGGGCGACGTGGCCACCAAAATCCGCACCTACCTGCCCACAGGGCGGGTGGGGCATTTTCAGATTGCCGGGGTGCCCGAACGGCACGAACCCGATGTGGGCGAGCTGAACCACGCCTACCTGTTCAAGGTGATTGACGAGGTGTCGGCCGCCTGCGGGTGGGCAGGCTGGGTGGGCTGTGAATACCGCCCGGCGCGGGGCGCCGAAGCCGGGGCCACCTCCCAGGGGCTGGGCTGGATGACCTGAGCGGCTGAGCGTTTTTCGGAGGGCTCAGCCCAGGCGGCTGACGCCCACTTTCACATCGGCCACGCCGTGCCAGCCGGGGCCGTCAAACCACGCGTCGCCTTGCAGGCAGGCGCGCAGCAGGGGCAGACCGTCCAGGCCCCAGAACAGCTTGCCGTCCACCACGAAAGACGGCACGCCGAACGCCCCGGCCGCAATGGCCTCTTCGGTGTTGGCGCGCAGTTGCTGCTTCACCGCTTCGCTGCCGGGGTCGGCCAGGGGGCGGCCGCGTTGGGCCATGTGTTGTGCCAGCGTGGCCTGCAACACCGCCAGGCGCTCGGGGGCCTGCGGGTCGCCACCGCCTTCCCAGACGTGGCGCAGCACTTGCTCGGTGGTGTAGCGGTTGGTCTCGCCCGGGGCCTCTGGGGTGGTGCACGCCAGGGCCAGGCGCAGCAGCGGCAGGGGGTTGAACGGGTGGGCCGCGGGCATGGCCAGCGGCACGCCCAGGCTGTGGCCCAGCCATTGCACGTGCCGGTAGGTCCAGTCGCGTTTGGCGGGTATTTCGGCCGGGCCCAACTGGCCGTGGTGCCGCAGCAGGGCGGCAAACAGCACGGGTTTGTAGGCCACGCGGTGGCCCATGTCGGGGGTGGTGCTGTCACCCATCAGCGCTTCGGGCAAGCGCTGGAACGCCAGCCAGGCGAAAGGCGAAATGGGGTCGTAATAGAAGGTGACGGTCTTCATTCAAAGCCCCTGGCGTTGTTCCACCCGCGCCCACACCGCCAGTTTGGTGGCGTCGGGGGCCTGGCCCCAGCCGCGCAGTTCTTCGATGGTGCGAAAGCACCCGCTGCACCAGCCCTTGTCGGCGTCCATTTTGCACACGCCCACGCAGGGGGAGGGCACGGTTTGCTCGGGCTTGCGCACGCGGGCGCGCGCCAGGGTCACGGGGGGCAGGGGCTCGGCGGTGGCGGGTGTGGGGGGGAGGGCGGTCAGGGCTGTCATGGCGTGGATTGTGGCGGGGCTTCCAAAACCACATCGGCCACGGGTGCGCCGGTCCAGTCGGCCAGGTGCTGGGGGGTGAGGGCAAACACCGCGTGTGGGTGCCCGGCGGCCGCCCACACCTGGTCGAAGCGGAACAGCTCGCGGTCGATCAGCGTGACCGGCGGCGTGGCGTGTGCCAGCGGCGACACCCCGCCGATGGAAAAGCCCGTGGCGGCTTTCACAAACTCGGCGTTCGCCCGGCCGAGTTGGGTGCCGCCTTCACCCGGGGTGCACACCAGTGCGGCCACCTTGGCTTCGTCCACCCGGCGGTCGCCCGATGCCACCACCAGCACGGCCACGCCGTCGGGCTTGCGCCGGAAGATGATGCTTTTGGCGATTTGCCCCAGCGCCACGCCCAGGGCGTCGGCCGCTTGCTGGGCGGTGCGGGCGGCGTCGTCCAGCATCACGGGGGTTTCGGGGTGGCCCAGGCGGGCCAGCTCGGCGGCCACGCGTTGCACGCCGTCGGGCAGGGGTTTCAGTTCAGCGCCACACATGGTTTATTTCAATAGCTGAGTTGTTATATGCATCAAGCGGTAGCGGTTGATTTTATTTAAAAAATAAAAGGAGCTGTGTCGGGCGGGTTTTGCGGGCGGGGTTGAGGGGGTTAAGGGTTTTCACCAATGTGTCACACACGGCGGGTGGAATGGGCGCTTCACGTCGGCCCGACGTTTCTCCATTTGCCTGACACATGAATGCCTACGCCAATGAAGCCAGCCTGTGGGCGTTGATCCGGGAGGAGCGGTTTGACATCCGCTACCAGCCCATTCTGGACCTGGGCACCCACCGCGTGATCGGTCACGAGGCGCTGATGGTGCCGCAGCCACACACCGGGTTTCAAAACCCGCTGGCCGTGTTCCAGCACGCCCGTGCCCTGGCGCTGGACACCGAACTGGATTTGGCCTGTGTACGCAAAATCCTGCGCGACTTTGCGGTGCGGGGTCTGCATTCCAAGCTGTTTTTGAACGTCAACAGCGCCACCCTGACCCGCCCTGACATGTGCGCCTTGCTGGCCGAGCAGCTTGATGTGGCCGAAAAACTGCTGGGCCGCAACCGCCTGGTGGTGGAGCTGACCGAGTTCGACTCGCTCAACCACGCCGGGGTGTCGGCGTTTCTGAACACCTGCCGCCGCACCGGCGCGGCCATTGCGCTGGACGATTTTGGTGTGGGCCACAGCAACCTGGACGCCTGGCTGCAGTACACCCCCGAAAAGGTCAAGATCGACCGCTACTTTCTGACCGGTCTGGAGACCGACCCCGCCCGCCAGCAACTGCTGCGGGGCCTGCGCCAGATGGCCGAACTGACCGGCACCCGGCTGCTGGCCGAGGGCATTGAAACCCGCGAGCAGTTGCAGGTGGTGCGCGAGCTGGGCATTGACCTGGGCCAGGGCTATTTGCTGGGCCGGCCCCAGGCCACCCCCGTGTTTGACGTGCCCGCCGCCGTGAAAACCGCGTTTGCCGACACCAAGCTGGTGGTGCTGACGCAAGGCGGGCGCAAACACGCCCGCGCGGGCACCTTGAAGCCGCTGGTCACGCCCCATGCGGCGCTGCAAGCCCACGCCTCCACCAAAACCGTGATGGGGTTTTTTGCCGACCACCCCGAGCAAGCGTCGGTGGTGTTTGTGAACGAGGCGCAGCGGCCTGTGGCGATTTTGGCCCGCTCCACCTTCATGGACCAGATGGCCCACCCCTACCGCATGGAGGTGTTTGGCGCCAAGCCTGCGCTGCAATTTGCCAACCAGGCCCCCGTGGTGCTGGAGCAAGAGGCCACCGTGGACGAGCTGACCGCCGTGTTGACCCTGGCCGACCAGCGCTACCTGACCGACGGCGTGGTGGCCACCCACGAAGGTCGTTACACCGGCACCTGCACCGCGCACCAGCTGGTGCGCCTGGTGGCCGAAAGCCGCATCGAAGCGGCGCGCCACGCCAACCCGCTGACCCTGCTGCCGGGCAACTTTCCCATCACCCAGCACCTGGAGCGCATGCTCATGGGCAATGCCCCGTTTGTGCTGGCCTATGCCGACTTGAACCACTTCAAACCCTTCAACGACCGCTACGGCTTCTGGAAGGGCGACGACATCATTTTGAAAACCGCTGCCTGCATCCGTGAACACATGGACCTGCTGCACGACTTTTTGGGCCATGTGGGCGGCGACGATTTTGTGCTGGTGATGCAAAGCGCCGACTGGCAGGCCCGGCTGGAACGCATGGCCCACCACGCCAACGAGGCCATGGCCGCCATGTACCCCGAGGCCGACCGCGCCGCTGGGGGCATTGCGGCGGAAGACCGCTTCGGTGTGAAGCGGTTTTTTCCGCTGGTGACCTTGAGTTTTGGCGTGATGGACATGCCCGCGGGCAGTTGCATGGACCTGAGCGAACTCACCAGCGCGGTGGCCGAGGCCAAAAAGCAATCCAAAGAATCCGGTCGCTCCATTGTGGTGCACCACCACGCGGCGCTGCCCACGCCCTGCGGGACGGGGGTGCACTTGCCCCCCGCTGCCCGGCAGCCTGTTGCCTTTGCCCATTGAAGGGGGTTTGTTGTGTCCTTTTTCAACCACTTCACCATCCGCACCCGGCTCATTGCCCTGGTGTGCCTGGCCCTGGCCATCATGGCCTTGCTGATCGGCATTGCCTGGGTCAAAAACCACCAGAACGCCAACAGCGTCGAGCACCTGACGCGGGTCATTTACCAGCGCATGGACGCCATCAAAACCGTGGACGTGCTGACCAAAGAAAACGGCAGCCACACGCTGGAGCTGTTTGTGGTGGCCAGCAACCACCGCCCGGCCATCCGCGAGCGCATTGCCCACAACAAGCAACGCATTGATGAGTTGCTGCAGTTCCTGGCACAAAGCGTCACCCAGGCCGACGAGCAGGCGTACCTGGCCGACATCCAGTTGCGCCGGCAGGCGTTTGTGGCCACCTTCACCGAGGTCATGGCCTTCATCGACGGCGGGCAAGAAGAAGAGGGCGCGGTGGTGCTCACCCTCAAAGTGCTGCCGGCCCTGCACGCCCTGCGCGAACCCGTCGAGGCCATGGTGAAGCACTACGAAGCGGCTGTGCAGGCCGAAACCGCCAGCGTGGGCGCCAACGTGGCCCAGATGCAGTGGCAACTGCTGGGGGTGGGGCTGGTGGCGTCGGTGGTGCTGGCCCTGGCGGGGTGGGCGCTGGTGCGGTCCATCGTGCTGGCCTTGCAAAAGGCCATGGCCGTGACGGCCACCGTGGCCCAGGGCGACCTGACGGTGCAGGTGCCCGTGGAAGGGCGCGACGAACTCAGCAGCCTGATGCTGTCGCTGCACCACATGAAAGAGTCGCTCAGCCACATCTTGCACCGGGTGCAGGACAGCGCCACCTCGGTGGCCTCGGCCTCGCAGCAAATTGCCCAGGCCAACGCCGACCTCAGTGCCCGCACGGAAACCCAGGCCTCGGCCGTGCAGCAAACCGCTGCGTCCATGGAGCAGCTCAACGTCACCGTTCAAACCAACACCCAAAGCACCCAGGCCGCACACCGCCTGGCCGAACACGCCACCCAGTCGGCCAACGAAGTGGGCGTGCTGGTGCAAGACCTGGTGGTGACCATGGGCGACTTGAGCAGCTCGTCGCAAACCATCACCGACATCGTGGCCGTGATCGACAGCATTGCGTTCCAAACCAACATCCTGGCGCTGAACGCCGCCGTGGAAGCCGCCCGTGCGGGTGATCACGGCCGGGGCTTTGCCGTGGTGGCGGCCGAGGTGCGGGCGCTGGCCCAGCGTTCGGCCGCTGCGGCGCGGGAAATCAAAGACATCATCCAGGCCAACGTCACCAAAATGAACGCGGGCAATGCGGCTGTGCAGCAAGCGGGCCAGACCGTGCAGGTGGCCGTGCAGGCCATCCGCGAGGTGGGGGCGTCGATGGCGGTGATCGAGGCCTCGTCCCGAGAGCAGTCCAGCGGCATCGCGCAAATTGGCACGGCGGTGACCAGCATGGACACCACCACCCAACAAAATGCCGCTCTGGTGGAAGAAACCGCCGCCGCCGCGTCCAGCCTGGACGAGCAGGTGCAAACGCTGAAGGCGCAAATCAACCGGTTCAAAACCGTGGCGGTGCCCCTGCCGGCCTTGGCCGCCTGACGGTGGGCCCGGTCAGCGGCGGAACTTGCCCCCGGCGTCGATGATGGACAGGTCGGCAAAGTCCAGCCCGCTGTGGTCGGTGGGGCTGTAGCTCAGGCGCATGCCACCGAGGTCCAGGTTTTTGATGTCTTCCAGCGCGTCGCGCAGCTTGGGGCCGGTGGGGTTGGGCCCGGCGCGGCGCAGGCCCTCCACCAGCACCTTGGCGGCTGCAAACCCTTCCATCATGGCGGGCGACACGCCGGGCAGGCCTTTGGCTTTGGCCAGGTCCATGGCCTCTTTGCTCAAGGGGTGGGCCACCGAGCGTTCGTTGGGGAACACCTGCGTCACCACCACCCCCCGGGCGTGGGCCCCCATTTGTTTGATGAAGCCGTCGGACGCGTTGTTCGACAGCGTCACGATCTGCGCGCTTGACCCCGTGGCCCGAATGGCCTGCGTGCCCGCCACCACGTTGCCCCCCGAGCCGATGAACACCACCGCCTGTGCGTCGGTGCTGACCACCTTTTTGGCCAGGGCCGTGAAGTCGGGCTTTTCCCGGGGGAAGGTTTCCAGCCAATGGGGCTTGAGCCCGGCTTTTTCAAACCCTGCGTTGGCCCCGGTGGCCGCGTCTGCCCCGAACGAGTCTTCGGTTTGCAGCACCGCAATGCGCGTCACGCCCAGGCTTGCCAGGTGTTCCACCGCCCGGGCGGCCTCGCGCTGGTAGGTGGCGCGCACGTTGAACACCCAGGGGTGCACCGGCTTGTGCAGCGCCATGGCCCCGGTGCTGGGGGCCACGAGCGGCACTTTGCGCTCGGCCAGCAGGGGCAGCAGCGCTTGCGAGTGGGGGGTGCCCCGGCTCAGAAACAGCGCCACCACGCGTTGGGTTTCTATCAACTCGGTGGCCAGGGCCACGGTTTTGGCCGGGTCAAACTGGTCGTCCACCGACACCAGCTCGATTTTTTGCCCGTTCACGCCGCCCTGGGCATTGACGGCATCGAGGTAGAGCTTGGCGCCTTCGGTGGTTTCTTTCACCCCCGTGGCGACCAAACCCGTGAAGCCCGACGGCTGGCCGATGCGTATTTGCGCGGTGGCCTGTGTGGCCACCCCTGTGGCCAATGCCACGGCACAAAGCCAGCTGTGCCAGCCCAAACGGTGAAAGTGCATGCTCAGGTTCCCAACGAAAAGGAAGAATGTGACGGGTGTGCCACGGTTGGCCAACCGGCTGGCCGTGGCGTTGCACCCCGCACAGTTTGCATCGTTTCGGCGGGGGCGCAAAGGGCATAAGCCCTTGGGGCTGCTGGGCCAAAACCGCTCCGTAGAATGTTTGCCTCCTTCCTTGGGGCTCCCTGCCATGCCTTCCACGCCTTCCGCTTCTTCCCACGCCCACCCGGCAGACGACGGCCTCATCCGCATCCGCGGCGCGCGCCAGCACAACCTGAAAGGCGTGGACCTGGACATCCGCACCGGCGAGCTGACCGTGGTCACCGGCCCCAGCGGCTCGGGCAAGTCCAGCCTGGTGTTTGACACCTTGTTTGCCGAGGGGCAGCGCCGCTACGTGGAAACCTTCAGCGCCTACGCCCGCCAGTTTCTGGACCGCATGGACAAACCGGCGGTGGACCGCGTGGACGGCGTGCCCCCCGCCATCGCCATTGACCAGACCAACCCCGTGCGCAGCTCACGCTCCACCGTGGGCACCATGACCGAGCTGAACGACCACCTGAAGCTGCTGTTTGCGCGCGGTGCCCACCTGTTTGACCGCGCCACCGCCCACCCCGTGCGCCAGGACAGCGCCGACACCATCCTGGCCGAGCTGCGCCAGCGCGTGGCCGCTGCCACCGTGGGCGGTGTGGAGCCCCGGCTGGTGGTGACCTTCCCGGTGGGGCTGCCCGCCGACACCTCAGCCCAAGACGTGGAAACCTGGCTGGCCGCCAGCGGCTACACCCGCGTGCAGGCCGAACGCGTGGTGGCGGTGGACGCCGCCCCCGACGCCGAACCCCCGAAAAAACCGGCCAAGAAAACCGCAGCTAAGAAGTCAATACCATCAAGCGATGACGGCCAAAAAAGCATAAAAATTCTGGACGTGGTGGCCGACCGCTTCCGGCTGGGCAACGTGGAGCACGCCCGCGCCATGGAAGCGCTGGAGGTGTGCCTGCGCCGGGGCCACGGCCAGGTGCGCGTGTACGCCCTGCCGGTGGAGGCGGAGGGTGCCGAGCCCGCCGCCGAACCGGAGGTGTGGGCCTTTTCCGCCAGCCTGCACTGCCCCGAAAGCGGCCTGGGCTACGCGGCCCCCACGCCCTCGCTGTTCAGCTTCAACTCGGCCTTGGGCGCGTGCGAGGCGTGCCGGGGCTTTGGCCGTGTGATTGGGGTGGACTACGGCCTGGTCATCCCCAACGACAAACTCACCCTGCGCGCCGGGGCCATCAAACCCATTCAGACCCCCGCCTGGAAAGAGTGCCAGGACGACCTGATGCGCCACGCCGAGGCCGAAGGCATCCCGCGCGACACCGCCTGGGGCCACCTGACACCCGAGCAGCAGCGCTGGGTGATCGACGGCAGCCCGAACTGGAACGGCAAGTGGAACCAGACCTGGTACGGCGTGGCCCGGTTTTTTGAGTACCTGGAAACCAAAGCCTACAAGATGCACATCCGGGTGCTGCTGTCCAAGTACCGCAGCTACACCGAGTGCCCCAGCTGCCACGGCGCGCGCCTGAAAACCGAGAGCCTGCTGTGGCGCATGGGCGGCAAAGCCCAGGCCGATGCGGTGTTGCCGCCGGGTTTGCGCTTCATGCCCGCAGGGGTGCAATGGAGCCGTGCGCAACTGGAAGCCTTGCCAGGCTTGGGCCTGCATGACCTGATGCAGCTGCCCATTGCGCGGCTGCGCTCGTTTTTTGAAGCCTTGCAGGCTTCACTCGGCACTGCACAGGCCACGGGCGACGCCAAGGCCCTGGGCCTGCTGTTCGACGAAATCAACACCCGCCTCAAATACCTGTGCGACGTGGGCCTGCACTACCTCACGCTGGACCGCCAAAGCCGCACCCTCAGCGGCGGCGAGGTGCAGCGCATCAACCTCACCACGGCTTTGGGCACCAGCCTGGTCAACACCCTGTTTGTGTTGGACGAGCCCAGCATCGGCCTGCACCCGCGCGACATGGACCGCATCAACCAGGCCATGCGCCGCCTCGTCACGGCGGGCAACACCCTGGTGGTGGTGGAGCACGACCCGGCCGTGATGCTGGCCGCCGACCGCCTCATCGACATGGGCCCCGGCCCTGGCGAGCGTGGCGGACAGATCGTGTTTGACGGCACGCCCGAGTCCATTCGCCATGCCGACACCCTCACCGGCGCCTACCTGGGCGGGCGCAAACAGGTGGGCTTTGGCTTCAAACGCATGGTGGCCGAGTCCACCCCGCGCCTCATTTTGGAAGGCGCGCGCGAGCACAACCTGCAACACGTGTCGGTGGACTTTCCGCTGGGGCGCATGGTGTGCGTCACGGGCGTGAGCGGCTCGGGCAAATCCACCCTCATCCAGGACATCTTGGCCCCGGCCCTGCTGCGCCACTTTGGCAAAACCACCGACGCGCCCGGCGCACACGACCGCCTGCTGGGCGCCGACGCGCTGGCCGACGTGGTGTTTGTGGACCAGTCGCCCATCGGCAAAACCGCCCGCTCCAACCCCGTGAGCTACGTGGGCGCGTGGGACGCCATCCGCACCCTGTTCGCGCTGGCCCCGCTGGCACAGCAGCGCGGCTACACCGGCAGCAAGTTCAGCTTCAACAGCGGTGACGGGCGCTGCCCCACCTGCGGCGGCTCGGGCTTCGAGCACGTTGAAATGCAATTCCTCAGCGACGTGTACCTGCGCTGCCCCGATTGCGACGGCCAGCGCTACCGCCCCGAGGTGCTGGAGGTGCGCATCGAGCGCGCACGGTTGGTGCCCGGTGCCGACGGGTCTCCCCAAGCGCACGAAATGGTGGCCATGAACGTGGCCGACGTGCTCAACCTCACGGTGAGCGAAGCCGCCCAGTTGTTCGCGGGCGACCGGGAGGTGATTCGCGCCCTGCAACCCATCGTGGACGTGGGCTTGGAATACGTGAAGCTGGGCCAACCCGTGCCCACCCTGTCGGGTGGCGAGGCGCAGCGCTTGAAGCTGGCGGGGTTTCTGGCCGAGGCGGCCAAGTCGGGCAGCAAAGCCACCGCCAGCCGCCAGGCCGTGGCCAAAAAAGGCACGCTGTTTTTGTTCGATGAGCCCACCACCGGCCTGCACTTTGACGACATCGCCAAACTCATGCGCGCCCTGCGGCGGCTGCTGGACGCGGGGCATTCGCTGGTCATCATCGAACACAACCTGGACGTGATTCGCGCCAGCGATTGGCTGATTGACCTGGGGCCGGAAGGCGGCGAGGGCGGTGGTCAGGTGGTGGCGCAGGGCACGCCCGAAGAGGTGCGGCTACACCCCACCAGCCACACCGCCAAAGCGCTGCGCGACTACGCGTTGGCCTTTGATGCCGAGCACGCGGTGCACGAGGTGCGGGAAGGTGCCGTGGCGTCGTACCTGAGCACAGCAGCCCCCGTGGCGGCGCAGCAGCACAACAGCATCCGCATCGTCAACGCCCGCGAGCACAACCTCAAAGGCCTGAGTGTGGACATTCCCCGGGGGGCGTTCAACGTCATTTCGGGCGTGAGCGGCTCGGGCAAATCCACCCTGGCTTTTGACATCCTGTTCAACGAAGGCCAGCGCCGGTATCTGGAAAGTTTGAATGCCTACGCCCGCAGCATCGTGCAGCCTGCGGGCCGCCCCGAAGTGGACGCGGTGTATGGCATTCCGCCCACCGTGGCCATTGAGCAGCGCCTGTCGCGCGGGGGCCGAAAGAGCACCGTGGGCACCACCACCGAGGTGTGGCACTACCTGCGGCTGCTGTACGTCAAGCTGGGCACGCAGCACTGCGTGCACGATGGCGCGGCGGTCAAACCCCAGTCGCCCGAGAGCATGGTGGCGCAAATCATGCGCACCCACCGGGGCCGGCACATCGGGCTGCTGAGCCCGCTGGTGGTGGGCCGCAAAGGTGTGTACACCGAGCTGGCCGATTGGGCCCGCCCGCGTGGCCACACCCACCTGCGGGTGGACGGCGCGTTTTTGCCCACTTTCGCGTTTCCGCGCATCGACCGCTTCAAAGAACACACCATCGAGCTGCCCGTGGCCGACCTGGTGGTGGGCCCCGACACCGAGGCCTTTTTGCGCCAGCACCTGACCGAGGCCCTGCAACACGGCAAAGGCGTGGTGCACGTGCTCAGCCCGCTGGACGGGCTGGCGGCGGCGTTTGCGGCCCATGCCGCCGGTGTGCCTGCAGCGGACGGTTCGGGTTTGGGCCTGGGCGGCGGCATGGGTCGGGTGGAGGTGTATTCCACCCACCGCGCCTGCCCGGTGTGCAGCACCAGCTACCCCGAGCTGGACCCGCGTCTGTTTTCGTACAACAGCAAACACGGTTGGTGCCCCGACTGCGTGGGCACGGGCGTGAACCTGAGCCGCGACCAGCGCAAGGCCCTGGACGACTCGGTGCGCGACGATGACAACAAGGGCCGCGAACAAAGTTTTGCCGAGCCCGACGTGGAAGACCTGAGCCACGAGGCCTGCCCCGCCTGCCACGGCTCCCGTTTGAACCCGCAGGCGCGGGCGGTGAAATTTGCCGGTGCGGGCATTGCCGAGGTGGCGGCTTTGAGTGTGAAGGACGTGCAGGCTTGGGTGGAGGGATTGGCGGCTGTGGATGCCTCACGCGCTGCGTCGGCAGGGGGCATGCCGCCCTCCGCACACTGCGAGCAGAGATTGTCGGGCGGCATGCCCCCTGC
>JBASFL010000045.1:0-4077 GCA_049653005.1 Burkholderiaceae bacterium | reverse complement strand
TCACCCCCCTTCCCACCCACACCCCACCACCATGTTCGGCATTGCAGACTACGGCGCTTTTGTGGCCACCATCGTGTTGTTCCTGGCCATTCCTGGCCCTGGCAACCTCGCGCTGATCACGTCCACCGGCAAAGGGGGCATCCGTGGGGGCTTGGCTGCCACCTTCGGTGTGATTGCCGGTGACCAGGTGCTGATGTGGATGGCCGTGGCCGGTGTGGCCGCGTTGCTGGCCGCCTACCCCGCCGCATTCAGCGCGGTGCAATGGCTGGGGGCCGCCTACCTGGCGTGGCTGGGCTGGAAAATGGTGACGGCCAAGCCCGGGGCCGCGCCTATTTTGAACATCCGCCCCCGCCAATATTTTCAGCAAGCGCTGGGCATCACCCTGCTCAACCCCAAGGCCATCGTGTTTTACATGGCCTTCTTCCCGCTGTTTGTCGACCCGGCCCGCCACCAGGGGTTGATCACCTTTGGGGCCATGGCCGCCACCATCGCCGCCCTCACCTTCCTGTACGGCCTGGCCGTGACCCTGCTCACCCACCACTTGGCCGAGCGCCTGCGCGCCAGCCCCCGCATTGCCAGCAGGCTGGAGAAGCTGGCCGGGGTGTTTCTCATCGGGTTTGGTCTCAAACTCGCCATTTCCAAATAAGTCCGTTTTTCTCAGAGCACCATGGCCCACATTTTTTGCATTGCCAACCAAAAAGGCGGGGTGGGCAAAACCACCACCACCGTCAACCTGTGCGCCGGCCTGGCGCTGGTGGGGCAGCGCGTGCTGATGGTCGATTTGGACCCACAGGGCAACGCCACCATGGGCTCGGGCGTGGACAAGCGCCAACTGCCCCACACCGTGTACGACGTGTTGCTGGAATCCGCCACCGTGGCCGAGGCCCGTGTGCGCAGCGACAAATGCGGCTACGACGTGTTGGGGGCCAACCGCGAACTGGCCGGGGCCGAGGTGGAACTGGTGGACCTGGAACGCCGCGAAAAGCGCCTGAAGGCCGCGCTGGCGGCCGTTGATGCCGACTACGACTTTGTGTTGGTCGACTGCCCGCCGTCGTTGAGCATGCTCACGCTCAACGGCCTGTGCGCGGCCCACGGCGTGATCGTGCCCATGCAATGCGAATACTTCGCGCTGGAAGGGCTGACCGACCTGGTCAACACCATCAAGCAGGTGCACGCCAACCTGAACCGCGACCTGAAAATCATCGGTCTGCTGCGGGTGATGTTTGACCCCCGCATCACCCTGCAACAGCAGGTGAGCGACCAGCTCAAAGGGCATTTTGGCGACAAGGTGTTCAACACCGTCATCCCGCGCAACGTGCGTTTGGCCGAGGCCCCCAGCTACGGCCTGCCCGGCGTGGTGTTTGACCCATCGGCCAAAGGCAGCCAGGCGTTTGTGGCGTTTGCCCAGGAGCTGGTCGAACGCAACCGCACCGCCTGATTCCAAAAATTTCAAGCCAAAAAGTGCCCCAGCGCTTGCCTGTATTCATTTCTTTGCTATGCCTGAAATGACGTTTTCTGCCCCCAAACCCCCTGTGTTGACCCTGCCCGGCTGGCAAAACAGCGGCCCTGACCACTGGCAAAGCCGGTGGGACGTGCTGCATGGCCACCGGCGTGTTGAGCAGCACGACTGGATGAAACCCTTGCGCGGCGACTGGCTCATCCAGCTGGAAGAGGCCGTGCTGGCCTGTGCCCAGCCCCCCGTGCTGGTGGCACACAGCCTGGGCTGCATCCAGGTGGCGGCCTGGGCCAGTGTCAGCCACAACACCCACCGCGTGAAAGCCGCCTTGCTGGTGGCCCCGGGCGATGTGGAACGGCCCGACCTGGCCCCCCAACTGCCCACCTGGCAGCCCATTGCCACGCAGCGCCTGCCCTTCCCCAGCGTGCTGGTGGCCAGCCACAACGACCCGTATTGCAGCTTCGAGCGCGCCGCCCGCTTCGCCCACGCCTGGGGCAGCACGCTGCAAGACTTGGGGCAAGCGGGTCACATCAACGCCGAATCCGGCCTGGGCGACTGGCCGCAGGGGTATGCCTGGTTGCAAGCCTTGATGGCCGCCTGACCCCTTCTTTTATCTGGAAAGACCCTCTCACATGGCAACCCCCAAACCCAAAGGCCTGGGCCGCGGCCTCGAAGCGCTGCTGGGCCCCAAGCTGGGCACCGCGTTTGGCGACGCCCCTGTTGACGGCGCCCCCACCTCGGCCGACGCACCCAGCACCCTGTCGCTGGGCGACCTGGTGCCCGGCACCTACCAGCCCCGCACGCGCATGGACGAAGGCGCGCTCTACGAGCTGGCCGAGAGCATCAAGGCCCAGGGCATCATGCAGCCCATCCTGGTGCGGCCGTTGCCCGAGGCCGATGGCCTGGCCCGCCTGGCGCAGCTGCAAACCGGCCAGGGCCAGGCCGTGGCCCAGCGCGGGGCGCGCCCGGTGTACGAAATCATCGCGGGCGAGCGGCGCTTCCGTGCCGCGCGCCTGGCCGGGCTCGACACCGTGCCCGTGCTGGTGCGCCACGTGCCCAACGAAGCCGCCGCCGCCATGGCGTTGATTGAAAACATCCAGCGCGAAGACCTGAACCCGCTGGAGGAAGCCCAGGGCCTGCAGCGCCTGATCAAAGAATTTGGTCTGACGCACGAGCAGGCCGCCCAGGCCGTGGGCCGCTCGCGCAGCGCGGGCAGCAACCTGCTGCGCCTGCTCAACCTGGCCGAGCCGGTGCAAACCATGCTCATGGCGGGCGACGTGGACATGGGCCACGCCCGCGCCCTGCTCACGCTGGACAAAGCCACCCAAATCACCGCAGCGAACCAGATTGCAGCCAAAAAGCTGTCGGTGCGCGAGGCCGAGAGCCTGGCCAAAAAGCTGGGGGCCGAGTTTGCGCTCACCCCGCAAAAACCCAAAAAAGAGAAATCGCGCGACATCAAACGCGTGGAAGACGAACTGGCCGACCTGCTGATGGCCAGCGTCGAAGTGCGCGTGAAAAAACGCGTGAAGCGCCACGGCAAACTGGAAGACGTGGGCGAACTGGCCATTGGCTTTGGTTCGCTCGACGAGCTCAACGGGTTGATTGACCGCTTGCGCGGGGCCTGACCGCACGAATCACATGAAGGAGGCGTGCCACAGGCACGCTTTTTTCATGGCAGCGTGGCCGGCGCGGCGAAATACCGGGTGGACAGGCGTTTGAACTGACCGCCATCGGAGTCGATGGTGGTTTGGGTGGGGTGCCCTTCGCTGAACACCACCCCGGCTGCCCCCGCTGCCACCAGTTCTTGCGGTTTGGTCAGGAAGTATTCCGCCCGGTTGTCGCGGAACGCGCCCCGGGTGCCGCCCTGTGTGGCCGATGCCACGCCCAGCGGTGTTTGCCACCACACCATGGGCAGGCCCAGGCCTTCGTGGTACTGGCGGGCCAGTGCGAAGTGCGAGGCAAAGCTGGGGGTGGTCTGGTTGGTGGCGTCCCACCAATAAGGCACGGCACTGGTGCGGGTGCAAAGGGCCCCTTCGCCTGTGTAAGCAGCTTCGAAGCAGCCCGCGTCGCGGTCCAAGGTTTGCATCACCACGAAATCGGCTTTGTCGGCCCCCACGTCTTTCAGGTACGCGATTTCTTCGCTGGTGACGATGCCGCCAAACATCGATGGTGGGAAGCCCACATAGGCGTTCGGCGCCAGGGCACGCGCCATTTGCACCAGGCACTGGCCCATGCCCGCCACGGTGTCGGGCTGGTTGGCGCAATCGGGGTTGGTGGCTTGCACGTAGGCGAACTGTTGGGTGGCGATTTTGGTGCCGTGTTGCCCGAAATTCAGCTGGGCGTAGCCCCAGAAATCGGGCTCGAAGTTCACCAGCGTGGTTTTGCCGTAGACCTTGATTTGCTGGAACATGAGGCGCACGTTGTCCCAGTAGTTGGTCATGAAGTCTTTGTCATACAGCCCATACAGGTTGCCGTCGCCCCAACTGGCCATTTGGTAGAGCGTGAACATGGGCAACGCGCCCAGTTGGTCGGCACGGGCCGCGTGAACACCCACGTAAGAGCCCCTGGGGCTGTTCCACTGGTCCCACGAATAGGTGTAGTTGCCCAGGCCCACCAGGTAG
>JBASFL010000044.1:0-62658 GCA_049653005.1 Burkholderiaceae bacterium | reverse complement strand
ATCAACGGCCCCGGCAGCTGGGAAGCAAACCCATGGGTGTGGGTGGTCGGCTTCAAGCGCGTGCAAGGCGGTGCCGCATGACCACCAAGCCCCTGAAAGTCCTGTTCCTGGACATTGATGGCGTGCTCAACAGCTCGCGCACTGCGGTGGCCTGCAAAGGCTACCCCATGGAGTTGGACGGCTACCACCGGACCATGTTCGATGACGTGGCGGTGGGCCTGATTCGCGGGCTCTGCGCCAATGGTGGCGTGAGCGTGGTGGTGTCATCGGCCTGGCGCATCACGCACCACTGGGACGCCATTGGCCGCGCCCTTGACCTGCCCACCATGGACCGCACGCCATCGCTGTGCGGCACCCGGGGCGATGAAATTCAGCACTGGCTGGACGCACACCCCGAAGTGACGCAATACGCCATCGTGGACGACGACTCCGACATGCGGCCCAGCCAGCAATTCAATTTCGTCAAGACCGATGGCCGCAACGGGCTGATGTGGGACGACTTCACCAAGCTGTGCGCCATTTTCGGCATTGCGGCCCACGACTGCGCCCCCACGCGAATCCGCGAAGGGAACACGAACAAACTGATCTGGGAGGACGCGTGACCCAACCCTGCAAAGACCACAGCCGCGTGTCGCCCGAAGGCCGGGCCATGGGCGAAAGGCTGGTGCGCATCACCGAGCCATGGGTGAAGTACTTGGCAGCAGAAGGCGAGGCAGACGAGCGCTGCAAAACCTGCGCATTTCGCTCGGGCACCGTGCCCAACGGCTGCATTCAGACCCAAATGGATGCCTTCAAAGCCGTGGTGGAAAAAGTGCCATTCGGGTGCCACCAGCGCAGCGGAATTTGCCACGGCTGGTATGCCGTCAGCGTGGGCATTCGGCAAAACGAGAAAGTGAAAGGCCCCATGGCCATGAACAAAGTGCCGTGGGAGTTCTCACCGGCTGATGACAAGGAAGGACGGACAGCATGACCCCACTACTCGACCCACCCCAGGTGGCCGACTTGCTCAAGTGCAGCGTGCGCACCGTGGAAGACCACGCGCGTGCAGGCACCCTGCCCGGCGTGAAGTTTGGCGATGGCTGGGTGTTCCCGTCTGACGCGCTGCTGCGCGCCGTCAACCGCATGGCCGAGGAAGAGGCCGCGCGGCGCAGCAAGCCCGCAGCACCCAAGGCCCGCCAGACAAAGCCGACGCGGCCCAACCTGGCGCTGTTGGCGGCGCAGACCAGGTGACATGGCGTAACGAGCGCAAAAAACTGGAA
The DNA here is from genome assembly GCA_049653005.1 of Burkholderiaceae bacterium. Taxonomy (GTDB): domain Bacteria; phylum Pseudomonadota; class Gammaproteobacteria; order Burkholderiales; family Burkholderiaceae_C; genus UBA2334. Next base: position 61,399 of record JBASFL010000044.1, on the reverse strand, counting down.
AATCAAATGAAAGTCGCAATTACCGGCGCGCATGGGTTATGGAGAGGCAGACTACTTGACTGTGCGAGCAGCTTAAAAACAGAGGTTCACAGTGAGAACAATCAGGATTGAATACAACCCGGCTTGGCACCCATCTCGCCCGCGCAATGGCATTGGCGACCAATACGTTTTCAGGGACATAGCAACGGGCGATTGCTTGCAATGCGTTACCGGGTACAGCTTAGAAGCCGACATAAGCATGAAGCAAACAAAATGGGCGGCCGATCACACCGAACTGCACTTTTCAGATGGATCATCCGAAAAGGTGCGCGCGATCAACGCACTGGAAGAAACTAAGCCCGAATGGATGAAGAAAGCGCCCAACACCTAACCCAGCCGCGCGCTCAGGTCTTCAGCGCGAAGGCTGGCGTAGCGCAGCATCATCTTGGGGTCGCTCCAGCCCATGATCTTGCATATTTCCAGCTCAGAAAACACCCAGCGCCCAGCGGCATCGCGCAGGGTCACCCAGCGGCAGGTGGCTTCGTGGCGCAAATCATGCTCGGTGAAGTCCACCAGGGCCGCGTAGTCAAACAGGGTGGCAAAGCGGGCTGACAGCCTGCCGGTGCACAGGGCCTTGTCTTCGGGTGTGCCGTCCCAAAACGTAAAAATGCGCCCCACCCGGTCAGCGCAGGCAACAGCCAAAGGGGCGCGCAGTTCTCGCACCAGCGGCACCACGCGGGGTTTGGCCTTGCCACGCTCGCCCTTGGTGCCCTCCACATTCAGCACCCAGCGGCCCAGGTCCACCTGGTCCACGCGCAGGCTGTAGGCCTCGCGCAGGCGCAAGCCGGTGTGCAAAATCAACTCAAACAGCAAGGCCAGGTCGGCGTCTGCCGGGTAGGCGCGCTCGCGGTCTGGCCGCTTGTGCCCGGCCAGCACCTGGCGCACCGCAGCTTCTTCTTCGGGGCTCAGGCGGCGGTTGCGCTGCACGTCGGCGCGGACCTCGGGCGCTTTGGCGTCGTACTGGCTGAAGCCACGCGGCATCAGGCGCAGGGCGTTGACGGGGGGCTGGCCGTCTTTGTGCTGCCGCCAGTGCCAGTCAATGGCGCGGGCCAAGCTGCCGACCCGTTTTCTGATGGTGCTGGGTGCCAGCGCGCCCCCTGTTTTCATTTTGGCCACCCAATCGTCAGCCCAGGCGGCAGTGATGCCGGACAGCCGCAGGCCGGGGAAGTCTTGCGCCAGCGTATCAGCCAGCAAGGCCACCACCGGCGCGTCAGACGGGGCGATGGGCGCGGCGTTTTGGTAGGCCTCAAGCAAGCGGGCCAACGTGGGGTCAGCGCCGCGCTTTTCGGCGCTGGCCATTTCAGACGGCAGGATGCCCCGGTCCAGCAGTGATTCGAGCTGCGTGGCGTAGGCGCGCGCCTCTTCCTCGGTGGCGAAGGTGTCGAAGTAGGGTTTGGGCAGCAGCGCGTGGCGCACCCGAATTTGCCAGCGGCTGCCGCGCTGTGTGATGGCGGCCATGTGTTGCACTGTACCCGCGCGCAACTGGGCTTGACGGATAAATGAATCCGTTGGACGGTAGCATTGCGACCACAGCCGGTAGCAGGATTACGGAACTGAGCGCAGTTACAGCGCAAAAAGCAAAAAACCCGCTGCGGTATTCGTAGCGGGTTTTTTATATCGACTGTGCGTTTTTTACTGGAGGCGCGACCCGGAGTCGAACCGGGCTAGACGGATTTGCAATCCGTTGCATAACCGCTTTGCTATCGCGCCCTGCAATCTTTCACAGATTTTCCACAAAAAAGGGAAGCACGGGCTTCCCTTTTTGAATTTGGAGCGGGATAAGAGACTCGAACTCTCGACCTATACCTTGGCAAGGTATCGCTCTACCAACTGAGCTAATCCCGCAGAATCAGCAAACCTGCTGAAGCGCTGATTATAGCGTGCTTTTGTACGGTTTTAAACGCACACCTGAAATCAATGTGGCCTGATATCCCCTGCCACCAACGGCTCCACCACCGTGGGGGTGGCTGCAGGCACCAGTTCTTCATCGGTCAAAGGCACGGGGGGGCGCTCCAGTGCAATCGCCAGCACTTTGTCGATCCACTTGACAGCCACAATGTCCAAGGTGTTTTTCACATTGTCCGGAATGTCGGCCAAGTCTTTGAGGTTTTCCTCGGGAATCAACACGGTCTTGATCCCACCGCGCAGTGCCGCCAACAGTTTTTCCTTCAAGCCGCCGATGCCAGTAATTTCACCACGCAAGGTGATCTCGCCGGTCATGGCCACGTCACCCCGCACCGGAATACCAGTCAGTGCAGACACCAACGCCGTGGCCATCGCAGCCCCCGCACTGGGACCATCTTTCGGCGTGGCGCCATCGGGCACGTGAATGTGTATGTCCCGTTTCTCAAACAGTTCGTCTTTGATGCCCAGGGCCTTGGAACGGCTGCGCACCACCGTGCGAGCCGCCTCCACAGACTCCTTCATGACATCGCCCAGCGAACCCGTTCGGGTGATCACACCCTTGCCCGGCATCAACGCTGCCTCGATGGTCAGCAAATCACCGCCCACCTCGGTCCACGCCAAGCCCACCACTTGCCCCACTTGGTTTTGCTGCTCTGCACGACCAAAGGTGTACTTGCGCACGCCCAGAAATTCAGCCAAATTGTCAGCAGACACCTCTACCGTGGGGGTGTATTTTTTGAGCAGCAAGCCCTTCACCACTTTGCGGCAAATTTTGGAGATTTCACGCTCCAGCGAACGCACCCCTGCTTCGCGGGTGTAGTAGCGCACGATGTCTCGCACCGCGTCTTCCCGCACCTCCAACTCACCGGCCTTCAGCCCGTTGTTGGTGAGTTGCTTGGGCAGCAGGTACTTCAACGCAATGCTGGTTTTTTCGTCTTCGGTGTACCCACTCAGGCGAATCACCTCCATGCGGTCCAACAACGCCGGTGGAATGTTCATGGAGTTCGAGGTGGCGACGAACATCACATCGCTCAAATCGAAGTCCAATTCCACGTAATGGTCACCAAACGCGTGGTTTTGTTCAGGATCCAGCACTTCGAGCAATGCGCTGGACGGATCACCTCGAAAATCGGTGCCCAGCTTGTCAATTTCGTCCAGCAGAAACAGCGGGTTGCGGGTGCCGACTTTGGTCAGGCTTTGCAAAACTTTGCCCGGCAAAGCACCGATATAAGTGCGGCGATGACCCCGAATTTCGGCTTCGTCCCGCATGCCACCCAAGGCCATGCGCACGTATTTGCGGCCCGTTGCCTTGGCCACGGATTGACCCAAAGACGTTTTGCCCACGCCTGGAGGGCCCACCAAACACAGGATGGGCGCTTTCACCTTGTCCACGCGCTGTTGCACCGCCAAATATTCCAGGATGCGGTCTTTGACGCGGTCCAGGCCGTGGTGGTCGGCGTTCAACACCTCTTCCGCGTGTTGCAGGTTGTGCTTGATCTTGGTTTTTTTGCTCCAAGGCAAGGCTGTCAACACATCAATGTAGTTGCGCACCACCGTGGCTTCCGCCGACATGGGGGACATGAGCTTGAGTTTTTTCAGCTCAGCCTCGGCCTTTTTGCGCGCGTCGGCAGGCATTTTGGCGAGCTTGATTTTTTTGTCGATTTCTTCCAGATCGGCACCGTCTTCACCGTCGCCCAATTCTTTCTGAATGGCCTTGACTTGCTCGTTCAGGTAGAAATCGCGCTGGTTTTTCTCCATTTGTCGCTTCACGCGGCCACGGATTTTTTTATCCACCGCGAGGATGTCAACTTCGCGCTCCAATTGCTCGAAGAGGTTTTCCAAGCGCTTGACCACGGGGTCAAGGCTCAACACCTCTTGCTTTGACTCCAGCTTCAATGGCAGGTGCGCCGCAATGGTGTCGGCCAAACGACCGGCATCTTCAATGCTGGAAATGGAGGTCAGAATTTCAGACGGGATTTTTTTGTTCAGTTTGACGTATTGGTCAAACTGCTGCATCACGGCACGCCGCAAGGCCTCCAACTCGGTGGAGTGAGGTTCCCCAGCGCTGAGCGCCACGTCAACTGGCAACACATCGGCCGTGAAGTGGGTCTCGTGGTCAATCACTTGATTCACCGCCGCACGCTGCAAGCCTTCAACCAACACCTTCACGGTGCCGTCGGGCAACTTCAGCAGTTGCAGGATGGTGGCCACGCAGCCCATCTCGAACATGTCAGCGGCTGATGGCTCGTCCTTTGCTGCCGCTTTTTGGGCCACCAGCATGATGCGCCGCTCGGTCTCCATGGCCAATTCCAGCGCTTTGATACTTTTGGGTCGTCCCACAAACAATGGGATCACCATGTGGGGGAACACCACCACGTCGCGCAACGGCAGCAACGGCAAATCCACAGGGGTGGACGGCAAGGTTTTTTGTCCAGACATGGGCTAGTCTTTCACAATGTGTTGAGAACCTGAGGGCAATGCCGTTCAGGCCTGTTTGGCGGCTTCCCGGTACACCAGCAGCGGGGGCTTGCCGTCTTCAATGGTGGAATCGTCAACCACCACCTTCTCCACGTTTTGGGAGCTCGGCAAATCAAACATGGTGTCGATCAAGGCCTGCTCAAGAATCGAGCGCAAGCCTCGGGCACCCGTTTTACGGGCCAGTGCTTTGCGTGCGATGGCCTTCAGTGCGGAGGGGCGCACTTCCAGTTCAGCCCCCTCCAGTGACAGCAATTTTGAAAATTGCTTGACCACCGCGTTGCGCGGCTGGGTGAGAATTTCCACCAAAGCATCTTCGGTGAGTTCGTCCAGCGCAGCCACCACGGGCAAACGCCCCACCAATTCAGGGATCAGCCCGAATTTGATCAGGTCTTCCGGTTCGATTTCTTTGAAAGCCTCGGAAATGCTGCGCTGCTTTTTGCTTTTCACGGCGGCGCTGAAACCGATACCGGACGCTTCAGTGCGGTTTTCGATGATTTTTTCTATGCCAGCAAACGCCCCGCCGCAAATGAACAGGATGTTGGTGGTGTCCACCTGCAAAAAGTCTTGGTTCGGGTGTTTCCGGCCGCCCTGAGGGGGGATGGAGGCCATGGTGCCTTCCACCATTTTCAGCAGCGCCTGCTGCACGCCTTCACCCGACACGTCACGCGTGATGGAAGGGTTGTCGGCCTTGCGTGTGATTTTGTCGATTTCGTCGATGTACACGATGCCCTGCTGGGCCTTGGCCACGTCGTAATTGCAGGTCTGCAGCAGCTTGGAGATGATGTTTTCCACATCTTCACCCACATAACCGGCCTCGGTCAGCGTGGTGGCGTCGGCCATCACGAACGGCACATTCAGCATGCGCGCCAGAGTCTGGGCCAACAGGGTTTTGCCCGAGCCTGTGGGCCCCACCAACAAAATATTGCTTTTGGCGAGTTCCACGTCGTCTTTTTTGGCGTGCTCCTTGTGGCGCAAACGCTTGTAGTGGTTGTAAACAGCCACGGCCAGGGCGCGCTTGGCCGTTTCCTGACCGATGACGTAGTTGTCGAGGTTTTGTTTGATTTCGGCGGGAATGGGCAAACCATCGGTACCGCCGGCATCGGCGGTGGCACCCAGGCCAGGCAGCTCGTCCCGGATGATGTCGTTGCACAAGTCGATGCATTCATCACAAATGAACACCGAAGGCCCGGCAATCAGTTTTTTGACTTCGTGCTGGCTCTTGCCACAGAAAGAGCAATGCAGCGTTTTTTCGCCAGAAGTGCCTTTTTTATCGGCCATGTCGATCCCTACAAAAGGCATGGGCCCGGCTCATGAGTGGCCGGGCGTTGCATGAAAAAACGGTCAGAAACCGTGTGCGAAGGCCAATCAGGGCGCGCCGCGCTTGGCAATCACTTTGTCAACCAAACCATACGCCTGGGCTTCATCGGCAGACATGAAGTAGTCACGCTCGGTGTCACGCTCGATTTTGTCCAGCGGCTGGCCGGTGTGATCGGCCAACATTTTGTTTAATTCAGCGCGCAAACGGATGATTTCGCGGGCGTGAATTTCAATGTCGGTGGCTTGCCCTTGGGCACCGCCCAAAGGTTGGTGAATCATCACACGGGAGTTGGGCAACGAGAACCGTTTGCCCTTGGCACCCGCCGACAACAAAAACGCGCCCATGCTGGCGGCCATGCCGGTGCACAGGGTGGACACATCAGGCTTGATGAAGTTCATGGTGTCGAAAATCGCCATGCCAGCGCTGACCGAACCCCCAGGGGAGTTGATGTACAGCGAAATGTCTTTGTCGGGGTTTTCACTTTCCAAAAACAGCAGCTGGGCCACCACCAAATTCGCGCTCTGGTCGTTCACGGGGCCCACCAGAAAAATCACGCGCTCTTTGAGTAAGCGTGAATAAATGTCATAGGCCCGCTCGCCGCGGCCAGACTGCTCAATCACCATGGGCACCATGCCCAAGGCTTCAACGTTCAGTGCGCTCATGTGTTCTCCAAATGCGTGACAACGCTACTTTACCGAAATGCCCAAGTCGCCTTGCAGTTGTGGCCATCGCCCCCCGTTGCAAGGCCGGGAATCAAAAAAGGCGGCACCAGGCCGCCCTTTTTGTGTGGGTTGACACAGCACCCGCGCGCGGGCAACGGATCAACCGGCGCGTGATCAGGCCTGGCCCATCAGCTCGTCGAACCCAATGGTTTTGTCCACCACTTTGGCATTGGCCAACACGAACTCGGTCACGTTGTTTTCAATCACGATCGCTTCCACTTCGGCCATGCGGCGGTCGTCGGTGGTGTACCAACGCACCACGTCAGCAGGCTTCTCGTAAGAGGCGGCCAACTCGTCGATGTGTGCCTTCAACTGCTCGGGCGTGGCTTGCAAGCTGTTGGCGCGCACCAGCTCTGCCACCACCAGGCCCAGGCGCACACGGCGCTCGGCCTGTGCGGTGAACATTTCTTCGGGGATGGGCGCGGTGTCGGCGTCTTTGATGCCGCGTTGCTTCAGGTCGGCGCGGGCGGCTTGCACCAGGCGTTCCATTTCAGACTGGACGCTGGCCTTGGGCAAGTCCAACTCGGCCTTGGCCACCAGGGCATCCATCACGGCTTGTTTGTTGCGGGCTTGCAGGCGGAATTTGACTTCACGCTCCAGGTTTTTGCGGATGTCGGCGCGCAAACCGTCGACGGTGCCGTCGGCAATGCCCAGGGACTTGGCCAATGCCTCGTTCACTTCGGGCACGTGGGCGGCTTCGATCTTGTTGACCGTGACGAGGAAGTCAGCGGTTTTGCCTGCCACGTCTTTGCCATGGTAGTCGGCAGGGAAGCCCAAGGGGAAGGTCTTGCTTTCGCCAGACTTCATGCCACGCACGGCATCTTCGAATTCTTTCAACATCTGGCCTTCGCCGACCAGGAACTGGAACCCGGCTGCTTTGCCACCGGCGAAGGGTTCGCCGTCGATCTTGCCTTCGAAATCGATGGTCACGCGGTCGCCGTCTTGGGCACCTGCGTCCATGGCGCGCTGCGCGAAGGTGCGGCGCTGCTTGCGCAGGATGTCCAGGGTCTTGTCGATGGCTGCGTCGCTGACTTCAGCAGCGGTTTTTTCCACTTCGGCAGAAGCCAAGTCGGCGATTTTGACGTCGGGGAACACCTCGAACACCGCGTCAAACAGCATTTCACCGTCAGCGCCGCCTTCTTTTTCAGAAATGCGGGGGGTGCCGGCCACGCGCAGTTGCGCTTCGTTGGCGGCCACCGCAAAGGCTTCACCCACTTTGTCGTTCATGACTTCGTAGTGCACGGAGTAGCCATAACGCTGGGCCACCACGTTGAAGGGCACTTTGCCTGGACGGAAGCCGTCCATCTTGACCTGGCGGGCCATGCGCTTGAGGCGGGTTTCCACCTCATTTTTGATGGCATTCATGGGCAGCGCGAGCGTCATTTTGCGTTCGAGCTTGTCCAGGGTTTCAACGGTCACGGCCATGTGATATCTCCTAAAAAATGGAAATGAAAGCCCAGTTACTGCTTGTTCAGCCTGGGCTTTTCGCTACAAATGTTTTGGTGCGCGGGGGGGGACTCGAACCCCCACAGTGTTGCCACCGTCAGGACCTAAACCTGGTGCGTCTACCAATTTCGCCACCCGCGCGGGTATTCACCGGGGCTGGCAGCTGCCACTGGGACAGGCTGTCAACCCCCGTTCGGTCAACCCACGATTCTATCCGCTGCCACCGGCTTGACCCGGAACCACGCCGCGTACATGGCGGGCAAGGCCAACAGGGTCAGCAGGGTGGCCACGATCAGCCCCCCCATGATGGCCACGGCCATGGGCCCCCAGAACACGCTGCGCGACAGCGGAATCATGGCCAGCACCGCCGCCGCAGCGGTCAGCACGATGGGGCGCATGCGGCGCACAGCGGATTCGACGATGGCCTCCCAGGCGGGCACGCCCCGGGCACGGTCTTGCTCGATCTGGTCAATCAGGATGACCGAGTTGCGCATGATCATGCCCATCAGCGCGATCACCCCCAGCAAAGCCACAAAACCAAACGGCCGGTTCAACAGCAACAGCGCCCCCGCCACCCCTGCCAGCCCCAACGGCCCGGTGAGAAACACCAGCATGGCGCGGCTGAAGCTGTGCAGTTGCAGCATCAGCAGCGTGAAGGTGATGAACAGCATCACGGGCACACCCGCCGCAATCGACGACGAACCCTTGCTGCTTTCCTCCACCGCACCCGCCACCTGCACCTCGTAGCCCAACAGGCCGCGTTCGCGCCACTGCTGGCCCAGTTTTTTCAGCTCGGGCAGCACCTCGTTGCTGACCGTGGCGCCTTGCAAGCCCTCCACCACGTCGGCCTGCACGGTGATGGCGTATTCGCGGCCCTCGCGCCACATCACACCCGGCTCCCAGCCAAACACGGGCGTCGCAATCTGCAACAGCGGAATGCTTTTGCCGCTGGCCGTGGGCAGGTAGGCGTTGCCCAGGTCGCTGATGGCGTCTCGCTCGGCCAATGGCTGGCGCAGCACGATGTCGATGAGTTTGTCGCCCTCGCGGTATTGGCCCACCGTCACGCCGCTCCACGCGGCACGGGCGGTTTGCGCAATGGACTGGCTGCTCACGCCCAAGGCGCGGGCTTTGTCCTGGTCCACTTCCAGCCGGATGCTTTTCACCGACTCGTTCCAGTTGTCGTTCACACCGCGGGTGTTGGGGTTGGCACGCATCACGGTTTTCACGCTGTCGGCCAATTCGCGCAACACCAACGGGTCAGGCCCCACCACGCGGAACTGCACGGGGTAAGGCACCGGCGGGCCGTTGGCCAGCAGCTTGACGCGACCCCGCACCTCGGGGAACTCTTGCGCCAGCATGGCGGGCACTTGCTTGCGCAGCACCTCGCGGGTTTTCAAGTCTTGGGGCACCAAAATGATTTGGGTCACGTTGGTCTGCGGGAACACTTGGTCCAGCGGCAAATAGAAGCGTGGCACGCCCGACCCCACCCAGGTGCTGACGGTGCTCACGCCCGGCTCTTGCACCAGACGGGCTTCCACACGGCGGGCCACCGCTTCGTTTTCGGCAAAGCTGCTGCCCTCGGGCAACCACAGGTCCACCAAAATTTCAGGGCGGTTGGAATCGGGGAAAAACTGCTGCTGCACCTTCCCCATGCCGGCAATGCCCAACGCAAACAACAGCACCGTGGCCCCGATGGTGAGCCAGCGGTGTTTCACACACGCGTTCACCAGCGCCCGAAAGCGCCCGTAGAACGGGCCGTCAAACACCTCTTGCGTGTCGCCCAGGTGCGGCTTCACCTTCAGAAACGTGACGCCCAAGTAGGGCACAAACACCACCGCCGCAAACCACGACACCACCAGCGCGATGACCGTGACGGCAAAAATCGCAAAGGTGTATTCACCCACCGTCGATTTGGCCATGCCAATCGGCAAGAAACCGGCGGCGGTGATGAGCGTGCCCGTCAGCATGGGCATGGCCGTGGCGTCCCAGGTGAAGGTGGCGGCGCGGAACATGGAATAGCCCTCTTCCAGCTTTCGCACCATCATTTCAACGGCAATGATGGCGTCGTCCACCAGCAGCCCCAAGGCGATGATGAGCGAGCCCAGGGAAATTTTGTGCAAGCCAATGCCCCAGTACTGCATGGCCAAAAACGTGACCGCCAGCACCAGCGGAATGGTGATGCCCACCACCAGGCCAGGCCGCACGTCCAGCGTGAAGCTGCGCAGGCCACGCCCGTTGGGGTTTTTGTGCAGCCCCAGGCTCAGGAAACTGACCGCCAGCACGATGACCACGGCCTCGATCAGCACGTTCAAAAACTCGTTGATGGAGCGGGTAACAGCCTGTGGCTGGTCTTGCACCTGCTCCAGCGTCACGCCAGCGGGCAGGTCGCGCACCACTTTGTCGGTGGCCACTTTCAGGGCTTTGCCCAGGGCGATGATGTCGCCGCCCTTGGTCATGGAAATGCCCAGGGCAATCACGTCGCGCCCTTGGTGGCGCACCTTCACCGACGGGGGGTCCACGTAGGCCTGGCGCACTTCGGCGATGTCACCCAGGCGCAGTTGGGCCCCGGTGGCGCTGCGAATGGGCATGGCGCGCAGTTGCTCGGGCGACGCAAACGCCCCGCCCACGCGCACCTGCACCACGTCCAGCGGGGTTTGCACCGCACCGGCCGACTCCACGGCGTTTTGCTGGCCCAGCTGGGCCAGCACGGCGTTCATGTCCAGCCCCAGCGTGGCCAGGCGGCGCTGCGAAATTTCAATGAACAGCTTTTCGTCTTGCACCCCAAACAGCTCGACTTTGTTCACGTCTTTCACGTGCAGCAACTGCTGGCGCACGTCGTCGGCCAGGGTTTTGAGCTCGGCGTGGGTGTACCCCTCGCCTTGCAGGGCGTAGATCACGCCGAACACGTCGCCAAACTCGTCGTTGTAGAACGGGCCCAGCACGCCCTGGGGCAAAGTGGCGCGCATGTCGCCCATTTTTTTGCGCACCGTGTACCAGGTCTGGTTGATTTCGGTGGGCTTGGTGTTGTCTTTCACCTGAAAAATGATCAGCGTCTCACCGGGCTTGGAATAGCTGCGAATCTTGTCGGCGTAAGGCACCTCTTGCAGCGTTTTCTCCAGCTTGTCGGCCACCTGCTCGGCCATTTGCTGGGCCGTGGCACCGGGCCAGTAGGCGCGCACCACCATGGCGCGGAAGGCAAACGGCGGGTCTTCGTCTTGCCCCAGCTGGAAATAGGCGGCCACGCCCAGCAGCATCAGCACCACCATCAGATAGCGGGTAAGCGGGATGTGCTCCAGCGCCCACTTGGACAGGTTGAAACCCGGCTTGGGGTTCTGGGGTTCGTGCGCGCTCATGGCTGGGCCTTCACAGCGGTAGCAGACTTGTCAATACCAGCAAGCGCTGGGTCCTGTTTTGGCTCCATTTTTTCCTGGAACAGCGTCACGGCCTGCCCATCGGTCAACACGTGCACACCGGCCACCACCACCTGCTCGCCGCCTTTCAGGCCCGAGGCGATCACGGCCTGGTTGCCATCGGCCGTGGCCACCACCACCGGCTGGCTTTTCACGGTGCGGGTGGCGGGGTCAAACAACCACACCGCCGAGCCCTGGCCCTGCTGGCGCAAGGCGCTGGTGGGCAACTTGAGCAACGGCACCGCCGCACCCGCCGGGGCATGGATGTGTGCGTAGGCCGTGGCCCCCAAGGCCGCGTGGGCGCTGTCGGCCAGCGCCACTTTCACGGCAAAGGTGCGCGACACCGGGTCGGCGCTGGCCGACACCTCGCGCACTTTCGCCGGCAGGCCTGGGCCACCGGCCCACAGCCGCACGGTGGCGGGCATGCCGGGCGCCACGGTGGCGGCGCGTTGCTCGGGCACGGTCACCACCACGTCGCGCGGGCCGTCGTAAGCCAGGCGCACCACGGGGGTGCCTGCGCTCAGCACCTGGCCGGGTTCGGCCTCCACGGCCACCACCACACCGGGTTTGTCGGCCACCAGGGTGGCGTACCCCTTTTGGTTGGCCTGCACACTGCCTTGGGCTTTGGCTTGGTCGAGCGCAGCTTTGGCGGCTTTCAGGGTGGTGTCGCGGCGCTCCAGCTCGGCGCTGCTGATGAAGTTTTGCGCCCGAAGCTCGCTGTAGCGTTTGAAATCGGCCACCGCCAGGTCGTACTGGGTTTGGGCGGCTTGCACCTGGGCGCCAGCGGCCTGGGCGGCCAGTTGCAAATCGGTGGGGTCCAGCTGGGCCAGCACCTGGCCCGACTTCACCCGCTGGCCCACCTCGGCGCTGCGCGCCAACAGTTTGCCGCCCACCCGAAAGCCCAGCCGCGACTCACTGCGGGCCCGCACATCGCCCGCGTATTCGGCCTGGAACTCGGCCGCCTGCGGGCCCACTTGCACCACCTTCACGGCGCGCACGGGGTCTTGCACCGGCTCGGGCTTGGAACACGCCGCCAACACAGCGGCCACGGCCAGCAAGGTAAGGGGCAAACGGGGTTGAAACGGACGCATGGCCAAGGCTCCCAAAAGGTGGGTTGGTGCAGGCGGCTAAACGTTACTGACCAACGGGTTAGTAAAAGAATGATAAACCAAGCACGCGCCGTGTGTCGCAAACCCTGCCAGCCGGGTGTGGACAATCACCCCCATGAAAACGGGTGTTGCACACGAAGAAAACTTTCCGGTCGCGTCCTGGCTGTGCCCGCCACACCTGCGCCCGGTGATTGCCGCCATTTATTGGTTTGCCCGCACGGCCGACGACATCGCCGACGAGGGCGATGCCCCCGCCCCGCAACGCCTGGCCGACCTGGCCGCCTACCGCCAAGCCTTGGACCATGCCGCGCAACACCCCCAAGGCCCCCACGCCCGCTGGCCCGGGGTGTTTGGCCCGCTGGCACAGCACATACACACGCACCAGCTGCCGTTGAACCTGCTGCACGACCTGCTGAGCGCCTTTGAGCAAGACGTGCACCGCACCGCCAGCGGCCAGCATTACGCCCACCACGCCGAGCTGCTGGACTACTGCCGCCTGTCGGCCAACCCCGTGGGGCGGTTGCTGCTGCACCTGTACGGCATCACCCAGCCCGCGCTGCTGGCGCAAAGCGACCACATTTGCACCGCGCTGCAACTCATCAACTTCTGGCAAGACCTCAGCCGCGACTTGCCCCGCCAGCGCCACTACCTGCCCCTGGCCGAACTGCAAGCCGCCGGACTGACCCACGCCGATTTCGCCCCCGGTGCCAGCCCCGCTGAAACAACCCAGCACGTAATGGAAAAATTGGTAGCTGACTTGCTATACCAGGCAAGCGCCAGCATGCAAAAAGGCTCAAAACTCTGCCGCCAAGTGCCCGGCCGTGCGGGCTGGGAGCTTCGGCTGGTGGTGCAAGGCGGGCTGCGCATTGCCGACAAGGCCCGTGCCCTGCAACACCGCACCTGGCAGCACCGACCCAAGCTGGGCGTGGCCGACGTGCCCCTGCTGCTGTGGCGCGCGTGGCGCATGGCCTGAAAGGCCCAGATCTCCCGCGCTGACTACACTCTGCCAACCCCACACACCGCATGAGCCCGCAAGACTACGTCCAACAAAAAGCCGCCGCCTCGGGCAGCAGCTTTTATTACGCCTTCCTGTTCCTGCCCAAGCCCCGGCGCTGGGCCATCACCGCGTTTTACGCCTTCTGCCGCGAAGTAGACGACGTGGTGGACGACGTGGCCGACCCCGCCGTGGCCCAGCAAAAACTGGCGTGGTGGCAACACGAGGTGGCCCAAGCCTACGCAGGCCAGCCCACCCACCCGGTGATGCAGGCGCTGATGCCCCACACCGGGCCCTACGGCATACGGCAAGACCAGTTGCAAGCGGTGATCGAAGGCTGCCAGATGGACCTGGGCCAAACCCGCTACCTGGACTACCCCGGCCTTCAGCGCTATTGCCACCTTGTGGCGGGCGTGGTGGGCGAGGTGTCGGCCAGCATTTTTGGCAAGACCGACTCCGCCACCACCGCCTACGCCCACACGCTGGGCCAAGCGTTTCAGCTCACCAACATCATCCGCGATGTGGGCGAAGACGCGCTGCGCGGCCGCATCTACCTGCCGGTGAACGAGTTGCAGCGCTTCGACGTGAAGGCCCACGAAATACTGAAGCGCACGCACTCTGACCGCTTCGTGGCCCTCATGCGTTTCCAGGCCGAGCGTGCACACGGCCTGTACGACCAAGCCCTGGCCCTCCTGCCCGCCGCCGACCGCCGCAGCCAAAAGCCCGGGCTGATGATGGCCAGCATTTACCGCACGCTGCTGCGCGAAATCGAGCACGAACAATTCCAGGTGCTGCACCAGCGCATCGCCCTCACCCCCTTGCGCAAGCTGTGGCTGGCCTGGAAGGTGCAGGCCCTGGGCCACCTGTGACCGCGCCCAAACGGGTTGCCGTGGTCGGCGGCGGCTGGGCCGGGTTGGCAGCCGCGGTGCGTGCCGCCCAAGACGGCCACCGCGTCACCGTGTTTGAAGCCAGCCGCCATTGGGGTGGCCGCGCCCGCAGCCTGCCCCTCACCCTGCCCGACGGCACCGTCACCCCGGTGGACAACGGCCAACACATCCTCATCGGTGCCTACACCGACACCTTGCGGCTGATGGCCCTGGTGGGCGTGGACACGAGCACCGCCCTGCTGCGCACGCCCCTGGCCTTGGTGGACCCAAGGGGTCAAGGCCTGCGCCTGCCGCACTGGCCCGGCGTGCCCGCGTGGCTGAACGCCCGCCTGCCCCTGGCGGTGCTGGGGGGTGTGCTGCAAGCCCAGGGATGGTCGTGGGCCGACAAGCTGGCCCTGCTGGCCACGGCCACCCGGTGGCAGCTGGGGGGCTTCACCTGCGCGCCCCACACCAGCGTGGCGGAGTTGTGCGCGCGCCTGCCCGCGGGCTTGCGGCGCCACTTCATCGACCCGCTGTGTGTGTCGGCCCTGAACACCCCCGCCGAGCGGGCCAGTGGCCAGGTGTTTCTGCGGGTGCTGAAAGACGCGCTGTTTGGCGTGCCCGGTGGTTCTGACCTGCTGTTGCCCCGGGTGGATTTGGGCACACTGTTCCCCGAAGCGGCCGTGCGCTGGCTCAGCACCCTGCCCCACCCCGCCGACCTGCGCCTGGGCCAGCGCGTGCACAGCCTGGTGCCGAGCCCCCCTGGTGGCTGGGAAGTCAACGGCGAAGGGTTTGACCACGTGGTGTGGGCAAATTCAGAACAAAAACAGGCCCCAGCGCTTATCAGTAAAGCGTTGTCAGCTATCAATGACGGAAACCCCAGCCCTGCCCAGCACGACTGGCTGGCCCACACCGAAGGCCTGGCGTTTGAGCCCATCGCCACCGTGTACGCCTGGCACCAGGGCGCCGCCGGCCCCCATGTGCTGCCCCAACCCATGACCGCGCTGTGGCCCAGCGCACAGCACCCAGGCCAGTTTGTTTTTGACCGCTCTTGGTTGGGCGGCCCCAAGGGGCTGTTGGCGTTTGTGGTCAGCGCCAGCGTGGGCGATGCCCAAACCCTGGAAAACCAGGTGTGTGCACAGGCGCAAGCGCAATTGGGGTGGGCCGTGACACCGCTGAAAACCGTGGTGGAAAAGCGGGCCACCTTCGCCTGCACACCCGGCTTGCAAAGGCCCGCCATGTGGCTGGCCCCCGGCTTGGTGGCCGCAGGCGACCATGTGGCAGGCCCCTACCCCGCCACGCTTGAAGGCGCGGTGCGCAGCGGGTGGGCGGCGGGTGAAGTGGGCGGCTGAGACACTGCAAACAGGCAAAGAAAAACCCGCTGCAGCTTGCGCTGCAGCAGGTTATCTTGGCGGAGCAGGAGGGATTCGAACCCTCGATGAGGCTCTACACCCCATACTCCCTTAGCAGGGGAGCACCTTCGGCCACTCGGTCACCACTCCAATCCCACGATTATGCCTCAAAAGTACGGCCGCTATTCTGGGGTGTACCGCAAAGAGCCGCCCACACGGTGCACATGCCCCACCGACACCTTGAGGTGAATGCCATGTCCACGGGTGGTGCAGTGGGCCACCTGGTTCAGCAACTCGTCCAACTGGGCGGTGCTGGGGGCCGCGCCCGCACTGGCTTGCAACCAGTGCCTCAGCGCGTTGGCTTGCCGGGCGCGCGACAGGGCTTGCAGCCCCTTTAGCAAAGGTGGGTTGCCCAGAAGCGCCAAATCGGATGCCGCCAAATCGCTCAACAGGCCCGCCGCTTCGGCCGCGTGGCGTGCCGTGCGGGCCAGCGTGTCCACCACCGACGGGAATGACTGGAGCACGCCGGGCAAAACGCTGTGCCGTATGCGGTTTCGGGTGTGGCGTTGGTCCAGGTTGCTGGGATCGTCAGCGAATGCCACGCCCAATTGCTGCACCCACCGGCGCAGCATGCCCGCACGGAGCGCCAAAAACGGCCGTCCAAACAACACGCCGTGTTTGACGCTGCGCTCCCCCATACCGGCCAGCCCAGGCATGCCAGCGCCACGGGTCAAGGCCAGCAACACGGTTTCGGCTTGATCGTCTGCGTGTTGTCCCAGCAACACCGCTTGGGCCTGAAAGGCAGTGGCGGATTGGGCCAAAGCCGCGTAACGGGCACGGCGGGCTTCCGCCTCCAGGCTGGTCCCCACCTCGCGCGGCACCAGCACCCAAGCGGAAAGCAAAGGCACTTGTTGTGCCTCGCAAAGCAGCTTGCACAACACCTCAAATTGCGACGCGGCGGCTTGCAAGCCGTGGTTCACATGAAGCGCCACCACACAGCCGGGCCAGACCGCCCGCCCGGCCATGAGCAAGGCCACCGAATCTGCCCCGCCGCTCAAGGCCACCGCCACAGGGCGTGACGGCGTGGGCTTGTCCGACAAATGCCGTTGAGCCCAACCACGCAAAGCCTTCTGAATGTCTGAAGGCACAGGTGGCGGGTGGCCTGCTGCGTCAGCGCACGCGGCCGGCTTTGCCATCCGATTTGTGATCGGCCTTGGTGTCGGTGAAACGGCCATAACTTTGCAAGCGGGCATAACGGCGGTCAATCAACTCGCCTGTTTTCAAATCGGTCAGCTGCCGCCAGGCGTCACCCAAGGCACGCTTCAAAAACGCTGCCATTTGTTTGTGGTCGCGGTGCGCACCGCCCACTGGCTCGCTCACAATTTTGTCCACCAAACCCATGGCCTTGAGGCGGTGGGCGGTGATGCCCAGCGCTTCGGCGGCATCCTGGGCTTTGTCGCTGGTCTTCCACAAAATGGACGCGCAACCCTCAGGGCTGATGACGGAATACACGGAGTACTGCAGCATCAACACTTGGTCGGCCACGGAAATGGCCAATGCGCCACCCGAACCGCCCTCGCCAATGATGGTGCTGATGATGGGCACCTCCAACTGGGCCATTTCGAAAATGTTCCGCCCGATGGCTTCCGATTGCCCCCGCTCCTCGGCGTCAATACCGGGGTAAGCACCGGGTGTGTCCACAAAGGTGAACACCGGCAAACCAAATTTCTCGGCCAGCTTCATCAACCGCAGGGCCTTGCGGTAGCCCTCGGGCTTGGTCATGCCAAAGTTGCGCAGTGCACGCTCTTTGGTGTCACGGCCCTTTTGCTGGCCCAGCACCATGCAAGGTTGACCATTGAACCGTGCCAAACCGCCGACGATGCTCAAATCGTCAGAAAAATGTCGGTCCCCGTGCAACTCCACGTAGTGCGTGAAAATTTCACGCACATAGTCCAATGTGTAGGGCCGATCGGCGTGGCGGGCAATTTTGGTGATTTGCCACGGGCTGAGATCGCTGTAAATGTCTTTGGTCAGCTGCTGGCTTTTTTTCGCCAGCTGGTCAATTTCCGTTGAAATATCAACGGCAGATTCTGTTTGAACGTACCGAAGCTCTTCGATTTTGGTCTCAAGCTCGGCAATGGGTTGCTCAAAGTCGAGGTAATTTCTTTTGGCCAAAGATGTGCTCCTGGGGTGTGCGCCACGCTCGCTGGGTGCGAAGTGGGCCGCAAGGGTTTGAACGGTGTGTGGCCGGTCTCAGTGCATGACGGGCGCCGCTTCCAACGAGCGCCAAATATACCAAGTGGCCACGGTGGCGTAGGGTGACCAAGCGCGCGCCAGCTCCCGGACGTCGCTGCGGCTGACGGGCTCACCGGAGTAGTAGGCACGGCTGATGCCGTTGACCAACCCTGCATCGTCCAGAGGCAAGACATTGGGCCGTTGCAGGTGAAAAATCAAGAACATCTCGGCGGTCCAGCGCCCCACGCCCCGCACAGCCACCAACTGCCGAATGATCTCTTCGTCGTCTGCGGCAGCCCAATCGGTGCCTTGCAGAGGCCCTTGGGCAAATTCGGTGGCCAAGGCATGCACATACTCGACCTTGCGGGCACTCAATCCCGCTGCACGCATGTCTTCGGGGGCCAGTCGCAAGACGGCCGCAGGGTTCACGTCGTCCACCAAAGCAACCAGGCGCAGCCACACCGATTGCGCCGCTTTCACTGAAATTTGCTGCCCCACAATGCTGCGCGCCAGGGTGGTGAAGGCGTCACCCCGGGACTGGAGCGTCATTTTGGGGTGAGCCAAAATCAGCTTTTTCATGACCCGGTCTTTGGCTGACAAGTGGCGGCACGCCTGCGTCCAGTAACTGGGCTCAGCCCCCAAAACCGTGACGGGACTTGCAAGCGACGGACTCATGCACGCTCCCACACGGTGCCCGCAGGGCCATCCTTCAGAACCACGCCCTGAGCCAACAGCTGCTTGCGAATGTCATCAGCCAATGTGTAATTCCGGGCTGCTTTGGCCGCCTGCCGATCGGCAATGTGGCGCTCAATGGCCTCTTCATCCAGCCCCTGCCCTGCTTTCAAGAAAGCAGCAGGGTCTTGCTGAAGCAAACCCAAATGCCCCCCCAGCACCTTCAACAACCCGGCGCTGTCTCTGGCGTGCGTGCGGTTGACCTCGGACGCCAACTCAAACAACACAGCCACGGCTTCGGGTGTGCCGAAGTCTTCGTCCATGGCAGCCTTGAATTTGGCGGCGGGCCCTGAGGCCCAATCAGGCACCACCACCGGCACGTCGTTGACACCCGACAAGGCCGTGTACAAACGCTTCAATGCCCCGCGTGCGTCGTCCAGGTGCACATCGCTGTAATTCAGCGCACTGCGGTAATGGGCCCGAATGATGAAAAACCGAACGGTCTCGGCATCGAACTTTTCCAGCACCTCGCGGATGGTGAAGAAGTTGCCCAGACTTTTGGACATTTTTTCGTTGTCCACACGCACAAACCCGTTGTGCATCCAAAAACGGGCCAACGCTTTGCCGTGCGCCCCTTCGGACTGGGCAATTTCATTCTCGTGGTGCGGGAATTGCAGGTCGGCACCACCGCCGTGGATGTCAAAACTCTCGCCCAACAGCTGGCAACCCATGGCCGAACACTCGATGTGCCAACCTGGGCGGCCCTCTCCGTAGGGACTGGCCCATTTCGCATCGGCAGGCTCGTCGGGTTTGGCGGCTTTCCACAGCACAAAGTCCAGCGGGTCGTGTTTGCCATCGTTGACGGCCACACGCTCACCCGCCCGCAATTCGTCCACGCTTTTGCCGCTCAATTTGCCGTAGCCTTCAAAGCCACGCACGGCGTAGTTCACATCCCCGTCAGCTGAGCGGTAGGCCAGCCCACGCGATTCCAGTTTTTGAATGATGCCCACCATGTCGGGCACATATTGGGTGGCACGGGGTTCATGGGTGGGGCGCTCAATGCCCAACGCATCGGCATCCTGGTGCAGGGCGTCCACCATTCGGTCGGTCAACGAACGAATGGTTTCTTGGTTTTGTTGGGCCCGGCGGATGATTTTGTCGTCAATGTCCGTGACATTTCGCACGTAAGTCACGGCGTAGCCACTGGCACGCAACCACCGTTGCACCACATCAAACGCCACCATGGAGCGCGCATGGCCCAGGTGACACAGGTCGTACACGGTCATGCCGCACACATACATGCGCACATGACCGGGTTGCAAAGGCTCAAAAGGCTCCACACGCTTGGTGAGCGTGTTGTGAATGCGCAAACTCATAGGGACAAAACGAAAAAAGATGTCGGGCCGCCCAGCCAAGCAGGGAACTTTGGGCAGCAAACACACGCCAAAGCGCGGCAGTATGCAACACCGCGATGCCCAGCGGTTTACAGACGCTTGACGTGAAAGCCCTCAGATACAATGGATTTGGCTTGAAAACGGCCTGAAAAGAACCCGTTTTGCCCCCAGCCCGCCCTTTCAAACGATCGCTCTGCATCGCCCGGGTACGGGTCTCTGTTCACCCCCCATCCGTCACCACCCACATGACACACACCGTTTGCCCCAAGCCCTCGCGCGCCGTCCAGACCCACGTTGCCGTGGGGCTGTTGTTGGGTGCGCTGTGGTCCCCCTTCGCGTGGGCAGACGACTACACCGATGTCAACCGTCTGCTCAAAGCCGGTCAGCCCACCGAGGCGATGGCCAAGGTAGACCAGTTCCTGGTGGCCAAACCCCGCGACCCGCAAATGCGTTTTTTGAAAGGCGTGATCCTGGCGGAAACAGGAAAAGCCAACGAAGCGATTGCCACGTTCGTCAAACTGACCGAAGAATTCCCCGAACTGCCCGAGCCGTACAACAACCTGGCCGTGCTGTACGCCAGCCAGAGCCAGTTCGACAAGGCGCGCGTGGCACTTGAAATGGCGATACGCACCAACCCCAGCTACGCCACCGCCCATGAAAACCTGGGTGATGTGTACGCAAAGCTGGCCAGCCAGGCCTACAGCAAGGCTTTGCAACTGGATGGCAGCAATGCAGGTGTTCCACCCAAGCTGGCATTGATCCGCAACCTGTTCTCCCCAGAGGCCCGCACCGCGAAACCCGTCGTCACGGCCCCCCCCACCAACGCCCCCTCTGCACTGGCGGCAACAAAACCCGCACCAGCCCCGGTGGCAGCAGCGCCAGTGACAGCGCAGCCCCCTGAAGGCACACAAGAAGTGATTGCAGCGGTTCAAGCCTGGGCCAAGGCATGGGCTGGCAAAGACATGGCGGGCTACCTGGGTGCCTACGGCGACAAGTTTGACCCACCAGGCAAACAATCACGCAAAGCATGGGAAGCCGAACGCACCGACCGCATTGTGTCGAAGCGCGCCATCACGGTCGAAGTGTCCGACTTCGACGTGAAAATGGCAGACGGCAAAGCATCGGTCGATTTCCGCCAGAACTACAAAGCCGGCAGCTTGGTTGCCAACAGCCGCAAGACCCTGGAAATGATGCGTCAAAACGGCCGTTGGACGATCGTCCGGGAAAGCTCCGGCAACTGACCGCCAGCCGTTCACACCCGGCAAAACAGGCATCGCCCCGAGGGGCCGCTTGAGCGTTTGGGCCCTGTTTTCTTCAAAGCCGTTCTGATTTGACACGCCGTTTACTTTTTTGGGCAGCCATCGCTTTGATCGTGGCCAGTGGCACTGCCATTGCTGTTCGCCTCTGGCCCCAAGACATTTGGCCCTTCAAACCGCCCAGCACACCGGGGGTGGTCGGTACACACACACCCGCCGCACGCACCGCGGTGGCCACCCCCGCACCCCTGCCGCCACGGACGTCAGGCACCACGTCGGCTGCGCAGATCTTGGCATCGGGACAACTCCCCAAAGGCAACGCCGAAACCCGTTTGGTGGAGGTGTTCTCGTTCATTGAACGCGGGGATTTTCAGCAGGCGTTGCAACAGGCAGAGAACCTGACACGTGACCACCCCAACTTCCACTTGGCGCACTTGGTGCGGGGCGACCTGCTCAAGCTGCGGTACGAACCCCAAGCGGTCATGGGCCAACCGGATGCGACCCAGGCAGACGGTGCATCGGCGAAGCTGGCGGCTTTGCGCACCGAAACACAGGCCCGCCTCACGGCGTTGCGCGACCGCCCCCCAGTCGGGCACATACCGCACCAGTTTTTGGCCCTGTCGCCCCAAACACGGCATGCGATTGCGGTGGATGCCTCGCGTTCGCGGCTGTATTTGTTTGAAAACACCGCCTCTTCGGGCAAAACGGGGGAAAGCACTGCACCACCGACACTCCGGCTGATCGGGGACTTCTTCATTTCGGTGGGCAAATCGGGCATCAACAAACGGGTGGAAGGCGATGGGCGAACCCCGCTGGGGGCTTACTACATCACGTCGGTGCGGGAAAAAAAGACACTGCCCGAGTTCTACGGCGCCGGGGCTTTGCCCATCAATTACCCCAACGCGCTGGACGTGCAAAGGGGTCGAACCGGCAGTGGCATCTGGCTGCACGGCAGTCCTCCCCAGCAATACGTTCGGGCCCCATTGGCCTCAGACGGGTGCGTGGTGTTGTCCAACCCCGACATGGACCGCTTGCTGGCCCTCGTGGCCCCACGCACCACACCTGTGGTCATTGCGGAACAACTGCAGTGGGTGCCGCCAGCTGCGCTGCAAAGCGACACCACGGCATTTGCCACGGTGCTCGTGTCTTGGCAAAAGGCACGCAGCCAAGCCACGCCGGACGCATTTGCGCAGTTGTTCGACCGAACCGCCCTGACCAAAGTGGGCTTGGTACAAAAGAGCGGGGGGGGCGACTTGCTGGCGCACCCATCGGCGCAGTTGGGCATTGCCCAACTGTCACTGCTGAAATGGCAAGACCCCAACGACAACATGGTGGCCACGTTTGAAGAAACGGTGAACGGACAAGCCACGGGGGTGATCAGACGCCAATATTGGGCCCTGCACCCGGAAGGGTGGCGGCTGTTGCAAGACACGGTGCTGTCTGGCACACCCAGCCAAACACTCAAACGCCCTGCGCCCAAACCGGTGGCGCAGGCCGACAACACCCAGGCCAGCACCCCACCAACCGACGCACAAACACCTTCGAAAGTGGTGACCGCAGCAGCATCAGCCCCAGCCCAAACACAACAGGTGCAACAAGCCGTGCAAGCCTGGGCCCGGGCTTGGAGCCAGAAGAACATGGCGCAATACTTGGCAGCCTATGCCCCTTCTTTCGACCCGCCGGGGGGGCTCAGCCGCAAAGCCTGGGAGCAAGAGCGGCGCGACCGCATCGTGTCCAAAAACAAAATCACGGTGACCTTGTCAAAATTGACCACCCAAGTGAACGGCACCACCGCGTCGGTGGGCTTCATTCAAAGCTACAAAGCCGATCAGCTGGCCGTCTCCAGCCACAAGACCCTGAAATTGGTCAAACGGGGGGACCAGTGGCTGATCACACAAGAAAGCGTGGGTGGGCGCTGAGCTCAGTCCTTTTGCCAACCACTGCCCTGCAACACCCCTCACACCCACGGACACACCATGACACACCCCATTGCACACAGCCGCCGCACCGCCATCGGGGCCTTGACCGGCGCCCTGTTGTCCACCTGCCTGCTTACGCTGGGCCTGCCCGCGCACGCCGCCGACCCTGTGCGGGTGACCTTGAGCACCTCGGCAGGTGACATCCGCCTGGAGCTGTACCCCGATCACGCCCCCAAAACCGTGGCCAACTTTGTGCAGTATGTGAAAGACAAGCACTACGACGGCACGGTGTTTCACCGCGTCATCAACAACTTCATGATCCAAGGCGGTGGTTTTGATGCGGGTTACGCCCAAAAGGCCACCCGCGCCCCCGTGCCACACGAAGGCCGCGAAGCGCTGGCCAGCGGCGGCCTGCGCAACACCGTGGGCACCATTGCCATGGCGCGCACCAACGACCCGCAATCGGCCACCGCCCAGTTTTTCATCAACGTGAAAGACAACGCCTTCCTGGACCCCAGCGCACAAAGCTGGGGTTACACCGTGTTTGGCAAAGTGGTGGCGGGCATGGACGTGGTCAATGCCATCAAATCTGCCCCCACCGGCCCCGGCGGCCCGCTCCCTTCTGACGTACCCAAAACCCCCATCACCCTTTTGAAAGCCACCCTGGAGAACTGACATGAGCCAACCCCAAGTCGAACTGCACATCGCCGGCCACGGCGTCATCACGCTGGAACTGAACGCTGAAAAAGCGCCCAAGTCCGTGGAAAACTTTTTGGCCTATGTGGCCAAAGGCCATTACAACAACACCGTCTTTCACCGCGTGATGGACGGCTTCATGATCCAAGGCGGTGGCTTTGAACCCGGCATGAAGCAAAAGGGCTGCGATGCGCCCATCACCAACGAAGCCAACAATGGCCTGAAGAACGACAACTACACCGTGGCCATGGCCCGCACCAACGACCCGCACTCGGCCACCGCCCAGTTCTTCATCAACGTCACCGACAACGGTTTTCTGAACCACACGTCCCCCACCGGCAGCGGCTGGGGCTATGCGGTGTTTGGCAAAGTGGTCAAGGGCACCGAAGTGGTCGATGCCATTCGCAAAGTGCCCACAGGCCGCAGCGGTTTCCATGAAAACGTGCCCAAGACCGACGTGGTGATTGAAAAGGCCGTGGCGCTCTGACGCCACCCGCCACCATGCACCTGCTCGACGCGGTTCAAGCCCCCGGGCACTGGCGCACGGTGGATTTCATCTCTGACCTGCACCTGCAGGCCAGTGAACCCGCCACCTTTGAATCGTGGCGCACATACATGCAACACGCGTCTTGCGACGCGCTGTTCATATTGGGTGACCTGTTTGAGGTGTGGGTGGGCGACGACCTTCTGGACGCCCCCACTGAAGAAGCCGCTTTCCCCCAAGCCTGCGTTCAAGCGCTCCACGCCGCCACCCAGCGCATGCCGGTGTATTTCATGGCTGGTAACCGGGATTTTCTGGTGGGCAAGCGCCTGCTGGCCGCCACGGGCATGCAAGGCCTGTCAGACCCCTGCACCTTGACGCTGGGCAACGAACGCTGGGTGCTGAGCCATGGCGATGCGTTGTGCCTGGGCGACACCGACTACCAAACCTTTCGCCGCCAAGTGCGTGCCCCCTCCTGGCAAGCCCAGTTTCTGGCCCAACCGCTGTCACAACGGCTGGCGGTGGCCCGCCAAATTCGAATGGCCAGTGAGCAGCGCAAAGGCACCGACACCCCATGGGCCGATGCAGACCCTGGCGCCTCAACCTTGCTGTTACAGCGCCACGGGGCGATTCGACTGGTTCACGGACACACCCACCAAGCCGCCGACCACCCCTTGGGCGAAGGCGGTCAGCGCTGTGTGTTGAGCGATTGGGATGCCACCAGCAGCCCCCCTCGACTGGAGGTGCTGCGGTGGGCAGCCCCCGCAGCAGGGGCCACCCAACAGCCCCCACGAAGATTCAGCATAAAAATGGCACCCAGCGCTTGATGTCATTGGTTTTTTAGCTATTGAATTAAACTCTGCGCAGCAGCACTTTCAGCGCCTGTTGCGCGCGGCGGCTGGCCTCTTCATCCCATGCGCCGGACAACACGCGGGCAGCGTCTTGCCCCCAGGTCTGGGCAGGTGTGGGGTCGTTGCGGCGGGTCAGCATCTGCAGTTGCAGCGCACGGCGGGCATCCAGGTGCTGGGCAGGGGTCGGCACCTCTGCGGCCATCTCCAAGCGCAGCAAGGCCTGCGCCTCTGCGGTCACAGGCGCGCCCGACAGGGCTTGCTGCCATGCCTGTCGCGTGGCGGCGTTGACCCGTGGGCCCAGTTCTGCCGCGTTGGGCACCCGCTCAGCATCCCGGTGCTGCCAGGCGTCCAACAATTGGGTGAGCGACTGGCCGTGGGCTTGTGCGGCCAGCTTTTTCAAAGACGCCTGGGCATGCTCCAGCGCATCTCGCTGGGCACGGAAGGCCGCGTCACCCAGGCGGGGCCCACGATCGGGGCGGTGATCGGCCTCTCGGGGGCCACGGGCATCGCGGAAACCGTCGCGGGCTGCGCCATCGCGTCGACCGGCAAATCCGCCGGGGCCGTCGCGCCGATCACCAGGGCGTGGTGCACCGCGCCCGGGGGCCGCAGGTGAATCCTTCTTCATGCCTGGACGGTCGTCACCCCGCATGGCCACGAGCTTGCGGGCGGGCACTGGCGCTGGCGCGGCAACAACCTCGGCAGCGTCTGCACCGGCTGGGCCACCGTCGTCTGCCGCAGCGGGTGCTTCGGAGGCTGCGGGCGCAGAGGCACTGGCCGCCGCAGGTGTGGGCGTGGCGTGCAACGCCTGCTGCAAGGCCGCCATGGCCTGGTGGATGCGCTGGGCGTCGCCACTGGCGTTGGCCTCCTGCAAGGCTTGTGACGCGTGCAACACGTGCTGGTCGTGCTCACTCAAGGCAGCAACCTGTTTTTCACGGGCCGCGTCTTTGCGCTGGAACGCCGCATCGATGGGCTGACGGAACGCGTCCCACAGCTTTTGCTCGTGTTTGCGGTCCAGGGGCACGGCTTGTGCCAAGTGCTGCCACTCCTGTTGCAGCGCGCGCACGGCGTCCATGCGCAGCACTTCGGCTGCGCCCAAGGCTTCGGCCTGGGCAATCAGGGCTTTGCGCTGGGCCAAATTGTCGGCCTGGGCTTGCTCCAGCGGCGCACGGGCTTTGGCCTGGGCGGCTTTCCACAAGGGCTGCAGTTCGGCAAACTGCTTTTCACCCAGGTGGCCTCCGTTGCGCCAGGCGTCGGCAAACCGGTGCAAATCGCGGGCCTGGACTTTCCAATCGGTGTTGCCTTGGTGCGTGGCCGTCCAATCTTCCAATTCTTTGACCAGGGCCAAGCGTTGGGCCCGGTGGGCAGCCGACTCGGCTTTGATGTGGTCCAGCCACAGTTCCACCACCTTGTGGGCCTGGGTGCAGGCCTCGTCAAACCGCTTCCACAGTGCGTGGTTGGGCTGTCCGCCTTGATCGATTTGCTTCCAGCTGTCGCGCAAAGCACGCAGGGCTTCCTGCATTTTCCGACCGCCCAAGCGTTGGGGTTCGGGCACCTTCAGCAGATCTTCGGCTTTGGTGACCAATTCCTGGCGCAGCTGATCGGCGCGCCACCGCTGCCACCCCTCCATGTCACCGGCTTGTGCCAGCAACGCCTGGGCTTGGCCCTCGGTCTCGGCACTCAACCAACGGGCGTGTTCTTTCAGCACCTGCCGCAATTCACCGGCCAGCTTGGGCACGGCTTTGGCATGGCCCTGGGCCAAGTTGTCGGCCAGCTGTTTGGCCACCGTGGCCACCGCCGCAGCGGCTTTGTCGCGCAAGGCCTGTTGTTCTTCGGTGCTGATGGCGGGCAGGGTTTTGTCGGGAATCGCTTCGCCACGGTGTTTGCGGATTTCATCGGCCCACACCGGCACCGCGGGCAGGGCGGCGGCAGGGTCTGCCAATGCCACCACCGCCTGCTGCAACGCGGCATCAAACGCTTGCCACACCAAATTCAATTGGGCACGCGAGGTGTCCAGCATGGGGGCAAAACGGGGGTCAATGCTGCCCCATTGCACGTCAGCCGCCAAGCCCTGCGCCTGCTGGCCCCACTGCGCCACATCGGCGGCCAACGCCGTGCTGACGTGGGTGGAGTCTTGCAAGGGCTTGGTGGACATCACTTCAATGCGCTGCGCCAGGAGCACAGCGGCCTCGCGCTCTACCTGGATGCGGTGTTGCAGGTCTTCGATGGCTTTCACACGTTCGGTCAGTGCGGTTTTGAACCCGGCCAGCGGCTCGCGAGACAGCGGCGCACCGGCTTTGGCGGCATCCCGTTGCCAGGCCAAGGCATCGGCCACGTTCAACCTGTCTTGCGCCAGCAGCGCCTGGGCACGCGCCGCCCACTCGCCGGCCACGGCTTCTTGGGCCTTCAGGCGCTTGAGATCGTCGAGTTTTTCTTTCAAAGGTTTGGCAGCACCTTTGTCGCGGTGGGACATCTCCCGAAACACATCGGCCATCTGCTCGGGCGAGGGGTCGGTCGCCAACCACTCGCGAACGCGGGCAGAGCGCTCGCCGGTGGTGGGCGCACTGAATGCCCCACCGGTGAGACGGTCCAACAAGGAGGTATCAGGGGATTTGACACCGGCAGAAATGGGGCTTTCGTTTTTCACGACACAACTCAACTGATAGGGGTAGAAGGCCTGGCACCACGCGGGTATCGGGCGGCGTCTGGGCAACCCTCTATTGTCACACCGCACGCCGCCTTTTTTTCACACACGTTTGCACAGAAGCCCAGCACATAAGACTTAAATTGATATAAGAATTAAATTCTTTAGTATTGACTGGCTATTTATTCGTGCCTAAAATCCGCAAAAAATTCGACAAGGGTTAACCCTAGACCCCCTTGCCCGACACCGCAGGTGCCCATTTTTGGCACTCACCGCCGAACGTTACGCCACCCATCAGGCGTCAACCCACCGGCTCTCGCACATCGAAAGGACACCCCATGATTGCGAATATCCCCACCCCGTCCAGCCAACGCCCCGCTTTGGCGGCAAAAGAATGGGCGCAAGCGGCCATCCGGTTTGCCATGGACATCACCCACAACGGCATCGCCCTGGTGGGACTGGCCATTGCGGCACTGACCATTGTTCTGGTCACACGAGACGATTTGCGCGATGCGGTGGAACACCGTGTGCTGACCTTGCTGCTGGAGCGGCAAGAGGCCAAGCCAGACAGCGCACTGTTTTTCAGCGAACCCCAGGCCGTGGACCGGGTCACCGCTGCCCAACCCAGTGACCTGCCCAAACCTCAAGCCAAATTGGCTTTTTGGTTGTCTCGCAAATACCGCGTGGCGCCAGAGCCTTTGAGTGTGTTGGTGGCCGAAGCCTTCACGCTCGGCGAAAAGATCAAACTCGACCCCACCCTCATTCTTGCAGTGATGGCCATTGAATCCCGCTTCAACCCGTTCTCCCAAAGCCCCTATGGCGCGCAAGGGTTGATGCAAGTGCTGACCCGTGTGCACACCGACAAATACGAAGACTTTGGTGGCACTTTGGCAGCATTCGACCCGGTGTCCAACCTGCGGGTGGGTGTTCAGGTGCTGCAAGACTGCATCAAACGCGCCGGCAGCATCGAAGGCGGCTTGCGCCTGTATGTGGGCGCTGTCACCGTGGACGGTGGCGACTATGTGACCAAAGTGATGGCCGAACACATCCGCCTGCGCGACGTGGCCCTGGGCAAAACCGTCTCTGTGCAAGCCCCCAAGCCCCCCGCAGCGGCACGCACCGCCCCCTCTGACACGCGGCCCACATCGGCCCCAACGCTTGAGTCCGAATCGGCCCAGGTGCCCATGGCGCTCGACACAACCTCCTGACACGGTCGGTGCAACCGCATCCGCTAAACTTCAGTTCGCGCGCGACTGGCGATACACCCCTGGGCTTTGAATGGCCACTGGGGTGGACGTGGAACACCACTGGGAAGCGCGCCGTTGCACCGGCATCTTTCGGTGCGCAACGATCAGCCGTTCGCCTGGGCAGGCCTTGTCTCTGACGCAGAGCAAGGTCAACCGTCAACACCCAGACTGCCATGTACAACCGCAACATCCTCATTGAGCAAACCGACCCCGAGCTGTTTGCCGCCATCCAAGCCGAAAACGCGCGCCAAGAGCACCACATTGAGCTGATTGCCAGCGAAAACTACGCGTCGCCCGCCGTGATGGCCGCTCAAGGCACACAACTCACCAACAAATACGCCGAAGGCTACCCTGGCAAGCGTTATTACGGTGGTTGCGAGTTCGTCGACGTGGCCGAGCAACTGGCCATTGACCGCGTGAAGCAGCTGTTTGGCGCCGAAGCCGCCAACGTGCAGCCACACTGCGGCGCTTCTGCCAATGAGGCGGTGTTCCTGGCGTTTTTGAAGCCTGGCGACACCATCATGGGCATGAGCCTGGCCGAAGGCGGCCACCTGACACACGGCATGCCGCTGAACATGAGCGGCAAATGGTTCAACGTGGTGAGCTATGGCCTGGATGCCAACGAAGCCATCGACTACGAAGCCATGGAGCGCAAGGCGCACGAGACAAAGCCCAAACTCATCATTGCCGGTGCATCGGCCTACAGCCTGCGCATCGACTTTGAGCGTTTTGCCAAAGTGGCCAAAGACGTCGGCGCCATTTTCATGGTCGACATGGCCCACTACGCAGGCCTAGTGGCTGCGGGTGTGTACCCCAACCCCGTGCCGTTTGCCGACGTGGTGACCAGCACCACACACAAGAGCCTGCGCGGCCCCCGTGGCGGCATCATTTTGATGAAAGCCCAGCACGAGAAGGCCATCAACAGCGCCATTTTCCCCGGCTTGCAAGGCGGCCCGCTCATGCACGTGATCGCGGCCAAAGCGGTGGCTTTCAAGGAAGCGCTGACACCCGAGTTCAAAACTTACCAGCAGCAAGTGGTGAAGAACGCCCAGATCGTGGCCGAAACACTCACCCAGCGTGGCCTGCGCATCATCAGCGGCCGCACCGAAAGCCATGTGATGCTGGTTGACCTGCGCGCCAAAGGCATCACCGGCAAAGAAGCCGAGGCCGTGCTGGGCAGCGCCCACATGACCATCAACAAAAATGCCATCCCCAACGACCCCGAAAAGCCAATGGTGACCAGTGGCGTGCGCATTGGCACCCCCGCCATGACCACGCGCGGCTTCAAGGACGAAGAAGCCCGCGCCACAGCCCACCTGATTGCAGATGTGCTGGACAACCCACGCGACCCGGCCAACATCAAAGCGGTGCGGGCCAAGGTAAACGCGCTGACGGCACGCTTCCCCGTCTATAGCTAAAAACTCAATGCAGCCAAGCGATAGAGCATGATTTTTTATAAAATTCTCTGCCACTCGCTTGGCTGTGTTGCAGCAATGCAATCTGCGGGAGTCCCCGCGTGAAGTGCCCCTTTTGCGGGCACACCGAAACCCAGGTGGCCGAAACACGGCTGGCAGAAGACGGCGGCTTCATCCGCCGCCGCCGCGTGTGCCTGGGGTGTGAAAAACGCTTTACCACCTACGAGCGGCCCGAAGTCAGCTTCCCGACCATTGTCAAAAAAGACGGGCGGCGCATCGACTACGCATCGACCAAGCTGCGCGCCTCTTTCGCCCTGGCGCTGCGCAAACGCCCGGTCAGCACCGAACAAGTGGACTCGGCCATCGAACGCATCGAAGAAAAGCTGCTGAACCTTGGGGTGCGCGAGCTGCCATCCCACCAATTGGGCGAAATGGTGATGCGGGAACTCAAAAAACTGGACAAAGTGGCCTACGTGCGCTTTGCCAGCGTGTACCGCAGTTTTGAAGACGTGGATGAATTCAAGACATTGGTGGATGAGGTGCGGTAACACCTCCGCACACCCACCTGTACCGCTTGTCGCGCACACACAACCGCTGAACTTTGTGTGCCTCAGCGGGACAAGCGCCTGCGGTACATTGACCGCATGAGGTCACAGAGCCCCCCCAACCGACGTCGCATTCAAGCACCGGGCGGTTTTACGCTCATTGAAGCCATGGTGTCCATTGCCATTTTGACGGTGCTGGCGGCACTGGCCGTACCCGCCTTCAGAACAGTGACTGAGCGAATGAAAGTGTCCACCGTTTCCGACGAAATGGTGGCAGCACTCAACCTCACGCGTGGCACCGCCATTCAGAACAACGGCAACGTCACGTTGCGAAAGCTTTCCAACGCAGAGGCAGGTTTGACAGGTGTTTGCAACACGACGCAAGACTGGTCATGTGGCTGGCGCGTTTTCAGAGATACAGATGGCAACGGTGTGTTGGATGCAGGCGAAGAAGTGATTTACACCTTCAATATTACCAACCGGGTCACAGTGATGCGGTTTACCAACGGGGTCAGCATGACAGCTAATCGGTGGGGACAACTAACCGGGATCAATGCCGTGCGATTCACACTTCTTCCCACGGACACAGGGGTGACATCACCTGCGGTGACCACCATATGCCTCAATTCAGGCGGCCGTGTGCGGGTGCTTGAGGGGCATATTGCATGCTAATGAAACAAGCCAGGTCGTTTGAAAAACAGGGGGGGGTCAGCCTGATCGAGTCGCTGGTTGCCATGGTTGTGCTGTCTTTCGGTGTGCTGGGCTTGCTGGGTGTGCAACTTCGCACCATGGTCAACAACCAAAGTGCCAACCACATGGCAACGGCGTCACGGTTGGCAGACACTTTGTTCGAACGGGTCAAAACCAACCCCAATGCAGACCCCGCGTTGAACCTCACGTTCAATCCGAACGACCCGTTGAATGCCGCGCAATGGGGTTGGCTGGCCACCTATGCAGTGAATTGGGGCGCAACCACAGCCGTGGTCACAAATTGCGACACCACCTTTTGCACGGGTGTCCAACGTGCCATTTGGGACATCAACCGTTGGAAGCAAGCCGTCACCCAAACCCTGCCCAATGGAGAAGGCCGTGTGCTGGTGTCTCCCGACAACCCACGCCAACTGGTTGTGATCATCGGCTGGCGGGCCAACGAGCAGGGTGTCAGTCCTTTGGTTGTCAATATCCCCGGCGTGGCAGCACCCGCCCAATGCGGCACCACCCACGCCTGCTACTCTGCATACGGCCAGCCATGAAAACCGTCAACAGCAAATGGGGTCAGTCAGGCTTGTCACTGATCGAAACCATGGTCGGCATCAGCGTGGGCTTGCTCACCGTGCTGGCCGCCGTGGGCACACTGATGGTCACCCGCCAAGGCAGTACCACGGTGTCCGAAAGTTACCGCCTCTCAAGCGCTGGCAACACCGCGATGAGACTGATCGCCGCAACCATTCGGCAAGCGGGGGCAGCAGAATTGGACCAAACCAATGTGGGAGAGCCCGTTGCTTTTGGCTCACTCACGCTTCGCGGCGCGGGCACAGGCGACCAATTGGTCATTGGCACCGAGGGTGGCGCAGGGGCAACCGACACCCTGACGGTCAGTTACGAGCACAGAGACCCCACCGTGACCCGAGACTGCTTGGGGAATTCGCCGGGGGCTCCGCCAGAGCGCATAGACAACCTGTTTTCCGTGACCCAAGTGGAACTCCGGTGCGTGGGCAACCGGGGCAGCAATGGCACCGTGATCGGCGGGGGTGCCCAAGCATTGGTGGGCGACAACACCCTGCCCAACGCGCAAATTGCGGTTGAAGACTTCCAGGTCTGGTACTGGGTGATCAACGCTGCAGGCCAACAACGCCGCCTGACCGCCACCGATGTGCCAGCGAACGGCAATTGGCCTGCTGTGGATGCGGTCGAAATTTGCCTGCAACTGCGGGGCACATCAGCCAACTACCCCACAGCCAACTTCACCAACTGCCAAGATGCCTCCGTGGCCAACGGGGGGCGTTTGCACCAAGTGTTCAGGGGCGTCTACAAGCTCCGCAACCGCGTTTGAGACCACCCATGACCCCCATACGTTTCAGTGCACGCGGCACACACAGCCGCAACCAAAAAGGCGTCGCCCTGATCACCGTGCTGGTCATGATGATGTTGTCATTGCTGCTTGTGTTGGGCGGATCAAGGGTCGGCCTCTTGAATGAACGCCTGGCGGGCAACAGCACCGATTACCAACGTGCTTACGAAGCCGCTGAAGCTTTGCTGTCAGATGCACGCTTGGACGTGGCCTGCATGATGGGCAATTGCGTAAACCGCGCAGCCGTGACCCAGTTCACTTGTGACATTCAGCAGTTTCTCGATTTGCAAAACACCCTGGCGGCACTCAACCCGCCTTGCCAAGACGGTATATGCATGGACCTCGGCACCGCAACAGACGGCAACCCAGCCACCAGCTTCTGGAACAACCCCGCACAGTGGACGACCTTCACCACCGGCAACCGTGGGGCCAACTTCGGGCAATACACCGGTACCAACATCACAGCGGCCAATGCCGTCAACCCGTTGCTGGTGGACCGAAGTTGGTATTGGATTGAAATTTTGCGATACGGGGCTGGAACGGGGAGCGGGCAGTCGATAGCTGGCAATCAGAGCTATGTGGGTCAGGAGGCCCTCAGACCAGATTTAAATTGTTCGTTTGTGTTCAGGGTCACTGCCGCATCGCGAGGACGCAGAAATGGCACCACTGCCGTTTTGCAATCCTTGTACTTTTTCCGTCCCAACCTCTAACGCCCGAGTGAGGTGAAGCCATGTACAAAAACGCCCCAAAAATCATGTGTATCGACCGGAACACCTCCCAGAGGCGCAAGGCTCCAAAACTGACATCGGTGGCGTTGGCCGCAATTGCCAGCATCGTGTTGCTGCCGTTTGCAACCCATGCTGCACCGCTGTCGCTCTCGCAAATCCCCGCAGGCAACGGAGGCCGCGAGCCCGCACCCAATATGTTGGTGTCCGTGGACGACTCTGGCTCCATGGGCGGAGACATTGTGGCGCTTCGCAATGCGTTGAACGATGCATTCAGCGCTGCAAAAATCCCGGACGACAGCATTCGCCTGGGGTTTCAGGCAATGTGGCGTTGCCGGGGATTTTCTGGAACCCCGTCAAATTGGTACGGCGGATCTTGTCCTGACACCCGCGTGCAAAAGTTCAAAGGCGCTCACCGGACCAATTTCAACAATTGGGTCAACTCCTTGACGGCGTACAGCATGACGCCCTCTCACGCCATGGTGTATGCAGCGGGGGAATACATGAAAACCGTGGGCACCTGGAGCCCGTATGCCAGCGACCCTGGCAGCACCGAAGCACCGCTGTTGGCGTGCCGCAAGTCCTTCCACATCTTCATGACCGACGGTGATTGGAACTCTGAGGACGAAAAGGTAGGGGGGGTAGTCATCAAAGGCAAGTCAGGAAACGCCGACGGAACGGCACGGACACTGCCAGACGGAACGGTTTACGACCCCTACAACACATTGCCTGATGTGGGCAACGCCACTTTGGATTGGACCAAAATCTACCGCGATCCGTTTGGCAACAGCACGACCAACACACTGGCCGATTTCGCCTTTGATCAATGGGCCACCGATGCACAACCGACGATCCCCAATCAGGTCCGGCCCATCATTCGCCAAGCGGGGCCTGCTGACTTTGGTTTGACCGGTTCGCCCTATTGGGTACCCGAATACTGGAACCCCAAGAACAACCCTGCCACTTGGCAGAGCTTGGTCACTTACACCATCGGTTTCAACGCAGCGGCCAACTTGAGTGCGACGCGAACCAACAGAACCGTGTCCATTGGTGGAACGAACACCGACATCAAATTGCCCGCCTGGGGCGGCAACACATGGGCTGGCGATTTCGCAGCCTTGATTCGGGGTGACCTGGACGGAACCCGACCCGTCATGTGGGGCAACCCCGTGACCAGCAGCGCCCCCGAGCGGAGGCATGAGTTGTGGCACATGGCAATCAACGGCCGTGGGCG
Organism: Burkholderiaceae bacterium; assembly: GCA_049653005.1. Lineage (GTDB taxonomy): Bacteria > Pseudomonadota > Gammaproteobacteria > Burkholderiales > Burkholderiaceae_C > UBA2334. The sequence goes on along the minus strand of JBASFL010000044.1, from coordinate 26,378 downwards.
CTTCGTGCCAGCAACCAACGCAACAGAACTGTCCAATGCATTTGCGGAGATCGTCAACCAGATCATTGCAGACAGTTCAACACCGCTGGCCAGCATCGCCTCAAACACGCAAACCATTTCAGCGGGCACCAAGGTTTACACCGCTGGTTATGACGCAGCGAAATGGAGCGGCTTTGTACAAGCCCGAAACATTCAAACCAATTACAACTTGGCGGCCACCACACTGTGGGATGCCGCCACCGTTCTCGACAGCACGGCGGCCAACAGCCGACTGATATTCACCCACAACGAAACGGCGGGCACCACGTTCGAGTGGGACAACCTGTCAGCTGCCCAGAAAAATTTGATCAAGGACCTGGACACCAACGCGGTGGGGCAAAGCCGGGTCGAATATCTGCGTGGTGTTCGCACTGGTGAACAATCTGCAGGGGGCAGCTTTCGCAACCGTGCCACCAAACTGGGTGACATCGTCAACTCCAACCTGTGGGTCGTGGGAAAACCTGAAATTGGCTACACCATCAACAATTACGGCACATTCAGAACCACGAATGCCAACCGCCCCACCATGATCTACGTGGGGGCCAACGACGGCATGCTGCACGGGTTCAACGCCGCAGACGGCACTGAAAAAATAGCCTATGTGCCTTTGGGTGTGTACAGCAAGCTGAAGTCATACACCGAACCCAGCTACACACACAAGTACATGGTCGACGGTCACCCCTACACAGGCGACATTCACGACGGCAGCAGCTGGAAAACCATGCTGGTGGGCCCTCTGGCCGGCGGCGGCAAAGGCTATTTTGTGTTGGACGTGACCAACCCCGGGGGGTGGTCGTCCACCAGTGGCTCAAACCTGGTGGTGGCAGACAAAACGGACGGCACAGACACAGACATAGGCCACATCTACGGCGAACCCACCCTTGACACATCAAACTCAGCGCGTGTGGTGCAAATCACCAAGCTGAACAACAACCGCTGGGCCGCACTGATGGGCAATGGCGCAAACAGCGCCAGCGAAAAAGCTGTTTTGCTCATCCAATACCTGGATGGCGCGAAAGAACTGGCCAAAATCGAACTCGACGGCACCAGCGGCAATGGCAACGGCTTGTCGAACCCCCAAGTCATTGACATCAACGGCGATGGCAAAGCCGATGTGGCTTATGCAGGTGACTTGCTGGGCAATCTCTGGAAAATCAATCTCAGCTCGACCACCGCGGGCAGCTGGGGCAGCTATTTCCTCACAGGGGCCACCCCAGCCCCCCTGTTTGTGGCGCGAGATGGCTCCAACGCCCGACAACCCATCGTCACAGCGCCCCAATGGGCCACCCACCCGACCAAAGGGATCATGCTTGCGTTTGGCACAGGGCGTGAAATGACAGTGTCCGACCGGACCACCACCAGCACGCAAACCCTGTACTCGGTGTGGGACGACACCGAGTTCAAACCCAAGGCCGTCACCATGATGGTGGGGGGCACCGTGGTTGCAAATGGCCGCGCAGACCTTGTGGCCCAAACCCAATCGTCCGCCATCACCATTGGCGGCAGGAAATACTTCAAAACCTCGAACAACACCGTGCCTTACAGCGGCACGGGGGCCAAACGTGGCTGGTACATGGATTGGCCCAACCTGGGTGAACGCTCGGTGAACAACGGCGGCATGCTGTCCACCCGGTTGTTGTTCATGCGCAGCCGCATACCCGCCAATGGCAACCAGGACACGGCCGCAGATGAAAGTTGTGAACCCAACGCCACCGCAGCACTGGAATACCTGACGGTGCTGGACATCGTCAATGGAAATGCCCCCAGCAAACCCGTGTTTGACACCGACGGCAGTGGCATGACAGGTACGGAAGAGGTGGGTGTCACCCGCTGGGAGTCAGGCCGGGAAGACCGGATCATGTTCAAAACCAAAAAACCGGGTGAATGGGTGTCTGTGGGAGGCAATGGTGGCGGTGGCGGTGGCGGCGGTGGCGGTGGCGGCGGAACGCCCTGCGTCGGGCCCACTTGCAACAACCCCTGCACCGGCAGCCAAGCCCAATGTGGCGGCATACCCCCAAAAGTGACCTCATTTGGCTGGAGACAACTGCAGTGAACACCTTCGCACCCAAAACCCGAAGCCAACAAGGCTTCACGCTCATCGAATTGATGATCACCGTGGCGGTCATCGGCATCTTGGCGGCCATCGCATTGCCGAACTACAGCGCCTACACCGAACGCAGCCGCAGGGCAGACGGCAAAGCTGGCCTGATGCGGGCCGCCCAATGGCTGGAGCGGGCCGCCACGTCCACGGGGGCCTACCCCGCAGCCCTGGGTGCGGGCTTGACACCCACTGAGGGTGGCCACTACGCCATTGCCTATGTGCAAACCGGCGCAGGCACTGGCTATACATTGACTGCAACGCCGTCCATCGCAGACACCGGCTGCGGCAACCTGACACTGAACCAGGCCGGAGTCCGAGGTGAATCCGGTACGCTGACCGTGGCCGACTGCTGGAACCGCTGACCCCAAAGCACCCCGTTTTCAAACCAGGCAAGTGCATCTGCGAAAATGCGCAGATGTTTACCGGAATCATCACCGGCGTGGGGCGCATCACCGCCCTGCGCGCCCTGGGCCCCAGCACCCAGCATGGCAAGCGCCTGACCATCACCACACCCGAGGGCTATCTTTCTGACACCGGACTGGGCGACAGCATTGCGCTCAACGGCGCGTGCATGACCGTCACCGGTTTTGACCCCGCGTCACATTGGTTCACCATCGACATTTCCGCCGAATCGCTGGACAAAACCAGTGGCTTGGCTGACGAGGGTCGACGGGTCAACCTGGAAAAAGCGCTGCGTGCGTCTGACCGCCTGGGCGGGCACATCGTGTCCGGTCATGTGGATGGCGTGGGCACCGTCAACCACTTTGGCCGCGTGGGTGAAAGCTGGGAGTTGCGTGTGTTGGCCCCAGCAGAGCTGGGCCGTTTTCTGGCCTACAAAGGCTCCATCACCGTCAACGGCGTGAGCCTCACCGTCAACCGGGTGGCCGACCACGCCACCGGGTGTGAATTCAGCATCAACCTCATTCCCCACACCGTGGAAAACACCTCGTTGGGCGACCTGCAAGCGGGTCACCACGTCAACCTGGAGGTGGACACCGTTGCGCGCTACGTCGAGCGCATGCTGCAAGCCGGTGTGTCCACCGCCCCCTCCCCTCTCACCTTGAAAGACCCGGCATGAGCACCGCCACCCACCCCAACGGCCCCGTGGCCATCTCACCCGTGGAAGACATCGTGGCCGACATGAAAGCCGGTCGCATCGTGATTTTGGTTGACGAAGAAGACCGCGAAAACGAAGGTGACCTGGTGCTGGCCGCCGACCACGTCACCCCCGAAGCCATCAATTTCATGGCACGGTTCGGGCGGGGTCTGATTTGCCTCACCCTCACCCGCGAGCGTTGTGAACAGCTGCAATTGCCGCCCATGGTGGCGCGCAACGGCGACAAAAAAGGCACGGCGTTCACCGTGTCCATCGAGGCCGCCGAGGGCGTGACCACCGGCATTTCAGCCGCAGACCGCTCACGCACAGTGGAAGCCGCCGTGGCCGCAAAAGCCACCGCCGCTGATCTGGTGCAACCCGGCCACATTTTTCCGCTGCAGGCAGTGGACGGTGGTGTGCTCATGCGCGCAGGCCACACCGAAGCGGGTTGCGACTTGGCCGGCATGGCCGGCTGCACCCCCGCCGCCGTGATTTGCGAAATCATGAAAGACGACGGCACCATGGCCCGCCTGCCCGATTTGCAGGTGTTTGCCGCCGAACACGGCCTGAAAATCGGCACCATTGCCGACCTCATCCAGTACCGCAGCGCCAACGAATCGCTGGTGGAAAAACTGGGCAGCCGCCCCATGAACACGGCTTTCGGCCCCTTCACCGCACACGCCTTCCGCGACCAACCGAGCGGTGCCTTGCACCTGGCCTTGGTCAAAGGCGACTGGGCACCCCAAACCGTGGTGCCCGTGCGTGTGCACGAACCCCTGTCGGTGCTCGACGCGCTGGAAGTGGGCCGCTCCATGCACTCCTGGAGCCTTGAAGCCAGTCTGCGCCACCTTGAAACCCAAGGCTGTGGCGTGGCCGTTTTGCTGAACTGCGGCGAGTCGGCAGACCAGCTGCTGGCCCAGTTCGAAGGCGTGGCCCGCTCGGCCCAGGCCCCCGAGCGTGGCCGCATGGACCTGCGCACCTACGGCGTGGGCGCACAAATTTTGCGCGAGTGCGGTGTGCACCGCATGGAACTCATGGGCAACCCCCGCCGCATGCCCAGCATGACCGGCTACGGCCTTGAAGTGGTCGGCTTCGTTAACAAGGAAAACAACTGATGTTTGGCGCAGAAAAAGGCAACGGTGACCGTCTGGACGGCAAAGACCTGCACATTGGCATCGTCCAGGCGCGGTTCAACGAATCCATCACCAACACCCTGGCCGCTGCGGCCATGGGCGAACTGCACGCCCTGGGCGTGCACCCCGACCACATCACCCTGGTGAAAGTGCCCGGCGCGCTGGAAGTGCCCGTGGCCCTGCAAGCCATGGCCGAAAGCGACCGCTTCGATGCCCTCATTGCCCTGGGCTGCATCATCCGTGGCGAGACCTACCACTTCGAACTGGTGGCCAACGAATCGGGCGCTGGCGTCAGCCGCGTGTCGCTCGACCACCAACTGCCCATTGCCAACGCCATCATCACCACCGAAGACCTGCCCCAGGCCCTGGCCCGCCAGACCGACAAAGGTGTGGACGCTGCCCGCGTGGCGGTGGAAATGGCCAACCTGCTGGACGACCTGTCATGACCACCCCCCAAGCCCCTGCCGGCAAAGCCGAGCGCCCGAAAAAAGCCGCCGACAAATCGGGCCGCACCCGCGCCCGTGAGTTCGCACTGCAAGCCCTTTACCAACACCTCGTGGGCAAAAACGAGGCCGCCGACATCGACCTGTTCACCCGTGACCTCAGCGGCTTCCACAAAGCCGACAGCGCCCACTACGACGCGCTGCTGCACGGCTGCATTGCCGAAGCCGCCGAGCTGGATGCGGCCATTGCCCCCATGCTGGACCGACCCATGGTCGAGGTGTCACCCATCGAGCACGCAGTGCTGTGGATCAGCACCTACGAACTGAAGCACTGCTTGGACGTGCCGCTGCGCGTGGTCATCAACGAAGGCATTGAGCTGGCCAAATCGTTTGGCGGCACCGACGGCCACAAGTACGTGAACGGTGTGCTGCACAAGCTGGGCGGCCAATTGCGCGCCCTGGAAGCCGGCAAAGCCTGACCACCGAAAGCCTGTTGCCCATGCGCCTGTCCCGCCGCGCCCAGCGCATAGCCCCGTTTTACGTGATGGAGGTGGCGAAAGCCGCCAGCCGGCTGGCCACCGAGGTGGCCAGCAGCGCGTCACCCATGGTGTTTTTGAACATCGGTGAACCCGACTTCACCGCCCCCCCCCTGGTGCAAGCCGCCGCCGAGCGCGCCATTGCAGCCGGTGCCACGCAATACACGCCCGCCCTGGGCCTGCCCGCGCTGCGCGAGGCCATCAGCCGCTGGTACGCCACGCGGTTTGGCATCCACGTGGCGGCCGAGCGCATCGTGCTCACCGCAGGGGCGTCGGCCGCGCTGCAACTGGCCTGCCTGGCCCTGATTGACGCGGGCGACGAAGTACTGATGCCCGACCCCAGCTACCCCTGCAACCGCCACTTCGTGAGCGCGGCCGAGGGCACGGCGGTGCTGCTGCCCACCACACCCGGGCAGCGCTTCCAGCTGTCGGCCGCGCAGGTGGATGCCGCCTGGGGCCCCAAAACCCGGGGCGTGTTGCTGGCCTCACCGTCCAACCCCACGGGCACGTCCATCCACCCCGATGAGTTGCGCCGCATCGCCCAAACCGTGAGCGACCGGGGCGGCATCACGCTGATCGACGAAATCTACCTGGGCCTGAGCCACGACGACACCTTTGGCCAGTCCGCGCTGGGCCTGAAGGGCGAACAAGGCCAGCCCCTGGGCGACGACATCATCAGCATCAACAGCTTCTCGAAGTACTTCAACATGACCGGCTGGCGCCTGGGCTGGCTGGTGGTGCCGCCCGCGCTGGTGCCGGCCATCGAGCGGCTGGCGCAAAACCTGTTCATCTGCCCCAGCACCGTCAGCCAACACGCGGCACTGGCCTGCTTCGAGCCCGACAGCTTGGCCGAATACGAACGCCGCCGCGCCGAGTTCAAAGCCCGGCGCGACTACTTCATTCCCGAGCTGAACCGCCTGGGCCTGACCGTGCCGGTGATGCCCGACGGCGCGTTTTACGCCTGGGCCGACTGCACCCAGGCCTGCCAGAACTGGGGCATTGCCACCGATGCCGCCCACGGCAGCTGGGACTTTGCCTTTGAGCTGATGAAGCGCGCCCACCTGGCCGCCACGCCGGGGCGCGACTTCGGCACCGCCGAGCCGCAGCGCTACATCCGCTTTTCCACGGCCAACAGCATGGCCCAGTTGCAAGAGGCCATCCACCGGCTGGAGCGGTTTTTATGACAAATCAGGCCCCAGCGCTTGATGGTCAAGCAAAGTCCGCTTCAGTTTTTGAATGGCCTGTGCGCGTGTATTGGGAGGACACCGATGCCGGCGGCATCGTGTTTTATGCCAACTACCTGAAGTTTTTCGAGCGCGCCCGCACCGAATGGCTGCGCCACCTGGGCCTGGGCCAGCAAGCCCTGCGCGACACCACCGGCGGCATGTTCGTGGTGACCGATGTGCAGCTGAAATACCACCGCGCCGCACGGCTGGACGACCTGCTGTGCGTGACCGCACGTGTGCAAGACACCGGCCGCGCCAGCCTGGGCCTGCACCAGCAGGCCTGGCTGTTACCGGCAGACACACCCGCGCCCGCGCACCCGGGAACCACCCCCACCTTTTCGGCATCCACCCAGCGCACCTTGCTGTGCGAAGCCAGCGTGCGCATCGGCTGGGTGGACGCCAGCCAACTCAAGCCCCAGCGCATGCCGGCCTCGGTTTTTCAAGCCATTTCCCGTTCAGACACACATGACCAATAACCTCTCCATCGTTCAACTGCTGCTGCACGCCAGCTGGGTGGTGCAAGCCGTGGTGGCTTTGCTGGTGCTGGGCTCCATCGCCAGCTGGGCCGCCATTTTTCGCAAACTGTTTGCCCTGAAACGCGTCAACAGCCTCAACGAAGAGTTCGAGCGCAACTTCTGGTCGGGCAAAAGCCTGAACGACCTGTACGCCAGCGCCGCGCAAAACAGCCGCCTGGGCGGCCCCATGGAGCGCATTTTTGCCAACGGCATGCGCGAATACCAAAAGCTGCGCGAACGCCGCATCACCGACCCCGGCGCCCTGCTCGACGGTGCCCGCCGCGCCATGCGCGCCAGCTTCCAGCGCGAGCTGGACACCATTGAAAGCAACCTGGCGTTTCTGGCCTCGGTCGGCTCCGTGTCGCCCTATGTGGGCCTGTTTGGCACGGTGTGGGGCATCATGCACGCCTTCACCGGGCTGGCCAGCATGCAAACCGTGACGCTGGCCACCGTGGCCCCCGGCATTGCCGAGGCGCTGGTGGCCACCGCCATTGGCCTGTTTGCCGCCATTCCGGCGGTGGTGGCCTACAACCGCTACTCGCACGACATCGACCGCATTGCCAACGGGCTGGAAACCTTCATGGAAGAGTTTTCCAACATCCTGCAACGCAACCTGGGCGCGGCCACCAGCGGTGCGCCCGGCCAGCAAACGGCCTCGGGCCACTGAGCGCGGGCACACGCCATGGCTTCAGTTGCCCCCCGTGGCCGCGGACGCGGCCGGCGCACCATCGCCGAAATCAACATGGTGCCCTTCATCGACGTGATGCTGGTGCTGCTCATCATCTTCATGGTGACCGCCCCCCTGATTGCGCCCAGCACCATCAACCTGCCCAGCGTGGGCCAAGCGTCCAAAGCGCCCGACCGCGTGATCCAGGTGCTGATTGAAAAAGACGAAAGCATCCAGCTCAAAGAAGGCAAAACCACCGCCCGCGCCACGCTGCGCGACCTGTCTGCGCAAGTCAAAGGCCTGCAACAGGCCATTGACGTGGCCGCCAGCGAAGTGCCGGTGGTGATTGCCGCCGACAAAAGCGTGAAATACGAAGTGGTGGTCAAGGTCATGGACACCCTGCAACGCGCCGGTGTGCAGCGCGTGGGCCTGTCGGTGCAAACCACGCCTTGAGCCCACTGCCCAGCCCCCGTTCACCCATGTCTGCCACCGTTCAGAGCGCCTCACCCGCCGGGCTGATGCCACCCGACGATTCCCGATGGGGCGGCCCCATGGTGCTGGCCCTGGTGGCCCACGCCTTGCTGGCCGCAGCGCTGACCTGGGGCATTGGCTGGAACCGCACCCAAACCCCGGTGGTGGCCGAGGCCGAGCTCTGGTCGCGCCTGCCCCAAAGCGCTGCGCCCAAGCTGGTGGAAGAAGCACCGCCCCCACCGCCCGCCCCAGAACCCGAGCCCGAGCCGGTGGTGGCCAAACCCGTGCCCCCCCGCCCCGACCCCGTGGCCGCACAACAGGCCCTTGATGCCCAACGCGAGGCACAACGCGACGCCCAAATTGCGCTGCAACAGCAAAAGAAACGCGAAGAAGCCCGGCGCGACGAGGAAAAACGCCAGCAGCAAGAAGCGCTGAAAAAGAAGCAAGCCCTGGAACGCGAGGCCCAGGAAAAAGCCCAGGCCAAAGAAAAAGAACGCGAAAAGCAAAAAGCCCAACAAGCCGACAAGCTGGCCGCCGAGAAAAAAGCCGCCGAAGACGCCAAGCGCCAGGCCCTTAAAGATCAGCAGGCCCAGGCCGCCAAAGACAAAGCGGCGAAAGACAAGGCCGCCCAGGCCGCCGCTGAAAAGGCAGACAAAGCCGCCGAAAAAGCCAACGCCGAGCGCCTGGCCAAAGAACGCGCTGAAAACCTCAAGCGCATCGCAGGCATGGCCGGGGCCACGGGCGCCCCGGGCAGCAGCGGCACGGCGCTGAAATCCAGCGGGCCATCGGCCACCTACGCCGGGCGCATCGTGGGCGCGGTACGGCCCAACATCGTGTTCACCGAAACACCCGTGGGCAACCCCACCGCCGACGTGGAGGTGCGCACCCTGCCCGACGGCACCATCGCCTCGCGCCGCCTGGTGAAAAGCAGCGGCAACCCCGCCTGGGACGACGCGGTGCTGAAAGCACTGGACCGCACCGCCCGCCTGCCCCGCGACGAAGACGGCCGCGTGCCCGCCACGCTGGTCATCGGCTTCCGCCCCCGCGACTGAGCCCAGCCCCCAGGCCGCATTCACTTGTAGCAAACAAGTGAACACAGACAGGCGCTGGCGGCATTTTTTCTTCTGAATTTCAAGCGCAAGCACCCCTGCGGTGCACGCGGGTGCCTGTGCGCGTGGCGCTGCACCCTGCACGCCCCAACAACGCACACCGACACGCCCACACATGCGGTTGATGCACCGCCTTCGTGCACCAATCTTGCATACAAGACTGAAAAGCACCTGGCACGGTTTTCGCAAAGAAGGTGTCAACACCCACCCGAACACCGTGAACTCCACCGACATCGCCAACCGCATCGTTGAAGCCATCCTGGCGCAAAAGCTGCAGCCGGGCGCGCGCCTGGGCGAGCAGGCGCTGTCCATGCTGTTTGACTGCAGCCGCACCCTGGTACGCGAGGCATTGATGCAGCTGGCCGCCCGCGGCATCGTCACCGTCAGCTCGCGCAGGGGCTGGTACGTGGTACAGCCCTCGCAGGCCGAGGCCCGCGAAGCCTTCGAGGCCCGCCGCGTCATTGAAATGGGGCTGATCCGCAGCGCCAAGCCCATGGCAGCCACGGCGCTCAAGCGCCTGAGCGACCATTTGAAAGAAGAGCAGGCTGCCCTGGCGGGCAACGACGTGGGCCAGCGCAGCTACCTGCTGGGCGACTTTCACGTGTGCCTGGCCGAGTGCCTGGGCAACCAGCTGCTGGCCGACACGCTGCGCGACTTCACCGCGCGCACCACGCTCATTGCCATGCTGTACCAGTCCACCCACGACGCGCACCAGTCGTGCGCCGAGCACGTGGCCATCGTCGCCGCGCTGAAGGCTGGCAACCACGCCGAGGCCGAGCGGCTGATGGACCAACACATTGGCCAGGTGCAGTCGGCCCTGAACGTGCAGGCCGACACCGACCCGCTGGCCGAGCTGCGTGCCGCGCTGTCGCCGCTGGGCCGCGCCAAACCCACCGCGCCCAAAACACGCCCATCACCCACACGCCTGGCGCGCCCCACGGCAGGCACCGATGCCGACCCCACCACCCCACCCGAAACCTACCTAGGAGCCTTGTTATGACCCGCATCAACCACACCAAACGCCACCTCATTGCCGCCGGCATCTCTCTGGCCCTGGCCGCCACCGTGGGCCACGCCCAGGCGCAAACCGCGCTGGACGGCGTGATGAAGGCCAAGCTGATCAAAATTGCCGTGCCCACCGACTTCCCGCCCTACGGCTTCGTGGGCATTGACCTGCAGCCCCAGGGCTTGGACGTGGACATGGCGAAGTACATCGCCGACAAGCTGGCCGTGAAGCTGGAGCTGGTGCCCGTGAGCAGCGCCAACCGCATCCCCTACCTGCAAACCAAAAAGGCCGATCTGGTCATTTCCACTCTGGGCAAAAACGCCGAGCGCGAGAAGGTGATCGACTTCACCGCGGCCTACTCGCCCTTCTTCCAGGCGGTGTTTGCCGCCAAGTCGCTGTCGGTCAAGTCGTGGGCCGACCTGGGCGGCAAAAGCGTGGCCGTCACCCGCGGCGCCATCGAAGACCAGGAACTGAGCAAAGTGGCCCCGGCCAACACCGACATCAAGCGTTTTGAAGACAACAACGCCACCGTGTCGGCCTTCGTGTCGGGCCAGACGCAGCTGATTGCCACCGGCGCATCGGTGGCGGGCAACTTGATGCAGAAGAACCCCCAGCTGGGTGCCGAATACAAGCTGCTGCTGAAAGACAGCCCCAACTTCATCGGCGTGGGCAAGGGTGAAGACGCGCTGCGCCTGAAGGTGAACGAGGTGATTGCCGCTGCCAAAAAAGCAGGCGACATCGACAAGCTGGCCACCAAGTGGCTGGGCCGCCCCGCTGGCGACCTGCCGCAGTAAAGCCCTACACACCCACAGGACCGAGCCATGCTGATCGAGCTGGACTTTGCCGCCGTGCTGGCGGAGTGGCCCTTGCTGGCCAAGGGCGTGGTGTGGACGCTGGGCCTCACCGCCGTCTCTGCCGTGCTGGGCGTGGCACTGGGCGTGGCTTGCGCCTGGGCGCGCACCCAGGGGCCCACCGCCCTGCGCTGGGTGGCCGGGGCGTATGTGGAGGCGGTGCGCAACACGCCCTTCATCGTCCAGCTTTTTTTCGTGTTTTTCGGGCTGCCTGCGGCGGGCATACGCCTGTCGCCCGAGGTGGCGTCCATCATTGCCATGGTGGTCAACCTGGGGGCTTACGCGGCGGAAATCGTGCGCGCGGGCATCGACGCCACGCCGCGCGGCCAGACCGAAGCGGCGCTGAGCCTGGCCCTGACGCGGGCACAGACCTTTGTGCACGTGGTGCTGCCCCCGGCATTGAAAAAGGTGTGGCCCGCGCTGGTGAGCCAGATCATCATCGTCATGCTGGGTTCGGCCGTGTGCGGGCAAATTTCTACGCAGGAGCTGAGCTATGCGGCCAACCTGATCCAAAGCCGCAACTTCCGGGCGTTCGAGGCCTTCATCGTGGCCACGCTCATTTACCTGGCGCTGTCGGTGGCGGTGCGCGGCACGCTGAACTGGCTGGGCCCCCGCTTTTTGTTCGGAGGCCGCCGTGGTTGATTTCAGCTTGTGGGACATTTTTCGCAACCTGCTGCTGGCCGCACGCTGGACGGTGGGCCTGTCGCTGATCGCCTTCGTGGGCGGCGGCGTGGTGGGCCTGGCCCTGCTGGTGGCGCGCACCGCCAAACTGCCCGGCGCACAGGTGCTGGTGGGTGGCTACGTGCAGCTGTTTCAAGGCACACCGCTGCTGATGCAACTGTTTTTGGCCTATTTCGGTATGGCCCTGCTGGGGGTGGAAACCTCTGCCTGGACCGCTGCCGCCGTGGCCCTGACGCTTTACAGCAGCGCCTTCCTGGCCGAAATCTGGCAGGGCTGTGTGCGGGCGGTGCCCAAGGGCCAGTGGGAGGCCGGGCAAAGCCTGGCGCTGAGCATGGGCGAGCTGCTGCGCCACGTTGTGCTGCCACAGGCGGGCCGCATGGCCATTGCGCCCACGGTGGGCTTTCTGGTGCAGGTCATCAAAGGCACGGCGCTGGCATCGGTCATTGGCTTCATCGAGCTGACCAAGGCCGGCACCATGATCACCAACGCCACCTTCAAACCCTTTTTGGTCTACAGCTGCGTGGCGCTTTTGTACTTCGCGCTGTGCTTCCCCATCAGCCTGTACGCCCGTTCGCTGGAGAAAAAACTCAATGCAAGCCGCTGACGCCCCCACCCACACACCGCACATTCCAGCGGTTCGCACCGAGCAACTGCGCAAGTCGTATGGCTCGAATGAGGTGCTCAAGGGCATCGACCTGACCGTGGCCCCCGGCGAGGTGATTGCCATCATCGGCAAAAGCGGCTCGGGCAAAAGCACGCTGCTGCGCTGCATCAACGGGCTGGAAACCTTTCAGCACGGCAGCCTGACGGTGCAAGGCCAGCCGCTGATTCACCACGACGCAGCAGCCATGCGCGAGCTGCGCCAGCGCGTGGGCATGATTTTTCAGTCGTTCAACCTGTTCCCGCACCTGAGCGTGGGCAAGAACGTGATGCTGGCCCCGCACCTGGTGAAAAAGCCTGCGGCGGCCGAGCTGGAAGCCCGTGCCCGCCAGTTGCTGCAACGCGTGGGCCTGGCCGACAAGTTCGACGCATTCCCCGACCAGTTGTCGGGCGGTCAGCAGCAGCGCGTGGCCATTGCCCGTGCGCTGGCCATGGACCCGAGCATTCTGCTGTGCGACGAAATCACCTCAGCGCTTGACCCCGAGCTGGTGGGCGAGGTGCTGGGCGTGGTGGAAGGTCTGGCCAAAGAAGGCATGACGCTGCTGATGGTCACGCACGAAATGAACTTTGCCCGCAAGGTGAGCAACCGAGTCATCTTCATGCACCAGGGCCGCGTGCACGAAATGGGCCCACCCGCTGAGTTGTTTGCGAACCCGCAAACACCCGAACTGAAACAGTTTTTGTCCAGCATCCACGGCTGAACACCAGCACTCAACCCCACTGGCGGCGGTAGTGCCCGTGGGGGTCGTGGTCTTGGGTTTGTTTCTCGGTGTTGAAGCGCCGCCCGCCCCGGGGGTCGGTGCCGCGACCGGCAATGTAGGCCCAGTTGCCCTGGTTGCTGCACGGGTCAAAGTCGATCAGCATGTGCTCGAACCACGCCGCACCGGCCCGCCAGTCGCCGCCCAAATCGTGCACCAGGTAACTGGCCACGATCTGGCGCATGCGGTTGCCCAGCCAACCGGTGGTGGCCAGCTCGCGCATGCCCGCGTCCACCAGCGGCTGGCCGGTGCGGCCTTGGCACCAGCGCTCAAAACCCTGCACGTTGTGGCGCGGCAGCGGGTGTGGGCCCAAGCCCCGCGCCCGGTACAGCGCCGCGCCGTGTTTCACGTGCATCCAGCGGAAATGGTCGCGCCACAGCAACTCAAACCACAGCCAACAGGTGCTGTCGTTGGCCCCCCGCTCGGCCTCAAACCGGCGGATGGCGGCCATGGCCTGCCGGGCCGACAAGGCCCCACTGGCCAACCAGGGCGACCAGCGGCTGGAATGGTCAAACCCCATCAGCGCGTTGCGCGTGGCCTTGTAGGTGTGGGGCAAGCCCTGGGCGCAATACGCCTCAAGGTGCGCCAGCGCGGCCGCCTCGCCACCGTGACCGGCCACGGTGGGTGGGGCGTGGTCTGCGTGCCATGCCGGGACGGGCAAATCCGGCGGCAGGGCCCCATCCCCCAGCGCCAGCGGCCATTCGCGCACCACCGGCACCGGCGCCGCTTCGGTGGCGCGGGCGGCCTCCAGCTTCTGGCGAAACGAGGTGAAGGTGTCGGGCACCTGCGCAGGGGCCATGGGCAGCGATTCGGGCGCAAACAAGGTGGATTGCCACACCGTTTGCACCGCCACCCCCAAGCGGGCACAGGCAGCGGTGAGGGCCACCACGGTGGCCTGTTCTTCGGGGGCGGGAATGGCCTCGCACACCAGCGTGCTGGCGTGCAAGTGCCGCACGCAGGCGGTCAAGTTGCCCACCGGGTCGGCATGCCACACCCACAGCGGTGTGCCCAGGGCGTGCAGGTTTTGGGCCAAGGCGGCCACGCCCTCGGCCACAAACCGCTGGCGGTGTGGGCCCTGGCGCACAAAACCCCACGGGGTGGGTGCGGTGGTTTGGGCGGGGTCGTGCACCACCACGGGCAGCAGCCAGGTGCCGCGCTCGCGGGCCAGGCGCACCGCGTGGGTCAGTGCGGGGTTGTCGTGCAGCCGCAGGTCGTGGCGAAACCAAAACACCACGCCCCCGGGGGCGCACCCGTTGGGGCCACTGGTGGGCAAAGGCTGGGAGGTCACTCCAGCCAACGGGTGTTGTCCAGCACTTCGGCAAAAAACGCCCGCAGCGTGCCGGGTGACATGGCGTAGGGGTTGAAGTCTTTGGTGGTGGAGTACTTCAAAAACAGGTTTTGGTTGTCTTGCGTGGTGGCCACCAGCCCCATGGTCCATGACACAAACCGGCGCGACGTGATTTCACCGAAATCCAGCACGGCGGGGTCAGAGTGGCGGGGGTCTTTCAGGATGCGGTGGTACAGGCGGTTGACCGCCGCGCGGTCGCCTTCCAGGTACTGCAAAAAAATGCCGTTCGACAAACACAGCGCCCCGGTCACGCCCACCTGGGCGTTGTTGCGTTGCGAGCTGCGCAGAATGTCTTTCACGTCAGCGGGCCCCACCAGTGGGCCTACCCGGCTGGCGTAAGTGAGTTGTATGAGCATGAGGCGGGTCCGTGGTGGCAGAAGCCCTGAGTGTCATGTCTGGACCGCAGGCGTGCAGCCAAACGCCGCGTAAACCGCACCCGCCCCACTGGTTTTGTCAGGTGGGCGCGCTCAGGGCACTGTGTTTGCTGGCGCGCCCGGTCACCCGCTTGCGCCACATCCGAAAAGACGAGGGTTTGAGGTGGCTGCGCATCAGCTTGATGACCTCGGCCTCGCTCAGGCCAAACTGGTGGGCGATGGCGTCGAACGGCACCTCGTCGGCCCACGCAAGCTCCATGACGCCAGACACCGTGGCGGCAGGCAAATTGGCCAGCGGCCCGCTCATCCCCGGTAACCCACCAGCGTGCCGTAATCGGCACGGGTTTGGGGCGACACCGCGGCCAGCACCTGCGCGTAGCGGGTTTGGTGGCGGGCCATCAGCCGGGCCGATGCGGTGGTTTGCGAGCGGCAAAACCACAGGCAGGTGTGCTGGATCAGCAGCAGCTCGGCGGTGAAGGTGAAGGCCCTGTCACGCCGCGCCTGGGGGCGATCATCGGCCGGATTCGCCACCAAGCGGTCCAGCGCTTTGGCGTGGATCGCCAGCGCCTGGCGCAGGTCAAACGTGGCCTGCGGAAACAGCAGCGTGGCACGCGGCACGGCCTGCGGGATGCGGCTGACCAGCGCTTTTTCGGGCCACACCTGGGCAAAATCGGCCACGAACCGGTTGAATTCGTCGAGCAAATTGGCTTCGGTCAGCGACAGGGTGGACCACAGGGCGCGCTGGCGGTCGGCGTCTTTTTCGGCCAGGGCGCGCAGGTAGCCCTCGGTCAGCGCCTCCATCAGCTTTTCAATGCGGTAGCGCCCCAGGTGGCTGGCCAGCAAGGCCACGCGCTGGGCCTGCTCGGCTTTCACCGCCAAGGTCCACACCACCACCAAGGGCACGGCAACCAGCAACATTTCCATCATATTTTTTCCATAGCTTGAAACGCTTGTGCATCAAGCGCTGGAGGCCAAAAAAGCATAAATAATCAGTCGTACACCAGCTCGGCGCGCTGCTGGTGGGCCTGGGCCGTCCAGCTGGCCAGGGCGGCGTCTGAGGGGAAGAACAGGCTGCGGTCGTCCAGGTGCAGGTCGCAGTGCACGTCGGGGCGCTCCACCCGCAGGCGCACGGGCAGGCCACGCACCAGTTCGCCCTGGTCGGTGGATTCGCGCAGCGGCGGGAAGTTGCGCACCAGGGCGGCCACGTCCAGCGTGGGTGGGCGGTCGTCTTCGCTGCGCACGGCCACGCGCAGGTATTTGGCAAAGCGGCAGCGGGCGGTGGGCAAGTCCCACACCTGCTGCACCTTGAAGCGCAGGCCGCCCGAGAAGCGGTCGTTTTGCACCACGCCTTGCAGCACCACCAGTTCGTCGTCTTTCAGGGTGTCGCGGTGAAGGTTGAGCAGGTTTTCATCGGCGCTGGCTTCGATGGTGCCGCTCTTGTCGTCCAGGCGGAACAGGCCCAGCTTGCCGCGCTGGCCGTTGATGGTGCGCAGGTCGGTGACGATGCCCACCAGCACCTGCGGGTCGCGGCTGTCGGCCACTTCGCTCAGCGGGGTGCGCACAAAGCGGCGCACCTCGGTGGCCACTTCGTCGAACAGGTGGCCGCTCAAATAGAAACCGATGGCGGTTTTTTCCTGCGTCAGCCGCTCTTTGATGCCCCAGGGGGCCACGTCCACCAGGTCGGGCTCTTGTGTGCTGCTGCCGTGGGCGTCGCCGTCGTCGAACATGTCGAACAGGCCGCCCTGGTTGGCGTTGGCCGCTGCAGCGGCCGCGAAATCAAACGCGCGCTCCACACTGGCCAGCAGGCTGGCGCGGTGGGGGTTCAAGCTGTCGAACGCGCCGGCTTTGATGAGGGCCTCGACCGTGCGTTTGTTGACCTTGGATTTGTCCAGCCGCACGCAAAAGTCAAACAGCGAGGTGAACGGCCCACTGGCGCTGCCCGCCGGGCCCTCGCCCCGGCCTTCGCGGGCGGCCACGATGGCGTCAATGGCCTGCTGGCCGGTGCCTTTGATGGCACCCAACCCGTAGCGCACGCTGGTGTTGCTGGTGGGCTCGAAGCGGTGGGTGCCCCGGTTGACATCGGGCCACTCGAACGAAATGCCAAAGGCCAACGCGTCGGCGTGCAACACCGACAGTTTGTCGGTGTTGTCCATTTCCACCGTCATGTTGGCGGCGTAAAACTCGGCGGTGTAGTGCACCTTCAGCCAACCGGTGTGGTAAGCCAGCAGCGAGTAGGCGGCGGCATGCGACTTGTTGAAGCCGTAGCCCGCGAACTTTTCCATCAAGTCAAAAACCTCGTCTGCCTTGGCTTCGCTGATGTCGTTTTTGGCCGCCCCGGTGCGGAAGATGGCGCGGTGCTCGGCCATTTCTTCGGCCTTTTTCTTGCCCATGGCGCGGCGCAGCATGTCGGCGCCGCCCAGGCTGTAGCCGCCCAAAATCTGGGCGGTCTGCATCACCTGCTCTTGGTAAACCATGATGCCGTAGGTCTCGGACAGCATCTCGGCCACCAGGGGGTGCGGGTATTCAATGACCTCGCGCCCGTGTTTGCGCGCCACAAAGCTGGGAATCAGGTCCATGGGCCCGGGGCGGTACAGCGCGTTCAGGGCAATCAGGTCTTCCAGGCGGGTGGGCTTGGCGTCGCGCAACATGCCTTGCATGCCCCGGCTTTCAAACTGGAACACGGCCTCGGTTTTGCCGTCGGCAAACAGCTTGTAGGTGGCGCGGTCTTCCAGGGGCACGTTTTCAAACGCGAACTTCTCCTGGCCCGGGTGGCGTTTGCGGATGAACTCGGCCGCAATTTCCAGAATGGTCAGCGTGGCCAGGCCCAAAAAGTCGAACTTGACCAGGCCCACGGCCTCCACGTCGTCTTTGTCGTATTGGCTGACGGCCGATGTGCTGCCGGGCTGCTGGTACAGCGGGCAAAAATCGGTGAGCTTGCCGGGCGCAATCAACACGCCCCCGGCGTGCATGCCGATGTTGCGGGTCATGCCCTCCAGCTTTTGCGCCAGCTCGATGAGGGTTTTGACGTCTTCTTCCTGCGCAATGCGGCGGGCCAGCTCGGGCTCCATGCTGATGGCGTAGTTGTTTTTGTCGCCGTCTTTGGGGGGGGTGGGCGGGTATTGCAGCGTGACGCTCATGCCCGGCTTGTTGGGTATGAGCTTGGAAATGCCGTCGCAAAAGCCGTAGGAAAAATCGAGCACGCGGCCCACGTCGCGGATGGCGGCGCGCGCAGCCATGGTGCCGAAGGTGGCGATCTGGCTCACGGCGTCTTTGCCGTATTTGTCTTTCACGTAGTCAATCACGCGGTCGCGGTTGCTCTGGCAAAAGTCAATGTCGAAGTCGGGCATGCTGACCCGCTCGGGGTTCAGGAAACGCTCGAACAGCAGGTTGTATTTCAGCGGGTCCAGGTCGGTAATCAGCAGCGCATATGCCACCAGCGAACCTGCGCCGGACCCCCGGCCTGGCCCCACGGGGCAGCCGTTTTCCTTGGCCCACTGGATGAAGTCACCCACGATGAGGAAGTAGCCCGGGAAGCCCATTTTCAAAATGGTGTTCAGCTCGAACTCCAGCCGCTCCTCGTAGCGGGGCCGCTCTTTTTCGCGCTGCGCCTCGTTGGGGTACAGGTGCACCAGGCGGCCCTTCAGCCCCTCGTGCGACACATGACGGAAGTAGTCTTCCACCGACATCACCACGCCGTTGACCGGCGGAATGGGAAAGTCGGGGAGCTGGGGCTTGCCCAGCACCAGCGTCAGGCTGCAGCGGCGGGCAATTTCCAGCGTGTTGGCCACCGCGCTGGGCAGGTCGGCAAACAAGGCCTCCATTTGCGCGGCGGTTTTGAAGTATTGCTCGCGGGTGAAGCGGCGCACGCGGCGCGGGTTGGCCAGCATGTCGCCGTCGGAAATGCACACACGGGCCTCGTGGGCCTCGTAATCGTCGGGCACCAGATACTGGGCCGGGTGCGTGGCCACCACGGGCAACCCCAAACGGGCGGCCAGGGGCACGGTGGCGCGCACCAGGCGCTCGTCGTCGGGGCGGCCCGCGCGTTGCAGTTCCAAATAAAAGCGGTGGGTGAACACACCGGCCGCTTGCAGCGCCACGTCGGTCGCTTTGCGCTCGTCGCCGGCCAGCAGGGCCATGCCCACCGGCCCGGCGGCGGCACCGCTGACCAGCAGCAGGCCTTCGTTCAGCTCTTGCAGCCACTCCCAGGTGAGGGTGGCTTGTTCGCGGTGCACGTTGCGCGTCCAGCCCCGGGCCAGCAGCTCGCTCAGGTTCAGGTAGCCCTGGTGGCTTTGCACCAGCAGCAGCACGCGGGGCAGGCTTTGGGCGTTCGGCGACACCGGCTGCCCCGGCAGCGGGGCCTCGGCGCCGCCCAAGCCCTGCACAAACACCTCGGCCCCCAGCACGGGCTTGATGCCCGCGCCACGCGCCGCCCTGTAAAACTTGATGGCCCCGAACATGTTGGACAAGTCGGTGATGCCCAGCGCGGGCTGGCCATCGGCGGCGGCCGAAGCCACCACGTCATCGATGCGAAGGGTGCCGTCTACGACGGAGAACTCGGTGTGCTGGCGCAGGTGGACAAACATGGGGGCTGATTGTAGGAAGGCCAGCCCCGTACACAGCCCACGCCCGTGCGGCACACAGTCTTTGAACCTGTCGTGCAACCGCAACACGGTGGGCACGCTTAAGTCAGCCGCGGTATTCTGAACAATTACCACTTGGTCATTTATTGAACCAATTAATCGTCTGGGATTGAAACATGCTGAACATCAGGTTGTTGTCCATCAAGCACCAATTGGGCTTGTTTGCCTTGCTGGCATTGGTTTTTGTATTGGGCGTGACGCTCACCAGCGTGTTCACAGCCTCCCAGGTGATGACGCTGACCGAGAAAGTGGACAAGGTGCGGGGGCCCAATTTGCTGAACGCCCAGCGGCTGGTCAACGCCGTGAATGCACGGGCCGTGGGTGTGCGAAATCTCACACTCGCCACCACACCCGAAGGCCTCAAAACGGTGGAGCGCACCGTGCTCGATGCCCACGCGGAGGTGGGCCGGCAAATCAACACCCTGCAAGACCCACAGGCCCATGCCAGCGAGTCACCGACGGAGCGCCAATTGCGCGAGGCGCTGATCGCGGCCGAGGCGGTGTATGCCCCCATTGCGGTCAACATCACCCGCGTGGCCGCATCGGGTGACAAAACACGTGCCGCGCTGATGATTGCCGCCGAGTGCCAACCGGCACTGGACGCGCTGCTAAAAGCGGCTCAAGCGTTTGTGGCCTATGAAGGCAGCAGCCAGGCGCAAGACATTGCCTTGGCGAACGCCACCAGCCAACGGGGCATTCAAACCCAATGGTTCGTTTTTGCCGCCTCTGCGGTGTTGCTGTTGGGCGCGGGCTACGTCATCACCAAGGGGTTGGTGAACAGCTCGCAAGCGGCGGTGAATGGGGTCAACCAACTGGCACAAGGCGACCTGAGCGTGCGCTTTCAGGCCGAGGGCCGCAGCGAGCCAGCCCTGGTGCTGGCCGCTGTCAATGACATGGCGGCCAAACTGCGCGAGGCCATGGGCACCGTGCGCGATGCCGCCAGCCAGATCGCCACCGCCAGCGAAGAAGTGGCCATGGGGACACTCGACCTGTCCAGCCGCACCGAGCAGGCGGCCAGCAGTTTGGAAGAGACCGCGTCCAGCATGGAAGAGCTGACGTCCACCGTGAAACACACCAGCGAAGCGGCCCGCCAGGCCGACCAACTCGCCTCAAGCTCTGCGCAGGAAGCCGAGCAAAGCGGCACGGTGGTGCAGCGGGTGATTGCCACCATGGCCGACATCAACCAAAGCAGCGCCAAGATGAGCGAAATCATCGGCGTGATTGACGGCATTGCCTTCCAGACCAACATCCTGGCGCTGAACGCGGCGGTGGAAGCGGCGCGGGCGGGCGAACAAGGCCGGGGCTTTGCCGTGGTGGCCGGTGAGGTGCGCACCCTGGCCCAGCGCAGCGCTCAGGCGGCCAAAGAGGTCAAGCAGCTGATCGATGACTCGGTGTCCAAAGTGACGGCAGGCACGCGGCTGGTGGACGATGCCGGTGCCACGCTGACCTCGGCGGTGGCCAGCGCGCGGCAAGTCAGCAGCATCGTGGCATCCATCATGTCGGCCACGTCAGAGCAGGCCGACGGCATCGGACAAGTGAACGTGGCGGTGGCCCAAATGGACCAGGTCACCCAGCAAAACGCGGCCCTGGTGGAGCAATCCACCGCTGCCGCCGCCAGCCTGAAAGAACAAACGGCACGGCTGAACACCGCCGTGAGGTTTTTCAAATTCGCCTGACCGGGCCGAACGGGCCGGGCTGACTCAATCCCGCAACACCGACAACACGTCGGAGTGGAACTCGCGGCCGTACAGCACCAGCACCACCAGCAAGGTGGCCATCACGAGGGCGATGGGTGAAAAAAACCAGGCCAGCGCTGCAAACGAAAAGTAATAGGCGCGCAAACCGTCGTTGAAGGTTTCGGCCGCCGCGCCCACCAGGCTGGCGGCCCTCTGCACGTAGCGCTCTGCTTCGTCGGGGTGGGCTTCAAAGTGCTCGGGGCTGGGCATGGCACCGATGATGAGCGCCACAAACGTGTATTGCCGCATGCACCAGCTGAAGCGAAAAAAGGCGTACACAAACACAGTTAACAGCAGCAGCACCTTGATTTCAAACACCTGCATGCTGGTGGCCTGGGCAAAAGGCATGTCTTGCACCAGCTCGGCGGCCTTGTCGGTGGTGCCCAGCATGGCCAGCAAGCCCCCGATGATCAGGATGGTGGTGGACGAAAAAAACGAGGGCGTGTGCGACAGGTTCTGCGTGATCAGGCCGTCGAGCATGCGCGGGTCGCGCGCGGTGGCCTGGCGCATCCAGCGCTCGCGGTACAGGTTGGTGGTGGCCAGCAGCGAACGTTGGCGTTTGCCCCAGTCTTTCGCGAAATAAGCGTAGCCCACCCACAGGGCAAAAAAGCTGGCCAGGGCCAGCCAGTCCTTCAAAGGCAAGAGTTCAAACAGCTTCATGGGTTTCATTGTGCAGTCACACCGCCGCGTCAAGATGGCTCTTCTGTTTTTCACCCGCACGCCCAACATGCCCACCCACACACGCCCCACCCCCATCAACCGCCGCCAATGCCTGCTGGCCGCCACCTTGGCGGCCCTACCCGCCTTCGGCGCGGCCCAAACCTTGCCCACCAAGGGCATCAAAATCGTTGTGCCGTTTGCAGCGGGCGCGGGCACCGACGCGGTGGGCCGCCTGCTGGCCGACAAGCTGTCGGGCGTGCTGGGCACCCCGGTGGTGGTGGACAACAAAACAGGTGCATCGGGCGCCATAGGCTCGCGGTATGTGGCCAGCAGCCCGGCAGACGGCAGCACCTTGCTGCTGGTGGCCGCGCCCTTCACCACCGTGCCTGCGGCCATGCCCCAGGCGGGGTACGACCCCGTGCGCGACTTCACGCCCGTGGGCATGGTGGCCAGCGGCCCGCTGGTGTGGGCGGTGAACAAAGACGTGCCCGCCCGCACGCTGGCCGAGCTGGTGGCTCTGGCCAAGCGTCAGCCGGGCAAGCTCAACTACGGCTCGGCAGGGGCAGGCGGCATCAACCACCTGGTGCTGGAGCTGCTGAAAGCCCGCACGGGCACCTTCATCACGCACATTCCCTACCGGGGCATTGCGCCCGCCACGCTCGACCTGGTGTCGGGCGAAATCCAGCTCATCACCGGCACCATCCCGGCGCTGGCCCCGTTCATACGCGATGGGAAATTGCGCGCCCTGGCCGTCACCAGCGCCCAGCGCTCACCCGCCCTGCCCGGGGTGCCGAACATGGCGGAATCGGGCTTGGCCGGGTTTGATGTGTTGAATTACTTTGGCCTGATGGCCCCCAAGGCCACGCCCGCTGCAGTGGTGCACACACTTAACACCGCACTGGCCCAGGTGCTGGCGCTGCCCGAGGTGAAAGAGCGTTTCGCCAAAGACGCCCTCACGGCCATGCCCGGCACACCCGACGCGCTGATGGCCTTTGTGGAACAGGACGTGAACGGCTGGCGCAAGGTGGTGGCCAGCCAGAACCTGAAGCTGGAAGGCTGAAACGAAGCCCCTGCGAGAGGGGCTTCACCGCCTCACTTCAGCAGGCCTTCGGCCTTCATGGCGGCCTGAACGCCGGGGCGTGCGGCCACGCGGGCCCGGTAGGCGGCCAGGTTCGCCAGACCGCCGATGTCCAACGCCACAAACCCCGCCCAGTTGGTGACGGTGAACAGGTAGGCATCGGCCACGGTGAAGGCGCTGCCCATCAGGAAGTCTTTGCCGGCCAGCTGGCCGTCCACCCAGGTCAGGCGCTGCAACAGGCGCTCTTTCACGGAGGGCTTGAAGTCGTCGGGCGTGGCGGGGTTGAACAGGGGCGAAAAGCCCTTGTGCAGCTCGGTGCTGGTGAACGCCAGCCACTCTTGCAACTTGTAGCGCTCCCAGGTACCCGCCGCCGGGGCCAGGCCGGTGTGCGGGGCCTGGTCGGCCACGTACTGGCTGATGACCTGGCCTTCGCGCAGCGTGCGGCCGTCGGCCAGCACCAGGAAGGGCACGTAGCCCAGGGGGTTGATGGCGTGGTAGTCGGACCCATCGGCCAACTGGTGGGTTTTGGTGCTGGCCAGCACTGCCTCAAACGGCACGCCCGCTTCGTGCAACACGATGTGGGGGGCCAGTGAACACGCGCCGGGGGAATAAAACAGCTTCATGTGGACGCTCAGCGGCTCAGGCTTTGAACTTGGCGGCGGTGGCGGCCACGCGTGCGCCAAACAGGCGGGCGGTTTCCAGGTCGCCGGGCAGCATTTCGGCCGCGCCTGCATCGGAGGGGCTCTGGGCCATGGCGCCGCTGAACGAACCCACGTAGTTCACGTCGTTGCGCTGGGCGGCTTTGGTGTTGCTGGGCATCAGGCCCGTGCCCACCCAAATGCCGCTGTGTTGCATGGACAGGGTGAACAGGTATTGCAGGGTGGTGGCCTTGTCACCGTTCATGGTGGCGCTGTTGGTGAAACCGGCAAACACCTTGTCTTTCCAGGCTTGGGTGAACCAGGCTTTGCTGGACGCATCGGCGAATTTTTTGAACTGCCAGCTCACGGTGCCCATGTAGGTGGGCGAGCCCATGATGATGGCGTCTGCGGCGTTCAACGCGGCCCAGCCGGCGTCGCTGACGTTGCCGTCGGCGTCAATCGCCACCAGTTCGGCACCGGCACCGTCGGCCACCGATTGGGCCATGCGCTGGGTGTGGCCGTAGCCCGAGTGGTAAACCACGACGACGTTGGCGGAAGTGTTGGACATGAAAATCTCCTTGGGTGGTTGAACAACGAACGGGGAAAACTATTACCGGCTGAACGAAGGCTCCAGGTGCCCCATGGCCCCGGCCTGGTAGGCCTGGGCGTAGGCGGCCACCTCGGCCCGCGAGGTGCCCACAAACGGCCCCCACGGCACCACGGGCTCGCGCAAGGGCGCGCCCGAAAACACCGCCACCTGCGCGCCCTCGGGGCCGGCCAGCAGGCGCAAATCGGTGGGGCCGTCGCCGGGCTGGGCGCTGTCAAAGACCATAGCTGCCGGGGCAATACCACCAAGCGCCAGGGGCTCTTTTGACTCCAAAACCTGGCCCGCCACCACCAGCGCAAAGCCCTGGTGCCCGGCGGGCAGGGCCAGGCGCACATCGGCGTGGGGTTGCAGCGTCACGTCCAGCAGGTTGACGCGGGTGGCCCAGCGCGGGTCTTGGGCAATGGGCGACACCTGCCCGCCCCACTCACCGGCCACCACGCGCACGCTGGCGCCTTCCAGGGCCACCACGGGCATGTCGGCGGCGGGCACCTTGAACACCGCAGGGGCGTTTTGTTTGTGGGCGCTGGCCATGTTCACAAAAATCTGCAGCCCCACCGCCGCCACCCCCGGTGTGGCGGGGGTTTCTTCGTGCGACATGCCGCTGCCCGCTTGCAGCCAGTGCAGGCCGCCGGGGGTGATGACGCTGTCGTCGCCCAGGCTGTCGCGGTTGCGCACACCGCCGGGGCTGCTGGGCAGCAGGTAGCTGATGGCACTCATGCCGCCGTGGGGGTGCGGCAAGAAAAAGTTGTGCGGCATGTGGAACACGTCCACACCAATGAACGGGTCCACCAGCCCCAGGTGCTGGGGGTGGAACACGTGGGCGTGGGTGCGGTCGTCAAACCGGTGGAACGGCAATGCAAAGGCCGAATGCAGGGTGCGCAGGGGGTTCATGGCGCTGTCCTTTTTTCGGGGGGGTCAATCGGCCAGGTCAAACACCAGGGCCTCGGCGTCGGTGGCCTGGCCCAGCGTCAGCAGGGCCTCGTCGGCCAGCAGCGCGGCATCACCCGCTTGCAGGGCCTGGCCGTTCACGCTGAGCGCACCGCGCACCACCTGCACCCAGGCTTTGCGGCCGGGCGCCAACGGCAGGCTGGCCTGCTCGCTGCCGGTCAGCAGGGTGGCGTAAACGCGCGCATCGGCGTGGGCCGTGACCGAGCCTTCGGCCCCATCGGGCGACACCACCAGGCGCAGGCGGCCTTGTTTGTCGGCATCGGCAAAGGTTTTTTGCTCGTAGCCGGGGGCGATGCCTGCGGTGTGGGGCTCGATCCAAATCTGGAAAAAGTGCGTGGTGGCGTCGGCCGCGTGGTTGAACTCGCTGTGGCGCACGCCGCGCCCGGCGCTCATGCGCTGCACGTCGCCCGGGGGAATGGCCGTGCCGTTGCCCATGCTGTCTTGGTGTGCCAGGCTGCCCGACACCACGTAGCTGATGATTTCCATGTCGCGGTGGCCGTGTTCGCCAAAACCCATGCCGGCGGCAATGCGGTCTTCGTTGATGACGCGCAGGTTGCCCCAGCCCATCCACTGCGGGTCGTGGTACCCGGCGAACGAAAAGCTGTGCTGGCTTTTGAGCCAACCGTGGTCGGCGTGGCCACGTTCTGAGGACTTGCGGATGCGGATCATGGCGGGTCTCCTTGTCTGGTGTGGGCTCCACTGTAGGGCCATGCGGCCCCCCAGATCGCCACGCATTTTGATGGCATCATTCGATTGAACTGAACGAAAGTTGCAAAACCATGCAGAAATCAGGCTCATCCACCGGCAAAAACACGCCCTCGGCACGGGCGGTGTTGTCGCCCGAAAACCTGTCGCTGATCGACGCCGTGGCGCGCAACGGCAGCATGGCCGCCGCCGCCCGCGAACTGGGGCTGGTGCCCAGCGCCTTGACCTACCGCGTGCGCCAGATTGAAGACGCGCTGGACGTGCTGGTGTTCGACCGCAGCGCGCGCCAGGCCCGCATCACCCCCGCCGGGGCCGAGCTGCTGCGCAGCGGCGAGCACCTGCTGCGCGAGCT
>JBASFL010000043.1:0-22667 GCA_049653005.1 Burkholderiaceae bacterium | reverse complement strand
TGCGCTCGCCCAAAATCAAGTCCCAGTAGCCTGCGGCGGGGCGCTTCAGATTCACCACGCGGGTGGCCACCAGCGTGCCGCCGGGGGTGTCGTAGGCCTGGGCGCGCAGGGTGGCACCGCGCAGGCCGAACAGGGCTACGGCGTTGGCGTAGCGCAGGTTGAGCCGCCACGTCAGGTTGGCCGTGGTGCTTTCCACCGCCTGGCCGCTGTAAATCGTTTGGCCCGATGCGTTGACCCACGGGCCATACGGAGCCCACCGGTCGGTGGGGCGCATTTCTTTCCACTTGGTGGGGTCGTTTTCCGGCAGGGGGCTGGGGGCGCTGGCGTGGGCCACGGCGCAGCGGTACACGCGGTGGGTGGTGGGCCGGGCCACTTCTTGGCCAGCGGTGTAGTTGACGCCAATGGCCCACGCGGTTTCGCGGGGCGATGGCTCTGTGATGGTGCCCGCCGTGAAAGTGGCATCGGTCAGGGGGGCGCGCTGGATGTAGTACATGGCTGGGGCTGGGCTGTGGCGCGTCAGGCGATGGCCGGGGCGGCAGACGTGGTGAGCGAGTTGCCCTGGGCCACGCGGGTGAGCACGTCGGCCGACTGGGCGTTGGCGTCTGCGCTGGTGGCGGCGTGGCCTTCCAGGGCGGCGACGCGGGCGGCAATTTGCTGCAACAGGGCCACCACTTGGGTGTTGTCGCCCATGCCGGTGGGCTGGTATGGGGCACCGGCCATGGGGTTGTAGGCCTGGGGCACCACGGCTTCGCCTTTGTGCAGCAGGGCCAGGCCTGTTTCGGGCACGTAGTTGGTGCCCAGCAGGTAGCGGGGGATGTTGGGGAACAGCGCATTCACGCTGTCCAGCGGCAGGCCCGTGGCAATGGCAATGTCGCGGGTGGTGGCGCCGTTTTCGACAGCGGCGGTGGTGATGGCGGCCACGCTGGCGGGCTTGTTGGCCTCGCTCCAATCGAACGTGTTGATGGCAGTGTTGATGCTGTCGAAGCGGCCAATAGAGGGCGCGTCTGTGATGATGGTCCCCAGCGAGCCGTAGTAGGTGTTGCCCAGGCGGCTGAGGGTGGACGCGGGAGGCGCTGGCCGGGCCGGAGTGCCTGGGCCACTGCCCCCGATCACAAACTGGCCGCCGCCTGCACCTGCGCCCGCCCCCGCCGCGCCACCGGCAGCGGTGTCTTCGGGGAACATCAGCAGGGTGAGGGCCTTCACGGCGTCGGCCACGCTTTTGGTGGCGTCAATGCCGTCTTCGGTGCCGTCGATCAGCTTGCGCCAATACGCCAGGGTTTCGTCGAGCTGGTCGATCTGGTTTTCGGCGGCTTGCAGTTGCAGCTCGGCGGTGGTGAGCTGTTCGCCCGCAGCCTCTTGCAGCACCGACAGCTCGCCAGCCAGGCGCAGGGCGGCGAAGTCGCGCTCCATGCTGTTGGCGTACATGCCGGGGCTGCTGAGGCCGCCGCGCACGGCGGCAATGGCGTTGGTCAGGCCTTCGCCGTCGGGCAGGCCCGTGCCGGCGTTGACCGACGCCAGGGCGCCGTTGATGAAAGCCTGGCCCTGGGCGGCGGTGAGTTCGGGCCCCAAGGCTTCGCCGCGCAGTTCGCGGATGTTGGTGGCCAGGGTGTCGAACACGCCGCGCACTTCGTCGCGCAGGCTTGCGGCGGCGCTGGCTTGCTGTTCCCACAGGGCGCGTTCGCGTTCGGCGCTGGCTTCCAGTTGGCTGTAAGCGGTGGATTTGGCTTTTTCGAAGGCTTGCTCGGCCGCACGGGCGGCTTGCTCGGCAGCGGCGGCCATGGCGGCCCCGGCGTCTTGCGTGGCCTCTGTGATGCTGGCAAATGCGGGGCTGAGCTTGATGAGCTCTGCGTACATGGCGCGGCCGCTGACGGTGGTGAGGTCGAGGGACTCGACTATTGACCTGAACTGGTCGCGGGTTTGGGGCAATTCGCCCAGGCCCAGGCCGGTGAATTTGTCTTGCAGCTGGCTGCGGGTGACGTCGGCGCGCTCGGCATCGGTGTAGAAGCTGCTGTAGTAGTTGCCCAGCCCGGCCACGGCGGCTTCTGCGCCACCCATCGCCGTGACCAGCGCGTCCAGGGCGCTTTCGCTCAACGCGGCGAATTGCTCGCTTGCGCGGCCCATGGTGTCGAACGCGGCGGCGGCGGCGTGGATTTGCGCCACAGTGCCCGCCAGTTGCTCCAGCGTGGGGGCGTCGCCCAGCGCGTTGAGCATCGTGTCGGCCCAGGCGGGGGTTTCATCAATGAGCACGTCGCGCACGTCTTTGGCCACGGCCAGGGCGTACTGCTTCGCACCGGTCTCGCCATCGGCAAATTCTTTTGGAGCCCAACGGCTGGTTTGGGTGTCGGCCCAATTGACGCGGACATTGCCCGCGCCGTCTTTGATCAACAAGCTGCCCCACGCTACGTCTTTGCTGCTGTCATCAGCAAGGGCGGTGGAAGCCGAAAACCCGCCATCAGAGCCAAATGTGGCTGCGGTGCTGTCAAGCATTCCCACGACGGTTTGAGCAACAGCCACAGCGGCGTTGTTGCCAGCTGTGGTGATGGCGTCGTCAGACAAGCCAAATGGCGAATCCGGTCCATCACGCAGTACAGCGCCTCGGGTAGCGCCACCTGCTGCGCTGTAGCTGCCATAGCCACCGGTGTGCGACGTGCCGCTGTCGTCCAGGCTGCTGAGCAGGCTGGCAACAGCCACCACGGCCATGAGCGGCCCGGCGATCATGCCCAGGCCTGCGGCCACGCCCGACATGGTGCCGGTGCCTATGAGCGAACCGGCTGCTGTGGCCCAGCCGCCTACACCGGCCTGCACGATGCTGGTGAATGCTGCGCCCATGCCGGTGCCGAATGCACCGGCGGTACCGGCAAAGCCCATGGCGTCGCTCAGGCTGCTGCCACCGGAAGAGCTGGCAGCGTTTGCTGCGCCCGGTACCCCCATGCTGGTACCCAACGAAATCAACCACCGTTGGCCTGTGACCTGCCACAGCAAATCCAGCACAGCGGCTTTGATGGTTTTGCCGATGCGCTCAAAGGCACTGACACCGTTGTTCGCCACATCGGTGAACACGTTTTTGGCCGTGGACTGGATGGAGTCCCAAAACCCAATGGCCTCGCGCTGGGATTCGCGGTCAACCACCGCCGCCTTGATCGCCGCTGCGTACCTGTCCCAGGCTTCGGTGCCTTTGACCACGCCCTGGCGCTCCAGCTCGCGCATGGCAATGGCGACTTCGCGCTCGGTGGTGTTGAGGCCCAGCAGGGAGTTTTCAAACTGGAGCTGTTCGAGGGTCGTGCGGCCAACCTTGATGCGGGCCTCTACCGCCATGCGCTCACGCTCTGAACGCTCAAAGTAGTCGTCAAACGCTTGGTTTTGCTGCGCGGCGAGGTCTGCTGTGGCCTTGCCATGTTCGTCCATGAGCTTTTTGGCCATGGGCTGTTTGGCGATCAGGGCTGTGACCAGCTCGATGTAACGCTCTTCGCTGAGGTTGCCCGCATCGCGCTGGGCCTGAATGCGCTGAAGGCTGAGTTCGTAATCGGCCTGCACGCCAGACAGCTCGGCAACGAGTTTGGCTTGCGCTTCTTGCTCTTTGCGCTGCTCTTCCAGCGCCTTGGCGGCTGCCTTTGCGTTTTCTTCGATGGCCTTGAGATCGGGCGCGTGTTTTTTGGCAGCCCCACCAGCGGCGGCCAGCGCAGCCACGGTGTCGCCGCCTGCACCAGACCAAGCGGCTGAAATTTGCGCTGCGGTTTCTTGCCACCCCTTGGAAACGTCAGCGCCACCCTCTTTGAGAATGGCCCAGGCTTCTTTGAAGTTGCCCTGAGCGGCGGCAAAAAACGCACCAATGACCGCGCCGAAGGTTTTGCCCAGTGTGCTGAATACCTCCACCACGGCCAAAGCCCCGATGTACAAGCCCTTCAAGATGCTGGCGAGAAACTCGGCCGTCTTGGCCAGCCGGTCTCCATTTGTCATGGAGGTGAGGAAGTTCTCGGCCAGGCTTTGAAGTGTGGGCAACAGGCGCGCGGCAATGCCACGACCAACGCCTTGAGCACCCATGCCCACCAACTCCAACGTGTCGTTGAAGTTGCCAGCCTTTGCGGCCACTTCGTCTTCCAGCACCAGGCCGAGGCGTTCGGCGGTGCTGATCATGTCTTTGATGCCGTCTGACCCGCTGTTGAGCAGGGGCACCATGTCGGCACCGCTTTTGCCAAAGATCTCCACGGCCAGCGCAGTTTTACCCGCGCCGTCTTGAAGGCCTGCAAATTTGTCGGCCACGTCGAGCAGCACGGCGGATGTGCCGCGCAGGCTGCCATCGGCATTGCGGGTGCCGACGCCAATGGCGGCAAGACCCCTGTTGCCATCGGCCATGGCGCGTTGCAACTTGCCCATGGAGCTGGCCATGGCGTCTTGCTCAATGCCACTTTGCTTGAAAGCCAGTTGCAGGCCAGACAGTTCTTTGACGCTGACGCCGTAGCGCTGGCTGAGTTCGTCAAGCTGGTCCATTGCGTTGATGGATGCCTTTACGAACGCACCCAGCCCGGCCACGGACACCGTGGCACCCAGGGTTGCCCACAAGCCGCTGAAGCTGTCGCGCATGCGCTGGGCCACACCGGACACGAGCGATTCAACCCCCTTGATCTTGGAGATGAACTCGGCCACCTCGGCGGCCAGTTTGATGGTGAGGGTTTGGGTATCCATGGCGGCAGCTCAGAAGCGAATCAGTGATTTGCAGGGGCAGCGGGGCTTTTGGTGGCTCGCTTGATGGGGCGGGCCAGGCCTCCCAGGCTGCGGGCGAACTTGCGACTGAGGACTTCGGGGTCTGACAGGTCGCTGGAGTCTCCGTAGGGAGGTGCCGCTTCGTCGGCGTGCAGCTGGTTCACATATGCACGGCTGGCCGCGAGCACCGCAGAAAACTCCCATGCCGCCATGGTGCGCCCTGCCCCACTGCACCAGGCGGTGAGCTCTGTCGCGGTCAACGGGGCCGATGCCATGCCCCCGGCCATGCACATGCCAGCGCCTTGCAGCGCAGTGGTGAGGTGCGTGGCTTGCACTTCGGGCAGGCGCACGGTGCCCCCATCAGACTGGATTTGTTGGACGCGGGAGACCTGGGTGGGCTTGCCATCTGCACCCTTGACCGCAGAGCCCAGCCAGGCCATTTGCCGCGCCCACATGGTCAGTTCGTCGTGGAGGGCTTGAAGAAGTTTCCCAAGTCGGCCAGGTGCGCGCGGACTTGGTTTGCCACGTATTGCAGGCGCTTGTCGCTGTAAACGGCTTCGGGCCCACCCGGGAATGGGAAGTTGTCGATACGTTTGGTCACGGCCACCAGGTAGGCAATGTCGGCTTCGTCAGCCGCTGGCTCGCGGGACTTTTTGCCGGGCTTGCCCATGGCGGCGAACACGCGCTGGGTAGCGGCTTTTTCGACCTTTTCTTTTGCAGCGGCGAATTGAGGGGTGCTGGGGCCGTAGACCACCACCACAACGGGCGCACCGTCAGCCGTGGCGGGGTAGAGCATGGGCTCGCCGTTGGGCAGGGTGATTTCAACGGTGGATTCATCTTCCAGGAAGAAGGCGCTGAATTGGTCAGTGGTGGGCTGGGTGGCGGTGTTCATGGTTGGGGTCTTTCGCGGGGGATGGTGGGTGTGCCCGTGCCCGGATGCGCCGCCGCCCGCGAAGGAAGCGAACGCACCCGGGTCGGTGCGGGGTGGTGGGGCTGGGGTCAGTCCCGGTGTTGGGCCCGGTGTCAGGCTTTGATGGCGGCCACTTCGTCGCCCGTGGCGTTTTCGAAGGCCTGCAAATCGACCTTGATGCGGCCGGTGAGCATGTCGTTGGGGCCGCCCACGGTGGTCACGAACTCGGTGACCAGGCCGCGCAGGTAATAGATGGAGCCGTCTTGCAGGGTGACGCGCACGCTGTAGTCGGCATCGCTGTCAACCGCCAGCTCGGCGGCGTCTTGGCCCGCGTCGGCGGGATCAATTTCGAGCTGCAAGTTGAGCGAACCGGCGTCGAAAGTGCCCTTTTTCTTGGTGGTGCCACGGCGCGACAGCACTTGGCTGGTGATGACCTGGAACGTCTTCCCGAAGTCACCGCCGGTTTTGACTTCACCGATGGTGGCGAATGTCTGTGCGGCAAAGCCTGCCGCGTTGAACGTGGCGGGGGCGCCAGAGGCGATGGCGAACTGAACGCCTGCGTTGGATTGAGTGCCCATGGTAGTGGCCTTTCAATGAATGGGGGTCAAGATTTGGTGAGGTACAAGGTGACAAGGCCCGTGCCATCTGGCTCTTGGCTGCGCACCTTGTAGGAACCGGCAGCGGGGCCGCTGGTGATGACAAGGGTTTTGCCCTCGGGTCTGGCTGGGACCTTGTTGGCAGGCAACAGCACAGAGGGCGAGGAGCCCGCCGGGCCGGGACCGTCAAACGTCAGGTCGTTCATGCCCGCGCTGACGATGCCCACGCAGGCAACGCCGTCGAGGGTGATTTCCCAATTGCCCAAAGTGCGCATGACAGTCGCGTTGATGCGGGCTTCGAGATCAGAAAACCGTGACATGGCGGGCAGGCGACTTAAGTGGCAACGGGCACCGTGGTGACCAAGCGCATTTGCACGGTGGCGGATGGGTTGGACGCTGCGGCAACTGCCACGCCCACGCACTGCTGGGCGGCGCTGGTTTTGTTGACGACGCTGTTGGCGGCATCCCAAAACAAGCGGTCACCCACGGCAATGGCCAAGGCACTGGTTTTGGCGATGGTGACCACGCCCTCAGTCAGGAACTCGCCGGAGGTATTGGCCGCCACGGCGTTGGTGGCCACACCGAACAAGGCATCGCCGAACAGGAAGCCTTGGCCAGAGGCCACGGCGGCGGATGGGGTGAGGGTGAGCACGTCACCGTCTTGCACGTAGTTTTTCATGGGTGTCTTTCGTGTGGGGTTGGGCGTGGGGTGGGGTTACGCGCCAGCGGCCTTGTAGAGGCCACGGTGGTCAATGGCTTTGGTGGCAAAGTCTTCGCGGCACTTGTAGGAAATGCCGTCCACCTCGAAGCCCATTTCGGTTTCGATGACAGGGCCTTCTGCACCGTCGAGGTAGCAGTACTCGACGGTGTCCACCTGGCCACTGTTGGCTGCGAGGTACCACGCGGTTGCGCTGGTGGCGTCGAGCAAGGGCTCGACGATGGGCTCAACACTGGTACGGCCACCGGCACGGAACTCGTTGATTTCGGCCTTGGTGGCGGGCACGTAGTTGGCGCTGGTGAGCTGGTAAGCGGTTTGTTCCAACGCAGCGGGCACGATGAGGAACGAGGGCGCGATGTTCAGCGGCTCGCCTGCCAGGCCGGTTTGTTTGCGCATGGCGGTGCGGCCAGCGGTGAGACTGGCAATGGCAAGTGCGCTGCCGCCACCGGTTCCGAGGTTGGCGTGGTCGGCATGGAACAGGGCCACGCCATCACCCAGGGCGGCGTTGGCGGTGAGCTGGCTGTAAACCAAACGGTTTTCCAGGCGGCGGGCACTGGCACCGAAGGCGGTGACGAGGCGGTCGAAAGCGCGCAGGTCATCGTTCATGATGGCTTGGCGCGTCAGGTTGACGATGCGGCCGTATGTGACGACGTTGTAGGTTTCCTTGCCGTCGGCCATGCTGCCGTACTTGAACTCGCCGTGTTCGTTGGTTTGCAGCAGTTCTGGGGCAGCGCCCAGTTGCACCACGTCGATGTTTTTGAAGTTGGGGGCGTTGGGTGCGCGGCGTGCCCACAGGTCGTAGGTGCCGGGGTTGTCGGTGTACGCGGTGCGCAGGCGTTTGTTTGCCACGTTGGCAAACAGGCTGGGGAAGTCGCTGGTGCCCATGGCACCGGCTGCGCGGAAGTGCAGGATTTTTCCGGACAGTTCGAGTGCGGACATGCCACGGGTGTTGACGTGGTGGGCTTCCAAGAAGTCGCGGCCCATTTCGAGCAGGCTCAGACCACGGTACTGGCGGCCGTTTTCGTCGAGCTGGGTGCGGGCTGCAACGCGGTGGGTGATGGCTTGCTCGATGCCCGCCATCCGGGTTTGCATTTCGTCGCGGACGGTTTCGATGCGGACGTTGCGATGGCCACCAGTGGCGGCATCGCGGGTGGCCATGTCGTCCAGGATGGCTGAGCGGACCTGGTCAACGGTTCGGCCAGCGGTGATGAATTCCGCAGCGCGTGTGGCGTATCCGTGGCGGGCACACAGAGCGGCGATGTCGGCGGCGCGTTGTGCATCGACCGATGGGGCCGTGGTGGCAACGGCAGGGGTGGCGGGGGCGGTGGACGCGCCTGCCGGTGTGGCGGTGATGTCTGGCATTGGTTGGGCCTTTCGGGTGTCCAGGTTTTCAGGGGTTTCGGCGGATGCGCCCACCGTGGGCGTTTGGGTGGCGGCGGCAGTGGTGTCTGCGGCGCGGATTTCGATGAATTCGCACTGCCAGGTGCGGGTTTCGATATGGGGGCCGGCTTGGGCAGGCTGCTGGGCTTGGCCACTGGCGTGGTCACCCTGGGCAGAGCGCAGGATTTGGGCGTCTGCATCGGCTGGGATGCTGACGATGGAGCCCTCCATGGGCTCCCAGTCGGTGACGCGGTAAACCCACATGCCGGTTTCTTGGGTGGGGGCCACCATTTCGATGCGGTGGCGGACATAACCGGCGCTGATGCTGCGCAGGATGTTGTCCTGCACGTCTTGCACCACACCGGCCACTTCAGGGCGGCGGCTGAAGGTGGCACGAGCCAAAAGTTTTCCGCCTTCTACACGGGGCTGCTCGATCACGCCCAGAGTGGCTTGCAGGCTGTAGCTGTTGTGGCTGTCAAGCAGTGGAATACCGCTGGTTTGCATGCGCTCCAGGCGTACGCTGGAGGCATCGACCACCAGCTCTTCCATGTAGGCACGGTCGTAGCGGTAGTCGTAGCGTGGAGTGGAGGCCCCGGCGCTTAAAACGATGTCAACAGTCAAGGGCTGGGCTGGCCCGGCGGCGTCGGCTTGCGCAGCCCGGGTGTGGATGCTCAGCTCGCAAGGACGGCCAGCCAGTGGCAGGGCGGCCGATGCAGGCGCTGGGTGGGTGGGTGCTGTGTGTGGCATGGGTTGTCACTTTGGCGGGGCACCTGTGCCATTTCCAGCAAAGCTGGCACAACTTTTCGCGGGCGTAAAAAAAACCGCCACGGCGGGCGGTTTGTTGGCTCATGTTGGCGGCAGTGGCTGCCTATGGCGATGTGGGCTCGCGGGTGGCTTCGGCCATGGTTCGGCCTTTTTGCAGCATCACGAGCAGATCGAGGGTGCCGTCTGCTTTGAGGCGGTCCAGGTCGCTTTTGAGTTCTTTGAACACTTGGTCTGGCTTGTAGCCCCGGCGGCGCAGTTTTTCGCTGATGCTGGAGAGGCCACCGCTGATTTCGGCCAAGTCGGCGTTCACGTCTTGCACGGGGTTGACGTAGTCCCACTTGGGGGTGGCCCAGTCCACGTCTTGGCTTTGGGCGGGTGGGAGTTTTCCGGCCAGAACAGCGGCTTCGATGAAAGCGGCCCAGATGGGGGCGCACATTTTTGGCACCAGCACAAGCCACTGCACCTGCTCCGCGAAGCGGCGAAATTCAAGAAGGGCCACGCGGGCGCTGCTGAAGTTGACCTGGCTGACATCACCTGTGAGCATTTCGTAGGTGACGCCCATGCCTGCGGCAATGATGTGGAGTTGCAGGCGGTAGTACTCGGCAAATCCGGGCACAGCTTCGGGCTTGACGACGGTGAGGTTGACGCCATCAGGTACACGCATGATGCTGCCACCTGCCAGGCTTCCTATTTGCCCAGTGGCGTGGTCCGCCACTTCGCCTGGGCCGGGGGCCTGCATTTGGGTGACATCGCCACTGGCGAGAACGGCCAGGCGGCTTTCGAGGTTTTTGCGGGCGCGCTCGCTGTCGTCGTATGTTTCGAGGTCGCGGGTGCGGGCAATGATGCTGGCCAGGTCTGTGACGCCCCTGCCCTGCCCTGGTCGTGCGGGGTTGTAGAGGTGAATGATGGCCGCGGCTGGCACGGGGCGGCTGGCGGTGCGTGCGCGACGGAACCCTACTTGCTCGCCAGGGTGTTGGTCAAACAGCCAGTAGGCCACGCGCTGGCCCACGGGGTTGTATTCAATGCCCGCAATGATGTGGTTGCCGCCATTCGTGCCGGTTTTGGCGGTGTCGAGCCAGTCAATTTCAAGCAACTGGAACTGCAAGGGGGCGGGCAGGCCGTCTTCGGTGCGGCGGGTCCGCTTGCGGATGAGGACTTCGCCGTCGAGCACGGTGGCGCGGTAGGCGGCGGCCATGAGGCCGTAGAGGTCGAACACGCCATCAGCATCGGCAACGCTGGCCCACTGGGCCCAGAGCTGGTTGACGCGTTGGGCGTTGGGCGCAAGGCTGTTGGGGGTGATGCCCGTGCCAATGACGTTGGCAACTTTGGCTTCAACGCCCCGGGTGATGTAGCCCACGTTTTGGTACAGGCTGCGGGCGCGGATGCGCAGGGTTTGCGCGTCCATGGCTTGGTCGGTGTTGGCGCTGGCACCGGCACGGCGGGGCTTCCAACCATCGCGGGGGCTGGCACCCTCATAGGCGCGGCCCAGCAGTTCGCGGGCGTGGTGGCGGCGCAGGCCTGCCAGGGGACTGAAGGTGCCGACGATGCGGTCTATGAGGTTGGGCATGGTGGCTCAGAACCCTCGGGTGGTGGCGAAGTGGTAGCGCACTGCGCCTGGTGGCCGTTGCCCAACGTTGACTTGAGCCGCAAGCTGGGCTGCAACGTGGGCACGGGCTTGCAGCAGCTCGGGCACGCTGCGGTAAGTGACGCGGCGGCCGTTGAATTCAACGGTGAGTTCACCGGTTGCAATGGCGCTGTCGAGCGCGTCAAGGTCGGTTTGGGTTAGGGCCATGGCTGTAAAGGTGGTTTGACCTGGACTGTGGATGCCCTGCTGTGCCATTTCAAGCAAAAGTGGCACAGATAGCGGGCTACTTTTCCGCGCGGGCTTGACGTATGTAGCGGTAAACGGTGGTGCGTCCAATTTGCAGGCGACGGGCGATTTCGCTGGCGTTTCGCCCGTTAAAAAGGCGCAAGACTTCGGCTGCGCGCTGCTGACGCTCGGTGGCTGGGTTGGCGGTGATGTAGCAGCGCTCCCCGCTGAACTCTGCGCGCACGGCGGCTTTCAACTGGCGCAGGGGCTGCTGGGTGGCTTTGGCCATGGCTTGCACAGCGCGGGCCATGGCGGGGTCTGACAGTAGGTAGTCGAAGATGCGGTCTACCAGGTCACCTTCACCAGTGGCGGCTGAAGGGCTGGTGCGCTGCAGGGGTGGTCTGGTCGCCTGGTTGTCTGGCTTTGGCCCATCGTCTGAGGCTGGGTGGTACGCGGGTGGCGTCTCGGGGTTTGAATCCAACTGGAATGTGGGCTGGCTGGGCTGGGGCTGCTGCATGGCTGGATTCACCATTGGCGGTTGAAAGTTTGGCGGAAGTGGGCTGCGGGGTCGGGTTCATAGTCTTGGCTGGCTGTGTTTTGTGGTGCTTTTCTGCCTTCAGCGCTTGATGGGTTTGTGTTTACTGCTTCTGTTTCTGCTGTCTGTGTGAAGAGGTCACGCATAGCGGGCGCGATGCGGTCTTGCAGCCGCTGCCACTGGATTTCAGTCATGCGCTCGATGCCGCACCAGATGGCGGCGGCGTAGGCGTACACAGCGCAGTCAAGCGCTTCGTTGCGCCGTCCGTTGGGCTTGAACCATTCAAGGCGGGGCTGGCCTTTGTGGTACTTGGTGACCAAGCGCTCGGCGGTGAGCTGGTCGAATTCGTCGGTTTGCACGAGGGCTTGCGGCAGGTGGATGTAACCGGGGCCGGGCTGGCTGCTGCGCAGGCGTCCGTAGATGACGCTTTTGGCAATGTCTGTGCCCACCAACCACAGCTTGACGCCACGCGGGATTTTTTGGCCGCGCCAGGTCACGTCAATGTCTGACGGCTTGCTGAGCACGGCTTTGCTCTTGCCGTTGTAACCTTTGACGGCGAGCACGTTGCTGTGGTGGTGGGCACGCACATAGGCGTACACCTGTTGGGTGTGGTGGCCGCCGGTGTCGATGGCGCAGGCTTGCACGAGCATTTGGCTGCCACTGGCATTCAGCAAGGGGGTACGGCGGCGCTCGGTCAACACTGTCCACGGGCTGTCTGGCTGGCCCTCTTCAATGGCGGGGTCGCCATGGATGACTTCACGCTGCACCAGCCAGCTTTCTTGCCCACGGCCCCAGGCCCAAATGCGGTATTCAAGCCGGTCACCTTGCACGTCGGTGCCCATGGTGAGCATGAGGCCGCCATGGGGCACGGTGCCTAGTTCGTACTTTTCAGCGCGGCGGGCCAGTTCGTGGGTGGCCACCTTGTCGCCCTGCTCTTCCCATGTTTCGGCCAACACAGTGTTGGTGAAGGTTTTGAGCTTGGACACGTCGCCTTGCTTGGCAGCCAGGCTGGCTTCGGCCCACTGGTTAACCAGATCGGCCCAACCTATCCACCCCAGTGGCGCATACAAGGCGTTGAGGTGGTAGCCGGTGGCCTTGCCTGGACGCGCGGCTGCGCGGGTGGCGCGCCACTGGCCAGCGCTGAGCATGGCGGGTTTGTGGTGTTCTTCAATGACGCAGCCGCAGTGCTTGCAAACGTAGCGCACAGTGGCCAGATCGGGCTGGCCGCTGGGCAGCTTGTCCCACTTGAGGCCATGGTCAAGCGCGGCACCCCATTCGAGCACCTGGTGTTCGGCGCAGTGTGGGCAGGGCACCCAGTATTGGTTGGCATCGGTTTGCTGGTAGGCAGCTTCGATGCGGCTGAAGTCTTTGGTGGTGGGCGTGCTTACTTTGAGCACCTTGCGGCGGGCAAAGGTGCTGGTGCGCTTTTCGGCCAAGGCCACGGGGTCGCCTTCGCCGTCCACGTCAAGCGGGTAGGCGTCGATTTCGTCCAGGAACAGGTAGCGCACAGGCATGGACCGCAGCCCGGCGGCACTGTTTGCACCGCTGACCACCATCACCCCACCGGCAAAGTCTTTCATCAGGGTGGTGTTGGCGTCGTCGCGGCTGCGGTTTTCGCGCACCTTGCGGCGCAGCACGGGGGTTTCTTCCAGCATGGGGGCAATGCGCTGGCGGCTGAAGCGCTTGGCCATGTCGGTGGTGGGCTGAACGCACATCACCGGACCGGGCTCGTTATCAATGATGTAGCCCAGCCAGTTGTTGCCGCTTTCGCTTTTTCCCAGCTGCGCCCCAAACATCACCACCACCTCTTGCACCACGCTGCGGGCGCTGAGGTCATCCATGATTTGGCGCAGGTAGGGGGTGCGGCTGGTGCGCCACGGGCCGGGCTCGCTGGATGCCTTGCCCGACAACATGCGGTTGCCGTCAGCCCACTGGCTGACGGTTACGTCGGCAGGCGGGCGCAGGAACTCGGCCATCAGCTCAGCCAAGATGGCATCGGCGCGCAAAGCGTCTTCGGCCAGGTCGCGTGCGCCCATCAGTGAAGCCCTCCAGGCGCAACGCCGGGCATGCCGTAGCGACTCAACTCGGCCAGCGCCTGACGCAGCTCGGTTTCCAGCAGGATGGACACCTGCTCGATGCTGGTTTCTGCGGCCAGGATGGGGGCCACGCGAATGGGAATTTGCAAAATGGCGTCACGAGTTCCAGCGAGGCGGCGGGCCCAGGCCGCGCGAACTGCGTCCACCTGGATGACCTTACCTTGTTGCTCAGCCTCTTTCAGTTCTGCCAGGTTCGCCTCGGCAATTTCGCGGCGGGTACGAGCAGCCTGGAAGTCTTCGTCGGCAAAGCCGCCCAGGGGCGGGAAGGTTTGCGGCGTGGCGGGCATGGCAAAACTGGCGTGTTCAGCCGGGTGAGGCGTAGCAATTTCAGAAGCAGGCGGCGTTGGCTTACGGGCCGCAATGTTTTGGTGCTCTGCTTTCCAAGCCTTGGCCGCCTCAATTGAATTCACAGGCATGCCCTGCTTTTTCAGCTGAGACACCCGCCCCTCCGTCAGGTCGAGCGCCTGAGCCAATGCCACCTGAGTTAAGCCTTTAACCATGCTGCACTTAATCTTTATGCTTTGTTTTTGGTAGCCACTAGCGCGAGAGCGTGGTTCGAATTACCCGCACTGAAGGGGGTGGGGGAAGGACCCGCATGGGGGGCGGGGGTGGCTTGGCGCATGGTCAAACCCCTGCCGCCTGGCGGATTCGAAAGCGCATGCGGCGCTCAAAGTGCCCCTGCACACCAGCACGCTGAACAATCGCGTCTATGCCGAGCACAGCCTTGTAAGCAGGCGCTCTGACGAACATCAACACGGGCCTGACATTGGCCCCGTGCGTGCCCGACTTAGCCCAAATGCCTGGCCTCAGGTGTTGCCCAGCACCCGAGCGCATACCGCCGTAGGTGACGAAATAGGACACGCCGTTGATGGTCTTGTGGCCGTTGGCAGACCTGCCCACGTTGTGCAGCTTGGCCCGGCGCTTGTCGGACATGTTGGCCTTGTAGCCCTGCTCTGCGAAGGCATGGAAGTAGCTCAGCAGCTGCACCATGAATGGCCCACGCAGGTTGCCACGCCCATCGTCACTGCCAGGGAACGGGTCTTTTGGGATGGCGGTGAAGTAGCCACTGGGCAACAGCCCGACCTGTTGCAAGGCCCGCTCGCTGCGCTTGAGCTTGCGCTGGCCACCTTGCTCACTTGCACGCAAGATGTTCTGTGGGTCCACGCCTTTGATCTGGCGCTGTTCAGGCGACACGATG
Organism: Burkholderiaceae bacterium; assembly: GCA_049653005.1. Taxonomy (GTDB): domain Bacteria; phylum Pseudomonadota; class Gammaproteobacteria; order Burkholderiales; family Burkholderiaceae_C; genus UBA2334. The sequence continues at coordinate 7,958 of JBASFL010000043.1, read as the reverse complement.
GCCCAGGGCTTGTCCACCGTGGCCGGATTGACGCGCACCGCGTTCAGGACGTAAGACGTTGGCCGGTCAAACACCTGGGTCATTTCGCGCTGCATTTCCTTGCGCACCACAAACGCTGTGTCGTTTATGGCCTTCACCGCGGCTTCTTTCACAGCGTTGCCTGACAGCTTGCGCAAGGTGGCCTGCACCTTTTCCAGCCCCTTGATTTCCAGTTTGATCTGCATGGTCAGGCCTTGGTGGTTGGGGTTGGGCGGTGGGCGGCGTCTTGCTGGCCGATGGCATCCACGATCTGGTCACGGGTGGGCCTGCCCTCCCCTTTGGTGACCGCAGCCAGGTGTGCCTCTTGGGCGTGGCGCAGTGGCCGAGCCGAACGCACCAGGCGGGCGCAGCACTGGGCGCAGTTGGCGTTGAACGCACCCACCGTCAGCCGGGTGACCGACACGGGGCTGGCTTGGGGATGGGCGCAGCGTGGGCAGGCCTCAGCCATGGGCCGCCCCCCTCAGCGCAGCGCCATCAACCGGCAAGCCCAATGCTGCCCGGGCCATGCGAATCAGCGTTGGCGGTCGCTTGTCACCAGCCGCAACGCCTGCCACGATCTTTCGCGCCCAGTCTTTGCCGTCGCGTTGCGGAACCACGCTCACGACGGCCTTGTGTGGCGCGTCGGGGGCGGGAAGGCGCGGTAAGCCTTGCTCCTGGGCAAAGGTTTTGCGCGGCATGGCGGCACGGCACAGAGCCTCGAACTGGGGGAGCGTGGGAGGGAATTCGGGGTGTGCGTCCATCACGCGGCCAGCGGCGGCCTCCACCACGTCGGCTGGGTACGAGGCCAGCTTTGCCTGCCACACCTGCATGGCCGAACGGATGCCCTTGTCTTTCCCGTCGGCATCGCGCTGGCCAGTGGCGAACTTGGACGTGAACGCCGCGCCGTAGGCCCCGTGCAACACCATGAACAACCGGCGAACAGCGACACCTTCCGCACCGGCCGCTTCGTAACCATGGCTCGCTACGCCCTGCCGCGCCAAGTCGGCAACATTCGACATGTCAGACATGCGTAGCCCCATCAAAAATCGCAGCGGCAGCGCCCTCGACCAGCTCTTGCCGAGCGGTTTTCCTCTGCCCACCGCCCTGCCCCGCACCGCCAACGGTCTGGCGCTGGAACCACGCCGCCTTGAACCCCTGCCAGCCCGACAGGCAGCAGTGCGCCAGGGCATCGTTCAGCGACAGACCCGCAGCCGCAGCCTCCGCCCTCAGCCCGGCCAACACGGTTTCTGTGACCGGCCCTGCCCGCCTGACTTTGCGGACTTCGAGCCAGTCGGCAAAAACCTGCGGCGACACACCGGCTGGTGGTTGCGGCGCTTGCGCCGGTAGCGCACGTTTGCGTGCGCTTGTATTCCCTGGATGGTTCAAGGATGGTTCTATGGACTGTTCGGGTGACGCTGGTGTCAGGGGGAGGGGTGACGCTGGTGTCAGGGGGGTGGTGACGCTGGCGTCAGGGGGTGGGGTGACGCTGGTGTCAGGGGGTGACGCTGGTGCCGGGGGGTTGTCACCTGCCTTGAAAGCCAAGTTCAAACGGTACAAATTGGGCCGCATGTGCGACGCCGTTTGGCGCGAGCCCCCCTCATTCACACCTCTGAACAACAGCCCAGCCTTCACCAAGTCGGTGATGGCCCGCTGCACCGAACGGGCATCCACATGCGCGTATTTGGCCAACGTCTCAATGCTGGGCCACGCGTTGTCGCCATACCGGTCGGCATGGCTGGCAATACCGATCAACAGCACCTTTTGCGTGCCACCCACAGGGGCCTCAAGCGCCCATGCAACCGCTTCAAAACTCACAGGGCACCCCCATTTGCTGGGGCGATGCCCTTTGCATATTCACAGGCAGACACACCAACTCCCCCGTGGCATGCAAAATTCGGGGTCCTACATCCAAATTCGCAACCACAGGGGAGCCGCATGAACATTCGAGACGGGCGCAGTCAATCGCCGCCTTTTCGTCAACCACAACCTCAGCCACAACCGCAGCCGAAATTTGCGGAGTAGGCGCAAAGGAGATTTCATGCGCACCGACGACTTGTTTGATGTGGAGTTTGGCTACTGGTTTAACCTGGCCAACGAGCGCGTTTACCACCGGCTGGACATGGCCTTGAACCTGGTGCAACTGGTGGGAGGCAGCGCGGCAGCCCTTTCCGCCATGCAAGGCAATGACACTGCCGTAGTGGCCAGTGGCTTTGCCTTGGCCGTGTGCGCAGCGGTTTCGCTGCTGGTCTCGCCTGCCGTCAAAAGCGAACAGCACCGAGCCACCAAAGCCCAGTGGAAGGCCTTGCAAGGCCGGGCGCATTTGCTGCCTGAGGACGAGCTGCGCGCCGCGTCGCGAGAAATTCAAGGCAACGGCCCTTCCGGCATCACCAGCCTGACAGTACCCGCCTACAACAGCACACTGCGGGCCACCAACCAGGAAAGCGGCGTTCGCCCGCTGGGCTGGAATGAAACGGCTTTGGCCTGGCTGGCCTGACACAACACCAAGCTGCATCACAGAAAACTCCCCTGCTTCGCCGGGGCGCAGAACGGCATGATTTCCCGGTCCGTCACATGGCAGCGGCGCGGCACCGTGTCGCGCACCAGGGCCCCAGCGGCCACCATGCGGGTGACCGCACCGCTGACCGTGCCCAGTTCAATGCGCTTGCTGTGGCGCAGCTCGTAGGCCTGCTGCAATTCGCGCAGGCTCAGGTCTTTGCAGCCGTTCAACTGGGCACCGCGTACCAGGTCCAGCAGCTCGTCGTTCAGGCGCTTCATGCCCGAGGCCTTCACGTCTTTGAAGGCGGTGGCGCGGGTTTCGCCCGTGGTGGTGGCAAATGGGGAGGGTTGCATATTCACAGCGCACCCCCTTTGACACCACTACGGCGCAAGTGAGGGGGTTTGGCCGCCTCATGCTTGGCACGCAGGTGTGCCAGCGTGGTTTGCACAGCGGTGATCAGTTCAGACGCCTGGCATTCAGCCTCGCGCAACTCGTTGGCAGTGATGCGGCGGTCGGCATCGGCCCCCACGACGGACTGCACCACATCGGCACACTCGCGCATGACCACTGACACGTCTTTAACGGTGTCGGCATCGGCGTCAGCCAGGCGTGGAATCAAACTCAAATCGGCACGAACGACCTCGGCAACCGCGTTGGCATAGTCAAGCGCATGGGGTGTGGACAGGTCGGCACACATGGCACTGATGGCCAATGCATCTTCAGCCCCCAGCTTGAACCCCGGGGCACACCGCAGCTCTTTTTCCAGCGTGGCAACCGCCTTTCCGAGGCGTGTGGCAATGGCGGGGATGCCACCTGGGTAATGGCGGCAAGCGCGTGCAACGGCATCAATGGCATGCATATCCGGCAACCTTAAAAAGTGGCATGGGCATGCGTGCGCTGGGTAGCGACACTGTGCCCATGTCCAAAACAAAAAAGCCCCCGCAGGCCACGCACGCCCATTGCACTGTGGCGGGCGCAATTGCGCAGGTGCTGGTTTCTCAGGCCAGCGGCGCAAGGAGAACGGCTGAACGCACTGCAAGGCAGCGCGTGGCCTGTGGGTCGGGGAAAGTGGAGACAGCTTGGGGAATGGGCGGGCCGGTCCAGCCCAGTAAAGTGGAGGTCTCTACTCAACCACCCCAGGAAGGACCGACCCATGAGCAAGCCAAAAACCATGACCGGCGCAGAGTTCAAGGCGTTTTTCGCACCCTTGCTGAAGTCGCTGCGCGACGAGGACGAGGTGTTTTTTGGTGGAGGAGACATCAGCTTCTACCGCGTGAAGGAGCGTGGGCCAGTGGCTGGGCCAAGGCTGGTGCAAATCGAGTTCAACGAGGCGCTTTCGGTACCGCCCGAGCAAGACGACTGATTGCCAATTCGCGCATCTCGCTCGGCAATGCTTTCTGGCCCACCCAACAAGGCCTCAGCCCTCATCTCAGCCAGCCATTCCGGCAGGCGGGCGAGCAGGTCCGCATCGGCGATCAGACAACTGAAGCTGCGCACTTGAACTTCAGGGTCCGTGTGCCGGCGCAAATACGCGGTGACGAGGGTTTTGTCAGCAACGACATCAACCGCCAGCGTGATGAAGGCATCAGCCTTGCGATTGCACATTCAAACCACCCCACCAGAGATAGCACCCAACGCTTGCCCATCAGGCGTTGGGGCTGTCTTTTGTTTGAAAAATTGAAAGGGCTTGCCCATGATGAGAGACATGGACTTGGTGCGACAAATCGCACTGGAGGTGGCCGACATGCCACCACAGCAGCAACTGGCGTCACTGGACGATGTGGACCCACACTTGTTTGCATTCCATGTGGCTCTGATGAAAGAGGCAGGCCTGGTAGTGGCCAACATCCAGGAATATCTGAGTGGGGAGGCTCCCAGGGTCAGGGTGGTGCGCTTGACCTGGGAGGGCTGCGAATTTGTGGATGCCATCAAAGACGACACCCTGTGGGCCAAGGCCAAAACGAACGTGATGCAGCCAGCCATGTCATTCACCTTCGAGTTTTTGAAAGACTGGCTCAAAACCGAAATCAGCCAGGGCTTCCCGACCCTCAGGGTTTGAGGCCAGCAGACTGCGCAGCTCAATGGCAGCCGCCAGTAAGCCCGACGCAGGCGTGCCCGCCAGGCGCTCGGGCTGGCTGGGTTGCAGCACATCAGACACATGGAAGCCAGCGGACTGGAACCACCGGGCGGACATGCGAGCCAAATCAGCGTGCAGGCCGCTACGGTCAGATGACATGCAAACTATTGCCATCACACCACCCCGCCAGCGATAGCACCCAACGCTTGCCCATCAAGCGCCAGAGCCATATTTGTTTTGAAAATCATGACCACTTCACACCCCTTGGCCAACGTGACGCAGGCGCAGCTGGAGGCAGCTATTGCGCAGGCGCTGAGCGAATTGAGTGGGCACATTGCCCAGGTGACGGTGCATGGCTGCACGCACAGCCCCCTGTACCAGGAGAGCAGCTACAGCAAGCTGCAAGTGACGGCGCACTTCCAGCCGCTGAACCCGGAGGAAGGCGAGGATTTGCCGGTGCATTGAAGGCATCAGGCGGCCTCTTTGGTGGGCTCGCCTGGAGCAGAAGTTGCGCCGTTCAAAAGCGCTTGAAGCTTGAGCGCATCGTCTGCGGACACAGGGATTTGCCCTGCCTCCCAGCGGCACAAGCGCGGCTGTGGAATACCCGTGCGCCTGCTGATTTCAGCCTGTGTCAACGGCATGGACCGCAAACGCTGGAGGATGGTCAATGTGGAGGTCATTCGCACATTGTATGCGTTGATGCAAGTTATATGCAACGGAAAAAATTCACCTGCGCATACTGAGGCTATGCACACCAGTTCTCTCCTCAAAGAATTGCTACACCGCAGCGGTGAAACGGCAGCATCAATCGCAAGAAAGCTTGCTAACCACGGTGTGCAGCAACCCCAAATGTCTCGCTTCATCAACGAAAAAACACGTGAACCGAAGCGCTCCACCATGGCCCCCATCGCAGAGTTCTACGGCGTACCTGTGGATGCGTTCTACGAGGAAGAAATAGCCGAGCTGCTGCTGGCTGACATTGCCAGTGGGGCGTTTGTGGTGAAGGCCAACAGGCGCGGCATTGCGTGGGCACCACCCCAAAGCGGGATGGCAGTCATAGACCCGACAGGGGTAACAGCTGCCACCACGCTGCCCCAGGCGCTTGACGTTTTGACTGCCTCAATCAAAGCGTTGCCCATGTCGGCGCGCAGGCTGCTTTCAGAGGACTTGGCCCTTTTGGCCATAGCCCCTGGTGACCCAGAAACCCGCCAGCGCGTGCTGGACCACTTGTCCAGCGCTGGGCAATCTGAGTTGATGGGCGACGGGGTACCCAAGCAAACGCCAATTTCGTTGCGAAACCAAGAGCAAAATCAGAAAGCGGCTTAGGAAAAAGACCCAACGTTTACCACTTTCCGACAGGCCTGCACATCAGCCAAATGGGGGATGGAAGGACTTGAACGCGTGGCAATAATGGTGCAGTTCAAAAACCAAGCCGCCGTGAGTTACGTGCTGATGTGCACATTGGCGCAGAGACTCACTAAAAAACCGCCAAATCAGCCAAACGGCGGAATGGTCGTTCATAAAGGCAATGCACAATGCCACAGCGACAAACACCAGAAACCACACGGGAAAGTAATGGCAAGCTATATTGAAAAAAACCTGATCGCCGGTGAAAAAATCATCTACAAGGGAAGCACCAGTCTGTGGTCTTTTTTTGTATGGATCATTCTTGGGATCATCACAATACCGGGCGGCATCGGGCTTGTCATCTTGCTGGCTGTATACCTAAAGTACATCAGCACAGAACTCGCGTTCACCGACAAGCGTGTTATCGCAAAATTTGGATTTATCCGCCGCAAGACGATTGAAATGCGCATTGAAAAAGTTGAAAGCATCCAAGTCGATCAAGGGCTGATGGGAAGACTTCTCAACTACGGAACCCTAATAGTGTCTGGCGCTGGCAACCCGCAAGCGCCGATTCCAAACATCTCAAAACCCATGGAGTTCCGAAAATCATTCATGGAATTTCAGGACAGTCGAGCTAATGCCAGCTGAATAGGGTCAATAGATTTACGCGCACACCCCGCCGAGGCGGGGTTTTTATTGCCTGAAATCAAGCAGCCATGAGGTGCATGTCAATATGCACATTGGTGTAAGGGCACAGCACACCACCTGCATCAGTGCGCTCCAGCAAGCCCAACTGGGCCAAAGTGCCCACGTCTTCATGCACACGCTTCACGTCGCGTGCCACCAGCCGGGCCAGCTCGCGCACTGACACTTCCCCCCTTCCCTGCGCGGCCCGCACCAGCGCCCAACGCTTTTCAGTGAGTTGGCCAAAGAACTGGCCGGGCGACTCAAAGTTCAACACCTCACCCTGGTAGCTGTCGGCCTTGGCCGCTTTGGCGGTAGCACGCAGGCCAGCCATCCAGTCAGGCTGCAAGGTGATGGTGAGGTGGCGCTGCTCTGCCCGGGTTGCTGCTGTGGTCATGATTGCCTCCGTGCGGCAACTGCCGCAATGAAATCTTCCACCAGTTGGTCCACGCTGGTGAACGTGTAGGGCACCTCAGCCCCGTCAAGGTGGCAGTGATCGCCCTTGCCACGCTCATTGTCAAAGCCCACCACGCGCACACCGTTCAAGGCGTACACGGCGCGGTACTTGTAGCCATGCTCGGTGGGCGGCACAGGCTTGGGCACCTTCCACACCACCAGCTCAATCACCCCGCCATCGGGCGTGATGTTTTTGAACCGGGTGATGAGCTGCGCTTGCATGTTGGCAATTATGCCAACAAAAAGGGATAAAACGCAAATCTTGAATTGCGTTATTGCATTTTTATTGCGTTGATGCATAATTCATTCTGACGCCACCCCAACGGCGAAAAGGAGTGATTCATGCAGCAGACAAACACGGCCAGCCAGGCCCGCAGGCCCAAGGCACCCGCCATTCCGGCGCTGATGCCGCTTCCCAGCCCCAATGGCAACCGCGCCATCTTTTGGGCAGTCAACGTCCTGAACGATGACGCCTGCGTGCAGGCCCTGTGTGCAGTGCAAAAGCCGCTTTACAACCAAAACGGAAACGGCAACTACACCAAGCGCATCGCCATGGTGGCGGCACTGGCACATGCGGAAAAGGAAGCGCGCGAAGCCTTCGAAGAATGCCGCAACGCAGGCGGCCTGTTGTTCGCCTGGCGCGGCAGCCGCGCCCTGGTGCAAGCCCTGCCATCCAGCCTGCGGGGTGCAGCATGAACCGCCACACCAGCCCCCGCATGTGGCCCTGGGCCGCCGCGCTGTGCCTCACCGTGTTTGTGGGCGTGTTCATGCCCACGGTTGACCACCACGACGCCGTGGCCCACACCGCCGCGCAGGCCGATGCGCTGCGCCATGCCCAGGCCGAGCGCCGTGCGCAGCTGGCAGCTGTTGATGTGTGCC
>JBASFL010000042.1:0-101786 GCA_049653005.1 Burkholderiaceae bacterium | reverse complement strand
AGACAGACCATGGGACAAAAAATCCACCCAACCGGCTTTCGCCTGGCTGTTTCCCGTAACTGGGCCAGCCGCTGGTACGCAAGCAACCGTGATTTCGCCGGCATGCTGGCCGAAGACATCAAGGTTCGCGAGTACCTGAAGATCAAGCTGAAGAACGCTTCTGTGTCACGCGTGTTGATTGAGCGTCCTGCCAAGAACGCCCGTATCACCATTTTTTCCGCACGCCCTGGTGTCGTGATCGGTAAAAAAGGCGAAGACATCGAGAAGCTGAAGAAAGACCTGGCCGCCAAATTGGGCGTGCCAGTCGCTGTCAATATCGAAGAAGTGCGCAAGCCTGAAATCGATGCCAAGCTGATTGCCGACAGCATCACGCAGCAGTTGGAAAAGCGGATCATGTTCCGCCGTGCCATGAAGCGTGCGATGCAAAATGCCATGCGTATGGGTGCTCAAGGCATCAAGATCATGTCTGCCGGTCGTTTGAACGGTATCGAGATTGCCCGCACCGAGTGGTACCGCGAAGGCCGTGTGCCTTTGCACACCCTGCGCGCTGATATTGACTACGGTACGTCCGAAGCCAAAACCACCTACGGCATCATTGGTGTCAAGGTGTGGGTCTACAAGGGTGACACGCTGGGCCGCAACGATGCGCCTTCGCTGGACAGCACCCCACGTCCCGAAGAAGAGCGTCGTCCTCGCGGCCCCCGCCGTGATGGTGCACGCCCTGGCTCTGACCGTCCAGCACCCCGTGGTGCCCGCCGCCCAGCAGGTGCGAATGCCGCGCCAGCCGATGGCAGTGACAAACCCGCAGAGGCTGGTGCCAATGCAAATGCTGCCGTTAAGCGCGTACGCAAAGCCGCGCCCGCTTCAGCCGCGGACGGCAAAGGAGAATAAACATGCTGCAACCCGCTCGCCGCAAGTTCCGTAAAGAACAAAAGGGCCGCAACACAGGTGTCGCCACCCGTGGGGCAACGGTTGCGTTCGGTGACTTCGGTCTGAAGTCCACCGACCGCGGTCGCCTGACGGCCCGCCAGATCGAGTCCGCACGCCGCGCCATTTCCCGTCACGTCAAACGTGGTGGTCGTATTTGGATTCGCGTGTTCCCCGACAAGCCGATTTCCAACAAACCTGCTGAAGTCCGTATGGGCAACGGCAAGGGCAGTGTTGAGTACTACGTGGCTGAAATCCAGCCCGGTAAAGTGCTGTACGAAATCGTTGGCGTGCCTGAGCAACTGGCCCGTGAAGCGTTCGCGCTTGCCGCCGCCAAATTGCCTTTGCGCACCACGTTCGTGGCTCGTCAATTGGGTCAGTGATCAGGAGAGAACACATGAAAACTGCTGAACTGCGCCAAAAAGACGTCGCCGGCCTGGAAACTGAGATCAAGTCCCTGCAAAAAGCACACTTTGGTCTCCGCATGCAAAAGGCCACGCAACAGCTCAACAACACGAACACGCTGCGTATCACGCGCCGTGCCATCGCTCGCGCCAAGACCATCTTGACCGAGAAGAAGCAAGCCCAATAAGGAGTGACCATGACGGAAGCTAAAACATCCCTCAAGCGCACCTTGATTGGCAAGGTGGTCAGCGACAAACGCGCCAAAACCGTCACCGTGATGGTTGAGCGCAGCGTGAAGCACGCGCTCTACGGCAAAATCGTGGTGCGCTCCAGCAAGTACCACGCACACGATGAAACCGGCGAGTACAAGACAGGCGACGTGGTGGAAATCACCGAAAGCCGCCCGCTGTCACGCACCAAGAACTGGGTGGCCACCCGCCTGGTTCAAAAAGCCGAAGCTGTGTAAGCTTGTTCGGTGCGCCCTGTGCGCCGAGTCAAAAAGCGACTGACAATTCAGTCGCTTTTTTTATTTCCGAATCTTTTTGCCACCATTTCACACAGGAGCACACATGATCAAAGTAGGCGACAAATTGCCCGCAGCCACGCTGATGGAATTCAATGCAGTGGAAACCGAAGGCTGCCCAATGGGCCCCGCACCGGTGGACACCGCGGCTGCAACTGCAGGCAAAACCATTGCTTTGTTTGCCTTGCCAGGCGCCTACACACCCACATGTTCTGCCAAACACGTGCCAGGATTTGTGGCCCAAGCCGAAGCGTTCAAAGCGGCTGGTGTGGATGAAATTTGGTGTGTCAGTGTGAACGACGCCTTTGTGATGGGGGCGTGGGCCAAAGACCAGGGCACGGCAGGCAAAGTGCGCATGTTGGGCGATGGTTCAGCCGATTTCGCCAAAGCCACGGGTTTGACACTGGACCTGACGGCCCGTGGCATGGGTCTGCGCAGCAACCGTTATTCGATGCTGGTGAAAGACGGTGTGGTGACGGCGTTGAATGTCGAGGGGCCTGGCAAATTTGAAGTCAGCGATGCCGACACCCTGCTGGCACAAGCCAAAGGTTGATTGACGTGCCCACGCTGAGACGTGGGCTGATGATCTTCAGGGCGGCGTGGCCAAGCCAATCACCCCATACACCACTGCGACGCAGATGCACAACACAACCAAGGCCAAGAGCCTTGTGGCCAGGTTGTCGTGCGATTCAAGTGTGGCCGGTGGTTGGGATTCTTGGTAGCCGGTCAGCATGGCTTTGACCAAGCGGTGTTTTTTGACCACCCGGTGGTAAACAATGGCGACCAAGTGAAGGGCCACCAAGCTCAGCAACAGCAGTTTGCCCAACTCGGCGTGGTAGCCCGTGGCCCAACTGACGGTGTCCGCTGACACCAGTGAGGTCAACGGACCTGTGAATGCAATTTCATCATCGCTGACCAGCCCCGTGCCCACCTGCAACAGCAGCACCGCCAGCAGCGCCAACACCGACAACGCACCCATGGGGTTGTGGCCCACAGATTGCGTGTCCCGCTGGCCGCGCACGTAAGCCCACAGCCGTCTTGGGGTGGGCACGAAGTGGACGAACCGTGACCACCGCCCGCCCCACACCCCCCAAACCAGCCGGAAAAGCACCAGGGCGAACACCGCATACCCCAGTCGCATGTGCCAATTCATCCAGGCACCGCCCACGTTTCCGGTCACGATCAACCCGACCACGGCCAGCACCAGCAGCCAATGGAAGAGCCGGGTGGGCAAATCCCACACGCGAATTTTCACCATACAGAAACTCCAAACCGGGAACCCACCGACGTGACCGATGTCACACAAACCCGTTCGCTTGCACGGGCGGGCTTTCCTACACTCACACCCGCAGACAGATCCGTCTGCGCCCCCAAGAAGGAGTTTGCATGAAAAAATTGTCCCACGCTGTCCTCGCCGCTGCTGCACTGGTGGCTGCCGTTCCCGCCATGGCCCAGTTCCAGAAGCCGGAAGATGCGGTGAAATACCGCCAGAGCAGCTTCTATGTGATGGGCCAGCACTTTGGCCGCCTGGGCGCCATGGCCAACGGCAAAGTTCCGTTTGACGCCAAGGCCGCCGCCGAGAACGCCGCCGTGGTGGAAACGCTCAGCAAGCTGCCCTGGGCCGGCTTCGCGCCCGGTACCGAAGCCATCAAGTCGAATGCCAAACCCGAAATGTGGACCGAGAAAACCAAATTCGACCAAGGTGCGGACAAGATGCGTGGCGAAGCCACCAAGCTGGCCGCAGCTGCCAAGATGGGCAACCTGGACGCATTGAAAACCGCATTTGCCGACACCGCCGCGACCTGCAAGGCGTGCCACGACAGCTACAAAGCCAAGTAATTGTGTAGCTGAGAATTCAGTACACAGAAGCGCCAGGGGCTGATTTTTTGCAAAAATCAGCCCACTGTGTAATTGGGCAGCGGACAATCAGGTTTCAGACAACAGTTTGTCCAGCAGCTGGTGCAAGGCAGCGAAATCGGGTTCTCCGATGTAGCGCTTCACAATCTGGCCCTGCTTGTTCACTATGAAGGTGGTGGGGGTGATTTTGATGTCGCCCCAAGCCTGGGCCACGGCCCCGGTGTTGTCGATGGCCACCTTGAAGGGCAGCTGTCGTGTCTGTGCGAAGTTCACCACGTAGCTGGGCGGGTCATAGCTCATGGCCACAGCCACGGTTTCAAAGCCCCGCCCTTTGAACTTGTTGTAAGTGGCGACCAATTCAGGCATCTCTTTCACGCAACTCACGCAGGTGGTTGCCCAAAAATTCACCAACGTCACCTTGCCCTTAAGGTCGGCGGTGGTAGATTTGCTGCCGTCCAGCAGCACAAAGGTGGACGGCGGTGCTGGGTCCGAACTGGAGCAGGCCCCCAGTCCCAAGGCCAAAGCCACGGTGGCGGTCAACAAAGCGGTGCGGGGCAGGTGTTTCATGGTGGGCAGGGCCACAAGGGGCGCAAAAATCAAAAAAATCAACCTATCCAAAGGCGGCATCCATGCAGCGACGTGAATTTAACCATGCAGCCTGGGTGGGCGCGTGGGTCGCATGTGGCCTGTCGGCGCATGCCACCGCGCAGGGCTTGGGGGCACTTTCCAGCGCCGATGCGCTGGGCGGCGTCCGCGACGCCTTGGGCCAGGGTGCACGGGCGGCAGTGTCGCAACTGGGTCAGGCAGGTGGATTCTTGAACAACCCGAAAGTTCGCATCGGGTTGCCCGGTGTGCTCGAAGACGCCGCCCCAGTGTTGAAAGCCACGGGCCAGGGCAAGCGCTTGGATGCACTGGTGCTGGCCATGAACGAAGCCGCTGAACAAGCGGTGCCCATGGCCACCGATTTGTTGACTCAGGCCATTCAAACCCTGTCGGTTGGCGATGCCCGCCGCATTTTGGGTGGCGGCGACACCTCGGTGACGGAATTTTTTGCCGACAAAACCCGCACATCGCTCACCGCGCAGTTTTTGCCAGTCGTCAAGCGCAGCACCGACCAGGTGCATTTGGCCGACAAATACCAAGCGGTGGCAGGCCGTGCCGCCAAATTGGGCCTGATCAAAGCCGAGGATGCCGACTTGCCCGGCTACGTAACCGCCCGTGCGCTGGCCGGTCTCTACCAAATGATCGGCGAGGAAGAGCGCAAAATACGGCAGAACCCCGCGCAAGCGGGCACCGCATTGTTGAAGAAGGTGTTTGGCGCGCTGTGAGCGGCGCACCCAACACTTTCAAATGCATGCATCCGCCGCCCCAAGCACCCCAGAGTGCGGGCATCCGTTGTCAGGGACACACAACACCGCCCCATGAGTTCAGACCCTTTGGCCAACCGCGCGTTGCGCGTCCTCGTTGCCGACGACAACCCTGTCAACTTGCGGGTGGCCACCCGCGTGTTGCGAGACATGGGGCACAGCGGCGTGCTCGTGACAGACGGTGAAAAAGCCCTGAAGGCTTTGGAGGCCCAGGCCTTTGACGTGGCGTTGATGGACGTGACCATGCCCCAGCTCGATGGGGTGTCCACCGTGGCCGAAATCCGCAAACGCGAGAAAGCCGGGGCCCGCCGCACGCCGGTGATCATGGTCACCGCGTTTGACATGCCCAGCGACCGTGCCCGGTTTCTGGCTGCGGGGGCCGATGGCTATTTGGCCAAACCGCTGGAACGGGCCGCACTGGAAGCCGAATTGCGGCGCGTGCTGCGCTGAGCCCCGCCATGGACAGCCTGTTCAAGCGCCACCCCCTGCTGATTTGGCCGCTGTTGGTGTTGCTCAGCGGTTTGCTGACCGCCTACGGCGTGGTCCATTCGTTGTCCACCAACATCGAAGCGCGGGCCATGGCCGCCTACGAAAGGGAAACCGACCGCATCAAGCAGGCGTTGAGCAGCGAGCTGAACCGCCAACTCACCCTGCTGCAGGCCGCCCGTGGCGTGTTTGCCGGGTCAGACGTGGTGACAGAAGACGATTTCCGTGATTTCGTCACCTCGCTGGAGCTGCCCACCCACTACCCGTCCATTTCCACTTTCGCCCATGTGCGCCGTGTGCCTGGCGCTGAAATGCCGGCCTTTCTGGCCCAACGCAAGCGCCAAGACCCCAGTTTCAACTTCCGCTATTTCAAAGCCCCCGACGCGGGTGTGACCGATTTCGACCACTACGTCGTGGACTACGCCGGCCCCGCCGTCGTCGAGCCCGCACGGGGCATGGAAATTGGCAGCAGCGTTGAGCGACGGGGGGCGATGGACCGCGCCGCCCGTTCGAATTCAGCGGTGTTGACCCCACCCACCCACCTGTTCAAAACCGGTGAGAAAAGCTGGGGTTTCACGCAGTTTTACCCCTTGTATGCCAAGGGGCCCATCCCCACCGCCCCCGATTTGCGTGAAAAACGGCTTTCCGGGTTTGTGGCCGTGGGCTTCACGATGGACGAGTTGGTCAACTCTGCGTTGAGGGGGGGCTCCAAGCTGGTTGATTTTGAGCTGGTGGACCCTTTGGGGCAAAAAGAGGGCAGCGACGAGTTCGGGGTGGTCATTTACGACCGCGATGGGCACGTCCAAGGCAACACCCACGCGCTGGGCAAAACCAACGAGCGGGTTTTCCAGCGGCGCGAGCAAATTTTTTTCGGCAGCCGCTACCTGGATTTCTACACCAGCAGCTTGCCTGCGTTTGAGGCCACCATCGACCGGCGCACACCCCTGCTGATGGGGCTGGCCGGTGCGTTGCTCAGCGCCTTGTCTGCCTATTTGGTGTGGGTGCTCACCACCGGTCGGGCACCGGCCGAGCGCCGTGCCCAGTCCCTGACCAGTGACTTGGCCCGCTTGGCCTTGGTGGCCCGCAACACCAACAACCTGGTGACCATTTCAGACCCGGTGGGCCGCATCGTGTGGGTGAACGAGGCCTTCACCCGGCAAACCGGCTACGCCTTCGAGGAGGCCGTGGGCCGGTTGCCCGATGAATTGTTGAATTTTGAAAAATCCGACTGGTCCACGCTCAACCAGTTGGCCGCCGCCCAAGACGGTGAACACGCGGTCAAGGCCGAGGTGCTCAACCGCGCCAAAGACGGTCGCGAATACTGGACCCGGGTGGACATACAGCCCACCCACGCCGCGTCTGGTGCCCTCACCGGCTTCATTTCGGTGGAAAGCGACATCACCGCCGAACGCGAGGCCCGTGAACAGATCGCAGCGGCGCTTCGCGAGAGCCATGCCTTGATGAACACCATCAAGACCCACGCCATCGTGTCGCAAACCGACGCGCGTGGCACCATCACCGACGTGAACCAAGCGTTCATGGACATCAGTGGCTACAACGAGTCAGAGTTGCTCGGCGCCAGCCACCGCATCATCAATTCGGGTGTGCATCCGCCAGATTTTTGGGCGGCCATGTGGGCCACCATTGGCGCTGGCAAACCTTGGCATGGCGAGGTGTGCAACCGCGCCAAAGACGGCCGTTTGTACTGGGTGGACAGCCTGGTGGCCCCGTTTCTGAACGAAGCAGGCGGCATCGAGCGCTATGTGTCCATCCGCACCGACATCACATCGCGCAAAGAAGCGCAGCTGGAGCTGGAGCACACGCGCCGCACCTTGGAAATGTCCAACCAGGCCGCACGCATTGGCACCTGGGAGCTGGATTGGGCCCACAAGCGTGTGCACTGGTCGTCGATCACACGCGAAATTCACGAAGTACCCGTCGGTTTTGCGCCTGATTTTGAGACGGCAGTGGCCTATTACCCCGAAGGGGCGAGTCGGGACACCATCAGCCGCTTGGTGCAACAGGCGGCAAATACAGGGGCGGGCTTCGACGCCGAGTTGCAACTCCAAACCCACCTGGGCCACCTGCGCTGGATCAGGGCCATTGGGGCCGCCGAGCATGACGGGGGCGTGTGTGTGCGCCTGCACGGCACGTTCCAGGACATCACCGAGGGCAAGCACCGCGAACTGGAGCTCAAGGAAGAGCGTCAGCGCCTGCAAAGCACCATCGACGGCACCCAGGCGGGCACCTGGGAATGGCATGTGCCAACCGGTGAAACCGTGTTCAACGCGCACTGGGTGGCGATGCTGGGTTACACACTGGACGAGTTGCAACCCACCAACCTGGAGACTTGGACGCGCCTGGTCCACCCCGATGATTTGACCGAGGCCCTGGCCGCCATGCAGGTTCACCTTGACGGGGCAACCGCCGAATACAGCCAGGTGCTCCGCATGCAGCACAAAGACGGCCATTGGGTCTGGATTCAAAGCCGTGGGCGGCTGATCCGCCGCACGGCCGAGGGCCTGCCGCTGATGGTGCTGGGCACCCACATTGACGTCACCCCGCTGAAAGCAGCGCAAGTGCGCGCAGAGGCCAACGCGCTGCGGTTGAACCACATCATCGAAGGCACACGCGCCGGCACCTGGGAATGGAACCTGCAAACCGGCCAAGGGGTGTTCAACCGCACCTTCGCGCAAATGCTGGGCTATGAGCCCGAGGAACTGGAGCCCAGCGCCTGGGAACTGCTGGCCCGGACCACCCACCCGGACGATTTCGAGGCGGCACAACAAGCCCTGTTCCGCCACTGGAGAGGCGACACCGAATACCACGATCTCACGGTGCGGGCGCTGCACAAAGACGGCCATGTGGTGTGGGTGCAAGACCGGGGCCGTGTGATCGAGCGCGACGCGCAGGGCCGCAGTGTGATGTTCACCGGCACGCGGGTGGATGTGACCCAGTTGGTGCGGGCCCAGGAAGCCGCCGCCGAGAGCGAGCGCATTTTGCGCAGCGCCATCGAGGCCCTGGACCAAGGCTTTGTGCTGTTTGACCCCCAAGACCGCTTGGTGCTGTGCAACGAGCAATACCGCCAATTCAGGCCCAAAACAGCCGCCGCCATCGTGGAGGGGGCTGCTTTCGAAGACATCATCCGCTCGGGTGCAGAGACGGGCGAAATCCCCGATGCCGTGGGCCGTGAAGAGGCCTGGGTGGCCGAACGCATGGCCCAGCACCGCCAGCCCATGCTGGACTTTGTGCAAAAGGTGTCGTCCGGCCGCGTGCTGCGTGTGTTGGAGCGCAGCACGCCCGACGGCTATCGGGTGGGCTTCCGCATCGATGTGACCGACATCGTCAACGCCCGCGAAGCCGCTGCTGAAAAAGAACGCCTGCTGCGCAGCGCCATCGACGCCTTGGACAGCGGGTTTGTGCTGTTCGACCGCAACGACGAGATGGTGCTGGTGAACGAGCGGTTTCGGCAAATGCACGTGCACGCGGCAGACATCATGGCCCACGGCACCACCTTCGAAACCTTCATACGCACGCAGGCCAGCCGGGGCGGGGTGGGTGTGCCTGCCGACGAACTGGAGGCTTGGATACAAACCCGCCTGGCCCACCACCGCCAAGAGCGGTTTGACGGGCAGACCTTGTTGGCCGACGGCACCTTGCTGCAAGTGACCGAGCGCAAAACCCCTGATGGTTACAGCGTGGGGATTCGGACAGACATCACCGAACTGGTGCACGCCCGCGAAGAGGCCGAGGCCGCCTCGCAAGCCAAGAGCCAGTTTGTGGCCAACATGAGCCACGAAATCCGCACGCCCATGAACGCCATTTTGGGCATGCTGCATTTGCTGCAAACCACCGATCTGACGGCCCGCCAGAAAGACTACGCCCAGAAAAGCGAAAGCGCGGCCAAGAGTTTGCTGGGCATCCTCAATGACATCCTCGACTTTTCCAAGGTCGAGGCGGGCAAGATGGAGCTCGACCCCGAGCCCTTTGCTTTCGACAAGCTGGTGCGCGACCTGGCCACCATCTATTCCAGCAACCTGAAGAGCAAGCAGCTGGAACTGCTGTTCGACATCGACCAGCGCATTCCCCATGTGCTGATTGGCGATGCCTTGCGGCTGCAGCAGGTGCTCATCAACCTCGGGGGCAACGCCATCAAGTTCACCTCGCAGGGCGAAGTGCTGCTGAAAGTGCAGTTGCAAGAGCGCCGCCAGGCGGGCACGCCCGACAACCCGTTTGAAGAGGTGGTGCTGCTGTTTGAGGTGCACGACAGCGGCATCGGTATTTCGCCCGATGCGCAGGCCAAAATTTTCAGCGGTTTCTCGCAGGCCGAAAGCTCCACCGCCCGCAAATACGGGGGTACCGGCCTGGGCCTGGCCATCAGCCAGCGCCTGGTGCGCTTGATGGGTGGTGAGCTGCAGCTCAGCAGCACCTTGGGCGAGGGCAGTACCTTCTACTTCACGCTGGCCCTGCGTGTGCCCTCTGCGGTGCCTGCCGACTTTGCCGAGGTGTCGCGCACCGCGCTGGGCACCCTCAATGCCCTGGTGGTCGACGACAACTTGGTGGCCCAGCAAATCATGACCGGTGTGTTGCAGGGCATGGGCTGGTCTGCCACCACGGCCGAGGGGCCTGAAGATGCGCTGGCCCTGGTGCAAGCGGGGCTGCGTCAAGGCCCCAAGCCGTTTGACGTGATCTTCCTGGACTGGGACATGCCCGGTATGGACGGCATGCACCTGGCCGCCGAGTTGCGCACCCTGTTTGGCGGTGGCCCCCGGCCGCTGATGATCATGGTCACCGCCAGTGGGCGCGAGCTGTTGCAGGGCGCGGCCCAGGTTCAGCGCGAACTGCTCGATGGCTTCCTGGTCAAACCCGTCACCGGCTCCATGCTGTACGACGCGGTGGCCGAAGCCATGGCCACCGCGTCCGGCGAAGCCCCCCGCAGTGCGGCGGCGGCGCCCGGCCTGCGGCAGCTCAATGGCATGCGCCTGCTGGTGGCGGAAGACAACCTCATCAACCAGCAAGTGGCCCAAGAGCTGCTGAGCCGCGAGGGCGCGGTGGTGCACCTGGCCGACAACGGGCAAATTGCCGTGGACCAGTTGCGCCAGAACCCGCAGGGCTTTGACCTGGTGCTGATGGACATGCAAATGCCCGTGCTGGATGGCTTGCAGGCCACCCACGCCATTCGGCAAAAGCTGCATTTGTTCGACTTGCCCATCGTCGCCATGACCGCCAACGCCATGGCCAGCGACCGCGAAGCCTGCCTGACCGCCGGCATGAACGACCACGTGGGCAAACCCTTCGAGTTGCAGCACCTGGTGCGCACCCTGCTGCGCTGGGCTGGGGGCGCAGTCAAGCCTTTTGATCCATCGGCACCGCCAGAGGCCGATGAAGAAACAGTAGCTGACTATTCAATAGATACAAGCGCTGAAGGCCAAAAAGGCTTAAAAATTGGAGCTACCCCAGCCGACTGGCCTGCGCCCGACCGCGTGGAGGTCACGGCTGCGTTGCACCGGCTCGGGGGCGACCCCGCGTTCTACCAACGCATCGTGCGCAACTTTTGCACCGACTTGCCGCCGCAGTCCGCCCGCTTGTCCGAACTGGCGGCCCAGGGGCATTCACCCGACTTGGCGGCGGCCTTGCACACGCTCAAAGGCACGTCCAGCACGGTGGGGGCGTTCCGCCTGGCCGAGTTGGCCGCCGATGCCGAGCGCACGGTCAAAGACAGCCTGGGCCAAACCGACCGGCCCACCGAGTGGCTGGACGCCTTGCAGGCCGAAATGGCGCTGAGCGAAGCGGCCTTGCGCCAGGTGCTCGACGCCATGCTGCCACCTGCGGCTGCCACCGCCCCTGCGGCCACCGGGCATGACGCCGCGGACGTTGGTCTGGACTGGCGCCCGGTCTGGATGCCTCGCCTGCAAACCCTGGTGGGGTTGCTGGAAGCATCCGACATGCAGGCGCTGGAATTGCACGACGAAATGCTGCAAGATGCCACCGTGGCCACCGCCCCGGAGTGGCAGCCCCTGCACGCGGCCATGGAAATGCTCGATTTTGAGCAGGCCCTGGATGCCGCGCAGCGACTTTTGCAAGAAAGCTGACCACGCCGTGCCCGACTTTCTGCCCACCCAACCCCCCGAAATGGCGCCCGGCACCGCGCCGTTGCACCCCAAGGTGGACCTGCTGTTGCCCCTGGCCAACCCCGTCCGCAAAGCGCGGCTGCTGGTGGTGGACGACCAGCCCATTCACCTGCAGGTGCTGCACCGGGCGCTGTCGGTGGACTACCAAATGTTCATGGCCACCTCGGGCGAGCAAGCCCTGCGCGTGTGCCAGGAGCAGCACCCCGACCTGGTGCTGCTCGACGTGGTCATGCCCGACATGGACGGTTTTGAAGTGCTCCAGCGCATCAAAACCCACCCCGACACCACCGACATCCCGGTGATTTTTGTCACCGCCCACGGGGGCGATGAAATTGAAACCCAATGCCTGCAAGCCGGGGCGGTGGATTTCATCCCGAAGCCGGTCAACCCCAACGTCGTCAAAGCCCGGGTGAAAACCCACCTCACCCTGAAGTTTCAGTCCGACTTCTTGCGCGACATGGCTTTCATGGACGGCCTGACCGGCGTGTCCAACCGCCGCCACTTCGACGAACGCCTGGCCGTGGAGTGGGGCCGTGCCCAACGCTCGGGCAGTGCCCTGTCGCTGGTGTTGCTGGACGTGGATTTTTTCAAGGCCTACAACGACCACTACGGTCACCAGGCCGGTGACGATTGCCTGCGCCAGATTGCGGCCGCCCTGAAAGCCGAGCTGCGCCGCCCCACCGACCTGGTGGCGCGTTACGGCGGTGAAGAATTTGTGTGTCTGCTGCCCGACACCGGTCACGACGACGCACTGGCCATGGCCGAGCGCATGCTGCGTGCGGTGCGGGCCCTGGGGCTTGCCCATTTGTTTTCCGACGTGGCCCCGGTGGTCACCGTCAGCCTGGGTGTCGCCACCCGGGACGGTGCCGACACCGGCAGCCGCGCCGCCTACCTGCTGGCGCTGGCCGATGCCCAGTTGTACCAAGCCAAGCGCAGCGGCCGCGCCCAGGTGTGTGGTGCGCGTCTGCCCCTGCCCGTCTGATCCCACGAGCCGCACCGTTGAGCACCCCCACCGCGTTCACCCACCGGCACGGCAGCCACCTGCCCCCTTGGGAGTCCGCTGTGGCGGTGTTGGTGTTGCTGGTGGCCGCGTCTGCCCTGTGGGTGTTTGACAGCGAAGGCCACCGCCGCAGCCGCCTGACGGCCCAGGCCACCCAGGTCGGTGAGGCCCAGGCCCAAGAGTTGAAGGCCGCCCTGGAACGCAACCTCACAGTGCTGGAAATTGCCGCAGCGTTGGTGCAGGAGGGGGGTGGGGCGGTGCCCCGTTTTGCCGACATTGGCCCCCAACTGCTGCGCAGCCGCCCGGGTGTGCGGGCCCTGGGGCTGTTGCCCCAAGGCGTGGTGACCCAGGTGGTGCCCGACAGTTACAACGCCCGTGTGCTGGGCATGGACGTGTTGGGCGGGCCCTCTCCCCACCCCGATGCGGTGCAAGCGGTGCGTGACCAAGCGCTGGTGGTGTCGGCCCCCGCCCCGTTGCCCATCGGGCACCAGGGCTTGGTGGCCCACCAGCCGGTGTACCTGGCGGCCGAGGAGGGGGGGGCGCCCCGTTTCTGGGGCCTGGTGCGCACAGCGGTGGACCTGACCGACCTGCTCGGCGCCAGCCGCCTGGGTGGGTTGAAGGCCCAGGGCTTTGACCACCAGCTGCTGGGGCCAGGCGGGGTGCTGCACAGCTCACTCGACCCGGCCCAGGCGCTGGAGCAGCCCCTGGTGTTGCCTGTGGCGCTTTACAACCAGGAATGGCAGCTCAAACTCAGCCCGGTCAATGGCTGGGTAGACCCCGTGGCACTGGCCTTGCAACTGGTGTGGGCTGCGTTGTTCAGCGTTGGCGGGGCGGGCCTGGTGTTTTTGCTGCTGAACAACATCCGGCTGGCACACGGCACCCTCAGCCAATTGGCCAGCCAGGTGCCCGGTGTGTTGTACCAGTACCACCAGCGGCCCGACGGGCACACCTGGTTTTCATACATCAGCCCCGGGGTGCAGGGTCTCACCGGTTTCACCGCCGAGACCCTGCGCGAGAGCGATGCCGAATGGCGGGCCCACATCGTGCCCGAAGACCGGCGGGACCTGCGCGCCGCGTTGCAGCTGTCGGCCCTCAACCTGAGCCCGCTGGAAACCGACTTTCGCCTGACCACCCTCGACGGGCACACCCGCTGGTTCTGGACCAAAGCCCTGCCCCAGCGCCAACCCGACGGCACCGTGACGTGGAACGGCTACCTGGCCGACTGGACGCAGGAAAAGCACACCGAAGACGCCCTGGTGCAAAGCGGCCAACTGCTGGCCGAGGCCCAGGAGGTGGCCCGCCTGGGCTACTTCATCACCGATGTGACCACTGGCACCTGGACCAGCTCGACCCTGTTGGACCACCTGTTTGGCATCGACAACGGGTTTGAGCGCACCGCCAAAGGTTGGTCAGACCTGGTGGAGCCCGAGCACCGCGACGCTTTGCGCGAGGCCTACCAGACGGCCGTGGCCAACCGTGCCGGGTTCAACGTGGAATACGCCATCCGCCGCCCTGCCGACGACCGTGTGGTGTGGGTGCAGGCCATTGGGCGCCTCGAATTTGACGACACCGGTGTGCCCGTGCGCATCGTGGGCACGGTGCAAGACATCACCGCCCGCAAAAAAGCCGAAGCCGAGATTCGCAGCCTGGCCTACTACGACCCGCTGACCGGGCTGCCCAACCGCCGCTTGTTGCTCGACCGGCTGGCGCAAGCCCTGCAATTGCGCCGCGCAGACCACGCCCACGGCGCGTTGATGTTCATCGACCTCGACAACTTCAAAGACCTGAACGACACCTTGGGCCACGACAAAGGCGATGCCCTGCTGCGCCTGGTGGCCCTGCGCCTGCTGGCCTGCGTGCGGGAGGTGGACACCGTGTGCCGCCTGGGCGGCGACGAGTTTGTGCTGCTGCTCAGCCGCCTGGAGCTGGCCGAGGGCGACAACCCCGTGCAAGTGGCCGAAACCATTGGCCTGAAGGTGGTGGCTGCGCTGGCCCGCCCCTACCCACTGGCGGGCATGCACCTGACCAGCACCCCCAGCATCGGTGTGGCGCTGTTTGCCGACGACGGGCTGGCGGTGGACGAAGTCATCAAACGCGCCGACGTGGCCATGTACCAAGCCAAAGCAGCGGGGCGCAACACCCTGCGGTTTTACGACCCCGCCATCCAAGCCGAAATGGCCCAGCGCATGCAGCTGGCCGAAGACCTGCGCGGTGCGCTGGCCGCCGGGCAACTGCGCCTGGTGTACCAGCCCCAGCACGACGACACCGGCCGTCTGGTGGGGGCGGAAGCTTTGCTGCGCTGGCTGCACCCCCAGCGTGGGCCCATGTCGCCCGCCGTGTTCATTCCGCTGGCCGAGCAGGTGGGGCTGATGTCGACCTTGGGGCAGTGGGTGTTGCACGAGGCTTGCCAGCAACTGCGCACTTGGTTGAACAACCCCGCCATGGGGGCGTTGCACCAGGGGTTTGCGCTGGCGGTGAATGTGAGTGCCCACCAGTTTCGCAGCCCCGATTTTGTGGCCGATGTGGGCCGTGTGCTGGCCCAGGCGGGGTTGCCCCCACGCACGCTGAAGCTGGAGCTGACCGAAAGCCTGATGGTGCACGACGTGGAAGACATCATTGCCAAGATGAACGCTGTGCGCCCCATGGGGGTGCAGTTTTCGCTGGATGACTTCGGCACCGGGTACTCGTCGCTGACCTACCTGAAACGCCTGCCGTTGGACCAGCTGAAAATCGACCAATCGTTTGTGCGCGACGTGCAGACCAGCCCCAACGACGCCGCCATTGCGCGCACCGTGCTGGCGCTGGGCCAGACGCTGGGCCTGGATGTGATTGCCGAAGGTGTGGAAACCGAGGCGCAGCGCGCCTTCCTGCTGGACATGGGGTGCCACAGCTACCAAGGGTATTTGTTCAGCAAACCCCTGGAGTCAAAAGATTTTCAGGCTTATGCGCTTGACTGTATTCAATAGTTCGCTATTGAATTTACTGAATTTGGCGTAAAAAAGGCCCTTTTCAGGGCCTTTTGCGTGTGCCAGTGGGGCGGCGCTCAGTTGGCCTTGTTGGTCTTTTTCAACTCATCCAGGGTTTTGACCATGCTGCGGTAGGCCCCAGAACCGATCAGGCGGTTGCCGTCCAGCGGCATGACGTAAGACGACTTGCCCCGCACGTCGCCTGTGACCATGTTGATGATGTTGTATTCCACCCAGCCACCGCCGCTGTCGGCGCGTTTCCACGCGTCGGTGATCAGCTGGTTGGCGTCCACCCCGGGCGAGGCGCTGACGTGGGCGCCCACCTTGGTTTCGTCCAGCCCCATGACGCGGTAGAAGCCCTCGCGGTCCAACACAAACACGTAAAGGTCGCGGTCGATGAATTCGCCGCCTTTCTGGTGGAAGTCGCGGGCTGCCTTTTCATAGCCCACCCGCTGGATGTGGGCCAAAGCCCGCCCGACCAGGGCTTTGGCCTCGTCGGCCGTGCCTTGGCGCAACCGGATGTGGCTGACCGCGTCGTCCAGTTGCTGTGCGCGCTCAATCAGGCGGTGCGATCGGTGCTGCGTGCGCTCCACCAGTGCGGAGTTTTCGGCCGTGACGGAGTCCAGGTCGCCCACGGCCACCACCACCTCGTTGAGCGAGCGGCTCTGGTCGGTGCTGGCGGTGGCGATGTTTTCCATGCCCGATGTGACTTGGCCAATGCTGTCAACCAAGGTGGTCATCAAGGTGCTGACCGATCCGATTTCAGACACCGAGGTTTGCACGCGGGTGGCCGAGTCCGCGATGAGTTTGCGCACCTCGGACGCGGCCTCCTGGCTGCGCCGCGCGAGGTTGCGCACCTCGGATGCCACCACGGCAAACCCCCGCCCGGCTTCGCCCGCACGGGCGGCTTCCACGGCTGCGTTGAGCGCCAGGATGTTGGTCTGGAACGCAATGCTGTCGATGGTGCCAATGATTTCCGTCATGCGCAACGACGTGGTTTTCAGCGTGTCCATGCCGTGCACGGTTTTGCCCATCAGGTCGTTGGCTGCGCCGGTTTGGTGGCGCAGTTGGCGCGTCATGCCGCTCACGTCTTGAGCGACTTCGGCGTTTTGTTTCACCATGTCGCCCACCATGCGGACGTTGGCCGTGGTTTCTTCCAGGCTGGCCGCTTGCGACTGGGTGCGGTCGGCCAGCAGGGTGCCGTCTGCCACCAGGGCCGTGCCCACGTCGCCCACCAGGGCCGAGGCACTGCGCACGTCGGCGACCAGACCGGACAAGTTGGTCAACATGCTTTCAAAGGCCGTGCCAATTTGCGCCAGTTCGTCTGAGCCGTCCACCCGCACGGACGTGGACAAGTTGCCCTCGGCCGCTTGGTTCATGGCGCGACGCAACAGGGCCAGGCTGTGCAAAGTCGCTACCCCAAAACCGAGCAGCCCGTACACCAGAAAGAGCAGTCCCAGCGCCGCCGCACTGCCCACGCCCACCAGTTCCAGTGTGCGCTGTGCCACGCGGTCATGCAATTTGGCTTCAAGGCGGCGCGTGACGTCGGCCCGCAGTTTCTCGGTGTCTTGCTTCACGCCCGACGCCAATTGTTGAAAGCTCTTGGGGTCGGCGCCCATGGCGGCTTCGCCGAAGGCGTTTTGGGTTTCGGCTGCCAAGGCTGCAATGCTGCGTCGGGCCGCTGCCCAATCGGCGAATTCAGGCTCGGCGTTGCGGCCCAGTGACAGGGTGCGCAAATCCACGTCCTGTGACCGCGCCGTCATGCCGCTGGCCAGTCCCGCCATGACGGCACTGGAAGGGCCCTCGGTTTGGTCGCGCAGCAGCAAGTTGATGGCTTGGTCGCGCAGCACAGACACGCTTTCTTCCAGTTGGGGCACCCGCTGCACCAGCATGTCCATCAAAAAGTAGGTGGCAATTTCGGGGTCAAACAGCAAGCCCGAATGTTCTGCCAGCTCGTCCACCAGGTCGAGCAAGCGTTTGATGTGGTACCCCGATTGCTGCAAGTCGGTCGCACCGCCAGGGGGCTGGGAGAGGAATTTGTCCAGTGCGGCCTGGTCTTGTGTCCATTTGCTGGCGTCGGGCAGCAAGCTTGATTTGCTCAGGGTTGCGGCAAAGGGGCGCAGGGCGTCTTTGGCCGCCTGTGCCGCTTGTTGGGTGGGCGCGGCCATGTCGGTGGCCCCAGCGGCGAATTGGCTGTTGGCCGCGCGGTGTTCCTGGAGTTTGTTGATCAGGGTGTGCGCCTGGGTGATGGCCGTGACGCCGTCCAGTTCGTGCCGGGTGAACTCCACATCGCTCCACAGCCGTGAGCTGAGCATGGACACCGCCACCAGCAGGGGCACGATGAGCACAGACGCAATCAGTGTCAGCTTGCTCTTCATGCCGATGCGGCGCATGAACGCGACGCCTGGCCTGAGCAACAACGGGGGCACAAGGTTGTTCGGGGTGAGATCGGATGGGGTGCTCATGCGGTACTCGTGCGGGTGTTCACAAACGGAGGGAGACGGCCAGGTGTTGACGCGCTTCGTCAAGCCGGCGGTCCAGGTAGCTGCCATACATGTCGGGCACGGCCATGCCGACGAGGCGCTCGGCCAGTTCTTCGCCCTTGGGGCCCAGAAACAGCACGGTGGGCGCCAGTTTGGCCTGCCAGGCTTTCACCAGGGCTGCGGCAGTGGTGGGGCGACCATCAAAGCCTTTGATGGGGGTTGCGCGGTCGGTCATGTCCAACTGTATGGCTTGAATCTGACCCGAACGTTGCATGGGCAACAGGTAATGGCCCCGCACCACATCACAGTAGGGGCAGCCTTTCAGCGTGGTCATCACCACCAAGGGCCGGTGCAACTGGGCAGCGGCCTGGGCGGCGTCGGGCAGTGAGCGTGTGGAGGGCAGCGCGGCGTGCGGCAGGGGTGGACTGGCGGGGGTGGTTGCCATGGTGTGTGAGGGGGGTGGGGCGCCAAGGGTAAGCGACCGGCGGGCCTGGCGCAAGCCGGGTTCAACCCCTGCCGTGGCGTCAGTGGGACAGCGTGACCACCCCTGCCTGAGCCAGTGCCGCGATGCGCGCGCTGCCCATGCCCAGAACGCCGGCCAGCACCTCTTGTGTGTGTTGGCCCAGCAAGGGCGGTGGGCAATGGGCCGCTGTGGGGGTGGCGCTCAGTTTCATAGGGCTGGCCACCAGGCGCAACGCGGGGTTGTGGGGGTGCTCCCAAGCCTGCACCATGCCACGGGCTTGCACTTGGGGGTCGGCAAACACCTCGGCCAGGTTGTTGATGGGGCCGCAAGGCACTTTGGCCGTGTCCAGAGCGGTCAGCCAGTCGGCTTTTTCACGGGTTTTCAGCACGGTTTCCAGCAGGGGCACCAATTCGGCCCGGTGGCGCACGCGCTGGGCGTTGGTGGCAAAACGTGGGTCGGCAGCCCATTCGGGGTGGCCCGCCACGGCGCAGAACTTGGCAAATTGCCCGTCGTTGCCCACGGCCAAAATCACGTGTTGTGGGGTGCCTGCGGCATCGGGTGCCACCTCGAACACTTGGTAGGGCACGATGTTGGCGTGGGCATTGCCCACCCGCCCGGGCACTTTGCCGTCCGCTTGGCCCCGCACCAAATAGTTGGCGCCCAGGTTGGCCAGCATGGCCACTTGGGTGTCGAGCAGTGCCATGTCGATGTGTTGCCCTTGGCCCGTGTGTTCGGCGTGGCGCAGGGCGGCCAGCACGGCCACGGTGGCATACATGCCGGTGAACAGATCGGCCACGGCCACGCCCACTTTCTGGGGCCCACCGCCGGGCAGGTCGTCGCGTTCACCGGTGACGCTCATCAGGCCGCCCAGGCCCTGGATGGCGTAGTCGTAGCCTGCCCGCTCGCTGTAGGGCCCGGTTTGGCCGTAGCCGGTGATGGAGCAGTACACCAGGCCGGGGTTCAGGGCTTGCAGCGATGCAAAGTCCAGCCCGTAGCGGGCCATGTCGCCCACCTTGAAGTTCTCCACAAACACGTGGCAGTGTGTGGCCAGTTCTTTGATGAGTTGTTGGCCCTCTGGCTGGGCGATGTCGCAAGTGAGCGAGCGCTTGTTGCGGTTGGCCCCCAGGTAGTAGGCCGCCTCGGCGGTGTCACGCCCGTTGCTGTCGGCCAAAAACGGAGGGCCCCAGCCCCGGGTGTCGTCGCCGCTGCCGGGGCGCTCGACCTTGATCACATCCGCCCCCAGATCCGCCAGTGTTTGGGTGCACCAGGGCCCGGCCAGCACGCGGGACAAATCGAGAACGCGGATACCATGCAGCGCGGTTGGGCTGGGGGCCGCGTGGGGGGGCTTTGGGTGGTCTGGCGTGGTGTGCATGTCGCTATTGTGATGAGCCGCGCAGGCGTTTTTGCATCTCGCGTCACGGACGCGGCACAGGAGGTGGTGTGGGTTTTGTGAAACAGATCGCGTTGGCGGGGGGGCTGTCTCTGCTGGGCCTTGTGGGGTGCAGCCCCACGTTCAATTGGCGTGAGGTGCGGGTGGGCGATGCGGTTGTGCTGGCACTGATGCCTTGCAAACCCGAGCAAGCCGAGCGCCAAGTGCCCATGCAGGGGGAAGCGGCCACACTGCACATGGCCAGCTGCGAGGTGGCGAACACCACGTTTGCGGTGGCCACCCTGCGCGTGCCCGACGGCGTGGCCCCCGCTGACGCCGCACAGGCCTGGAAAACCGCGACCCTGGCCAGTCTGAAGGCGCCAGGTGCCCAAGCCCGCGATTGGCCTTTGCCCGCCCGCACCGGTTGGCCCGACATGGGCTGGCAGGCCGATGGCGTGCGTCACAACGGGCAGCCAGTGCGCGCCCGCGTGATCGCTGTGGGGCGCGGACGCACCTTGCACCAGTTGGCGGTGTACGGCGAGCCACCGCCCGAGGTGCTGACGGCTTGGTTGGACGGCATGCGTTTTGCGCCCGTTCCTTGATGCACGTCCGCTGGCAAAGCCCATAATCGCTCGCCATGAACGGGATCGTTGTCATTGCCCATGCCCCACTGGCCAGCGCGCTGCGCCAGTGTGTGTTGCACGTGTTTCCCGATGCCGCGAGCGCGCTGGTGGCCCTTGACGTGCCCGCCCACCAACCGCCCGATGAAACCCTGGCCCAAGCCCGGGTGCTGGCCCAGCAACTGGGTTCTGAGCATGTGCTGGTGCTCACCGATTTGTTCGGCGCCACCCCTTGCAACGTGGCTTTGCGGCTGGTCGATGGCGTGCGTTCGCGCCTGCTGGCCGGTGTGAACCTGCCCATGTTGCTGCGCGCGGTCACCTACCGCCACGAATCGTTGGACATGCTGGTGTCGCGCGCCTTGGCGGGCGGCACGCAGGGCATCATTCCCGTGGCGGTGACCGCACCACAAAACCAAACCCGACGCGCCCATGATCAAAACCACCACGACCATCAGCAATAAGCTGGGCTTGCACGCCCGTGCCTCGGCCAAGCTCACCAAACTCGCGGGCAGTTTTGCCTGTGAAGTCTGGATGAGCCGGGGTGAACGCCGCATCAACGCCAAAAGCATCATGGGCGTGATGATGCTGGCCGCCGGGTTGGGCAGCACCGTGGAGCTGGAAACCAACGGGGCGGATGAACAAGCCGCCATGGATGCCTTGCTGGCGCTGATTGCCGACAAATTCGGAGAAGGCGAATGACCTTTGCCGTGCACGGCATCGCGGTGTCCAGTGGTGTGGCCATTGGGCGGGCGGTGCTGGTGGCGTCCAGTCGGCTGGACGTGGCCCACTACTTTGTGGAGCCCGACCAGGTGCAGGCCGAAATCACCCGCGTGCGCAGTGCGCGCGATGCGGTGGTGGCAGAGCTGGGCCGTGTGCAGCAGACCTTGCATGAGTTGAACGCCAAAGAGGGCCATGTGGAGTTGGCCGCGCTGCTCGACGTGCACATGATGATGTTGCAAGACGAGCAGCTGACCGATGGCGTCAAGCACTGGATCGTCGAGCGCCGCTACAACGCCGAATGGGCCCTGACCACCCAGCTTGAGCTGGTGGCGCGCCAGTTCGACGAAATGGAAGACCCCTACCTGCGCGAACGCAAGGCCGACCTGGAGCAGGTGGTGGAGCGTTTGCTGCGGGTCATGCGCGGCGTTACTTCACCCGTGGTGCAGCCGCCCGCACCCAGCCGCAAGGTGCAACAAGACCTGTTGCTGGACGACACCATTGACGTGCCGCTGGTGTTGGTGGCGCACGACCTTTCACCCGCCGACATGCTGCAGTTCAAGCAAAGCGTGTTCGCCGGTTTTGTGACCGATGTGGGGGGCAAGACATCCCACACTGCCATTGTGGCCCGCAGCATGGACATCCCTGCCGTGGTGGGGGCCCGCTCGGCCAGCCAGACAGTGAAGCAAGACGACTGGGTGATCATCGACGGCGATGCCGGCGTGGTCATCGTGGACCCATCACCCATTATCTTGGCTGAATACGGCTTCAAACAACGCCAAGGTCAGGTCGAGCGTGAACGGTTGCACCGGCTGCGCAACACGCCAGCGGTCACGCTGGACGGCCAAAAAGTGGAGTTGCTGGCCAACATCGAGCAGCCCAGCGACACCCGTGCGGCTTTGGAGGCCGGTGGTGTGGGCGTGGGGCTGTTCCGCAGCGAGTTTTTGTTCATGGGGCGCCAAGGCAACCTGCCGGGCGAAGAAGAGCAATACAACGCCTACCTGGCCGCGGTGGAGGGCATGCAAGGGCTGCCGGTCACCATCCGCACGGTGGATGTGGGGGCCGACAAGCCGCTGGACCGGTCGGCCCGCTCGGCCGACGACCACCTGAACCCGGCCTTGGGCCTGCGTGCCATTCGCTGGAGCTTGGCCGAACCCACGATGTTTTTGACGCAGTTGCGGGCCATTCTGCGCGCGGCAGCTCACGGCCCTGTGCACCTGCTGATCCCCATGCTCGCGCACGTGCATGAAATTCGGCAGACCCTGGCGCTCATCGACAAGGCCCGTGGCCAGTTGAATGCAAAAGGCCAAGCCTATGGGCCGGTGAAAGTGGGGGCCATGATTGAAGTGCCCGCCGCCGCGTTGATGGTGAACGTGTTTTTGAAGTACTTCGACTACCTGTCGATCGGCACCAACGACCTGATTCAGTACACCCTGGCCATTGACCGTGTGGACGAGTCGGTGGCCCACCTGTACGACCCCATGCACCCAGCGGTGTTGCAGTTGATGGCCAGCACCATCGCAGCGGGTCACTCAGCCGGCAAAACCGTCAGCGTGTGCGGCGAAATGGCCGGTGACGTGGGCATGACCAAGTTGTTGCTGGGCCTGGGGCTGCGCAGTTTTTCCATGCACCCGTCGCAAATTCTGGCCGTGAAACAGCAGGTGCTGCGCAGCGACACGGGCAAGCTCAGGGCCTTGGCGCAAGCGGCGTTGGCTGCCGAAGAACCGGCGGTGGTCCTGGCCGGTTGACTGTTTGGGGCATACCCCCGGGAATATGCGCTGGTTCCGTCAGAACCCTTGAGCCAAGTCAAGCCGAAAGCCTGCGGTGTCGATAAAACTGCGCCCCGGTGCGTTTCCAGTTTGACCCACAGCCCCAGGAGTTTTCATGAGCACTTTCAACCACAGCGGCCTGATGCAAGACATCAATGCCAGTCTGGCCCCATTTCGCAAGTCACAGCCCGATGCCATGGCCGGGTTCGGCCAATTGGCCAAGGCCGCGATGGCGGACGGCGCGTTGAATGCCAAACACAAAGAATTGATTGCTTTGGCCATCGGCATCACCCAGCACTGCTCTGGGTGCATCGGCTTTCACGTGAAGGCCTTGCACAAGCTGGAATGCACCCGTGTCGAGCTGGAAGAAATGCTGGCCGTGTGTGTGTACATGGGGGGTGGCCCGGCCTTGATGTATGCCGCTGAAACCATGAAGGCGTGGGAAACCCTCGCCACCCCAGTCAAAGCCTAGTTTGAGGTAAAAATGGCCTCTGGCGCTTGATGGTATTCAACAGTTCACTATTGAATTTTCAGGCGTTTGGGGCCAATACATGCCCTGCTTGCTGGTCGGCGTGGTAGCTGCTGCGCACCATCGCGCCCACGGCCGCGTGGGTGAACCCCATGGCGTAGGCCTCGGCCTCGAACATCTTGAAGGTGTCGGGGTGTACGTAGCGGCGCACAGGAATGTGGGCGCTTGACGGTGCCAGGTACTGGCCTATGGTCAGCATGTTGATGCCATGGGCGCGCATGTCGCGCATCACCGCCAGAATTTCATCATCGGTTTCACCCAGGCCCACCATCAGGCCGCTTTTGGTAGGCACATCGGGGAAAAGGGTCTTGAACTTCTTCAGCAGGTTCAGGCTGAAAGCGTAGTCAGAGCCAGGCCGGGCTTCTTTGTACAGCCGGGGCACGGTTTCCATGTTGTGGTTCATCACATCGGGCGGGGCGGCTTTCAAAATTTCCAGTGCGCGGTCATCGCGGCCCCTGAAGTCGGGCACCAGCACTTCGATTTGGGTTTGGGGTGACAGCTCGCGGGTTTTGCGGATGCATTCCACAAAGTGCCCGGCGCCGCCGTCGCGCAAATCGTCGCGGTCCACACTGGTGATGACCACGTATTTCAGTTTCAGCTGGGCAATGGTGCGGGCCAGGTTGTCGGGCTCGTTCACGTCCAGCGGGTCGGGGCGGCCATGGCCCACGTCGCAAAACGGGCAGCGGCGGGTGCATTTGTCGCCCATGATCATGAAGGTGGCAGTGCCCTTGCCAAAACACTCGCCAATGTTGGGGCAGCTGGCTTCTTCGCACACAGTCACCAGCTTGTTGCTGCGCAGCACGTCTTTGATTTCGTAAAACCGCGTGCTGGGGCTGCCTGCTTTCACGCGAATCCAATCGGGCTTTTTCAGCGTTTCGCTGGGGATCACCTTGACTGGGATTTTCGAGACTTTGGCCGCTGATTTCTGTTTAGCGGTGGGGTCGTAAGCGGCGGGTGTCGTCTCTGGGGATGGGTGTGTCATGGCGGTCTGCCGCGCGTGTGGCGCGGGGAGGTTGAGGCGGGCGGGGCTTGAACTTCAGGGTTGCAGCAAGCGCTGCAACTCTTGTGACCACAGCTCGGCCACTTGCGCCTGCGGTGGGGCAACACCCATTGTAAAAAGATCGACGGTGGCCAGGCCCGCATAACCACACGGGTTGATTCGGTCAAACGGTTCCAAGTCCATGGCCACGTTCAGTGATGCGCCGTGGTAGGTGCAGTGGCGACTCACCTTGATGCCCAGTGCTGCAATTTTTCCCAAGCCCGTGAACGACGGGCTTTCGGGTGCCGTGCTTCCGCTGGTGATGTGCTTGCCTTGGGGGCGGCTGGGCAGCAAGGCGTGTAACCCGGGGGCTTCTCGTCTGACGTAAATGCCGGGTGCGCCAGCCACCCGGTGGCCTGTCAACCCCAGATGCGCCAGGGTGCGAATCACCGACTCTTCCAGCCGGTACACGTACTCCTTGACGAAATAGCCCCGCCGTTTCAAGTCAATCAGGGGGTAGGCCATGACCTGCCCTGGCCCGTGGTAGGTCACTTGGCCGCCACGGTCTGTGGCCACCACGGGGATATCCCCGGCCGCCAGTATGTGGTGGGCGCCGCCCGCCAGCCCTTGGGTGAAGGTGGGGGGGTGTTCGCACAGCCAAAGCTCGTCGGGTGTGTGCTCGGTGCGGCCGGCGGTGAATGCGCGCATGGCGTCAAACGTGGTGCCGTAGGCCACTCGGCCCAGGTGCTTGACTATCACGCGTTACTCCATCGGGTGGCGTGCCACTTCACAGAACCACCTTCACCATGGGGTGTGAGGACAGTGTGCGGTACACCTCGTCCAACTGTTCTCGGTGTGTCACGTGGATAGACAGGGTCAGCCCCAAATAGGTGCCGCTTTTGCTGGGGCGTTGCTCAATGGTTCGGCGATCGAACGAGGGGTCAAATTGCAAAACAATTTGCACCATGGCTTCCAAAAAGCCGTCTACAGCGGTCCCCATCACCTTGATTGGGAAGTGGCAGGGGTATTCAATCAATGAGACTTGGGTGGCGTCTTGCGTCATGGATTTACAGGGGTTGTGGATTCAATGCAAGGTGCAGGCCGAAAAGCGCTTGACCTTTGCACCGGGTTTCTACGTATAATCAGCGGCTTTGCAATACCCGACACGCCACTGTAACCCTGCGGTAATGTCCGTCAAACACAATGACGCCAAGCGAAAAAAATTTGGTGATCGATGACGGGGCAGCTGAGGTCGGTGAAGACGATTTCAAGCCCTTGAGCAAAGCTGAGGCATCTGCTTGGCGAAAAACCCAGAAGCACGTGTCCATTTGGCGTGTCGTCGGGTTGCAGGCCTTTGTGGCGGTTTTGTTTGGGGTGTGTGCGGCATGGGTGGCTGACAGCAAGGCTGTTGGGTGGTCTGCTGCTTATGGCGGTTTTTCGGTTGTGCTGCCTTCGATGGTGATGGCGCACGGTGTAACTTCAAGCCGGTTGGCGCGCTTGTTGTCGGTGTTCCCGGCGGGGTCGTTGGGGGGTGTGGTGTTCTGGGAGGGTGTGAAAGTCCTTCTGGTGGTGTCCATGCTGGGTTTGGCCCCCGTTGTTGTGGGCGAATTGAGCTGGCTTGCCGTGTTGGCTGGGCTGGTGGTCGTTCTCAAGGTGTACTGGTTTGCATTTTTGATGCTTTCCAGGGTCAAGAAATAACAGATTGTTGATTTGAACTATGTCCGCTGAAGCAAACGTTCTGACACCAGGCGAATACATTCGCCATCACTTGGTGCACCTGCAAAACACCAAGCAAAAATCCATCATTGATTTCTCCGTGATCAACATCGACTCGGTTATTGTCAACATCATTTTGGGCGCGTTGGTGTGTTTTGTTCTGTACTCCGCAGCGCGCAAGGCAACGGCTGGTGTGCCCGGTCGCTTCCAGGCTGCGGTTGAGCTTCTGTTCGAGCTGGTGGACAACCAGGCCAAGGCCGTGATTCACAACGCAGAGAGCCGCAAAGTGGTTGGCCCCATGGCCTTGGTGGTGTTTGTCTGGATTTTCATGATGAACTTCATGGACATGCTCCCCGTAGATTTGCTGCCCGCCATTTGGCACCAGGCTGGCCCTGCCATGGGGTTCCCTGACTACCTGCGTGTGGTGCCTTCCGCTGATTTGTCTACCACCCTGGGTCTCTCTACCTCGGTGCTGCTGATGTGCCTGTTTTACAACATCAAAATCAAAGGCTTGGGCGGTTGGACGCATGAATTGGTTTCTGCGCCCTTTGGTACAAGCAAAAACCCCGTTTGGGCCGTTTTGTTGGGCGTGGTGAACTTTCTCATGCAAATGATTGAGTTTGTTGCCAAGACGGTTTCGCATGGCATGCGACTGTTCGGCAACATGTTCGCCGGTGAGTTGGTGTTCATGTTGATTGCGCTGCTGGGCGGTTACGCTGCCATGTCCCTGAGCGGCGGTTTGTTCTTCGTGGGGCACATCGTTGCCGGCACCGTGTGGACGTTGTTCCACATTCTGGTGATCACACTCCAAGCGTTCATTTTCATGATGCTGACCTTGATTTATCTCGGTCAAGCGCATGACGCGCACTGAACACGCGCACCTCTGTTTCGGTTTGTTTTTTCTTTCTTTTTAACTTTCGTCATCTCAAAGGAGTCATCATGGAAAACGTTCTGGGTCTCGTCGCTCTGGCTTGCGGTCTGATTGTTGGGTTGGGTGCTATCGGCGCTTCTATCGGTATTGCGCTGATGGGCGGCAAATTCCTCGAATCTTCTGCACGTCAGCCCGAGCTGATGAACGACCTGCAAACCAAAATGTTCATTTTGGCCGGTCTGATTGACGCTGCATTCTTGATCGGCGTGGCTATCGCTCTGTTGTTCGCATTTGCAAACCCATTCCAGCTGGCCGCCTGATTTTTGGCCGGCTGTCTCTGTTGGGGCGTGGTAAAGGTTCACCCCGGTACTTGAGTGCCGGGCATGTGAGTCAGGTACCTGCCACACAGGCAGCCTTTGCGTAACAACCCCTGATTACACAAAGAAAGGTGTTGCTGTGAATATCAATGCAACGCTCTTTGCACAGGCCATCGTCTTTGCAATCCTGGTGTGGTTCACAATGAAATTTGTGTGGCCTCCCATTGCCAAGGCTCTTGATGAGCGTGCTATCAAAATTTCCGAAGGCCTTGCCGCATCGGAAAAAGCCAAGACCGAGCTGTCTGTGGCCAACAAGCGTGTTGAAGAAGAGTTGAGCAAGTCGCGCAATGAATCTGCCACCCGCTTGGCCGATGCAGAGCGACGCGCTCAATCACTGATCGAAGAGGCCAAGCTTCGCGCGAACGACGAGGCAGCCAAAATCGTGGCGGCCGCTCGTGCCGACGCCGAGCAGCAGCTGGTCAAGGCCCGTGAATCTCTCCGCGAAGACGTCGCCGTTTTGGCGGTGAAAGGTGCAGAACAGATTTTGCGCCGGGAAGTGAACGCAGCCGTTCACGCCGATTTGCTCGGCCGTCTCAAAACTGAACTCTGACCACACAAGGTAGACCATGGCTGAACTTGCCACCATCGCCCGCCCTTACGCGGAAGCGCTGTTTCAGGCGGTTGCATCGGATGCCTCTCGGGCCAGTCAATGGCTGGACGAGTTGGCAGAATTTGCTGGCGACGAAACCCTGCTTCAATTCGCAGACAGCCCCAAGGTGTCTGCCGGTCAGGTATTTGATGTCATCAGCGGTGCCGTGCAAACTGCATTGCCTGTGGAAGCATGCAATTTTTTGCAGCTCGTGATTGAAAATGGGCGCCTGGCTGCTTTGCCTGAGATTGCAACGCAATTTCGTGCATTGAAGAATGCACGTACCGGCACTGCCGACGCCATTGTCTACAGCGCTTTCGATATCGATTCCTCTGCTCTGGCGGACTTGTCCGGCTTGTTGGAAAAGCGCTTTGGCCGCCAGCTCAACCTGTCGGTGCAATTGGCCCCCGAGTTGATCGGTGGTATCCGCGTTGCTGTGGGTGACGAGGTGTTGGACACCTCTGTGCAGGCCCGTCTTGAACAAATGAGAGTTGCTCTGACGGCCTGAGCCGCGGCAGCCTTCCACAACTAACGAAAGAGGAAAGAGTCATGCAACTCAATCCAGCTGAAATCTCTGAGCTGATCAAGTCCCGTATCCAGGGCATTTCTGCTTCCGCAGACGTTCGCAACCAGGGCACCGTGGTTTCCGTGACCGACGGTATCGTGCGTGTGCACGGTTTGTCTGATGTGATGCAGGGTGAAATGCTTGAGTTTCCCGCCACCAAGGACGGCATTGCCACCTACGGTTTGGCGCTGAACTTGGAGCGTGACTCTGTGGGCGCCGTTATTTTGGGCGAATACGAGCACATCTCTGAAGGCGATACGGTCAAGTGCACCGGCCGTATTCTGGAAGTGCCCGTGGGCCCCGAGCTGCGTGGTCGCGTGGTCAACGCGCTGGGCCAGCCTATTGATGGCAAGGGTCCCATCAACGCGAAGATGACGGACGTTATCGAAAAAGTGGCACCTGGCGTGATCGCACGTAAATCGGTTGATCAGCCCATGCAAACGGGTCTGAAATCCATCGATTCCATGGTGCCAGTGGGCCGTGGCCAGCGCGAACTGATCATTGGTGACCGTCAGACAGGCAAGACCGCGGTTGCGATCGACACGATCATCAACCAAAAAGGTCAGAACATGACCTGCGTGTACGTGGCCATCGGTCAAAAGGCTTCGTCCATCAAAAACGTGGTGCGTGCGCTGGAGCAAGCTGGCGCAATGGAGTACACCATCGTGGTGGCGGCATCTGCGTCTGAGTCTGCAGCGATGCAATATGTGTCGGCCTACTCGGGCTGCACCATGGGTGAGTATTTCCGCGACCGCGGTGAAGATGCCCTGATCGTGTACGACGACCTGTCCAAGCAAGCCGTGGCTTACCGTCAAGTGTCTCTGCTGTTGCGCCGTCCACCAGGCCGTGAAGCATTCCCTGGCGACGTGTTCTATCTCCACAGCCGCCTGTTGGAGCGCGCAGCTCGCGTGAACGCTGACTACGTTGAAGCTTTCACCAAAGGTGAAGTCAAAGGCAAAACCGGTTCATTGACCGCACTGCCCATCATCGAAACCCAGGCCGGTGACGTGTCTGCTTTCGTGCCTACCAACGTGATCTCCATCACCGACGGTCAGATCTTCTTGGAAACCAGCTTGTTCAACGCCGGCGTCCGTCCTGCGATCAACGCCGGTATTTCTGTGTCCCGCGTGGGCGGTGCTGCACAGACCAAACTGGTCAAAGGCTTGTCTGGCGGTATCCGTACCGACTTGGCCCAGTACCGTGAATTGGCGGCATTTGCCCAGTTCGCGTCTGACCTGGACGAAGCCACC
Organism: Burkholderiaceae bacterium; assembly: GCA_049653005.1. Lineage (GTDB taxonomy): Bacteria > Pseudomonadota > Gammaproteobacteria > Burkholderiales > Burkholderiaceae_C > UBA2334. The sequence goes on along the minus strand of JBASFL010000042.1, from coordinate 71,827 downwards.
CGCAAGCAGTTGGACCGTGGTGCACGCGTGACCGAGCTGCTGAAGCAGGCCCAGTACAGCCCCTTGTCCATCAGCCTGATGGGTGCGACGCTGTTTGCTGTGAACAAAGGTTATCTGGATGACATCGATGTCAAGAAAGTGCTGTCGTTCGAGTCCGGTTTGCATGCCCACCTGAAAGACAAGCACGCTGCGCTGTTGTCCAAGTTGGAAGCGGCCAAAGCCATGGACAAAGACGCGGAAGCTGAAATGACCGCAGCCATTGCCGAGTTCAAAAAGAACGGTACTTACTGATCTGTCTGGGCTAACCGGACCAAGGAGTATCTATGGCAGCAGGCAAGGAAATACGCGGCAAGATCAAATCGGTGGAAAACACCAAGAAGATCACCAAAGCCATGGAAATGGTGGCCGCCTCCAAAATGCGCAAGGCCCAAGACCGCATGCGTGCGGCCCGGCCTTACAGCGAAAAAGTGCGCCAGATCGCGGGCAATTTGAGCAAGGCGAACCCTGAGTACACCCATCCTTTCATGGAAACCCATGAATCCAATTCGGTGGGGTACATCGTGGTCAGCACCGACAAAGGGCTGTGCGGTGGTTTGAACACCAACGTGCTGCGCGCGGTGACCAACCAGCTCAAAGATCTGCAGGTGCAAGGCAAAACGGCAAAAACCGTTGCCTTTGGCAACAAGGGCTTTGGCTTTTTGAATCGCATCGGTGCCGATGTGGTGGCACACGCCGTTGGATTGGGTGACATGCCCCACCTCGACAAGCTCATCGGGCCTGTCAAAGTGATGCTTGACGCTTATACCGAGGGGCGCGTGTCAGCGGTGTACCTTTGCTACACGAAGTTCATCAACACGATGAAGCAAGAACCTGTGGTGGAGCAGCTGCTGCCGTTGAACGCAGCCAGTCTCCAGTCTGACAGTGCTGGGCACGATTGGGATTACATCTACGAACCCGACGCAGCCACGGTCATTGATGACCTGTTGTTGCGCTACGTGGAAGCGCTGATTTTCCAAGCCGTTGCCGAGAACATGGCGTCTGAACAGTCAGCACGTATGGTGGCCATGAAGGCGGCCACCGACAACGCTGGCAGTGTGATCAGTGAGTTGAAGTTGGTTTACAACAAAACCCGCCAGGCAGCCATCACCAAAGAACTGTCGGAAATCGTGGCAGGCGCCGCGGCGGTCTGACCCGCATCCACCGAATTTAGAGAATAGAAAAGGATTCAATCATGGCTCAAGTTCAAGGCAAGATTGTTCAGTGTATTGGCGCTGTGGTGGACGTTGAGTTCCCCCGCGACCAGATGCCGAAAATTTACGACGCACTGAAAATGGACGGCTCCACGCTGACCCTCGAAGTGCAACAACAGCTGGGTGATGGCATTGTCCGCACCATTGCACTGGGTTCTTCCGATGGTTTGCGCCGCGGCATGATTGTGCAAAACACCGCTGCGCCCATCATGGTGCCAGTGGGCAAAGCCACCCTGGGCCGCATCATGGACGTGCTGGGTGCGCCCATCGACGAACGCGGTCCTGTGGATCAAGGCCTGACCGCCTCCATCCACCGCAAAGCCCCTGCGTATGACGAACTGTCTCCCTCGCAAGAGCTGCTGGAAACAGGTATCAAGGTGATCGACCTTGTGTGCCCGTTCGCCAAAGGCGGCAAAGTGGGTCTGTTCGGTGGCGCCGGTGTGGGCAAGACCGTGAACATGATGGAGTTGATCAACAACATCGCCAAGGCCCACTCCGGTCTGTCGGTGTTTGCCGGTGTGGGTGAGCGCACCCGTGAAGGCAACGACTTCTACCACGAGATGGCCGATTCCGGTGTTGTGAACCTGGAAAACCTTGGTGAATCCAAGGTGGCCATGGTTTACGGTCAGATGAACGAGCCCCCAGGCAACCGTTTGCGCGTGGCATTGACCGGTTTGACCATTGCGGAGTCTTTCCGTGACGAAGGCCGTGACGTGCTGTTCTTCGTGGACAACATCTACCGCTACACCTTGGCCGGTACCGAAGTGTCCGCTTTGTTGGGCCGTATGCCTTCTGCTGTGGGTTACCAGCCCACTTTGGCCGAAGAGATGGGCCGTTTGCAAGAGCGCATCACCTCCACAAAAGTGGGTTCCATCACGTCGATTCAGGCCGTGTACGTGCCTGCGGATGACTTGACCGATCCATCGCCTGCGACCACATTCGCCCACTTGGACTCCACCGTCGTGTTGTCCCGTGACATCGCTGCCTTGGGTATCTACCCAGCCGTGGATCCTTTGGACTCCACCAGCCGTCAGTTGGACCCGCTGGTGGTGGGCGAAGACCACTACGCCACCGCCCGTGCGGTGCAAGGCACGCTGCAGCGCTACAAAGAACTGCGCGACATCATTGCCATTCTGGGCATGGACGAATTGGCCCCTGAAGACAAGTTGGCCGTGGCACGCGCACGGAAAATCCAGCGTTTCCTGAGCCAGCCTTTCCACGTGGCAGAGGTGTTCACCGGTTCCCCCGGCAAGTACGTGCCCCTGTCTGAAACCATCCGTGGTTTCAAGATGATCGTGGCCGGCGAATGCGATCATTTGCCCGAGCAAGCGTTCTACATGGTGGGCACCATCGACGAGGCCTTCGAAAAGGCCAAGAAGATTGCAGCCTAAGGGTTTGCAGCACGACAAGCCCAAGGGTGGGCCGCGTTTTCACGTGGCACACCCGTCCCAAGGAACAATCAAATGAGCTCAATCCAAGTGGATGTGGTCAGTGCAGAAGAGTCGATCTTCAGCGGACCCGCACGTTTTGTGGCGTTGCCAGGCGAAGCGGGCGAGCTGGGCATTCTGCCCGGCCACGTGCCGTTGATCACGCGCATCAAACCCGGTGCCGTGCGCATTGAAAAAGCAGATGGCGGCGAAGAGTTTGTGTTTGTGGCCGGTGGCATTCTGGAAGTGCAGCCTCACCACATCACGGTGCTCAGCGACACCGCCATTCGCGGCAAAGACCTTGACGAAGCCAAGGCAAGCGATGCCCGCAAGGCGGCTGAAGAAGCGTTGAAAAATGCCAAAAGCGACTTGGATTTGGCCAAGGCCACGTCCGAGCTGGCTGTCATGGCTGCGCAGATTTCCGCGCTGCGCAAGTTTCGCCAGAAAAAGTGATGGGGCACTTCCCATTGCCAAAAACCGACCTTGTGTCGGTTTTTTTTCGCGTGTTGACGCTGTAGCGAGGAACACATTCCTTGAAGACATCCGGTTTGGTCGCTGCTTCTGAGGGGAGCGATCTGGGAACCCCGCCGCCGTTTTTGGTCAATGCGCATGCGCAAACCATTTGGCCCGCGTTGAAGTTTGGCGGGCAGCGGTCCCGGTTTCGGGCCTCCCGAGAGCGGTGGTGCACACCTGACGGGGATTTTGTCGACGTGGACCGGGTGCCGGGGCCCGGCGCTGCCGTTGCGTCTGTGGCACCCCTGTTGGTGTTGTTCCACGGCTTGGAAGGGTCTGCTGCGAGCCATTACGTGCAGTCTTTTGCGGCAATGGCGGCGCAACAAGGGCTTGCGTTCGCATTGCCCCATTTCAGGGGGTGCTCGGGAGAGTTGAACACCGCACCCCGCGCCTACCACTCCGGCGATCACGCCGAAATCGATTGGGTGCTCCGCCAGTTCAAAGCCGAAGCCCCTCACAGGCCTGTGGTCGCTGTCGGCGTGTCGCTGGGGGGCAATGCACTCATGCGCTGGGCTGGGGTTCACGGCAGCAGCGCCCGAGAGGTGGTGGCCGCGGTGGCAGCCGTCAGTTCGCCTTTGGATTTGCAGGCATCCGGCCATGCGATGGGACGTGGGTTCAACCGGCATGTGTACACCCGCATGTTTCTGAACACCATGCGACCCAAGGCGCTGCTGAAGTGGGCCCAACACCCGGGTTTGTTTGACCGCCAGCGTTTGCTTCAGGCGCGCACCTTGTATGAGTTTGACAACGTGTTCACCGCGCCCGTTCACGGCTTCGCCGACACCCATGACTACTGGCGCCGCGCGTCAGCGAAGCCGGGTCTTGTGGACGTTGCCGTGCCCAGCGTGTTGCTGAATGCGCTCAACGATCCGTTTGTGCCTCACGAATCGCTGCCGAAGGCGAAGGACGTATCGAAGTGGGTGAGTTTGTGGCACCCTGAGCAAGGGGGGCATGTGGGGTTTCCGGCCGCCGTTGCCGGGCGACCCTGGGCGTTTCACGTCGATGCCATGCCTGCTGCCGTGGTTGCGTGGCTGAAAAGCCACTTGCCGCACAAACAACCGTTTTGAACCGGAGAGAACCACATGGATGACATGGTGTTGGCCGCCATGGTGAAGTGGCCCAACGTGCCTGCCTGTTGCGGCTGGTTGGGGTTGGACACCCGGGGCGATTGGTACATGCGCGATGCGGCTGCGCAGGCCGCAGGCCCGTTTCAGGCCGCATGCCATGCACCCTTGGTGGGTCCGGCCAAGGGCAGTCGCTTGCAACACATGGGTTTGTCAGCCTTCATCGGTCGCAACTATGCGGTGGACGAGACAGGTCGCTGGTACTTCCAGAACGGCCCCCAGCGGGTGTTTGTCGAGTTGGCCAGCACCCCTTGGGTCTGGCGCTTGGACACCGAAGGCCGGGTGCTCGCCCACACAGGTGTGGCGGTGACGAGGGTGCTGGAATGTGTGCTGGACGAGGTGGGGCGTTTGTATTTGCTCACCAACCTGGGGTTGGGCCTGGTGCACAGCCTGGACGTGCAACAGGCCGCTGTCGCCGTGGAGGCGGGCATTTTGCAACCGGTGGACGTGGTGGCCGCCGAGTTGCCGGGTCGGTATGGCTATGTGGTCAGCCCTGCAGCTTCGCCCCCATGAAAAAACCGCCCGGCCTGTTTCCAGGGGGGCGGTTCTGAGCGGTGCCGGGTGGCACCACTGGGGCTTACTTGGCCGCAGGCGCGGCAGGTGCTTCGAATTTGCCGCCTGATGCGTTCACCATGTGAACCAGGGCACGGGCCACTTCAAAGTCGGTCAGGCTGCCGCCGGATTGTGGGCCCATGGCCCCTTTGCCCTTCAGCGCAGATGTCAACAACGCGTTGTAGCCTGTGCCGATGCGGGCAGCCCAAGCCGCTGCATCGCCGAATTTGGGTGCGCCCACCAAACCTGCTGCGTGGCAAGCCGCGCATTGAGCGACATAGGCCTGGTCGCCTTCACGCAACTTGCGTTCGCCGGTTTGGAGTTCAACCGTGCCCACGCGTTGAATGCGCACGGCGGTGGCCAACTCGCTGGTGTCTGACCCGGCGGCGGGTTTGTTGCCCGAGGTCACATAAAACACCAGACCGATGATGATGAAAATCGGTGCCACAAACGAGAAAAACGATGTCCAGAGCAACTGGGAAGGGGTTTTGATGGGCCCGGTGTGGGAATCGTGCGCGTTATCGCTCATGGCATTCTCTGTGAGGTGGGTGGACAGGGGGAGTTCGGCCTTCAGCCAAAAACCCGCAAATTATAGGTGGGGGCCTCTCGTGTGACTGACAAACGCGCGGCCCAGCGTTTCACCGTCCAATGCGGTGCACACCGCAGGCCTGTGCGCACCAAACGCGACACGCCTGCACCACGCCCCCTCCGTGTCCGTGCAAGCAAGCCCGAGGCATGGGGGAAAACCACCTGCAACGTGGCATGTGGATTGCTTTAGAGTGCCATTCCTGACCATTTGGTTAAGTTAAGCGCCCAGCGCCATTGCCCCCCATGATCTTCCGCCCATCAGCCACGGCCCCCACGGCGGTGCACGTCACGCACGCACAGGTGGTGTACCCCGCGCCCGACGCGCCCGTTCACGCCCTGGAGGACATCAACCTGTCCATTGCGCAGGGCGAGTTTGTGTCCCTCATCGGGCCCTCTGGCTGTGGCAAAACCACCTTGCTGCGCGTGATTGCCGATTTGGAGCCGATCTCTGCCGGCCAGGTGTTGGTGAACGGGCAAACGCCGCACGACGCACGCCTGGGCCGCGCCTACGGTTACGTGTTTCAGGCCCCGGCGCTGTTCCCGTGGCGCACGGTGATGGGCAACGTCATGCTGCCGCTGCAATTGCAGGGCAAAACGAAAGGCGAGGCACAAACCATTGCCCGCCAGCAACTGGCCAACGTGGGCCTGGCCAATTTTGAAAACAAGTACCCCTGGCAGCTGTCGGGCGGCATGCAGCAGCGCGTGTCCATTGCGCGTGCCCTTGCGTTTGAGCCGCGCATTTTGATGATGGACGAGCCGTTTGGCGCGCTCGACGAAATCACCCGCGACCACCTGAACGAGCAGCTGCAACAACTGTGGCTGCGCGAAAAGCGCACCGTGGTGTTCGTGACCCACTCCATTGCCGAGGCCGTGTACCTGTCCACCCGCATCGTGGTCATGTCGCCGCGGCCAGGGCGCATCGTGAAGGTGATCGACTCCACCTTGCCGGCCGAGCGCCACCTGGGCCTGCGCGACACGCCCGAATTCATGCAACTGGCGCACGACGTGCGGGAGGCTCTGGCCGATGGCCACCACTGAACGCCCCGCCTGGCGGGCCTCTGTGCTGCCCGTGGTCGCCGTGGCCTTGGGCGTGCTGTTGGCGTGGTACCTGGGGGCCTGGTGGCTGAACGCGCCCGGTGCCATCGAACGCGTGCTGGTGCCCACCGAACGGCCTTGGTCCTGGTCCGACCTGCTGGCCACCACCATGGCCATGGAGCGGCCCGTGCTGCCCGCCCCCCACCAAGTGGTGCAAGACTTTGTGAGCAGCCTGGTTGATTGGCCCATCGACTCGCCGCGCAACCTGCTGTTCCACGTGGCCGTGACCGGCGAGGCCACGCTGGTGGGCTTTGCCATGGGCACGGTGCTGGGCGTGGTGCTGGCCGCCCTCATCGTGCATTCACGCACGCTGGACCGGGCTTTGTTGCCGTGGATCGTGGCGTCGCAAACCATTCCCGTGCTGGCCATTGCGCCCATCGTGCTGGTCATTCTGGGCAGCCTGGGCTTCAGCGGGCTGTTGCCCAAGGCCGTCATTGCCATGTACCTGTGCTTTTTCCCGGTGACCGTGGCCATGGTGCAAGGGCTGCGCAGCCCCCAGCGCATTGAAACCGAGCTGATGCATACCTACGCCGCCAGCCGCTGGCAGGCGTTTTGGGTGCTGCGCATGCCGTCGGCCTTGCCGTTTCTGTTCCCGGCGCTGCGGGTGGCCATTGCGGCCGGGCTGGTGGGGGCCATGGTGGCCGAGTTGCCCACGGGCGCTCAGGCGGGGCTGGGCGCGCGGCTGCTGACGGGCTCTTACTACGGCAACACGGTGCAAATCTGGTCGGCGCTGTTGATGTCGGCCTTTTTGGGCGTGGCCTTGACCGCGGTGGTGGCCTTGGTGGAGCGGCTGGTGGTGCGCAAGGGCCCTCAGAAATGAACCCGAAGCCTGAAGCCATGCATAGCAAAGAAATGAATGCAGACAAGCGCTGGGGCCCAGAAATGCTTGAAAAACAAGTGTCCGCACCGGCCCTGCCCAAAGCCCCCGTGCCCGGTGGGCTGTGGGCGGTGTTTGCACTGGCGTGTGGGGTGCTGTCGCTTGCGTTTGGGCTGGCCTTGCCCGCCGAGGGGCAGCGCGCCGCCCTGGTGCCCGGTGCCTGGCAGCACGGGGCTGGCGCCCTGGGTCTGGTGCTGATGGCCGCTTCGGTGGCGTTGGCGCTGTGGCCCGTGGGCCGTGTGCGCAGTGTGCTGTTGGCCACCACCAGTTTGCTGGCGGCGCTGTGCTGGTTGCAATTGCCGCCCGCCTTGGGCGAGGTGGAAGGGGCGGCAGGCTTCTGGTTGCCCGTGTTGTCGCTGGTGGCGCTGGCCGTGCTGTCGGTGCAGCGCGGGGCGTTGCTGGAAGGCCACCGGGGCGACGCGCTGGTGGCCGCCGCCTTGTTTGGCCTGTGGATTTTGGTGTTTTGGCAGGTGCTGACCCTGGGGCTGGGCGTGCCGCGTGTGCTGTTGCCCGCCCCCAGCTTCATCGCCACCGCGCTGTGGGAACACGCGGCCACGCTGGGCAAAGACTTTGTGCAAACCGTGGGCAAAGCCGTGGTGGTGGGCTGGGTGCTGGGGTGTGGGCTGGGGTTTGCCGTGGCCATTGCCATCGACCGTGCACCGTTTTTGCAGCGCGGCCTGCTGCCGCTGGCCTCGCTGACCAGCACCGTGCCGCTGGTGGGCGTGGCCCCCATCGCGGTGATGTGGTTCGGCTTCGACTGGCCCAGCAAAGCCGCCGTGGTGGTGCTGATGACGTTTTTCCCCATGCTGGTGTCCACCCTGGCCGGGCTGCAAGCGGCTGACAAGTTGCAGCGCGAGCTGATGCACACCTACGCCGCCAGCTACGCCCAAACCCTGCGCGATTTGCGGCTGCCCAGCGCGTTCCCGTTTGTGGTGGGGGCCATGAAGGTGAACGCCACGCTGGCACTCATCGGGGCCATCGTGGCCGAGTTTTTCGGCTCGCCCACGTCGGGCCTGGGGTTTCGCATTTCCACCGAAGCGGCACGCATGAACATGCCGCTGGTGTGGGGGGCGATTGCGGTGGCGGCGGTCACGGGTTCCGTGGCCTACGCCTTGCTTGTGCGGCTGGAGCGCCGGGTGGCGTTCTGGCACCCATCGGTGCGGTCTGCCACTTGAGGTGGCTGTGTGTTTCCAACAAGGAGTGTTCCCATGAAGCGTTCGTTCAAGGTATCCGTGGTCGCTGCTGCCCTGGCGTTGGGTGGCGTGGTCGCGCACGCGGCCGAAAAGGTCACCATCCAGCTCAAGTGGGTGCCCCAGGCCCAATTTGCGGGCTACTACGTGGCGCAGGCCAAGGGCTTTTACAAAGAGGCCGGGCTGGACGTGACCATCAAAGCCGGTGGCCCCGACATTTCGCCCGTGCAGGTGATTGCAGGCAAAAGCGCCGACGTGATCGTGAACTGGATGCCCGACGCCCTGGCCGCCCGCGAAGCCGGTGTGCCCCTGGTCAACATCGCGCAGGTGTTCGACAAATCGGGCCTGATGCTGACCTGCAAAAAATCGGCCGGCATTGCCAGCCCCAAAGACTTCAAGGGCAAAACCCTGGGCGTTTGGTACGGCGGCAACGAATACCCCTTCCTGAACTGGATGGCCAAACTGGGCCACAAGCCCGACAGCGACATCAAGGTGCTGAAGCAGGGCTTCAACGTGGACCCGCTGCTGCAAAACCAGGCGGCGTGCATCTCCACCATGATCTACAACGAGTATTGGCAAGTCATTGACGCGGGCGTGAAAGAAAGCGACCTGATGCCCTTCTTCTATGAAGAACAAGGCGTGGCCTCGCTGGAAGACGGCCTGTACGTGCTCGACAGCAGCCTGAAAGACCCCAAGTTCGTGGCCAAAATGGCCAAGTTCCTGAAGGCCAGCTTCAAGGGCTGGAACGAAGCCGTGAAAAACCCCGCCGAGGCCGCCAAGATCGTCGTGGCGCAAGACGCGTCGGGCAGCGCCACCGTCAAGGTGCAGCAGCGCCAGATGGAAAACGTGGCCAAACTCATCAGCAACGCCAACACCCCCAAAGTGGGCTACCTCGACCCTGCCGCCTACGAGCGCACCGTGAAAGTGCTGATGAGCGGCGGCTCGTCGCCCGTCATCAAGAAAGACCCCGGCAAGGCCGGTTACTCGCACGCCGTGTGGGAAGCCGCCAGCAAATGACGCGATGAACACCCCGGCCCCCAAACACCACATTCGCCAAGCCAACGCCGCCCTGATTCTGGAGGCCGCGGAGCGCGTGTTTGCAGGGGCCGGGTTTGGCGGTGCCACCATGGCCGCCATTGCCGACGCTGCGGGTTTGCCCAAGGCCAACCTGCACTACTACTTTGGCAACAAAAAAGAGCTGTACCGCGCCGTGCTGGACCGCACGCTGCAAAACTGGCTGGCCCCCACCCACGGCATCACGCCCGATGCCGACCCCGCCACCGCGCTGGCAGACTACATCCGCGACAAGATGCGCCAGGGCCGCGAGCGGCCCCACCCCTCGCGCGTGTTTGCCAACGAACTGCTGCACGGCGGCACCGAAATTGCCGACCTGCTGGCCACCACGCTGCGCGGGCTGGTGCAAGACAAGGCCGCCGTCATCGACCACTGGGTGGCCCAGGGCCGCATGGCCTCGGTGGACAGCACCCACCTGTTTTTCACCATCTGGTCGGCCACCCAAACCTATGCCGACTTTGACGTGCAGGTGTGCGCCGTGCTGGGCCGCACCGAACTGACCGGTGCCGACCACGCGCGCGCCACCCGCCATGTGGTGAATTTGATTTTGCGAGGGTGTGGCCTCACCCCGCCCGAGGGCTGAACACCATGCTTGACCTGCTGATCCACAACGCCACCCTGCCCGATGGCCGCAGCCACATGGGCGTGGCCGTGCAACACGGGCGCATCGTCGAAGTCTCGGCGGGCCTGTCACCCGAGCAGGCCCCTGCGGCCGAGGTGGTGGACGCCCAGAGCCAGCTGCTGAGCACGCCCTTTGTCGATGCCCACTTTCACATGGACGCTACGCTGAGCCACGGCCTGCCACGCGTCAACCAAAGTGGCACGCTGCTGGAGGGCATTGCACTGTGGGGCGAACTGAAACCCCTGCTGACCGAAGAAGCGCTGGTCGAGCGCGCCCTGACCTACTGCGACTGGGCCGTGGCCAAAGGCCTGCTGGCCATCCGCAGCCACGTGGACACCAGCGACCCCAGCCTGCTGCCCGTGCGCGCCATGCTGGAAGTCAAAAAACGCGTGGCACCGTACCTGGACCTGCAACTGGTGGCCTTCCCGCAAGACGGTGTGCTGCGCACCCCCGGTGGCCTGGCCAACCTGAAACGCGCCATGGCACTGGGTGTGGACGTGGTGGGCGGCATCCCGCACTTCGAGCGCACCATGCAAGACGGGGCCGAGAGCGTGCGCCTGTTGTGCGAGCTGGCCGCCGAGCTGGGCACCCGGGTGGACATGCACTGCGACGAGTCTGACGACCCGCACTCGCGCCACGTGGAGACCCTGGCCTTTCACACCCAACGCTTGGGGCTGCAAGGCCGGGTGACGGGTTCGCACCTCACGTCCATGCACAGCATGGACAACTATTACGTCAGCAAACTCATCCCGTTGATGGCCGAAGCCGGGCTGCACGTGGTGGCCAACCCGCTCATCAACATCACCCTGCAAGGCCGACACGACACCTACCCCAAACGCCGGGGCATGACCCGTGTGCCCGAGCTGCTGGCCGCCGGGCTGACCGTGGCCTTTGGCCACGACTGCGCCATGGACCCCTGGTACAGCCTGGGAAGCGGCGACATGCTGGAAGCGGCCCACATGGGCCTGCACGTGGCCCAAATGACCAGCCAGGCCGCCATGCACCGGTGCTTCGAAGCCGTGACCACCGCCCCTGCGCACATCCTGGGCCTGAACGACTGGGGCATTGCCCCCGGCAAACAGGCCAGCTTTGTGCTGCTGCAAGCCCACAGCCCCGTGGAAGCCCTTCGCCTGCGGGCGCACCGGCTGGCCGTGTACCGCAACGGGGTGAAGTTGGCCAGCAGCGCGCCTTTGGTGGCCGAACTGAACTTGCCGGGCAGGCCACCCAACACGGCTTGGGCCTTGCGCTGAGCCGGTCGGGGCAGGCCGCGCTCAGCCTGCGCCGCAGCCGTGGGTGCAGGCCTTCATGGCCTGTTCGGCCTGTGCCCGGGTGTGTTCCACCAAGTGGTCCAAAAACACGCGGGTGCGCTGCGGAATGAATTTGCGGCTGGGCAGCGCCGCGTACAGCGCCAACCGCCCGGTGATCCAGGGGGCCAACACCCGCACCAACTCACCCCGCGCCAGGTAGGGGGCCACCACGTCCACCGACACCGAGGTGATGCCCGCCCCGTCCAGCGTCGCGCGCAGCAGCGTGTCGGTGTGGTTGGCCAGCAGCACGGGGGCAATGTCCAGCTCAATGGGCTCCACCGTGCCTTCGGGGCACCACATGCGCCACAACCGGGTGCGGGCGTGGGGCAACTTCAGCCGCAGGCAGTCGTGCTGGGCCAGGTCGCTGGGGGCGGCCGGCAGGCCACGTCGCAACACGTAGCCGGGAGATGCCACCAGAATGGCCGCCGATTCAATCACTTTGCGCGCCACGATGTCGGCATCGAACTGGTCATCGGTGCCCATCAGTGTCACGTCGAAGTCTTCAATGGGCGGTTCGGCCACCGATTGCACGTCGATTTCGATCTGAATTTTCGGGTATCGCCCCCGAAAACCCGCCAACAACGGGGCCAACACGTGTGTGGCCAGCACCGGCGGGGCGTGCACACGCAGCAACCCGGCCAGCTCTTGGGTGTGGGCGCTGGCCACGGCGTGGGCCTCGTCAATGTCTTGCAGGATGTTTCGCACCCGGTTCAGGTAATTCTGGCCCGCCTCGGTCAGCGACAGCCGCCGTGTGGTGCGTTGCAGCAGCCGGGTGCCCAGGTGGTCTTCCAGGTCGGCCACCAGGCGCGTCACCACCGGGGCCGACATGTCCAGCGCCCGGGCGGCGGCGGCAAAGCCACCTTCGGCCACCACCCGTTCAAACACGCGCATTGAAAGCAATCGGTCCATGGTGCCTTTGTGTGTGGGTTCAAGGGGCTCATTGTTTCTTAATCAGAAACGTTGAATGAAAGATTTGGTTGTTTGTTTATTGAATCCGAAATTTTACAGTTCATCCCATCGACGAGATGCCACAGACGCACCCCTCGATGGCAACTGCCAAACCACCTGTAACCACCCAAAGGAACCTCACCATGACACGCACACACGCTTCCCTGATTGCCCTCACATTGGCCGCTTTCACCGCCGGCCACGCCTTTGCAGCCGACGACGCTGCGGTGGGCAAAACCCGTGAGCAAGTGAAAGCCGAACTGGCCGAAGCCATCCGCACCGGCGACATCGTGGGCAACGACGAAAGCGGTCGCAAACTCAACGAGTTGTTCCCGCAAAACTACACCGCCCGCGCCACCGCTGGCACCACCCGCGTGCAGGCCGGTGCCGCCCCCGTGGGCAAAACCCGTGAACAAGTGAAGGCCGAGCTGGCCGACGCCATCCGCACCGGCAACATCCAGGCCAACGACGAAAGCGGCCGCAAACTCAACGAGGTGTTTCCCAGCCGCTACGAAGTGCAGCAGGCCACCGGCACCAAAACCCGCGAGCAAGTGAAAGCCGAGCTGGCCGAAGCTTTGCGCACCGGTGAAATTTTGGCCAGCGGCGACAGCGGCAAAAAACTGAACGAGCTGTTCCCCAGCAGCTACCCACGCACCAACTGAGTGGCGTCTGCGACCAGGTGCCTTGGCGGTCAGCCCAGCCGAGCCACCTGGGTTCGTGCGCCTGCCAGGTGCTGGGCCAAGCCGTCCACGCAGCAGGCAAAACGCTCAGAACACCGCTGCTCAGCCCCGATGCGCGCCAGAAATTGGCCTGCCAAGTCCAGCGCTTGCCGCCAAGTGGCGTTGTCCACACGGGCATGCAACGTGACCGGGGGCAGTTGGGCGGGCAGGGCACCACTGGCGCGCGGGGCAAAGCCCATGGGCAGCATGTCGTAGGCGGGGGCCAAGGCGTATGGGCGACCGTGTTCGCTGGTGAACGACAGGTTGCCGTGGTGCATGTCGGTGTTGCCGATCAATGTGCCAAAGGCATACAACAACGCCGCCCCTTGGGCAGATGCCCGGTCAATCACCCCGGCGTCGGCCAATTGGGCTGCCAGGGTGGGCCACGGCGCGGTGGCATTGCCCACAAATTCGGCTTCCACCGCACTCAACGAAAACACCCCACACCGCCCGTGTGCACCCACCCGGTCAAACCGCTCGACCTCCAGAAAACGCTGCCCCGCATGGTCCACCACCGCGGTCCGGGCGGCAGGCACGCCGGCAGCGGCCAGGGTTTGCAGGGCATGGTGCTCGGCCAGCAGCAAGTCGCGCCAGCGTTGGGTGATGGGGTTGTCTGCGCCGCCATCCTGCAGCGAAAACTTCACCAGCACATGGCGTGGCCCTTCGGGTGTGTGGGCATAGGCGGTGAACTTGGGCTGTTCACCCCCGGCAGATGAGCCGGGCTGGTCGCCCCGGGCCGCGGCTTCGGCCAAGCGGGCGTAACACTCACCTTTGTGTGTCTGGGCAATCGGTTCGGGCACCGGGTTGTGGAGAAACTGATCGCGGGCCAAGTCGCCCAGCAGCAGGTTGCCCACCGCGTCATGGCCGTGGGCCATGAGCGCGCGCAGGGCGTGGGCGTCGCGCCAGTCAAACAGGTTGGGTGGCAGGCCCAGCGCCTGCGCATGCTGGGCCACATAGGCACGGCCCAAAAAGCCCTGGGGCCGCATGTCCAACAGCCACCAGGGCAGGCTGTCGCTGTGCAAGGCCACGCCGTCGTTCTGCTGCATCACAAAGCCCTCGGGCCGCACCGGGATCAACAGCCCCAAGGGTTTGACGGTGCCACCAGCCCCCACGTGGTGAATGGCGATGTCGCCCACCCCCCGCCCCCGGTCGCGCAGCGCGTACTGAATGGATCGGGCTGCCCCCATGCGCACCACCTCATCGGCCATGCCCGCCAACGCACGGGACAGCGTGGGCTGGCTGATGCCTATGTTTTCAAGCAGTTGGCGCGCACCTATGGGGCCTTTGGCCAGGAGCAGGCGGATGCGGTCGGCGTGCGGAGGCATGGGGTGTGAATGAATTTATGAATGGATATTTGAATGAAAAATCAGTTTGACACAACGCAGTGCAAACACCAACTGCAATTCGGCTGAACCCTGTCAGCGAATCAACTGTGGGTTTTGACGCTGACCCACCACAGCCAAGATGGTGACGCATTGGGCGAGGTCGTTCACCTCGTACAGCACGTGTTGCCCCAGCAGGCTGATGCGGCGCACGCCTTCGCCATAGACCGGCGTCGCTTAATACAGACGGGGGAACTGGGTCAATCGATCAGTGCTGCGCAACAAGCGGCGGCAGAGGTGTTCCGCTTCCTGCGGCGAGGCTTGTTCGGCCAAGTAATCGAACAACGCTTCGATGTCTTCCAGAGCCGATGCGGTCCACTCAACGTGGTGCATGTGGCGGACGTTGGCTGCGGGCGCTCAAGCGGGCTTCCATTTCGGCGGTGGTGAAGGTGGGCCGGTGGTCTGCGCGTGCGGCAGCCACTTTGGTGCGTACCCAGTCGTCGTGCTCGGCTTGCGCCAGCTCTTCATTGGCCAGCCGTTCCAGCAGGTCGATCTGGTCCGGTGTGCTACGAGGAAAAATGCGAGGCAGGTTGTCGGCCAGCTCGCGCAGAAAGTGGGCGTTTTCGAGATGGGTTGCCGTGTTCATGACCGCCACCTTTCCATGGATGAGTGCAATCAGACCCTGGCCCAAGGGTCCTGGGCCGTGTCGTTCTTGTGCGGTATTTTGCCGCCCGAAGACAGGTCGGTCCACAGTTCACCCCGCCCGCCCCAACATCGCATGCAGCAGCACATTGCACCCTGCGGCCACATGCTCGGGCTTGGCGTCTTCAATCTCGTTGTGGCTGATGCCGTCTTTGCAGGGGATGAAAATCATGCCGCTGGGGGCCAGGCGAGCGGTGTACACCGCGTCGTGCCCCGCGCCTGACACGGCGGGCATGTGGCTGTGGCCGAGGGCTTGGGCGGCGCGTGCCACGGCGTCGATGCAGTCGGGGTGAAACCCTTGCGCCGGGTAGCTGGACACCAAATCAATCTGGATGCCCAGGCCTGAGTCGGCTGCCAGTTTGTTTGCAAACGCCTTCACTTCATCGACCATGGTGTCCACCAGCGCATCGGTGCTGTTGCGCAGGTCGATGCTGAACTTCACCCGGCCCGGGATGACGTTGCGGCTGTTGGGGTGCACCTGCACCATGCCCACCGTGCCGCGCCCGTGGGGCGGGTGGCGGTGGGCGGCGGCCACCACTTCTTGCATGAGGTGGGTGGCCACCTGCATGGCGTCTTTGCGCAGTGCCATCGGTGTGGGGCCTGCGTGGGCTTCCATGCCTGTCACGGTGCAGTCAAACCAGCGGATGCCCAGCACGCCCTGCACCACGCCGATGGTCACGTCGGCGTCTTCCAGCACGGGGCCTTGTTCGATGTGGGCTTCGAAGTACGCACCAATGGGGTGGTCGCCGGGCTCTTCGGTGCCGATGTAGCCGATGCGCGCCAGTTCGTCTTTGACGGTTTTGCCCTCGGTGTCGGTGGCGGCGTAGGCGTGTTCGAGTGTGAAGGCTTTGGCGAACACGCCCGAGCCCATCATCACCGGCACAAAGCGGCTGCCTTCTTCGTTGGTCCAGAAGGCCACTTCAATCGGGGCTTCGGTTTCGATGCCATGGTCGTTCAGGGTGCGCACCACTTCGATGCCGGCCAGCACACCGTAGTTGCCGTCGAACTTGCCGCCGGTGGGCTGGGTGTCGATGTGGCTGCCGGTCATGATGGGCGGCAGGCTGTTGTTGCGCCCCGGGCGGCGCATGAAACCGTTGCCGATTTTGTCGATGGTGACCGCCATGCCCGCCTCGCGCGCCCAGCGGGTGACCAGGTCGCGGCCCTGTTTGTCCAGGTCGGTCAGCGTCAGGCGGCAGACGCCGCCTTTGGGCGTGGCCCCGATTTGGGCCAGCTCCATCAGGCTGTCCCACAGGCGCTGGCCGTTGATGCGCAGGGTGGAAATGTCGGCGGTGTTGCTCATGGCGGTGCCTTGTAAAACAATAGCTGTAAAGTGATGTGCATCAAGCGCTGGGTGCCAAAAAGGCTTGAAATTCAAGCGCGTGGCACGGCGGTGGGCTGGGCCAGCAGCGCTTTCTGGGCCAGGGCCTGAAAGTGCGCGCTGTCAGCGCCCTTGAACGCCGGGCGCTTCAGGTAGCGGCCCGCGCCGCGCTCGGCCCGCAGGTCGCCGTTGGCGTACACCACCTTGCCTTGGCTCAGCGTGTGGGTGGGCACGCCGGTCACGGTGCGGCCTTCGAAGATGTTGAAGTCGCCTTTGCTGTGCTGGGTTTTCACCGACAGGGTGCGGGTGGCGGCGGGGTCCCACAGCACCAGGTCGGCATCGGCCCCGGGGGTGATGCAGCCTTTTTGCGGGTACAGGTTGAACAGTTTGGCCGTGTTGGCCGAGGTGACCGCCACAAACTCGCTGGGCGTGAGGCGCCCGGTGTTGACGCCCGCGTCCCACAGCACCATGAGGCGTTCTTCCACCCCGCCGGTGCCGTTGGGGATTTTGCTGAAGTCGAGCCGCCCGGCGGCCTTTTGCTCGGCGCAGAAGGTGCAGTGGTCGGTGGCGGTGGTGTGCAGGCTGCCCGATTGCAGGCCGCGCCACAGCGCCTCCTGGTGCGTTTTTTCGCGGAAGGGCGGGCTCATGACGTGCGCGGCGGCGGTGGCAAAGTCGGGGTGGCGGTACACGCTGTCGTCCACCACCAGGTGCCCGGCCAGCACCTCGCCGTACACGCGCTGTCCGGCGGCGCGGGCGCGGGCAATGGCACTGGCCGCCTCTTCGCACGAGACGTGCACCACGTAAATGGGCACGTTCAGCACGTTGGCAATGGCAATGGCGCGCTGGGCGGCCTCGCCTTCCACGGCGGGCGGGCGGCTGGCGGGGTGGCCTTCGGGGCCGAGCACGCCGAGGTTCTTCATTTCCTGTTGCAGCAAAAACACCAGCTCGCCGTTTTCGGCGTGCACGGTGGGCATGGCGCCCAGTTCCAGGCAGCGCTTGAAGCTGTTCACCAGCGTTTCGTCGTCGCACATGATGGCGTTTTTGTAGGCCATGAAGTGCTTGAAGCTGTTCACGCCCTCTTGCTGCACCAGGGTACCCATGTCGCGGCGCACGCTGTCGTCCCACCAGGTGATGGCGACGTGGAAGCTGTGGTCAGACGCGGCCTTTTCGGCCCAGCCGCGCCAGGTGCGGTAGGCCTCCATCAGCGGCTGTTGCGGGTTGGGGATGACGAAGTCGATGATGGTGGTGGTGCCCCCGGCCAGCGCCGCCGCCGTGCCGCTGAAAAAGTCGTCCATGGTGACCGTGCCCATGAACGGCAGCTGCATGTGGGTGTGGGGGTCGATGCCGCCGGGCAGCACGTACTGGCCGCTGGCGTCCAGCTTGGTGGCGCCAGCAGGGGCGTCGAGCCCGGTGCCCACGGCCGCGATCTGGCCGTCCACACACAACACGTCGGCTTTGAATTCGCGGTCGGCGTTGACCACGGTTCCGCCCTGGATAAGCACAACATTCATGAAGGTCTCCTGGAATTTGAGGGTGTGGGGTTCACGCGGGCTGGCATCAGGCTCGCATCGGGTTGTTGGGGTGGGCCGTCCAGTTCACCGGCGTGGCGCTGACGGGTTGGCCGGTGCGTTGGTCCACCTCACCGGGGGCCAGGTCGCGCAGGCTGATGCAGCCGGGCACGGGGCACACCAGGGCGCACAGGTTGCAGCCCACGCACTCGGCCTCGTTCACCTCGAAATGGCGCTGGCCGTCTTTCACGGCCCAGATGGCCTGGTGGCTGGTGTCTTCGCAGGCGATGTGGCAGCGGCCGCAGTCAATGCACTTGTCGGGGTCGATGAATGCCTTGCTGACGTGGTTCAGGTTGAGGTAGCGCCAGTCGCTCACGGTGGGCACGGCGCGGCCCACGATCTCACTCACGCTGTTGAAGCCCATGTCGTCCATGTAGTCGGACAGGCCGCTGGCCATGTCTTGCACGATTTTGAAGCCGTACACCATGGCGGCGGTGCACACCTGCACGTTGCCCGCGCCCAGGGCGATGAAGTCCACCGCGTCGCGCCAGGTGCCCACGCCGCCAATGCCGCTGATGGGCAGGCCGGCGGTGGCCGGGTCGCGGGCGATTTCGGCCACCATGTTCAGCGCAATGGGCTTGACCGCCGGGCCGCAGTAGCCACCGTGGCTGCCCTTGCCGCCCGTGCTGGGCACCATGGTCAGGCTGTACGGGTCCACGCCCACGATGCTGTTGATGGTGTTGATCAGGCTGACCGCATCGGCCCCGCCTGCTTTGGCCGCACGGGCCGGGAAGCGCACGTCGGTGATGTTGGGCGTGAGCTTCACGATGACCGGCAGCTTGCTGTACTGCTTGCACCAGGCGGTGACCATCTGGATGTATTCGGGCACCTGGCCCACGGCGGCGCCCATGCCGCGTTCGCTCATACCGTGGGGGCAGCCGAAGTTCAGCTCGATGCCGTCGCAGCCCGTGTCTTCCACGCGGGGCAGGATGGCTTTCCAGGCCGCTTCGTTGCACGGCACCATCAGCGACACCACCAGCGCGCGGTCGGGCCACAGGCGCTTGACCTCGGTGATTTCGCGCAGGTTGGTTTCCAGGTCGCGGTCTGTGATGAGCTCGATGTTGTTGAAGCCCAGCAGCCGCCGGTCGTTGCTCAGCAGCGCGCCGTAGCGGGGGCCGTGCACGTTGACCACGGGCGGCCCGGCCTCGCCCAGGGTTTTCCAGACCACGCCGCCCCAGCCCGCTTCAAAGGCGCGGTTGACGTTGTAGGCCTTGTCGGTGGGTGGCGCGGACGCCAGCCAAAAGGGGTTGGGGCTGGTGATGCCCGCGAAGGTGGTGCTGAGATCGGCCATGAAATTGGCTCCTAAGGGTGTAGCTGTAAAGGCTTGTCAGGCAAGCGCTGGGGGCAAAAAAGGCTTGAAATTCAAGGGTGCGAAGTTCAAGGGGGCGGCGTCAGGCGCTGAGCGCCCGGTGCATGGCCAGGGCCGCGCGTTGGCCGTGGGCCACGGCTTCCACCGTCAGGTCCAGGCCCCCGGCGCGGCAATCGCCGCCCACCCACACGCCGGGCAGGCTGGTTTGGCCGTCGCCATCGGTGGCGATGCGGCCGTCGGCCAGTGCCAGCCCGGTGTCGGCCAGCCAGGGGTTGCCCAGGGTTTGGCCAATGGCTTTCAGCACCGTGTCGGCGGGCAGGTCCACTGTGTCGCCGGTGGGGGCGAGCTTGCCGCCCACCATGGCCTGGTGCGCAAAGCGGACGGCGCTGACCTGTCCTGCTGCGCCCGTCAGTTCGACCGGGGCCAGCCAGTGCCGGATGACCACGCCGTGCTTCAGCGCCCATGCCTGCTCGTCTTTCGACGCCGACATGCTGGCCTGCCCGCGCCGGTACACCAGCGTGACCGACTCGGCCCCCAGCAGCTTGCTTTGCACGGCGGCGTCCACGGCGGTCATGCCGCCGCCAATCACCACCACCCGGCGGCCCACGGGCACGGTGGACTTGTCTGCCGCCTGGCTGAATGCTTGGCGTAAGGCGGCGATGAAGGCCACCGCGTCTTGCACGCCGCCCAGGTCTTCGCCGGGCACGCCGAGGCGGTGGGTGTCGGCCAGACCCAGGCCCAGAAACACGGCGTCAAAGTCGTGTTGCAGGGCGTGCAGTTGGGCGGCGGTGTTGAGCACCCAGCCGGTTTGCAGGGTGATGCCGCCGATGTCGAGCAGCCACTGCACCTCGCGCTGGGCAAAGTCGTCGGCGGTTTTGTAGGTGGCCAGGCCGTATTCGTTCAGGCCACCGGGCTTGGCGTGTGCGTCAAACACGGTCACGCGGTGCCCATGGCGGGCCAGCGTGTGGGCGCAGGCCAGGCCGGCCGGGCCCGCGCCCACCACCGCCACCTGTTTGCCCGTGGGCGCGGCGCGGGTGAACACCTGGGGGCGGTCGCTGGCCATCAGTGCATCGGTGGCGTGGCGCTGCAAGCGGCCAATGGCCACGGGCACGCCGCTCTGGGTGGCGCGCACGCACACCTTTTCGCACAGGTCTTCGGTGGGGCACACGCGGGCGCACAGGCCGCCCAGGGGGTTGGCTTCCAGAATCCGCCGCGCCGCGCCGCGCAGGTTGCCGTCGGCAATGCGGCGGATGAACGACGGGATGTCGATCCCCGTGGGGCAGGCGCTGGCGCAGGGCGCGTCAAAGCAATACAGACAGCGCTCTGCTTCCAGCAGCGCCTCTGACGGCGCCATGGGGGGTGT
Organism: Burkholderiaceae bacterium; assembly: GCA_049653005.1. Taxonomy (GTDB): domain Bacteria; phylum Pseudomonadota; class Gammaproteobacteria; order Burkholderiales; family Burkholderiaceae_C; genus UBA2334. The sequence goes on along the minus strand of JBASFL010000042.1, from coordinate 50,959 downwards.
GGCCGCCTGGGCAAAGCGGGTGGCGCAGGCATCGGGCAAGGGTGGGGTGGACACGCGGGCAGCTCCTGTGGTCTGGGCAATGAAGTTGACCGTTTGGTCAGCTTTGAATCCAGATTAGCAACAGGCGTGCCAAAAGAAAAGGGGGCTGAACCCGGGTTCAGCCCCCTTTTGAGGGTCAGCGCCAGCCCCGGTGCGGGGCGTGGCAGGGGCGCGGTGCGCCGCCGGGGTGCGCTGGCGCGCTCAAATGGGGCACACCCCGTTGTCGGTGATGTGGACGGTGGCAGAGGCGCTGGCACCGCTGGCGTCGATGGCGGTGATGGCGACGTCGGTGCTGGCGTCCACGCAAGGTGACAGCGGCGAGGCGGCATCGCCCAGTGTGCTCACCGTGACGGTGTTGCCAATGACCGTGGGCGTCAGCAAATAGGGGTGGCTGGTGAACACCTGAAGGGGCAGCCTGGCGTTCAAAAACACCAGGGGCACGCGGGTTTGCAGCGCTTGCCCGGCCGTGTTGCGAGACAGCCGCTCGGAAATGGCGACGCGGCTGGGTGACACGGCAAGGGCGGACAGCGCAGAGGTGGCCGAAATGTCCAGGTTGACCGAGCTGTCTTCCGCGTCCAGCACCGAAATCCGCATGGGCGCGCCCGCCGCCAGGAAGGTGATTTGCAGCGTGTCGCCGTTGATGACGGTGGCTTTGCCCAGCTGGGTGGTTGAGTTGTTGACCGAGCGGTAAGGGGGCAGCCCCCCCGCGATGCCCACGTTGGTGGTGGTGCCCACCGTGCCGGTGACGGCGGTGCTGGTCACGGTCAGGGGCGCGCTGGTGTTGAGCAGGCGCACGGTTTGGGTGAGCGTCTGGCCCGTGTTGTCGGTGATGGTGAGGGTGGAGCTGCCGCCCACACCCGCATCCAGAATGAGCGCCCCGCCGCGCACGGTGGTGGCCACGGCCGCGGTGTTGGACGACACGGCGGTGTAGGGGCCCGTGCCGCCGCCCAGAGTGAACGTCCGGCCGGTGTTGGGCCGCAAGGTCAAGTTGAACGGCATGTTGCTGAACAGCGCCAGACCCGACGTGGACGGCAGGGGGGCTGCCACGGTGATCGCTGCGGTTTGGGTGGCGCCTTTGCTGTCGATCACGCGCACTTCGGCGTTCACGCCCTCTGACACACCGGTCACGGTGATCACGTTGCCACTGACCGCTGCGGTGGCAATGGTGGGCTTGGCGGCCACGGTGGTGAAGGGGGGCGTACCGCCGGTGATGGTCAGGGTCTGGGTGGCGCCGGGCGACACGGCCAGGTCGCGCGTGCTGAGGGTGAAACTGCCCAGCAGCGGGCTGTTGGTCACGTTCACGGTCAGGGCCACTTTGGCGCTTTTGGCGTCGGTCACCGTCACGGTGACCGGGGTGGTGTCACCGCGCACGGCGGCCACATTCAGGGTGCCATCGCTCACCGAGGCCAGTGCAATCGCGGTGTTGGTGCTGGTGGCGGTGTAGGGGCGTGTGCCGCCGGTCACTTCCACCCGGCCCAGTTCGGTGGGCACCAGGGTCAGGCTGGTGGCTCCGGTCAGGGCCAGAGGCAACAGAGGGGTGGTGGTGGACGAAGACGTGCTGTCAGAGCCACCGCCACAGGCGGCGAGGCTGAGGGCGGTGCCTAGGACGGCCAGGGTGGCCAGGGTGTGCAGGGGTTTCATGGTGCGGCGTGCCTCCGGGCGGCGGTTCAATGTGGTCTTGCAACATCATGCCTCAAGCCCGGTGTGGCACGCCGGGGGCCCCGCTCAGCGGCTGCTGGGAAAGCTGAACACCGTGCCTTCCCGCACACCGGCGCTGGGCCAGCGTTGCGTGATGGTCTTGCGCTTGGTGTAGAAGCGCACGGCGTCGGGGCCGTAGGCGTGCAGGTCGCCGAACAGGCTGCGCTTCCAGCCGCCAAACGAGTGGTAGGCCACAGGCACGGGCAGTGGCACGTTCACGCCCACCATGCCCACCTGGATGTGGTCGGTGAAGTAGCGGGCGGCTTCGCCGTCGCGGGTGAAGATGCAGGTGCCGTTGCCGTATTCGTGCGCGTCGATCAGGGCCATGGCTTCTTCCAGGCTTTGCACACGCACCACGCCCAACACGGGGCCGAAGATTTCTTCCTGGTAAGTCACCATGCCGGGTTTGACGTGGTCGAACAGGCAGGGGCCGAGGTAGTAGCCGTCTTCATGGCCGGGCACGCTCAGCCCCCGCCCGTCCACCACCAGCGTGGCGCCTTCTTTCACGCCCTGGTCCACATAGCCTTTCACTTTTTCAAAGTGCGGCTTGGTGACCAGCGGGCCCATGTCGCAGGCCGCATCGGTGCCGGGGCCCACTTTCATTTTGGCGATTTCGACCTTCAGCGCTTCCACCACTTTGTCGGCGGTGTCGTCGCCCACGCACACGGCCAGGGGCACGGCCATGCAACGCTCGCCGCAGCTGCCAAAGGCGGCGCCCATCAGCGCGGCCACGGCGTTGCCGATGTCGGCATCGGGCATCACCACGGCGTGGTTTTTGGCACCGCCCAGGGCCTGCACGCGTTTGCCGTGTTTGCAGCCTTCGCTGTAGATGTATTCGGCAATCGGGGTGGAGCCCACAAAACTCACGGCTTTCACGCGCGGGTCGGTCAGCAGCGTGTCCACGGCTTCTTTGTCGCCGTTGACCACGTTCAGCACGCCGGGGGGCAGGCCGGCTTGCAGGGCCAGTTCGGCAATGAACAGGGTGCTGCTGGGGTCGCGCTCGGAGGGCTTCAGGATGAAGCAGTTGCCACACGCCACGGCCATGGGCCACATCCACAGGGGCACCATGGCCGGGAAGTTGAAGGGGGTGATGCCCGCGGTCACGCCCAGCGCCTGGAACTCGCTCCAGCTGTCGATGCCGGGGCCCACGTTGCGGCTGTGTTCGCCCTTCAGCAGCTCGGGGGCGTAGCTGGCGTATTCCACGTTTTCAATGCCGCGCTGCAGTTCGCCCAGGCTGTCGGCCAGCACCTTGCCGTGTTCGTCGGTGATGAGTTCGCAGATTTTTTGCGCGTTGGCTTCAAGCAGCTCTTTCAGCTTGCTCATCACCCGGGCGCGTTTCAGCGGCGGGGTGTTGCGCCAGGCGGGAAAGGCGGCTTGCGCCGAGGCAATGGCTTGCTCGACGGTGGCCTTGTCGGCCAGCTGCACCACCTTGTGGCTGGCGCCGGTGGCGGGGTTGAACACGGGCTGGGTGCGGCTGCCGCCGTTGACGAGCTGGCCGTTGATAAGGTGTCCGATGGAGGTGGTCATGGTGTTTAAAAAGAAGAGCTGAAAACGTATGCAGGTAAAGCGCTGGATGTCAAAAAAGCTTTAAATTCAAGCGGGCACGGCCTGGCGGGTGGGGGTGACCCACGCCATGGCCCGTTCCACGTAAGTGTCCTTCTCGCCCACCGGGGCGAAGTAATGCAGCACCTCGCGGGCTTCGGCGTCGCCTTTCAGCCGGGCCAGCACCCAGGCGCTGAGGTACTGGGCCGACAGGCAACCCCCGGCGGTGGCCACGTTGCCGTGCGCCACAAACGGCTGGGGGGCAATGGTGACACCCGCCGCTTGCACCCAGGGTTTGCTGGTGTTGTCGGTGCACGCGGGCAGGGTGCCCAGCACCCCCAGCTTGGCAAGCAAAAAGGTGCCCGAGCACTGGCCCCCCACCAGTTGCCGCGCTGGGTCCAGCTGAAGTTGGGCCATCAGGTCTGGGTTGGCGGCCACCTCGCGCGTTTGCATGCCGCTGCCCACCAGCACCGCGTCGGCGGTGTTGGCCTCGGGCAGGCCGATGTGGGCGTCCAATGTCAGGCCGTTCATCGACGTCACGCGCGGCGTGGGGCTGGCAATGCTCACCCGCCAGCCGGTGTCGCCCAGCAGGTGCAGGCGGCTGAGCATGCCGTAGGCGATCAGCGAGTCAAGCTCGTTGAAGCCGTCAAACGTCAGGATGGCAACGTGCATGGGGGGTGTGCCGCTCAGGCCGTGGCATGCAGCGTGTCGCCCAGGGCGCTGACCAGGCTGTCGATCTGCGCTGGGGTGCTGATGAAGGGCGGCGCCAGCTGGATGGTGTCGCCGCCGTAGCGCACGTAGTAGCCCTTGGCCAGCATGGCCATGGCGATGTCGTAGGGGCGCTTGGCGGGTTCGCCCGGCACCGGGGCGATGGAAAAGCCTGCGGCCAGGCCAAAGTTGCGGATGTCTAGCACGTGTTGGGCCCCTCGCAGGCCGTGCACGGCGGCTTCGAAGTGGGGGGCCAACTCGCGCACGCGCTGCGGTGCGTCGTCTTGCGCCAGCAGTTGCATGGACGCAAGGCCCGCCGCGCACGCCACGGGGTGGGCGCTGTAGGTGTAGCCGTGCGGGAATTCCAGCATGTAGCCGGGCCCACCCGCGGCCATGAAGGTGTCGTGAATCTCTTGCTTCACCACCACGCCGCCCAGGGGCTGGGTGCCGTTCGTCACTTGCTTGGCAAAATTCAAAATATCGGGCGTCACGCCAAACGCCTCGGCCCCGGTCCAGGCGCCGCTGCGGCCAAAGCCGGAAATGACCTCGTCAAAAATCAGCAAGATGTTGTGGGCCGTGCAAATCTCGCGCAGGCGCTGCAAGTAGCCCTGGGGGGGAATGACCACCCCGGCCGACCCGGCAAACGGCTCGACGATCACCGCCGCGATGTTGCTGGCGTCGTGCAGGTTGATCAGGTCCAGCAGTTCATCGGCCAGGGCCGCGCCTTTGTAACCGCTGGGTTGCCCTTCGGCGGGCGGCATGCCTTTGAAAAACGAGCCCGCAGGCGGCTGCGTGTGGGGCAGGTGGTCGGCCTCCAAGCCCTGGCCAAACAGCTTGCGGTTGCCCACGATGCCGCCCACCGAAATGCCGCCAAAGTTCACGCCGTGGTAGCCCTTTACCCGGCCGATCAGCCGCGTTTTGCTGGCTTGGCCTTTGGTGCGCCAGTAGGCGCGTGCCATTTTCAAAGACGTGTCGGCCGACTCCGAGCCCGAGCCCGTGAAAAACACCCGGTTCAGCCCCGCAGGCATGCGCTCGACGATGGCGTTGGCCAGTTCGAACGACAGCGGGTGCCCAAACTGGAACGCGGGCGAATAGTCCAGCGTGCCCATTTGCTTCGCCACCGCGCGGGTGATTTCGTCGCGCCCGTGGCCCAGGCCCGTGCACCACAGGCCCGAGAGGCCGTCAAACACCTGTTTGCCGTGCATGTCGGTGTAGTAAGCGCCCTTGGCGCTCACCATCAGTCGGGGGTTGGCCTTGAACTCGCGGTTGCCGGTGTAGGGCATCCAGTGCGCGGCCAGCCAGTCGGCATCGGTGCGGGGCTGGGTGGCATCGGTGGGGGTGTGCGTGGGCAAATGGGTGGCGTCGGTCATGTCCATGGGGGCTCCTGCGGCAAATGGGGGCAAGGCGTGCATTGTGTGGAGCGGGTTTGCATGCAGTAAAGTGAAACTTATGAAGATTCGCTTGTATATATCTGCAACTTTTCACGGGGCACTCCCTCGGCCATGACCCAGCAAAAACGCCGCGCCGTGCTGGGCCAGATCAGCGATGCCGACATCCGCCTGCTGCGCGTGTTTCAGGTGGTGGCCGACTGCGGCGGCATGACCGCCGCCGAGCTGGAGCTGAACATCAGCACCAGCACCATCAGCCGCCACGTGAAAGACTTGGAAACCCGCCTGGGCCTCACCCTGTGCCGCCGGGGGCGGGGCGGTTTTGCCCTCACGCCCGAGGGCACGCGCATCCACGCCGAAACGCGCCAGTTGCTGGCCGCCACCCAAAGCTTTCGCGCCAGCGTGGACGAGCTGCACCAGCGCCTGGGCGGTGCCATTCACGTGGCGGTGTTCGACAAAACCGCCAGCAACCCCCAGGCGCAAATCGCCCAGGCCGTGGCGCTGTTCCGCCGTCAGGCCCCCGACGTGGTACTGAACCTGCACGTGGCCACCATCCAGGCCATCGAGCGTGGGGTGATGGACGGTGCCTACCAGCTCGGCATCATTCCCGAGCACCGCCGCAGCGACAGCCTGGCCTACGACGAGCTGTTTGGTGAAACCATGCTGCTGTACTGCGCCCAGGGCCACCCTTTGTTTGGGGCCCCCACCGCCCAGCTGACCTGGGCCGACGTGCGCCAGCACGCTTTTGCGGGGCTGGGCTACCACTCGCCCAACATGGAGGTCAGCCACCGCGAGCGTTTGCAGCGCAGTGCTACCGCGTTCGACCAGGAATCGGTGGCCACCTTCATTCTCAGTGGCGACTTTCTGGGCTTTTTGCCCGACCACTACGCCCAGGGCTTTGTGCAAGCGGGGCTGATGCAGGCCGTGTCGCCACCTGAGTTTGCGTACCAGTGCCACTTCTCGGCCATTGCCCGCCGCTCACCCGAGCCCTCACGGGCCACGCGCATTTTTCAGCAGTGCCTGTTGCAGGCGCACGCCCCACACGCGGCCGCGCCAGTGGGAGGTTAAACTCCCGCCCTGCACCAAACAGCACGCGGCTGTAGCTCAGTGGATAGAGTATTGGCCTCCGAAGCCTATGGTCACCCTGGCTGCATGCGAGAATTTGAGTATTGGTCTTTATGAGAGTTGCGGCTGTAGCTCAGTGGATAGAGTATTGGCCTCCGAAGCCAAGGGTCGTGGGTTCGATCCCCGCCAGCCGCACCAGCGTTCAATAGTACGCTCTGATTTTTGATAAATCGAGCTGAATTTTCAAAAAGACCAACGGTCATTCCGAGTCATGTGCCTTTAACGAGCCCATGGTCAGTTCATTTTCCCCGCCTTGTTCTGTGCCTTGTGTGTGCCAAGCTCGTGCCAAAACGGCTTAACCCAAAGACATTTCGCGGTCAATTTTGACGATTGGTCTTGTGCCCTGCACGCAGAGTTGACGCTCGTCGGCGTCAATCTGCGTGTTGCGGTGAATTCGCTTGGTTTTGGCGAGCATCTTTCCAAATATGGCGGTCACTCCAATCAAGTCTTCATAGCGCGGCCACGGTCAGTGATGGCCTGACTTATTCCAATGTGATGAATTGCAGTCTTCCGCTGTGCAGCGGTTGCCACCCGCCATATTCGGCTGTGGTGTTCACGGTGACCGGCATCAATCAATCGTTGGCCGAAGCGAAGATGCGCTGGGTGAAAGTCGGCTGTCTGGCGAACAGCTGCTTATGGTTTGACGCATGCCGCATCATCACCGTCTATGAAAACTAATCCTGAGCCCGGGGGTGTAGCAACCTCGCCGCCCGTTCTCCACGCACGAAAGAACCCGCTTAGCCCGAAGAAGCTGTTGCTGACAAAGTGGACGGCGGTGAAGCCGCTAAATCGCGAGAAACACTTCGTTGTCACAAAGGTCATCGAGCCCGAGCCACCTTCGATGCGTGTCGAGCAGATCGAATTAGAGGCCGTGCACTCCAAGCAGGTGTATCTGCTGCACTGGCGCGAGCTGACCGACGCGAGCCTATGGCGCCAAGGCTGGGTTTGAATCTAGGCCTTTCTGGACGTCTGCAATCTGGGTACGTGGACTGGCGCTCACGCCAGGAGCGGCCTTCTGGTTCTCGGACCCGAACGGCTCTTGAAGGCTGATCTCGGTCGTTGGACGACAGGGCTCCAAGTGACCGTTGTTGCCCGAAGCGGTCGAGCGATGCGGCACGGCCTAGCCGGCTGCTTCACCCCCGGAACCGGCCTTTGGGCCGGACGCTTGATTCGGACTGGTCGAGCGACCGCCATCGCGCCCCGCGACCGTCGCAGATCGCTGCAAAGTCGTCTTCAGGCTGGTTGCGGCCATCTATGGATCATGACGCAAGGGCCGGAGTCGACCAATGTTCGATCGACGACTAGGAACGAATGTGTTTCATGTGCAAAAAATATGCTGAGAGCTGGGCATGCTGTCACCGCCTCAGCATTCGGTTATGAACCATGTCTCCGCGCATACTCTCGAAGTCTGAGGTATCGAGCTTCTTGGACAAGGAGCGGTGCGGCCTGCATGATTTGATCCAGACATTGCCCCAACTCCCGGGGCCCCCACTGTTGGTCGGCAATCACGGCATTCAGCAGGCCCAATGCATCCGCTGGAAATCGGCTGCACAAACCCGATTCGTACAGCAGATGCACGACGTAGTGTGGGTGTTCAATAGGCTGCAGCCAGTCCTGCACCGCAGCCAAGGTAGCCGGGAACCCACCTCGGGAGGCAATCACCATGCGAGTCAAGGACTCTGCGATTCGTGGGGTAGCCTGGTCTCGGGATTTTGGCCAGATCTGTTGCCAGAATGGCTGGGCACGGTTTTTCCAGTAGTCCTCACTCTGATCTGCCGCACCTGCAAGCGCCTGGAAGAGCGCCTGCGCGGATTCCTCCAGACCTTCATGTGGAAGCGCGCCAATCGCAGATCGGAACTCCTCCACGGTGTATCCCTCGGTCGGACCCAATGCTGCGTAAGTCAGGAAGGTCGCGAATTGCTGGCGGTGCTCGCCAAGGTCAGCATAGTGGTTTGCGCTCTCCAGGAACTGCGACTTGAAGGCTGTCAGCAACGGCTGGTACAGGCGCGGCGACCAGAGGAAGCCTTCCCACACGGCTTTCGCTTCGACGGGATTGCTCCAGTTGAACAAAGGCAACAGGTGCTGTTCGCCCCAAGTGCGATCCACGCGGAAAAATGCGATCAGCCGCGAGACCAACAGCACTCGACCGTGGCGGAATCGATCCACCTGCACATCGCACAGTGCGGTGAAGATCGGCTTGAGGTCCGCTGGAAGCAGATCGTTGTCGTTCGGGTTCTGCTTGAACCATAAGTTGATCAGTGCCTGGGTGACATGCCCGATAGGATGGTTGATCGCAGAGCTGACTGGGTCACAGGTTTCGACGCCATTGCGGATGATGCGAGAGCCCGAGCCGGTTTCCAACGGCAGCGCCAAGACGCGGCGGCAAAGGTTCAGGAGGATGTCCTCGTGCAGGCTGATGGACTTGGAGACCGCCTCCATCCACCAAGTGACAGCGTGGTCAATCTCCTGAAGTACGTCATCGGGCATGGCCTGCACCAGCGGTGCGGCGTACCGCCAAGAGCGCAACACCATCCCTTCTTCGGCCCAAGTCTGCAGAGCTTCGCGCCACCGGCCCGCAGGCCACACACCATCTTGTGCAAGATCACGTAACGCAGACAGACTGTGAAAAAAGCGCGTGCGGCAAACGTCACGCCACGTGTCTTCGTAGAAAGGCCGCCGTTCTGGCATCGGCTTTGTGAGCCACTGCACCAATTCCTGCCGCTTGCGGGGCGCAATGTCGACGTCCCGGCTGTCCTCGTAGTCTGGGTCACCGGTGCCGCTCATCCAGTGTGAGAACTCGTCACGCTCGTTGGTTGCCAACTGCGATTGTGGGTAGGCAGTGGATATTTCCGTCAAGCGTGCCGCCGCAGACGCACCCAAAACAAGGCCCGATGTATTGAGCTTGGCCAGATGTAGCCAGACGGAACGGGCCGCCAAGTCTTGCCAACGCTCTGCTTCCAAGTCGTCCCGGTACATCTCGCGCGGAGGTCCCGCCAGGATGGCTGCTTCCAGACGGCCCTGTGCGACCCCTGCTAAATGTCGACCCTGCAGAACAAATAGCCTGTATACCTCCCGTCCAGTATCTGTGGACCACAGCCACCACGCGCCTTCCGCCAGCAACCAATCCACCCACCGCTCGGGCTGGATGCAATCGTCGTGGCTCGCGGCAAACAGGGCCAGGCGTTTGAAGGTGGGGTATGGCAACTCGAACCAGACCTGGGCGATGCGCGTGGCGCGTGCGCTGTCGTCCATGCGAACTGCCAGCCACGCATCACGCAGCAATTCAATCAGGCTCACCCAGTCGCGGAAACCTCGGTTCTGCCAGTGCGGAGTGATGGATGGCAGATCCCAATATGAGCGGTCGCTGCGGTCGTCGGCCTCGCCTAACTCGCGCAACAGGTCCAATACATCGCGCAACAACTGCTGGAAATCTTCCAGCAGGTGCGGCAAAGCAGATTGCCATGGTTCGTCGGCAAGGTCGAGCAGGGTTGAATGCACGTGATCGGCGGCCAGCACCAATTCCCAGTCTACCAATTGCTTGATGCGCGAGGGCTCGTCGGTGCTGCCCGAATCCTCGTCGCTCCAGCGAAACGGTTTCTTCAAAACCACCTTGGGTGCGAGCAATTCGCGCAACTCTAGACGCAATGTGGTGGTCAATCCCTCGCGCTTCAGACGACCTTGCCAGCGATACAGGTCGGGGTCACGCCATGGCGATTTCACCCGACCGCTGAGCAGAAGTCGCCACAAGCTGCGCATCAGGGGGCCGGGAATAGCCTTGGGTGCGTGCAAGAGAATTTCATCCCGCTCGGAGATCTTGCTATCACGCTCCAGTGCTGCAAAGCGATCCAGTGCGTGCTCGATCAGCCACGGCCAACGGTCGTGCAACTGCCCGCCACGCTCTGCAATCCAGATGATCAGCCTGGGATCATCCAGATGACGAACCAACCAGCGAGCCAGATGAAACATCACGTCATCCCACTGGCTACCGCTGACGCCTCCAGAAGCCAATAGCATCGGCGGGGCGCGGTCATAGGGCGCAGGCCGCCGAATCAGGCTGAATCGAAGTTTGGTGTCTACTTCTACGTGAGGGGGCACATGGAAGCGCGGCAGATCGCTGTACTGAAAGCATTCGTCCGAAAAAGCTTCCAGCAGCCAGTCCAGCGGCGGGGCGGGATTGAGGTCCGCAAAGCGTTTTGCCGGCAAACCTGATTTGTCTGACAAGGCCCACAGCATCCGGCCAACGAAATCGTCCTGCCGCGTGCTGTCCTGCGGACGGGCCAGAGCATGTTTGACGACAATGGCTTCTTTGCCCTGCACGCCGTCGCGATAAGTATCCGCCCAAGCGTGCAACGTTTGGTGCAGCGCGAAATGGTCGTAGGTGCCAGCCGGCACGGTGTAAAGAATGGGCGTGACGCCTTTGGCCTCCCACTCGACGGTTTTCCGGTGCTCTTGCCCCGGCTCACAATCACCCAGTGCCCAGGCCTGCGGCGTAACTTCACCCAGCATCCGATCGGCCGCCAGCGCATCCATCATGTAGCGCAGTACCGGGTCGTTGATGCTGTAGCCGACGAAGCAGACCACGTAGTTGCGGAACAACTCGCTCACGAAACGAGCCGCCCAGCGTTCTGTGAGGTATGCCAAGCCAAAGTCGCCGCTGGTGACCACCAGCCGATTCAGGGCGGTATCGTCCGACTTTTCAGGCAGCAGGCCATGCAGGTAGACCAGTCCGTCCCAGCGGCTGTTCTTGGGGATGGGCAGCATCGGGGCGGCGTAGGCCTGGAAGGCTTGGCCCGTGCGTTTGGCTGCCACATGAAAGATGCGGTCAAAGTTGGTCGTGACCAATCGCAGCGCACCTTCGCGGCTGCGTGCCAGACGCAACAGCGCCGCCTGTGTATCGGTGGCACCCCTGCGACGGAGCATTGGCTTCAGGGCTTGCGCCAGTGCGCGACGGACGGCCAGACGCTGCCCCGGCAAGCGCCGTTCGAGCAGATCCAGTGTGGCGTCGAACTGCCCGCGCTCGAAGGCCTCGCGCTCAATGTCCGAAAGTGTCGTGCCGTTCAGCCGGTAGATCTGCTCCACCAAACCCTTGAAACCCGGTAGACCTGCGGGATAGGAAATGCCCGCACCGCAGAAGAACACCACGCGACCGTCCTCGAGGGCCTGCAAGAGCGCATTCGGTATATCTGGACCATTTGTTATGAACTGCATCACGCCCCTGAGCTCAGTTTGAATGGGTTTTCCAAAGTCATTCTGCAGCAGTACAGGGGACAAGGGCGAACAGTCGAACAGGCTGTGCGATGACTCAAACTCTGGGGAGTTGTTGATGACCCAACCATGGCCCAAAGAGCAGAGGCCGTCAAAGTTCGCTTATGGCCGACAGCGTAAGACCATTCCTCCACCGCAAAGCGGAAAGTGAGGGATGCCAGAATGCAGTTGCGACGCCCCTTTCGGCGGAGGCTGTAAAGGCGCAAGCTTGACGGTCCCTCAACTCGATGGGAGACCGTCATGGGAACCGTTGCCAATTCAGTTCATCGCGAGCCATGGAACAAAGACAAGATCGTTGGACAAAAGGCCCCATTCAAGCTCAAAGACATCTGGGCGCTTCGCGTTCGGCTTCAAATGGAAGGCCGAGTGCGCGAACTGGCTCTTTTCAACCTAGGTATCGACAGCAAACTCCGAGGATGCGACCTTGTGGCACTCAAGGTCCGCGACGTGTGTCATGGAGATCAGCTAGCGACACGAGCCATCGTCATGCAGCAAAAGACCAAACGCCCTGTTCAGTTTGAGATCACCCAGACCACGCGGGACGCCTTGCAAGCGTGGATCAAGCAGGCACAATTAAAATCCGAGGATTTCCTGTTTCCAAGTCGGCTGCACGAATCTCCGCATCTTGGTACACGTCAGTATGCGCGAATCCTTGGGCATTGGGTCGATGAACTGGGGCTTGACCGCGCGGCGTACGGAACGCATTCAATGCGCAGAACCAAGGCAACGCTGATCTACAGACGCACCAAGAATCTGCTTGCCGTACAACTACTCCTTGGGCACTCCAAACTGGAGTCGACAGTGCGGTATCTTGGTATCGAGGTCGATGATGCGCTAGAGATTTCAGAGCAGACGGAAATTTAATCTTCTGGAAGTTCTGCCACTCTGCCTTTCTGATGGGGTGGCAGGTCCGAATGGCTGCTGTACGGAAGCTGGTTGAGATTTCGCATTCGGCCAGGAGCGGTCTTTGATGGGCTGCTGCTATGGCGTTAGCTAGTCTTGACTTATGAGGCGCCTTCAACACCCCGTTGTACTGCTTTGCTACGGCCATTGTTTGGCTGCGCAGGCAGTGCGGTTTTCATCTCCGCCGAGAGCAACTTCGCGGCGCCAGACCCCTCGGCCCTTCCTGAGAAACTGCGTGCTATCTTCCATGCGAGATAGAAAGGTCCCATGGCAGAGCTACTCCAAGTACACAAGCCGGTGAACTCAGACGGCAAGCCCAGCATTGTTTTCATCCACGGCTTGGACGGAGACACACGCAGCACATGGATGTCCGACCGCAAGGACAGCACAACACTTTGGCCGAAATGGCTAGGGGAAGATACGCAGTGCCCTGTCTGGCTACTGGGCTACGGCGCGGCCATGTCGCGCTGGAAGGCGGATGCGATGGCTCTGCCAAGACAGGCGTCAGAGATCCTGGAATGCCTCGCTTCAGAACCCGCACTTGCGGGCGGCCATCTGGTGCTTGTCGGACACAGTCTGGGGGGGCTCGCAATTAAGACAGCCCTGAAGCAGGGCGTTGGGCGAGACGTTGAGCGGCACAAGCAACTCGTACAGAGTGTCAAGGGCATCGCCTTCATCGGAACACCGCACTTCGGGTCGAAACTCGCATCGATGGCTAGCGGGTTCAGATTCGTGCGCGCCAATCCCCAGGTCCGCGACTTGGCGCTAGACGACGCCTACCTGGAAGAGTTGAACCAATTGTTCGTCAAGCTATTGAAGGACTTGGATATCAGGGTACGGGTCTACAGCGAAACGCAACCAATGCGGCTACCGGGAATCCTCAGGTGGCTACCTGTCGGCACTACCGTGGTCTCGCCAGGCAGTGCACAACCGCACATTCCAGGCGAAGCCGGCACGCCGGTGTCTGCCGACCACTTGTCCATCTGCAAGCCAAAGGACCGAACCTCGGGAATCTACCCATCGATGAAGGCGTTCATTCGCGAAATTGAGGCAGCGCTCACCCATAGGTTGCCTACAGCTGAGAGTGAACCGCACCCAGTACCTTCCGACAGATTTCAAGCGGTGCCAGTAGATGAGAGAGCTGCTGAGGTCGTACACCTCGCGTTTGCCACATACGGCTTTGTGGAGACGGGGGGCACTGAGTCGCCAGTCTGCGGCTCGCTGTGCCTGACTACAGACAATCCTGAGCGGCTTCGTAAGACACTTGATGCCGTGCGCGGTGCCATAGCATCTGACCCACTTGTGCCTGCTGCAACGAAATTGCATCTCGCCGGGGCATCTCTTCGTGAAATTGTTCAGACGCCAACAGCCCGTCTTGCCGCATTGAAGCAGCTTTCGACGACCTCGTTTTCAGCGTACTTCTATTACTGCCGCAAGTCTGACTTCGACCAACTGAGTACGGATCAGCGCAGGCAGAATTTGTTGGTGAAGCCTCTGTTTCATAGGCTCAGCAAGAAGAACCAGCGCATCGAGCGGATCAGCAGTCAAGTTCAAGACGTTCGGGCGCTGTTTGCAGATGCTTGTCTGCAGGTCGTTCGAACTTACAAGCGCGAGCCGTTGCTTCCTGCTGCGGCCTCCGAAAAGTTCGCCGCGCTTGAGGAACTGGCCTCGTTCGTGGTTGCCGCCGCATGTAGCCACCTCTCCGACGCACAGGATGCGTGCGCAGCCGAGGTCTTCGAAAGCCTTCGCACGCGAATCCGCTATGGGGAGAACGTTGTCACAGGCGAAAAGCATGTCAGAGACGTCAATCCTCTTCCGTAGCTCTTGACGAATTTTTCTACGATCGCCCAGCCAATGAGGCACTGAATACGTGCTGCCACTTTTTCACTAATTGAGGCTCAATGGACTGCGCATAACTTAGCAGGCCATCGAGCCACACAACGTGTGGTTCCCCGTCTGACTGGCTGGACCTCTCGAAGTGGTCGTCGAGTCCGTACTTCTCGATGTAGTACATCACGAGGCGCAATTGATTCTTCAGCCGCCGTGGAAGTCGGGGTTTTGACGGGTCCGCAACCGATAGCCCGGTGACGTATTGCACGCGTCCTTGGCGCTGATGGAAACACTGCCCGTCGCGCAGCTCGAAGCCACGACTATTCAGGATGGAGAGAACAGAGTCATCAGAAGGAACCGCGTCTCCTGAGAACACGATGTCGTCCGCATATCGCGAATAGGTGGACCCAGTAGAGGCCGCAAGTCGAAGGAATGCTTCGTCCATCGAGAAGCAGACAATGTTTGCGACTGTCGGACTGCAACGTGTTCCTTGCCTCAGCAATCCGTCTATGGTGCAAGCTTTGGCAAGCGTCTCGGCCATGGACGGCGAGGCACCATGCTCAACGAATGCAGTTTGCACATGCTGCGTCGTGATTGCATCAAAAAAGCCCTTGATATCGGCATGCAGTAGTATCTTGGCGCCGAGGTGCTTTTCTGCGTTACTGCGTGTCGAGCGCCTCTTCACAAAGCCTTGGACATGCTCGCCGAAGTTCGCGCTGTTGGTCACAACCATAGCCAAGCCGCGGTGCAGCTGCCTGAGCCACTCCTCACGGGCTGCAAACACGACACGATACTCGCCTCGGCGTCGCTTACCCCTCTTGCTCAGCTTTAGAGCCTCGTAGTAGCTTTGCTGGTCCGCGCTCTCCGTGTACTCACTGATGAAGTCAGGTTCGACACCGCATGCTCGAGCGACGTCGTCAATGCTCTTCAGGTATCGCAGGTTTGCCGTGGTCATAGGTGGGTGGCAACGACGGATGGTATATGTGAGGTCTTAATTCTCGGGTTTGAACTCAAACCCACGGATGTCTTCCGAGACCGGTCATCACGCCGTTGCCGTTGCTAGAGTAGCAGATGCAACCAAGCCCGACCGGGCGAGTCACTTTCGCACAACGCGGCTCTTGGGTGCCTGAACCGGTGCATGCAGCCTGAAAGTTGTCTGCCAACCAGCTGAAGAAAGCTCTACAAGCCATCAACTGGCCAACGTCATGGTCTGTCATCGATGCAGCCTAACTCGAGTGCTGAGCGACGGCTCTCGGGCGGCGAGTTCGCCGCATCCTAGGACTGCAACGGGTCGAGAACTCCAGTTCCTCACTGCTGGAGCAGCCATTCAGTAAAGGTTGACGGGGCGATCGGTCAACCGTCAGGTTGAATGACTGCAGTGCCATCAAAACCGGCAATTGCAGTCGGTCTGCCACCAGGGGTGCCAATGACAGTGATGTTGCCCCCGTATTCCCGGACCCGTCCTATTCGCAATGTAACGCCACGTCCTTGACGGGTAACTGCCGTGCCTTGGCAGCCTGATGCCGCCGAAACTCTCTGGGTGAACGCATTTTCAACGACGAGTGCGGATGCACATCGTTGAAGTGTTCGAAGGCCTCCGGTAGCTGCGCCAACACGGTGGCCGCGTTGCTCAGGTCCATGCGGGCCACATAGTCGCGCTTGAACGTGTTGACGAAGCTCTCGGCCATGCCGTTGCTCTGCGGGCTGCACACCGGCGTGTTGATCGGCTTGAGCCCCAATGAACGCGCCAGCGCACGCGTGTCTGCTGCAATGTAGGCGCTGCCGTTGTCGCTGAGGAATTCCAGCCAGTGATCGGCAGGCACTGCCTCCACCGAGCCAAAGCGCTTCTCCACTGCTTCGATCAGCATCTCGCGCACCGGCTCACCGGGCAGCCCTTTGCCCTCCCAGGCTCGCCAGGCGATCACTTCGCGGTCGCAGCAATCTTTGGCAAACGTGGTCGTCACTGTCTGTCCCGAGTCGCACTTGATCTCCAGACCATCGGAGCACCAGCGCAAATCGCTGTATCCAACCGCCACCTTGCCCTCGTGCGTTCTGCTGGACTGGCGCCGCCGGGGTGCCTTGGGCAGCAGCAGCCCGGCCTGCGCCATCACGCGGTAGGCGCGCTTGGGATTGACCCGTGCGCCGCCTTGTGTGCCCGTTTGTGCGCTGCGCTGGCGGTTGACCAAGGCGCAGGCTCGTCGATATCCGTAGCTGGGCAGATCGGTGATCTGCTGCTTGATCTCGGCAAGTAACTGCGCATCGCCTGTCGGCTTGCGTCCCTTGCGACCATCGCGCCAGTCCTTGCTGCGGTGATGCAGCTCATGCACATGCGAGCGCGCCACGTCCAGTGCCCGGCAGACCGTCTTCATTGGTCGTCCCCGGGCAACAAGGGCGAGCGCGCAATCCACTTTTTTTCGGCGGCGTACTCCACGGCTTCCTTGAGGATTTCGTTCTCAAGGGTCTTCTTGCCCAGCACCCGCTGCAGTTTGGCGATCTCGGCGCGGGCAGCGACCAGTTCCGATGCCGGCACCACCGCTTCCCCGGCACTGACCGCCGTCAGGGCGCCTTGGCGATCGAGCTTTCTCCATTGGAACAGCAAGCTGGCAGCGACGCCTTCCTGGCGAGCCACCAGCGAAACGCTCATGCCCGGCTCGTAGGTGCGCCGCACAAGCGCCGCTTTCTCCGCAGGGGACCAGCGCCTGCGGCGCTGATCTTTAAATATGACTTCAACAGTGTCCGTATGCCTGGTCGTACTCACAGTCCTACTCCTATCTTCAAAGATAAGCGATAAGACGGGCCCGGGTTTTCAGGGGGCTATCTAATGACCCAGGTGACGGACCTGGTTTTCGTGGTCCCCTTGGTGCAACCCAATGATCAGGCTTTCGGCTAGTTGTTGATGAGGCCGAGCATGTTGGCGCGCGCCACAGCGTGCTTCCGGCTCGCAGCATTCAGTTTCGAGAACAGATTTTTCATGTGCCACTTGATGGTCTGTTCACTCACACCCATGCTCAAGGCAATCTCTTTGTTGCTCAGACCGCGAACCAGTCCCAGCAGCGCATCACGTTCTTTGGTGGTGAGCAGCGCGGTCCCTGTGATGTGGGCTTCTGAATGGTCCGCTGTTCTTGCCGGTGTGACGCCTGCGGCGATCGAGCGGTCGGTCTTCGCTGGCTTTGCATGGGCTGAGGCCAGGTCGGCGAGCAGCCTCACCATGCCTGCGGCCTCCGCCAGGCTGGTCGCATCATCCATGGCCATGGGGGCATCGGCGAAGCCCAATCGGCGCATCGCGTGGGCTCGCAAAATGCGGGCTTGAATCCCCTCTGATCCCCGCTTGATGCTGTCGGCCAGCGACATTGCAGCCTGTGCGGCTTGCAGTGCAGACGACAATTGCTCCTTCCCTCCAACAGCCAGGCCGACGTGCGCACGCGCCAACTCGGAAGACAGCGCCAGAAGCGTAGAGAAGGTAGGGTGTTTGTTGGTCGATTGCGACTTGACGAGCAGATTCAAGCAGTGGCTGAGTCGTTCTGCGGTGTCGGGACGCCCGTGTTTCACATGCAGCTCGATCAGGCCAAGTTGCGCAGCCGCCCTCAGCCGGCTCATGTTGCGGGTTTCGCCAAGCGCGTTCAGTGCATCGAGCAGCTCCAGTGCCTGATCCTGTCGTCCTCCCGCATCGGCGATACCCGCCATGGTGTCGTGGGCCGATATCAGGACATCGGGCAAACCATGGCGTTCAATGACGTCCAGGCGCAAAGCCAGCAAGGCGTTGGCCTCGTCGATCTTGCCCTGTTCCCAGCAGACGTTGGCCAACAAGGCCGCCAGCAAACAGGCGATGGGGCTGCGCCGCTCCATGCGCTCTTCCGCCCGGGTCAGGGCGGGTCGCAAGGTCTGTTCAGCCAGTGTGTACCGGCCTTCCCAGAGGTAGGTCAGTGCGATGCCGCAGTCGACGAAGCCGTACGCGCTGGGTGTGTATGCCTGGCTTCGATCCAGTCTTGCCACCTTGCTGAAATGCAAACGGGCTTGATCCGGTTTGCCGCTCAGCAAGGCCTCCATGGCTTTTGCCGTCCAGAAAATCGGCTGCGATTGCGGCGAGGCGCCGGCAGGCGGTTCGCTCCAATTGGCCAGGACATGGGACTGGATCTCGAAGTCATCGGCGTAGGTCGCTGCGGCGGACTTGATGAGCTCCAGCTCAAATCGGTCTTGCATGCTGGCCGCGGGACTGGCTGCGATCAGATCCAGCAAGGGTTGGGCGTGGGCCGGACGTTCGCTCATCGCGAATGCCCAGGCGGCAGGCAGCCACAAGTCGGGGTGTTTGTCGATGTCCTGGTGCGAAAGGCTCTGAATCCACTCGATGACCGCAGCACTCTGTCCCTGCGTGATCATTTCACGCATGCACTGCTCCACCATGCGCAGCGCACCCTCATGGTCTCCAGCAGACCGCAGCATCTGCGCAGCTTCCTGAAATAGCCGGTGTTCGGCATACCAGACGCTCGCAGCGGTTGCGATGGTGCTGCGAATGGTGGGCGGCAGTGTTTGCAGCCGCTCGCGCAGTGCGTCGCGGGCGATCGGATGAAACCGCATCCACTCGGTACCCTCGGCCTGAACGAACAAAGGTGACTCATCCCGAAGTCGCGAGAGTTCCTCTGTTGGCGTATGCGAACCCAGTGCGTGCCTGCAGAGGTCGGGATGGATCACCTCAAAGTCGGCCATGCGCACAAGCATCTGCAGGGTGTCCGCGGGTTGCAGGTCGATCAGCTTGTCGATGAAATATTTGCGGATGTCCTGTGTGGCTGTGGTTAGCAGGTCCTGCGGATCTGAAATGCCGTGAAGTGCCGAAACCGCCATCTGCACGCCCAGCGGCCATCCCTCGGCCAATTCGTGCAGTCGGATGGCTAGATCGGGTGTGCACCGGTTACCCAGCGAGTTGCTGAGGAATGCCGTTGTTTCTTCCTGCGAAAAGCGCAGTTCCGATGCCGTGATCTGGGTCACTCGGGTTTTGTTGAGCGTGCCAAGGATGGCCAATGCACCCGAAGGGCGGGCGCCCAGCGCAATGTGCAGGTTGGCCGGCGCGTTGCCCAGCAAGTAGGTCAGTGACTCGGTGCGGGTCAGGGCGGGCAGGCGTTCCGCATCGTCAATGACGAGCAGCACATCCACCGCGAGGCTGGACACCTCGGCCAGCCAACCGGTGATGGCCGACATCGAGTCTGTGCAGGCATTGAGCCAATCCAGGAACGAAGCATCGAAACCCCGTCGCCCGCTCAACTCCCGCGCAGCGTAGGTCAGACCCTGAACGAACCGGTGTGGCTCGTCGCGTTCGTCTGCGGTCAGCCAGAACGCGAGAGCGCCTCTTGAAAGGGCTTCACGTCGCCATTGAACGAGCTGGGCGGTCTTGCCAAAACCAGCTGGGGCCAGCAGCGCCACAACAGACGCACCCATTGCTTCAATGCGATCGAGTGAAAGTTGTTCGCGCTCCTGGAATCCCTTAGTGGCACGTGGCGGTGTTGCCTTCAGTGCCAATGCGGGATCTCGGGCGTTGGCTGGTGTCAGCATGTCATTCTTTTGTTGGGTCGCATGGCCGCCCGGGAGTGGCTGGATTGCAATGATTTTATGTGGGTGGTTCAAGCCAACGGCCTTCCAGGGTCGAGGGTTTTCCCCAGATCGCTGCCACTCTTTTGTGGGGGGGGTGAAAGAGCGTCATCTTCATACGATGACCCACCTTCTGACAAAGCGCTGGACCCTGCGTCCCACTACCCACATGACCTCTCCCATTTTCATCGCTGGCGTTTCCATGACCCAGTTCGGGCGCCACCTGGATCGCTCGCTGGCCTCCCTGGCCCAGGAGGCTTTGACCAACGCGTTGCAAGACGCAGGCGCCAGTATCTCGGATCTCGGGCAGGTCCTCTACTCGGGTGTGACCCAAGGCCCCTTGCTGGGTCAGAACGCCATTCCGGGGCAGGTGCTGTTTGCCAAGATCGGTCTGATTGGCTTGCCGGTCTACAACATAGAAAACGCTTGTGCCTCGGGCACCAGTGCTTTCCAGCTGGCGGTGCAGGCCTTGCGTTCGGGTGCATGCGACGTCGCTCTGGCCATTGGCGCAGAGAAGATGAACATCGAAGACAAGAAGCGCGCCTTGGCGATCTTTGACGGTGGTTGGGATGTCACCACCAAGGACGAGAACGAGGCTCGCCTGCTGGCGTTGGGTCATGGCATCGAAGTGCCCGAGGGCAGTGAATCCACGCGTCCCTACAGCCGTTTCATGGCGATCTACGCAGCGATGTGTCGCCACTGGATGAAGTCCTTCGGCACCACCCAGCGACAAATTGCCGCAGTGGCTGCCAAGAACCACAACCACTCCGTGCACAACATCCATGCCCAGTACCGCGATCCGTTCACGATCGAGAAGGTACTGGCCGCTCCGCCCATCACCTTCCCGCTAACCATGCCGATGTGCTCTCCGCTGTCGGACGGCGCAGCCGCGGTGATCGTCTGCACCGAGGCGGGTCTCAAGCGCTTGACCGGGGACCGTCGCCGGGCCATCCAGGTGGCGGCCACGGCGATCGCCACGGCCACACCCCGTGCGGCCGATGAATTCGACAAGGCGGTTGCCCGGCGCGCGGCGCAGCTCGCCTATGAGCAGGCGGGCCTGGGGCCTCAAGACGTTTCGGTGGCGGAGGTGCACGACGCAACCGCCATGGGCGAGGTCATGGCCGTCGAGTACCTGGGCCTGACGCCCATGGGGGGCGCGGGCGCTGCCGCCGAGGCGGGCGAGCTGTCGATTGGCGGTCGCATTCCGGTCAACCCGTCGGGCGGCCTGGAGTGCAAAGGGCACCCCATTGGCGCCACGGGCCTGGGGCAAATATTTGAACTCGTGACCCAGCTGCGTGGTGAGGCTGGTCAACGACAGGTCGACGGCGCCAAGGTGGCCGTGCAAGAAAACGGCGGTGGTTCGGTTGGCTACGAGGAGGGTGTTGTCACCGTGAATATCTTCAAACGCTGACCCGTTTCAAAACAAAAATTTCACCAGGAGACAACATGAGCAACCACCAAGTCCCCCTACCGTTCGTGACCTTGTCGGGCTTCGATGCCGGCCTGAGCGAAGAAGAGCAGGGCGTTCAGCAGGGCATGCACCGCTTTGCCCGTGAGGTCATGCGTCCGCTCGGGCAAGCCATCGACCGCATGCCTGCGGACCAGGCCTACCTGCCGGGCTCACCGTTCTGGCAGTTCCACGGCGAGATGATGAAGCTGGGCATGGGCCCGGACGCCATGATGGGCATGCCGCCGGACCAGGCAGCGCGCATGGAAGGCATCGTGCTCGAAGAGTTGGCCTGGGGTGATGCCGGGTTGGCCGTGTCGGCCGGTGCCGGCGGCATGCCGATGCTGATGGCCATGGCCAGTGGTCAGCAAGAGCTGATCGACCTGTGTGCGGGCAAGCTGGGCTGCTGGTGTGCCACGCAGCCAGACCGGGGTTCGGACGGTCTCACGCTCTACCCTGAAGAGCGATTCCCCGGCTCGCAAGGCAACAAGGGCAACCTGCAAGCCACCTTCACGGCCGATGAGGTGATCTTCAACGGCCAGACCTCGGCCTGGGTGTCCAACGGACCGGTGGCCCAGGTGGCGCTGGTGGACATCGTGGCCGACTACGGTCAGGGCTTCTTCGATGAACAGGGCAGCACCTACGGTTGTAACGTCATCGTGCCGCTGGACATCAAGGGCGTCTCGCGCGGCAAGCCCCTGGAAAAAATCGGCAAGCGCCCCCTGCCGCAAGGCGAGGTGTTCTTTGACAACGTGCGCGTGCCGCGGCGCTTCGCCGTCGCCACGCGCGACGACTACGAGTTCAAGCATGCCCATGCCTGGGCCCACGCCGGCACCGCGATGAGCCACATCGCCACCGGCCTGGCGCGTGCGGCGTTTGAGGCCGCACTGGCCTATGTGCACGAACGCCGCCAGGGCGGTACTTTGCTGGCCAATCTGCAGCTCACGCAGTACCGGCTGGGCGGCATCGGCACCAAGGTGGAAGCCATCCGCGCCATGGCGCGCCATGTGGCGCACTACACCAAGACATCGCCGCAGGCACACCCCTATTTCACCGCGTCGGGCAAGTCCTTCTGCTGCACCGAGCTGATGAATGTGGTGCGCGAGTCGCTCCACCTGATGGGCGGTGTGGGCCTGACGCGCGAATACCCGGTCGAGAAGATGCTGCGCGACGCGCAGGCCATGCAGATCGAAGACGGCGAGAACCACCTGCTCCAGATGCACTACGGCCACCTGCTGAGCCGCTTGTACCAACAGGAAGGCTGGGGTCGCGCCTGACGTGCCCGCCTGACCACTGAACCCAACCACAGGAGACTGACTTGAACAACGAATATCCCGTCGTCATTTACGGCGCCAGCGGCTATACCGGCCGCCTGGTCGCAGAACACCTTCGAGACCTGGGTGTCCCCTTCATCGCAGCCGGCCGCAGCCGCGCCCGCATCGAAGAGTCGATGAAGCTCGTGCCCGGCATCGAGAGCGCACGCTATGAGATCGTCGAGGTCGAGCACACGGTGGAGGCACTGACCCAGCTGCTCAAAGGCCGCAAGGTGATCTGCAACACGGTGGGCCCCTTCATGCGCTACAGCCGCGAGGTTGCCCAGGCTTGCTTGAACGCCGGGGTGCACTACCTGGACACCACCGGCGAGCAGCACGTGCTCACGATGCTGCGTGACGAATACGGACCCTCGTTTGCCAAGGCGGGTCTCACGCTGGTGCCCTCGTGCTCCTACATGTACGGCGTCAGTGAAATCGGTGCCCGCTACTGCCTGGAAACACCCGGTGTCGATTCCCTGGACATGACCGAGGTGGCGGAAGCCGTGCCCACCGTGGCGTCTGCGCAGACCATCCTGGACGCGGTGCGCTACCCGGCCTACTACCTCAAGGACAACGAGCTGGTGCGCTTCGCGGGCGTCGACAACTGCGACATCACCACGCCGTCTGGCCGGGTGCTGCGCGCGTCCAACTGGGGCGGTACCTCCAACCCGATCTGGTTTGCCCAGGATGGGCGGGTGCGCAACTGCAAGATGCACGTGGCGATGTGGAACCAGGAGCTCTACAAGAAGGAGCTGATGCTCGAACGTGCCTACAAGGTCCAGCTGCAATGGCTGCCCGATCCGGTGCTCTACCAGGTTCTTGACCAGATGGCCAAGGGCATCACGGCTTCCACACCACCGCGCGAGTCGCGCTTCGTGCACCGGGCCATCGATGTCTGCGTGGGCTCCGGCACCAACGTCATGGTGCGCAGCACCATGGTTGCCACGGGTGGGTACTTCACCACCGGTCTGATGCAGGCCTACGCCGCCAGCCGGCTTGCGAGGGAGACGCCCCGCGTGGTGGGCTTCCGCTCGCCCAGCGAAGTGTTCGGCCACCGCGAGCTGATGGGCGCCCTGGAAAGCTACGGCTACGCCGCGATCAAGGTCGAGCGCCTGGTCTGACAACACAAGGAGAACAACATGAATTTCCAGACTCTCAAGCTTCAGCAGGACGGTGCGCTGCTGCGCGTGACGATCCAGAACCCCCCCATCAACCTGATGAACGTGACGATGGTGCAGGAGCTGTTCCAGCTTGGCGGCCGTCTGCATGCCGACCCCAGCGTGCGCGTGGTGCTGCTCGACAGTGCCGATCCCGATTTCTTCATCGCCCATTTCGATCTTGAAGACCTGGAGCGCGCCGCATCCGACCCCGGCCAGGGCAGCAGGTACCCCGACATCAATGTGCTGCAGTCGCTGGTCATGAGCTGGAAGGTATTGCCGCAGGTGAAGATCGCGCGGATCAACGGCCGCTGCCGCGGTGGCGGGCTCGAATTCCTGCTCGGCGCGATGGACATGCGGTTTGCCACCCCTGAGGCAAGGCTGTGCTTTCCTGAGTCCAGTGGCCACTTCCTGGCCAGCGGCAGCGGCACCACGTTCACGGCGCTGGCCGCCGGACCAGCGCGCGCGTTGGAGATTCTGCTCAGCGCACGCGACTTCGATGGCCTTGAGGCCGAACGCTACAACCTCGTGAATCGCACACTGCCCGCTGCCGAACTCGACACCTACCTGCAGGACCTGGTGGGGCGCTTGCTGCTGCGCGCGCCATCGGTGGTTGCCGCACACCGCGAGGTGTTCGCAGCGGTGTACTCGGGCATCGTTGAGCCCCTGTTCGCCGGTCTGGCGGCCGAGAACGTGGCGTTGCGCGCCGCGCTGGCCGGCCCCGAGATGAATGCCGTCATTGCTGCCCACCTGAAAGCGGGCCAGACGCGCGAAAACGAGCTCGATCTTCCGGCCACGCTGGCGAAGCTACAGCCCTGACCGACACCACGTGGCAACAGCAAGAGGAAATCGAGGATGTCTCTGATTCACTATTTCGACCGGGGACGCAGCCTGAACGGTCAGGCCACCGCGTACTTCATGGACGGCCAGGACTGGTCTTTCGACGAGGCCTATGACACCAGCTGCCGTGTCGCCCAGGCCCTGGTGGCCAGCGGCATCGCACTGGAGACCAAGGGAGCAGTGCTATCGGCCAACCACCCTTTGTCCTGGATGTGTGTACTGGGCATCTGGCGCGCCGGTCTTGCATGGGTGCCGGTGAATCCTCGCAGCACAGTGAGCGAGAACACGGCCTTGCTTGACGGCTTCGACGTCGAGGTTCTGTTCTTCCAGAAGTACTTCGCTTCGATGGTCGAAACCATGCGGGCTTCATGCCCACGCTTGCGCCTGCTGGTGTGCATTGACGGCGTGGTCGAAGGTTGCGAGACCCTGCAGACCTGGATGGCAGGTCATCCGGCCCAGCCGCCCGCACGGAATGTCGAGCAGGACCATCTGGCCGCCATCATGCCCACGGGGGGCACCACGGGGATGCCCAAAGGGGTGATGCTGACGCACCGCAGCCTGGGTGTCTCCATCGCCAACGGGATCATCAACACCCCGTACGCCAGCGGAGACAGCATCGTCAACCTGGCGGCGGCCCCTATGACGCACACGGCGGGTTTTCTGTCGTTGTCGGCGACGGCGCGCGGCGGCAAGGTGATCGTGCTGACCAAGCCCGATCCCCAGTCGCTGCTGGATGCCATCACGCAGCAGAAAGTGACCGAGTTTTTCCTGCCGCCAACGGTCATCTACCGGCTGCTGGAAACACCCGGCATTCGGGAGCAGGAGTTTTCTTCGCTGCGCTACTTCATGTACGGTGCGGCGCCGATGTCGACGGAGAAGTTGAAAAAAGCGCTGGGCGTGTTCGGCCCGGTCATGCTGCAAGGGTACGGGCAGACCGAGGCGCCGGGTTCCATCGCGTTCCTGCGTCCGAGCGACCACTTTGTCAACGGCGAGGTGGCGTCGGATGAACGCCTGTCGGCTTGCGGACTGCCCTCTGTGTTGAATGCGCTGGCGATCATGGACGATGACCGGCGCCCCTTGCCCAAGGGCGAAACTGGCGAAATCTGTGTCCGCGGTGACATCGTAATGAAGGGCTACTACAAGCTGCCGGACAAGACCGCTGAAACGGTCATCGATGGCTGGTTGCACACCGGCGATGTGGGCCACCTGGACGCAGAGGGCTATTTGCACATCACCGACCGCAAGCGGGACGTGATCATTTCCGGTGGTTTCAACGTGTATCCCAGCGAGGTCGAGCAGGTGATTTGGACGCATCCCGCGGTCATGGACTGCGCGGTGATCGGTGTGCCCGACGAGCAGTGGGGCGAGGCTGTGAAAGCGGTGGTGGAAATCAAGCCCGGATCGGTGGTGGACGCCGAGGAGCTGATTTCCCTGTGCAAGGAAAAGCTGGGTTCTGTCAAGGCGCCGAAGACGGTGAGCTTCATTGATGCGTTGCCTCGAAGTACGGTTGGCAAGGTGCTCAAGAAGAACATTCGTGACCTCTTCTGGAACAGTGCCGGGCGCCGCATCTGACCGGCCACCGCATCACCAGACAAAGCACGCCATGAACGCACCCGCCATCAACCGTCAATGGCTCCTCGCCCATCGCCCCACCGGGGCCGTAAAGCCTGAGGACTTTCGCTATCAGGAGGCAGCCGTGCCAACGCCAGCGCCGGGCGAGGTACTGGTGCGGACCCTGTATTTCGGCTACGACGCCAGCCAGCGCATCTGGTTGACCGAGGACGGTGGCTACATGCCGCCGGTGCAGGAAGGTGAACCGATGCGCACGATGGGCATCGGACAGGTGGTGGCATCTCTGGATCCTGCCTATGCGGTCGGGGACTTGGTCGAGGGATTCATGAGCTGGCAGGACTTTGTGTTGGTTCGCAGTGACGGTCCCATGCCCTTGCGTGTGCTGCCCCAGGCAGACTTCCCCTTGCAGTGGCACCTGGGTGTGTTCGGTGTGGGTGGCTTGACCGCCTACTTCGGTGTCACGGATGTGTTGAAGATACAGCCCCAGGACACGGTGGTGATCTCGGCCGCCACGGGTGCCACGGGATCGCTCGCGGGCGGTATCTGCAAAGCCTTGGGTGCCAGGCAGGTGATCGGCATCGCGGGTGGCGCCGACAAGTGCCGCTGGCTGGTGGAGAAGGCCGGATACGACCACGCCATCGACTACAAGTCCGAGGACATTGGCCAGCGGCTGCAGGCCCTGTGCCCGCAGGGTGTGGACGCGTATTTCGACAACGTGGGTGGCGACATGCTGGACACCCTGCTGTTGCACATGGCACCACAGGGGCGCGTGCTCATCTGCGGCGCCATGTCTTCTGGCTACACCAGCACCAAGCTGCAGGGCCCGAGCAATTACATGCGCATCTGCACCCACATGCTCACGGTCAAAGGCATTCTTTTGTTCTTTTACCGGGACCGTCTGACAGAAGGTGCAGAGCAGCTCGCGAAGTGGGTGTCGCAGGGGCGCCTGCACGTCGAAGAGCACGTGGTGGAGGGCTTTGAGCATGCGCCCCAACTGCTGCCCACGCTGTTCTCGGGCAAGCGTCCGGGCAAGTTGATCTTGCATGTGGCGGATCCGCAATGAGCCTGGCCTTAGCAGAGGTGCATGCGGCAAGGTTGATGCCCTTCACAAAGGATCCGGTGGTCTGGCCGGTATCGCCCGACCTGAGGCGGGTAGCGGGCCCTTGAGCCGCTCGGGCTCGACGGAGCCTCGGTGGGTTCGTCATTTGTGTGGAAGGGAGCACAGGCAACTTCCCCGCCTGCGTGCCGAACGGACCGTCTTGCCGATCGCGTTTGTAAAACCCCTTGAGTGGGTTGTTCATTTGGAGACACATCTCATGTTGAAACGGAATTGGTCGCTGCCGTGGCGGTGCTGTATAGCGGCCCTGGTGGGGTGGGCGGCTTTGTCTGCCCATGCGCAGACCGCCTTCCCCGCGCTTACGCGACCGGCGCTGGTGGCTAAGACGCCCGAGCGCCAGTTCATGCTATCTGCAGCCCAGGCGGGCAAACGAACCGTGGCCGTGGGTGAGCGGGGCCTGGTCGTGCTGTCCGATAACCAGGGTGAATCCTGGCGACAGGCCCAACAGGTGCCGGTCAGCATCACGCTGACCGCGGTCAGCTTTGTCAACGACAAGCTGGGTTGGGCGGTGGGCCACGGCGGCACGATTTTGAACACCACCGACGGTGGGGACAGCTGGGTGTTGCAGGCCAACGGCGCAGACCTTGCGAAGTCCGCGGTGAAAGTGGCAGAAGGCCTGGCCGCAAGCGCCGGCGATCCGAAAGCCGATCAGGCTTTGAGATCAGCACAGCAGCTGCTGGCCGACGGACCGGACAAGCCTTTGCTGGATGTGCATTTCCAGGACGCCCAGCATGGCTGGGTGGTAGGAGCCTACAACCTGTTCTTCGAGACCCGGGACGGTGGTCGGACTTGGACGAGCGTCCGGCATCTGATCGACAACCCCAAGGAGATGCACCTCTACGCCATCCGCTCGGCGGGTGCCGATGTGTATCTGGTCGGTGAACAGGGGCAGATGCACCGCTCCGCCGACGGTGGCCGTTCGTTCCAGGCGCTCAAGAGTCCGTACACCGGTAGCTGGTTCACGCTGGCACTGGCTAAGGACGGCGCCGTTGTGGCCGGTGGGCTGCGAGGCAACCTGTTCCGTTCGGCGAACCGCGGTGAGAGCTGGGCGCAGGTTGCTGGCACGCCTCCCATCTCGTTTGTCGCGGCTGTGGCAGTCGGCGGGCAGGACGTGTTGGTCGCCAACCAGGCCGGGCACATTTTTTCTGTTGGGCCTGATCTGCGCCTGACCCCGGTCTACAGATCTCTCGCCTATCCACTCTCTAGCGTGATGCCGCTGAATGGTGGCGGACTAATGGTGACGGCGGCAACGGGCGTGAACCACGTCCCGGCGAACCAGCTGAAAAAAGGAAACTGAAATGGCAGTCGTGAGTCGTGGCGAAGAGCCTGTGGTGACGGATCTCGCCCAGTTTGATGCGTCCTCCGGATCGCGGGTTGAACGCCTGTTTTTCAACAACCGCGGGCTGGTCGTTCTCCTGTGTGCGCTGATCACCCTGGTGTTGGGCTGGCAGGCCTCCAAGCTTCAGCTGTCCGCCAGTTTCGAGAAGACCATCCCGACGTCCCACGCCTATGTGGTCAACTTCCTGCAGCACCAGAGCGAGTTGCAGGGGCTGGGCAATGCCGTCCGGGTGGCGGTGGTCAACCCCAAGGGCGATATCTACGACCCCCAGTACCTGGAGACCTTGCGTGAGATCAGCGATGAGCTGTTCCTGATGCCGGGTGTGGCCCGCTCGGGCGTGAAGAGTCTCTGGACACCCAACACACGCTGGACCGGTGTGACCGAAGAAGGCCTGGAGGGAGGCCCGGTCATTCCCGACGGGTACGACGGATCGCCGCAGAGCCTGCAGCAGCTGGCGGCCAACGTGGCACGGTCGGGCGAGGTGGGGCAGATCGTGGCCCTGGACGCGCGGTCAACGGTCATCTACGTGCCACTCCTGTCCAAGAGCATCGACGGCGTGCCGCTGGACTACGGGCAGTTCTCCCTGGCACTGGAGACGCTGCGCACCAAGTACGAAGCCAAAGGCGTCACGATCCACATCACCGGCTTTGCCAAGCTGGTGGGTGACCTGATCGATGGCGTTCGGGATGTATTGCTGTTCTTTGGCCTGGCGGTGCTCATCGCCACCGCCATGGTGTTCTGGTACACGCGCTGCGTACGTTCGACTGCGCTGGTCGTGCTGGCTTCGCTGGTGGCCGTGGTGTGGCAGCTCGGTCTGCTGCCCACACTGGGCTTTTCCCTGGATCCGTATTCCATCCTGGTGCCTTTTCTGGTGTTCGCCATCGGCATGAGCCACGGCGCCCAGAAGATGAACGGCATCATGCAGGACGTGGGTCGAGGCATGCATCGGCTGATCGCCGCGCGGCTCACGTTCCGCCGGTTGTTCCTGGCGGGTCTGACGGCGCTGCTGGCCGATGTGGTGGGTTTCGCCGTGCTGCTGGTGATCGACATCCAGGTCATCCGTGAACTGGCCATCGCCGCGTCCATCGGTGTGGGCGTGCTGATCTTCACCAACCTGATCCTGCTGCCCATCATGCTGTCCTACACCGGTGTCAGCAAAAAGGCGGCGGCGCGGAGCCTCAAGGCCGAAGAGGCCGATGCGCGGGGGGAAGCCAAACATCCGATGTGGGCTTTTCTGGACCGGTTCACCCAGCCCCGGTGGGCCAAGATGGCCGTTCTGGTGGGAGTGCTGTTGCTGGTCGCCGGCTTCGCGGTGAGCTCCAGGCTCTCGATTGGTGACCTCGATCCCGGTGCGCCTGAGTTGCGTGCCGACAGCCGATACAACCGCGATGTCGGATTCCTCAACCCAGCCTATGGCGCGTCGAGCGACGTGCTGGCGGTCATGGTCAAGACCCCCGAAGGCGGATGTACCAAGGTGGAGACGGTCCAGAAGGTCGACGAGCTGGAGTGGCAGCTGCGTCAGATGGAAGGGGTGGAAGCCACCAACACACTGGCGTTGTTGAACCGTCGGGTGCTGAGCGGCCTGAACGAAGGCAACCCCAAGTGGTACGAGATGTTGCCCAGCCAGGACATGGTCAACACCGTCACGGCCAACGCGCCGCGTGGCCTCTACAACGACTCTTGCAACCTGCTCACCTTGTATGTGTTCCTGCGCGATCACAAGGCTGAAACCCTGGCGAGGGTGACAGGGCACATCGAAAATTTCGCTGCGAAGTACGACAGCGACGATGCGAAGTTCCTGCTGGCCGCGGGGTCGGCCGGCATCGAGGCCGCGACCAATGTGGTGGTGAAGGACGCCTGGCACAAGATGCTCTGGCTGGTCTACGGCGCGGTGGTGATCCTGTCGTTCATCACCTTCCGCTCCTGGCGGGCGGTGGTGGTGGCGGTGCTGCCGCTGGTGGTCACCTCGTTCTTGGCCGAGGCGCTGATGGTGGCGCTGGGGATGGGGGTCAAGGTCGCCACGCTGCCCGTGATCGCGCTGGGCGTGGGCATCGGTGTGGACTACGCGCTGTACATCCTGTCCGTGATGCTGGCGCGGTTGCGCGAAGGGGCCACGCTGTCCGAGGCCTATTACCGCTCCTTGCTGTTCACCGGCAAGGTGGTGATGTTGACTGGTGTGACGTTGGCCTTTGGGGTCATCACCTGGGTGTTCAGTCCCATCAAGTTCCAGGCCGACATGGGCCTGCTGCTGGCCTTCATGTTCCTGTGGAACATGGTCGGTGCCATGGTGCTGCTGCCCGCACTTGCCTATTTCCTGCTACCCACATCGGCCCAACAAAAGCGCTGATGAAACAGTGGCGCATGGCCATGGGTTTTCTTTGCTCAGGCCCCGTTCGATCCGCTCAACACATTCAACAACCTTTCTGACACAAGGACCCCTCTGTGGAATTGCTCAAACGCACTTTCTTTTCATCCGAACACCAAGCGTTCAGGGACCAGGTCCGACGTTTCTGCGAAAACGAGATCGCACCCCGGCATGCCCAGTGGGAACATGACCATGGCGTACCGCTGGAGGTCTGGCGCAAGGCCGGTGAAAACGGCTTGCTCTGCTGCTGGTTGACCGAAGAGCAGGGGGGGCCTGGCGCTGACGTGCTGTTCGACATGATCGTGGCCGAAGAGCTGTGCCGCATCGGTGCGACAGGACCGGGCTTCAATCTGCATTCGATGGTGGTGGCGCCCTACATCGCGCACTACGGCACACCCGAGATCCAGCGCGCGATCCTTCCGCGCATGGTCAGCGGTGAACTGGTGGGTGCCATCGCCATGACCGAACCCGGCGCTGGCAGCGACCTGGCCAGCATCAAGACCCGCGCCGTCCGTGAGGGTGATGACTGGCTCATCACAGGCCAGAAAACCTTCATCACCAACGGTCAGAACGCGGGTGTGATCGTGGTGGCCGCGCAGACGGAGGATGCCCAGGGCAAAGGGGGCATCTCCATGTTTGTGGTGACCGCCGACATGCCCGGCTTCTCGCGGGGGCGGAACCTGCACAAGATCGGGCAGCACGCCCAGGACACGGCAGAACTGTTCTTCGATCAGGTCCGGGTGCCGGCGCACCACCTGCTGGGTGAAGTGAACAAAGGCTTTCGCTACATGATGCAGGAGCTGCCGCAGGAGCGGCTGTGCATCTCCGTCAATTGCCAGTCGCGCGCCGAGGCCGTCTTCGAGCTGACGCGGACCTATGTCAAGGACCGCAAGGCGTTCAAGCAGCGCATTGCCGACTTCCAGAACACGCGCTTCAAGCTGGCCAGCCTCTGGGCCGACCTGCAGGCCGGCCGCGCGTTGTGCGACAGCATGATCCAGCGCCACCTGGCGGGTGAGCTGGATTCCATTGGCGCCTCGGCCGGCAAGCTCTGGCATTCGGAACTGCTCGCGCGCGTGACCGACGATTGCCTGCAACTGCATGGCGGCTACGGCTACATGCAGGAATACGCCGTGGCGCGCGCGTACTGCGACGCACGCATCGAGCGCATCTACGCCGGCACCTCCGAAATCATGAAAGAGATCATCGCGCGCGCCATCTGCGATGAACCACGCAAGTGAGAACAGGGAACAACCAATGACAGTGCAATACGAAGTCAGGGGTGACGTCGCCCTGATCCGACTGGACAACCCGCCCATGAACGGGCTCGGGCTGGCCACCCGCCGCGCTGCGGTGCAGGCGCTGGACCAGGCAACGACAGATGTGGCCGTGCGGGCGGTGGTGTTGGCGGGTGGCGCCAGCGCCTTTTCCAGCGGAGCCGACATCACGGAGTTGGGCTCCGAACTGGCATACCGCCTGCCGGACCTGCGCAGTGTCATCGATGTGTTCGAGAGCTCTGCAAAACCGGTGGTGGCTGCACTCAACGGTGTGGCCATGGGGGGCGGGCTCGAACTCGCGCTGGGCTGTCACTACCGCATCGCTGCACCGGGCTGCCTCATTTCCATGCCCGAGGTCAAGCTGGGCCTGATTCCTGGTGCCGGCGGCACGCAGCGCCTGCCTCGCGCGCTGGGCATCGAGCCCGCGCTCAACCTGATCGTCAGCGGTGACCCGGTGAAGAGCGAGCTGCTGGCACAAACGCCCAACCAGCGCATCTTCGACCGCATGGCCGCCAGTGCCGACACGCTCCTGGACGAGGCGATCGCACTCGCACGCGAGGCCGCACAGGCGGTGGCGGAAGGTCGGCCGTTGCCCAGACTGCGGGATCTGCCCTGCAAACATCCGCAAGGCGACGGCTATTTTGAATTCGCTCGCGCGATGGTCAAGGGCCTGTCCCGCAACCTGCCGGCCCCACTCAAGGGCCTGGAGATGGTGGAAAAGGCCACACAGCGCAAGTTTGACGACGGTCTGTCGCTGGAACTGCAGGTCTTCAAGGATTTGATGGGCACGCCAGAGAGCGCTGCGCTGCGCCACCTGTTCGTGGCCGAGCGGGCGGCGTCCAAGTTGGCCGATGTGCCAGCCGGCACGCCACAGCGCGACATCCGTTCCGTGGCCGTCATTGGCGCGGGCACCATGGGCGGGGGCATCGCCATGAACTTCCTCAACGCGGGCCTGCCGGTGATCCTGCTGGAGACCCAGCAGGAGGCGCTGGACCGGGGTGTGGCCAACATCCGCAAGAACTACGAAGCACAGGTCCAGAAGGGCAAGCTCAAGCAGGAGAAGTGTGAAGAGCGCATGGCCCTGTTGAGCACCACGCTGGACTACCAGACCATTGCGCAATCCGACCTGGTGATCGAAGCGGTGTTCGAGGACATGGATGTCAAGCAACGTGTGTTCAGCCAGCTGGACGCGACGATGAAAGCCGGCGCCATCCTGGCGTCGAACACATCGACGCTGGATCTCAACCGCATCGCAGGCTTCACCCGGCGGCCACAGGACGTGGTGGGTCTCCACTTTTTTAGCCCAGCCAACGTGATGAAGCTGCTGGAAGTGGTACGCGGTGCTCAGACCGGCAAGGACGTCCTGGCCACCGTGATGGCGCTGGGCAAAAAGATCAAGAAGACCTGTGTGGTCTCTGGGGTGTGCGACGGCTTTATCGGCAACCGCATGCTGGACCCCTATTTCCGGCAGGCCGCATTCCTGCTGGAGGAAGGCTGCACGCCGGCCCAGGTGGACCGTGCGATGGAGCGGTTCGGCTTTCCGATGGGGCCGTTCCGCATGAGCGACATGGCCGGCAACGACATTGGCTGGTACATCCGCAAACGGCACTACGTCGAAAAGCCGGAGGTCCGCCACAGCAAGCTGCCCGACCTGATCTGTGAACTGGGGCGCTTCGGTCAGAAAACCAGTGCAGGCTGGTACGACTATCCCCCCGGCAAGCGCGATGCTGTCCCCAGCGAGTTGGTCAATGAGCTGATCGAAAAGCACCGCGTTGCGGTGCATGTGGCCACCCGCAAGATCGACGAGGCCGAGATCGTTCAACGGCTGGTCTTTGCCCTCGTCAACGAAGGCGCCCGCATTCTTGAAGAAGGGATTGCGGCCCGCGCCAGCGACATCGACATGGTGTACCTCACCGGCTACGGATTTCCGGCCTGGCGCGGTGGCCCCATGCACCACGCCGAGCAGTTCGGCTTGTTCAACGTGGTTCGAGCCATGAACCGGTTCGCCAACCTGCCCCATGGGGATGCCCGCTTCTGGCAGCCGGCCGCGCTGATCCAGCGTCTGGCTGCCGATGGTGGCACTTTCAACGGCTGAGGCCCAGGAGATTCAGACATGACCCAAGCCGTCATCGTATCCACCGCGCGCACACCGCTCACCAAGAGCTGGAAGGGCGCCTTCAACATGACCCATGGGGCCACGCTGGGCGGCCACGCGGTTCGTCACGCCATTGAACGGGCAGGCATCGATGCCGCCGAAGTGGAAGACGTGATCATTGGCTGCGCCTTTCCGGAAGGCACCACCGGCCTGAACATCGCGCGCCAGAGTGCTTTGGCCGGCGGCTGTCCGGTCGAGGTCGCTGGCCTGACGGTCAACCGCTTCTGCTCATCCGGTCTGCAGGCCATTGCGCTGGCCTCGCAACGCATCGTTGCAGGGGAGGGCGACATCTATGTGGCCGGTGGTGTGGAAAGCATCTCGTGCGTGCAGATGAACACCACCATGATGAACGACCCCGTGCTGGCGCGTGCCAAGCCCGCCATGTACTGGGGCATGCTGGACACGGCCGAACAGGTGGCCAAGCGCTACCACGTTGCCCGCGACGTGATGGACGCCTACGGGGCAAGCAGTCAGCAGAAGGCCTGTGCGGCCCAGGCGGCCGGGTTGTTCGACCAGGAAATTGCGCCCATCAGCGTGACCATGGGCATGGCGGACAAGGCCCTTGGCCTGGTCACCCGGCAGGTGACCGTGAGCAAGGACGAAGGTGTGCGCGCCGGGACGACCCAGGAGGCACTCGCTGGCTTGCGGTCTGCGTTGCCGGGCGGCCTGGTGACGGCGGGCAACGCCAGCCAGTTCAGCGACGGTGCGGGTGCCTGTGTGGTGATGGCCGATGCCGTCGCTGAGCGCCGTGGCCTGCAACCGCTGGGACGCTTCCTGGGCTTTGCCGTGTCTGGCTGCGAGCCGGACGAGATGGGCATCGGACCCGTGTTCGCCATTCCCAAGTTGCTCAAGCGCCTGGGATTGACGGTGGCCGACATCGACCTTTGGGAGCTCAACGAAGCCTTCGCGGTGCAGGTGCTCTATTGCCGTGACCGCCTCGGCATTGCGCCCGAGCGGCTGAACGTGAACGGGGGCGCCATTGCCATGGGTCACCCCTATGGCGTGAGCGGCCAGCGGCTGACCGGTCACGCCCTCATCGAAGGCAAACGCCGCGGCGCCAAGCTGGTCGGCGTGAGCATGTGCATCGCCGGTGGCATGGGCGCTGCCGGCATTTTCGAAGTGCTTTGATGCGCAGCATTGCGCGCAAAGACGTCTCTGTAATCTTTGTTTTGTGAGTTTTTGATCATGAAAATCCTCGTCCCCGTCAAACGCGTGGTGGACTACAACGTCAAGGTGCGCGTGAAGGCCGACCAGTCCGGGATGGACCTGGCCAACGTCAAGATGAGCATGAACCCGTTTGACGAGATCGCGGTGGAAGAAGCCGTGCGCCTGAAAGAAAAGGGCGTGGTCACCGAAGTCATCGCCGTCTCCTGCGGCGTCACCCAGTGCCAGGAAACCCTGCGCACGGCCATGGCCATCGGCGCCGACCGCGCCATCCTGGTCGAGACCGCCGAAGAGCTTCAGTCCCTGGCCGTGGCCAAGCTGCTCAAGGCACTGATGGACAAGGAACAACCCGGCCTCGTGATCCTGGGCAAACAGGCCATCGACGACGACTGCAACCAGACCGGCCAGATGCTCGCCGCGCTGGCGGGTCTGCCGCAAGGCACGTTTGCCAACAAGGTCGAGGTGGTGGACGGCAAGGTCAACGTGACCCGCGAAGTCGACGGCGGCCTGGAAACCCTGAGCCTCACGCTGCCGGCCATCATCACCACCGACCTGCGCCTGAACGAGCCGCGTTACGTGACGCTGCCTAACATCATGAAGGCCAAGAAGAAGCCGCTGGAGACCGTCAAGCCCGAAGACCTCGGTGTGGATGTGAGCCCGCGCCTGAAGACGCTCAAGGTCAGCGAACCGCCCAAACGTGGTGCCGGTATCAAGGTGCCGGATGTGGCTGCACTGGTCGACAAGCTGAAAAACGAAGCCAAAGTGATCTGAGGAAGAAACAACATGACCGCACTCGTCATTGCCGAACACGACAACGCCAGCATCAAGGGCGCCATGCTCAACACCGTCACCGCCGCCGCGCAATGCGGTGGTGAGGTGCATGTGCTGATCGCTGGCCACAACGCAGGTCCAGCAGCCGTAGCAGCAGCACAGATTGCCGGGGTCGCCAAAGTCATCCATGCCGATGCCGAATACCTGGCCCACGGCTTGGCCGAGAACATGGCCGCCCAGGTGCTGGCCATCGCCAGAACCTACAGCCACATCCTGTTCCCGGCCACCGCCAGCGGCAAGAACATCGCCCCGCGCGTGGCCGCGCAGCTCGACGTGGGCCAGATCAGCGACATCACCAAGGTGATCGCCGCCGACACCTTCGAGCGCCCGATCTACGCCGGCAACGCCATCGCCACCGTGCAGAGCATGGACGCCACCAAGGTGATCACAGTGCGCACCACGGGCTTTGACCCCGCAGCCGCCACCGGTGGCAGCGCCGCCGTGGAGACCCAGGCCGCGCAGGCCGACAGCGGCAAGAGCA
Organism: Burkholderiaceae bacterium; assembly: GCA_049653005.1. Lineage (GTDB taxonomy): Bacteria > Pseudomonadota > Gammaproteobacteria > Burkholderiales > Burkholderiaceae_C > UBA2334. The sequence continues at coordinate 13,826 of JBASFL010000042.1, read as the reverse complement.
CGTTCCTGGGCAGTGAGATCGCCAAGAGCGACCGCCCCGAACTCACCGCCGCCAAGATCATCGTGTCGGGTGGCCGGGCGCTGGGCAGCGCCGAGAAGTTCAACGAGGTCATGACCCCGCTGGCCGACAAGCTCGGTGCCGCGCTGGGTGCCAGCCGCGCTGCGGTCGATGCGGGCTACGCACCGAACGACTGGCAGGTCGGCCAGACCGGCAAGATCGTGGCGCCGCAGCTGTACGTGGCCTGCGGCATCTCGGGTGCGATCCAGCACCTTGCTGGCATGAAGGACAGCAAGGTGATCGTGGCGATCAACAAGGACCCGGAAGCCCCGATCTTCTCGGTGGCCGACTACGGCCTGGAGGCCGATCTGTTCACCGCGGTGCCTGAGCTGATCAAGGCGCTGTGAGTGCGTACAGGCGGGGGAGGGCCGAACCGCGCCGGGATGTGACTCCGTGGGTTTTTTATTTTTTTTCTGTCTCCCAAGGCGATTTCCGCAGGTGCCACGGTGAATCCACCCGGCCCATTTTTTTCACTAATCCAGGAAAAATGATGACCATCAACTGTTTGCCAACCCGTCGCCGATTGCTGGCGGCACTCGCCCTGTCAGGGTTTTCTGGCCATTTGCTGGCGCAAGGCTCTCAGCCCCTTCGCATCATTCTCGGTGTGCCGGCGGGATCCAGCACCGATGTGGTTGCCCGTGTACTGGGCGACGCCCTGTCCAAGGTTCTGGGGCAACCGGTGGTCATCGACAACAAGCCGGGTGGTTCGGGCTCCATTGCCACCACGGCGTTTCTCGCTGCTCCGCGTGACGGGCAGATCTGGTTGATGGCGGTCAATGGCTTCTTCACCGAGGCGCCGCACACGGTGAAGATGAAGTTCGATCCGATGAAGGAAGCCCAGCCCTTGGTCGAGATCGGTGGTGGCGGGCTGGTGCTGGTTGGCAACCCGGCGTTGCCGCCGAAGAACATGCGCGAGATGGTGGAGTGGGTCCGTGCGAACAAAGGCAAGGTGTCCTTTGCGTCGTACAGCCCGGGTTCCCTTTCCCACGTGCTGGGCCTGTTGCTCAACAAGGCCGAAGGCCTGGACATGCTGCATGTTCCCTATCGAGGCTCCCCTCCGGCGCTGCAGGATCTGATGGGCGGCAACGCGCACTTCATGTTTGATGCGCCGCCCACGTCCCTGCCGCTGATCAAGGCCGGCAAACTGCGCGCCTTTGCCGTGACCTCGGCACAGCGCATGGACGTGCTGCCCGACGTGCCCACCCTGGCCGAGCTGGGCTACACCGACATGACGCGTTCTGCATGGCTGGGCATGTGGACCACCTCAGAAGTGCCTGCCGCAGCGCAGCAACGCATGCGCTCTGCGGTTTTGCAGGTCCTGGAGCAGCCCGATGTTCGGCAGCGGTTTGCCGAGCTGGCGGTCACGGTCGCCACAAAGAATCCTGCCACGACAGCGCAGCTGGAGAAAAGACTCGCCGCAGAGTTTGCGGCCATCGGTGAGACCTTGCGATCGATCAACTACAAGCCTGAATGAACAAGTCCCCCTCGGACAACGAGGGGGACTTGTCCGGCCGTTGCCGGCCCGCAAGAGGCTGAAGTAGTGGCACGGGCTTGTTCTGGCCTGTGCTGGGTTCCTGTTTCAGCGCCGGGCGGACTCCAGCGCTCCTATGCGCGGCAGTTGAGCGAAGCACAACAACGCGGTGCCACCGATCAGCAATGCAGCAAAACCAATGGCGGGGTAACCGGCGAACTTGACCAGGGTTCCGCCCAGCACAGGGCCAATGGCGGCACCGGTCATCATCATGGCCGGCGTGGCGGCCAAAGCGCGACCTGTTGTTTCGATCTTGGCGAGCAGGCCAAATCCGAACACATGGGTGAAGAGCATCACCGCCACAAACAGCGAGCCCGCTACGGCGTAGGGCAAGAAGCTTGTAGCGCTGTAGATCGTGATCACCAGCAAGGCTTGTGCAACCGGTCCACCCATCAGGACGCTGCGCGCCGACAACCGTTTTTCCAGCAAGGCGGCCAGGGCTGTCGGAAACAGGTTCACAAAACCCAACGCGGCCAGGACCGCTGTCACCTTGTCAACGCCGAAGCCACGATCGGCGCCCACCCGCTCAAAGAACGAAAAAGCCATGGCCTGGACCAGGCTCATGCAGCACAGGCCAACGATGCCGGCCCAGAGCGCGCGGGAAGATCGGCCGCGCCCACCGTGCAGTTCTGTGGGGGCGGGCTTCACGGCATCGGGCACCGGAAACGACAGCAGAGACACCACGGCACCCAGCGTCATCGCGGCTGCGAAGACCTGGAACAGAATCGAACCGCCCAGGCGCGCAATGATGGGCGGCATGCTGCCCAGAAACAGCAGGGCGAAGATGCCCAATGCAACGCCACACAGCGCAAACAGCTGGTGCGGGTTTTCACTGCGTGCGATCGTGCCAGACGTGACACTGAGCGCCATGCCTATGGCCATGCCACCCAACCCGTGCAGCAGCGCCATGGTCGCGAAGTCGGTCGTGCTCGCCAAGGTGTAGAAAACCAGCGCCGCCACCGTGAAGCCTGCCACCGCGATCCATTGCCCGGTCCGCAGGCGATGGAACAGGGGTGCCACGACGACGCTGGAGAGCACCACGCCAACCAGAAACAGCGTCACCAGCAGGCCCGCTTGCTGAGGGTCGAAGCGGTAGTGCTGGATCAGTGCGCCCACCCAGACGGGCAGCGCCACCATATCGAGCAGGCCGACGCAGTTGGCCACACAGAGTGTGATGCGGCCACGTTTGGAACGGGTGGGGGTCATGTTCGTGTCTCCTTTGGGATGTCAAAACCGGATGGGGCTCATGCGCCGCGTTTGCGAGGCTGCATGAGACCTGCGATCCCCAGCGCTTTGAAGATGAGCCGGTCGAACGCCCGGTCGGGCAGCAGCCACCCCAAACGCCACAGGGGGTCCAGCGGGGTAACGCGTACGGGGGGTGGGGGCTTCGATGGCGTGCAGCACGGCTCGGGTGACCACCTCTGGCGACTTGGCGCTTCGCTCCTGGTCCAAGAGTGAACGGTTGAACTGCGCCCACGGTTCCGCGTAGGCGGTGTTGGCATAGCTGTCAGCGGCTTTTGACGGCGCTGCTTTCTCAAACATCCTCGACCGAATAAAGCCGGGTTCGATCGTTGAGACCTGTATTCCAAACAGTTGTAGCTCTCTTCGTAGACCTTGAGAGATCGCTTCTACCGCATGCTTAGACGCTGAATATGCGCTCATAAACGGTACGGTGATTCCACCGGAAACGGAGCCTATATTCACAACTCGACCAGGTGAATAATCTGAATTCTGACTTGTCCGGAGTAATGGAAGAAATGCCTGTGTAACGGCAATTAAGCCGAAAACATTAACGGCAAATATATTTTTAATTTCTGTCAATGATTGATGTATTAGCGGCCCTGAATGACTTACTCCAGCATTATTTATGAGGGCAACTAGTACCTTCCCAGAAAGAGACTTGCGCACTTGTTCAACTATTATGTGAAGATGATCGACATCGGTCAAATCAAATACGAGTGGTATAAAAGAAGATGGCCAATCATTGATCAGTGGCTGAGCATCAATTTTATTTCTAACGCTTCCATAGACTCTATAGCCTCGCTTTAAAAGTGCCTCCGCTATAGCTAACCCGATACCGCTTGAAACACCAGTTATGACCACAGCTGGACGACTTTTGAGGCAAGGGTCGAAGCCGGGTGGAGCTGGTTCGGGAATCAAAATTTTATTTCCAGAATTCACTATGCTTCCTTTTGGTGCGCATGGATGTAAAATCCTCCATGGAGGAGACTCTAGACGCAGATGTGATTATTCTCCCCCCCCATACAGGAGTGGTTAGGTAGCGGGGTTAACCCTAAAAAGCCACTCTATTCTCTATTGCCTTTTGATTATTTGTCTTGGTGGTTGCGGACGTTCACGCATAGGAGCCCGAATGACCCAAATCTGCCTTTTGCGGTCAAGCCGCAACTGAATCGCCCCGGAAACGCTAGGGATGGTGACCAAAAATCATCGCCGAAGCTATCTTGATCGCTTGAATCCCGTGTGGCGGAAATGGCAGTGTCAATCTCGATGAATTCAGCGTTCTTGGCATCGATTCCATGGAGTTTTCGCACGAGATTGCGGCCTTTGGCCGTTTGCAGACGCACTCATGCCGCCAAGCCCCCCGGGCAACGCTTTCTCACCATCCAAAGGTTGGACAGCATGAACAGTGTGTATTCGACCCTGAAATATTCAAAAAGCGGGGTTGGCGGCGATCCGTAACGGCATTGCCGATGTTTCCGATACCGACAGCATTGCCAACCAGCTTTTGACGGTGTCTACTTGTCGCATCCCGGATGATTGCATAGTGAACAGCCCCGGGTTTCGAGGAGGCACCAACACTTGAGAAGATGGAGCCATGACAAAGTCAAACAAGTACTCACCCGAGGTCCGTGAGCGGGCTGTTCGCCTGGTTCAGGAATGCCGCGCAGACCACCCTTCACTTTGGGCCGCCGTGGAGTCCATTGCGCCCAAGATTGGCTGTGTACCGCAGACCTTGAACGACTGGGTCAAGAAGGCCGATGCCGACAACGGCCAGCGCCCCGGCACCACCGCGTCAGATGCCCAGCGCATCAAAGAGCTGGAGCGCGAGGTCAAGGAGCTGCGCCGGGCCAACGACATCCTGAAGACGGCCAGCGCGTTTTTCGCGCAGGCGGAGCTCGACCGCCGACTCAAGTCGTGAAGGCCTACATCGACCGCCACCGTGATGATTTCGGGGTCGAGCCCATCTGCCGGGTGTTGCAGATGGCCCCGTCGTGTTACTGGCGCCACGCAGCCCGCCAGCGCCGACCCGAACTGCGCAGCCAGCGTGCTGTTCGTGACGAGATATTGGCCACCGACATCCAGCGCGTGTGGCACGCCAACTGGCAGGTCTACGGGGCCGACAAGATCTGGCTGCAAATGAACTGCGAGGGCATCCGGGTGGCACGTTGTACCGTGGAGAGGCTCATGCGTGCCCTGGGCTTGCAAGGGGCACGCCGTGGCAAGACGGTGCGCACCACCACGCCAGACACCTCGGCGCCGTGTCCGCTGGACCACGTCAACCGGCACTTCCATGCCAGCCGACCCAACGAACTGTGGGTGTCGGGCTTCACCTACGTCTCCACATGGCAGGGCTGGCTGTACGTGGCCTTTGTTGTTGACGTGTACGCCCGTCGCATCGTGGGCTGGCGGGTCAGTCAGTACGTTTCCATACGCTACACCGAACGCTTGGACCAGGCGGGCATACAGCCATCGGTGGGCAGCAGGGGCGACAGCTACGACAACGCGCTGGCAGAAACCATCAACGGGCTGTACAAGGCCGAGTTGATTCACCGCCGGGGCCCCTGGAAGACCAGGGAATCCGTGGAGCTGGCCACCCTGCAAGGGGTGCACTGGTTCAACCACACCCGACTGCTCACGCCGATTGGGGGCATCCCTCCGGCAGAGGCTGAGGCAAACTACTGAAGGCAACTCGCCAACAGTGACACCTCGACAGAGGTGGCAACTTAAACCAACCAGCCTCCTTCAAAACCGGGGCTGTTCACCCGCGCACTCCCTGGCCCTATCCCGCGCCCTGTCGGCGCTTGGATTTGAATAAATCAGGACCGACTAATTTGCGCATGCTCTCACGTTTCCAGGGCTGTAAATTTTAGTGCTGAGCTTTTCCAATATTGACTGATTTGGGAGGGGTTTCGCCCTAAGTCAAATCTACAAAGCTGGTTGATATACTGAATTTTTGCTATCCAGCATCAAATTTAAGTGGCTCGTATGCATATATGGTGTTTGTGTATGAATGTATACAGGCATTAATTCATAATGAGACATTAAATCATAAGAAAAATCCCTGATAAAAACCAGATATCATTTGGCCATCGTATCTGTTGATGGTTGAAATAAATGACTGATTTTGAACAAGTCGCTTTTGTAAGTCGAGGTGGACTCCGTGATCTTCTGGATCGGGCGGTTCGTCCTGAAGATCTTCCGGCAGTACAGAAGGTCTTGTTGGGTATGTGGGCCCAGTGGGAAGGACGTGGTCTGCGCGGTATAACGGAAAACCTACTCTCCTCCATTGCGCAAGAAAAAGACAGGCTATCCGCTCTCGCGGAACTTAGTTCATCCCAGCAAAGCCATTGGAAAGTGCTCGAAGAATGGTCCCAAGGCTTGATCATTCTGCTGCATGCCATTTCCCAGTTTGATATGAAGGCAATCGAATCAGACGCTTGCTGGTACTCCAAATTCAGTGAGGACAGACACCCACTGTCCCGTCACGGGTTCACCAGCAATGGCATGTATTCCGCTCTGTGGAATCGTTATGAGATCAATGTTGGTGAGGCGCAAGAATCTGAAAATTTCAAACGGTTGCAATGGTGGTGGACTCGGGTGCAATGTATGGTTTTGTCCGAGCAATCCATCGGTTGGGAGGACTACCTTTCCCGTCTGGAGGCAAGTCAATCCATTGCAACATTACGCGAGAAATTGAGGCACAAGGATGGGGAAATTGGATCGACTGGTGGAACTCATGATGAGATTGAACCTCAACAACAAGAGGCGGTGACGGCCTCAGATGCAATCTACGAGTTGACGGATATCTCATTTCAAGCTGTCGGGCGTGGATTGCGCCGTCTTTCCGAATTTAAGCATGCTGATTTCCTAAATGTCGCAGTTTCCTTCTGTACTGATGACCTTCATGCAGGTTTGACTGGGTTTCAGTATTTGGAGAATCAGGTCGCACGGTGGAAGTCCGCCGATGCAGGCTTGCAAAAGGAACGGTTGGAGTTCGCAAACGCGTTCAGGTTGGTGGCAGAAAAAATTCTGGATCACACCTACGTCCGCGATCCTTCCACCCGCAGCGACGGTGGCGGTGGCACCCGCGCCACTAAGAGCGGGGGGCACATCGGCGGGCACCAGAGGATCCCGCATGAAAAACCACCCGAGGATCTCCCTGAGTTCATCACATGGATACCGAGCCAAGAAATCGTCGGTAAGGCCGAGGAAGATGAGGTACCAGATGACACCGGCGTGGAGGCGCCCCGGCGTACGGGCCTCCAACTGATCAACCCGGCCGACATCAGAAGTCACATGGCCAAGGCAAAGGCCCAGAGTCATAACCTCGCCATGATTCGACAAGGTTTTCCCTGGGATCACAACACACTCAGTCCGTCCGAAAGGCAAGCCCTTGTCTCCTTGGTCGCTGAAGTCACCTCGGTGGTCGCCGAGCCTGTTCCAGACGTGTGGTGGCCCAGGGCTTTGGTGGCTGTGGCCTGGGTGTGCGGCCGTTCGTTGGAGGAGACCGGGCAATTGGTTTGCTTGGACGGTGAAGAGTGGGATCTGGTCAAGTCTGATGTGTTGGGGGTTGGCGAGATTGACGGGAGGTATCACTGGAGATGGCCCTTGCGACTGCCCAATCCAGTCATCTCAGAGAACTTCACGGACGGGGTTCCTCGCGTGGATCACGTGGTGGTTCCGGACTACAGCGGGCTGGCCGCTGCGCTTGTCCGCGCACATCAGTTGCGCCAGGTGAAGCAATCCAAAGTGTTTGGCTGGCGTAAAAAGCCGGAAAAGCGATTGCAGGAAGTGCAGGCCGTGTTGGGCGCGCTCCATGGCGACGTGGTAGATCGCAGCGTTACCGAAGCGCTGATGTCGCGCGACCTGCGCATCACCCTACTCAACCTGGCACCGGACAAAACCATCGCTTGGATGTTGGCAGGGACCCTTGCCGAATCCAAAGAGCCCCGGATGTTCTACGCGTCCCATGCACCTGATGAGCTTGTGGCTTGGGTCTTGAATGCACATCAGCGCATGGGCCTTTGTGTGCCGGAAATGCACCCTGCCGTGTCGATGGCCGATTGGCCGGAGTCCTTTGCAGGGGCCAAGTTCTTGCCCCAGATGACAAAGGTGCAGGAGTTGGCGCGCAAGGCCAGGGAACAGGCCAGGGTTTTTCCTTTGCTGGATGCGACCGTCAAGCCGAAAGGGAAGGCCGCCACGCCGAAGGCATCGATTCCTTTCCCCACAACAGAAATTGCCTCTGTGGTCGCCGGTCAAGCCGGTGAGGTCAGCCCAGTCCCTTGGAGCGATCCAGTCCGTTGGAGGCAGTGGCATGACGATGTGGTGTTCTGGGTCTGGGTGGTACAGGCATTGCAAACCAGCCAGAGGGCCACGCGATATCCAGTGTTGATATATCAGCAGTGGCTTGAGGGCAGCGATCGGAACTGGGTCAGTCTGGAAGACAAGCGCACCGCAGATCGAGACGAATCCCGCTCGGGTGTGATATCCCCGCTGCTGGGCAACGCATTTCAGCTGCTGACACAAGTACAAACGCTCTTCAGGCTCCGTTGGGACAAGCAATCAAAGAAGACCAAAGCCACCTCAAAAAGCCCCGTCCCAACCCGCAACAGAACGGTGTTGCCGTATGGATTTGTCGTGTTTGATGGGGGAGAGCTGCCGAAAGACCTTACCCCCGCATGGATTCAGCGGCGGATCAACTCACTTTTGGGATCGCGTTGGCCGGCGAACTTTAACCGCGCCCTCCTGCGTCGCGAACTTGCCCAACAGGGTATCGACGGTGATGGCTTGGATGCCGTTCTGGGGCACGGCGCCCTGGCCGACAGGGTACACGACCGGCATTCCGTGTTCAACATGGGACGTCACCACGAGAATTTGTACTCAGCACTGAAGCGGTGTGCACAGGCATTCGGTTTGGAGAGGTTGGACGTGCCTCGTGCCATGCGCCCCAAGGGCACCGAAATCGCCAGGCAATGCAGGCAGGCGGCTCGTGAAATCCGTCGAAAAACCCAGCCGCCTGCTTCCAAGCGCTCTGTTGACCCAACGCAGACAACCGACAAGGCAGGAGTTGATCCTGTTGCTTTTGAAGGCTGGAAGGCTTGGGTGGCGTTGCGGCTCAAACGTGCCGATACCAAGCGCGGCCTCGACCACCTGAAACCATGGCACGCGAAGCTGTCGTCTGTGGACTTGCCATTTGCACGGTACGTGCTGGGTCTGGACGGCCCGTTGTCTCCCTTAGTCGGGCCCCTGAAAACAGAAGATGTGGAGGCATTGAAAGGCGGACACGAACAGCACGCCAAAGTGCTGGAGGCACAGGTGGTTGAGTGGGTGGCCAACGGTGAGATGCAGCGCAGCGTGGCCGCGCACGGGTTGAACCTGTCGTACTTGCTGTGCCTGGTCCAAGATCCCACGATGCCCACCATGCGGGTGGCGATGACCGCACATGCCCGTGTCAGCCCATTCACGTTAGAGAGGGTCGCCATGGCCGTGCGCGCCCGGCAGTGGTCTGAACGTTGTGTGCATTCGCTCAAAGAGCCGTCTTTTGCAGCTGTGCTTGCAGACGTTCAAACCCCTGAAGCACAGGCCGCCACCCGTCAGGTTTTCCAAGCGGAAGAGGCCAAGGTCAAGTTGGCGTTGTGCACGATGCTGAACATGACAGCGGACGAGGAGCGCTGGCGAGCGTGTGTACACAGCCTGCTCACCCCATCCGTTAGCAAGACCCATGTGTTTGACACGTCGTACGACTACCGTATCAAAGGGCTGCAGGGACGCATGCGCGATGTCAGGGGTTTTGTGGATGTTTTGACAACGCATGCTAAGCCGTTGCCTGTCATTCCGGACGTCATCCCAACCCGTGTACGCGACGAATACAGTTACTTTCGACCGCAGTCGGCGAAAGTCGCCGCAAATTTGTCCAATTGGGTGCATGGGATCCGATGGTTTGGCCATATGCACCTGCCCCCATTGATTGCTGCTCATCTGGGAGGCAGCCTGAATGACCAAAGTGTCCAGGGCCCTCTGGCGCGTGAATTGGGTTGGTGGGATGAGGACCCGTTGCCCAAAACCCGATCAGGCCAAGGTTTCGGGCTGAACGACGACCCACCGGTTGCTGGTCTGCAGCCATTCACTGTGGTGGATGGCGCGTCACACGAGCCGCCGTATGGTTGGGCCCCAGGCGTCGACCCCGCAGGGTCGGAGGCGGCAGCTTGGCTGAGCGGGTATCTGCGGGACAGTGTCGGTCCGTCCACTGGTTCGGCCACTTTGGAGGATTTGTCGGATGCGCTGATGGAGGCCTGGGATGAAGTGCCGTCCAAGCTGCGCAGAGCCGTCTCGTCTTTGATCGCGGAGATCCGAGATCGTTTCAAGTTGGCCCCAGATGCCGCAATCCAGTCGCGAGCAGACGGTGTGGACCGTCAGGTGATCGACTTCGACACCTACAAACGGGTTCTTGCTGAATCGGCGGTCCGCATTGTGGGCAAGCGTATAGAAGGTCGGGCCAGGCAGACCCGCATGCGCTTGTTGATTGTCCTGGCCTTCCGGTTGGGGATGCGCAGGCGGGAAATTCTGTGCCTGAGGCGCGGAGACATTGATTTGTCGGGCGATGGGCGCATCCACATCCGACCCTACAAAGACATCCGCCCATATGCGGATGCAAGCAGCCACACGGTTCCTTACCGAGAAATCACTCACACTCTGAAAACCGGCTTCTCTCAAAGGAGCTTGCCCATCCGTCAGCTGTTGAATGACCAGGAGCGCCAATGGCTGGCTGAAGCGTGTGAGCAAAGCGTGGACGCCCGCATCCCATCGGCTCCCATGCGAGCGCGGCTTTTTCCCAGCCATGAACACGACACCCTTTCGCGCGATGCCATCGATCTGTTGAGGGAGGTGGCCGGGGATGACCAACTCAAATTGCACCACCTGAGGCATTCGTTTGCATCATGGATGGCCTTCAAAGTGTTCTTTGCACGCCAAGTGGCATGGGCGGACGTGTTTGCCGGTCACCCATCCATTCATGAGGAAATGCAGGCCAGTCCGGCCCTGCTGGGTTCGATCCTGAAGCCCCAACTCTCAGCCGGTGATTTCCTAGTCATCCCTCGCATGCTGGGACATTCTTCGTACGAGGTGTCATTGACGAATTACGTGCACACGCTCGACCTGATGGCTGCCTTGTTTCTGAACCATCAGTTTTCAGAGGTGGTTCTGCCGGTGCGTGAGCGAGGTCGGTTGACCGGGCTTCGTTTCGAGGCTGCCTCAGCGTTGCACAAGACAGCGGTGTCAGGCTACGTACCGCTCCCGGCGGTCGTTGTGCAAGGCGGCGCAGTTGCCGCGCCAGTCAATCCTTGGTCGAAGCCGGTGGCGGAAGTTCTGTTTGAATTTGCACAGAGCGATGGGTTCGGAGCGGCTGACGAATTGCCGGGTGCTTTGCCGTTGGCGTCAGCCCAGGAGGTTCAAAATTGGCATGAGCCCCGACACGCTTTGGACTTGCGAGCGCAGTTGATGGCAGGTGTTGACCGGTTGGACCGCGTGGACGTGACTCGACTGGTTGAACTGGCCGGAACATATTGGGAAGACAAGCCGCCCATGTTCTGGTTCGGGCCTCGCCAGATCAAAAAAACGCCAGGTGCCTGTCCAGAGGGGCCTGTTGTCGACCTTGCCACTGATGCACTGCTTGCAGTTCAGCAGGACCTGGCCACATTGCTGCAGATCTTCAGAAAAATGGATCTTCCACGCGGGTGTGTGTCCTTCTGGCGGTACAAGGCGGCCCCAGCCGATGAGCACAGGCAGATGTGGGGGGCGCTGATCGAGGCGCACGGGTTCGAGGCCCAAGTTCTCGAGCGCTCCAGCGGTTCTGCCAAAGCCGTTGACACTTTGGGTCTCTCTCTCGGTACGAAAAATGCCAGGCGATCTCCATTGCCGGGAGTGTTATGGCGAACGCTTGGTCTTGTGTTGAGCCGAATGCAGTGAGTGCCAGTGCAGCTGGTTATTTGTGTGGGCATAAAAAAATCGAGATAATTCGCATGTGTTGCGAACTAATCCGTCTTTTTTATTCCGAAACCTGTTGCACGAGCTGCCACGAGGTACCCCCCTGACCGCGGCATGGCTGCAAGAAAAGGGGCTCAATACCAAGCAGACGGCTCGCTTGGCTGAAGAGGGATGGTTGCAACGATTGGGGCGTGGCGTCTACCTGCTGCCGGGTGATGCGCTCAGCCGCGACGCATGCCTCACACAGCTGTCCCGGACGATACCGGGTTTGCACGTTGCAAGCAAAACGGCTTTGGCTTGGCGGGGCATTCGCCACAACTTGGCTCTCAAAGAGCATTTGGCCCTTTGGGGTGATGCACCGGCCAATTTGCCAGCATGGTTCACTGCCGTGTTTCCCGCCAGCTACCAGTCTACCCATCTGTTCGATGCCGAGCTACCGCCGATGACGGGTTTGGCTCCCTTGCCGTCAGGTTCGGCCGATGTACTGGTGTCAACGCCAGAACGGGCGCTTCTGGAGTTACTGAGCGATGTCGGAAAAGGCCAAGGCCTTGAAGAAGCCGCGCACCTGGTGGAAAGTGCACGTTCCCTTCGTTTACCCGTGTTGGAGCAGCTACTGGTGCATCTTCAGCGCATCAAGGTGGTGCGCTTGGCATCGAATTTGGCGCAAAACCTCGGGCTGCCTTGGGCAGAGCTTGCTCGCCAACACAGCGTGCGCCTCGGCGGGGGTGAGCGGTGGGTGTCAACCACGGCGTCGGGTGAGCGGTTGAATTTGAGGTGTCCGGTATGAATGAGATCTACATCCGCACGGTTCAGTTGCTGCTTGATGTTGCGCCTACGGTCTTCGACACAACGGCATTCGCGATGAAAGGTGGTACAGCCATCAACCTGTTTGTCCAGGACATGCCCCGTTTGTCTGTGGACATCGACGTGGTTTTCATTCCGCATGCTCTCAAGCGCATTGACGCACTCAAGACCATCGCCGACGAACTGGCGTCTGCGCAATCCAAGCTGCAGAAGATGGGTTACGAAGCTGCATTGCGCAAGAGCCAAGACGGTACGGAGGCCAAGATGTTCGTTCGCTCCCAGCAAGCCGAGGTCAAAGTGGAGGTGAACTTTGTGTTCCGTGGCACGGTGCTGCCGCCGCAGCGCCGTTCACTGACACCCGCAGCTCAAAACCTGTTCGCCGCAAATATTCAGGTACCGGTTCTGGACAACGCCGAGCTCTATGGCAGCAAGTTGGTGGCCGCACTGGACCGCCAGCATCCACGCGATCTGTTTGACGTGCAGTTGATGTTGGCGCGACATGGGTGGGAAGAGCCGTTGCTTGATTGCTTTGTGGTCTATCTGGCTGGGCACAATCGGCCCACACATGAGGTTTTGTTTCCCAAGGAAAAGCAGCTGGAGGCAATTTTTGCCGCTGAGTTCGATGGTATGACGCGTACACCTGTGTCTTTGGCATCTTTGCTGGAAACCCGCCGGCAGATGCTGGCAGAGCTGCCAAGAGCCTTGTTACCGAGGCAACGTGATTTTTTGATGTCGATGGTGCAGGCAGAACCAGACTGGTCATTGCTGCCATATGCACACGCTGCGCAGCTTCCTGCCCTCCAGTGGAAGTTGCAGAATCTCATCCGTCTGAAAAAGAACGTCAGTAAATTCAATTTGCAACGGCGTGAACTTGCCGGACGTTTTGCACAAATGTAAGGAACGCGATTTTTTATAAAAAAAATGAAAAACTGCTGAATTTTAGAAAAACGTCTGCTTCCCATAAATGACGCGTCAAGTGTCCGATTTTGTCGCCCGGCTGATGAGTTGTGCTGCCCGGGCGGGCGGGGCTAGAGTCGATCATGAATTGGTGTGGTCAATGCTTTGTATTGATTGTCCGCTTAGGTGTCGCATCCCGGATGATCATAAGGACGCTTGATAAACAAACCAGGCTGCTGGGCGTACCAGTCCTTCATGGCCTGAATGGGTGTTCTGGACTTCAGCGCTGACTGGGGCAATTGGTGGTTGTACA
>JBASFL010000041.1:0-6566 GCA_049653005.1 Burkholderiaceae bacterium | reverse complement strand
CCGACCAAGTGCTGAAGCGTTGATATGGATTGTGAAAACCTGCCTTTCAAACTTGAATCGGCGTATGGCGCTTTCTGCTGTCAGCGCCGCCGACACCGCTTGTCAGCGTTTGCCTTACATGCGGCGGGCGGGGGATGTCAGCGCACACACGCGGCCAGCACCTCGCGCACCACAGGTTCAGGCGCACCCTTCATGCAGGGCGCCCCCGGCCCTTTGCCGCCAGCGGCCAGCGGGGCATCGCCAATCAGCACGAACTTGATGTCGCCGCCCTCGCTTTTTTTGTCGCCACGCATCAGTTGCAAATAGCGGTCGGCGCCCAGGTCGGGACCCACGGTGGGCAGGCCAGCGGCTTGCACCAGGCGGGTGAGGCGCTGCACAAAGGCCTCGTCCACATGGCCCAGGCGCTGGCTCAAGCGCGCGGCCATCACCATGCCGCAACCCACGCCTTCGCCGTGCAGCCACTCGCCGTAGCCCAGACCGGCCTCGATGGCGTGGCCAAAGGTGTGGCCGAAGTTGAGGATGGCGCGCAGGCCGCCCTCTTTTTCGTCCTGGCCCACCACCCAGGCCTTGATTTCGCAGCTGCGGCGCACGGCGGTGGCCAGCAGCGCCGGGTCACGTGCGCGCAGGCCATCGATGTTGGCCTCGATCCAGTCGAAAAACGCCATGTCGGCAATCGGGCCGTATTTGATGATTTCGGCCAGGCCTGCGCTCAGCTCGCGCTCGGGCAGGGTTTTGAGCGTGTCCAGGTCGGCCACCACCAACTGCGGTTGGTAAAACGCGCCGATCATGTTTTTGCCCAGCGGGTGGTTGATGGCGGTTTTGCCGCCCACGCTGCTGTCCACCTGCGCCAGCAGGGTGGTGGGCACCTGCACAAAGGGCACACCGCGCATGTAGCAGGCGGCGGCAAAACCGGTCATGTCGCCCACCACACCGCCGCCCAGGGCGTACAGCACGGTTTTGCGGTCGGCGGTGCTGCCCAGCAGCTGGTCGTAAATGAGGTTGAGGGTGGCGCCGTCTTTGTGTTGTTCGCCATCGGGCAGCGCCAGCACCTGCACCTGTTTGTAGAGCGGGGAAATGGCGTCCACCAAGCGCTGGGCGTACATTGGGGCCACCGTGGTGTTGGTCACCACCAGCGCCTGAGCGGCTTTGGGGCAACCCGCGTAGGTGGCGGGGCTGCCCAGCAAGCCGGGGCCAATGGCAATGTCGTAGCTGCGGTCGCCCAGGTCAATGGACACGGTTTGCGCGGCCGCAGTGGGCTGGCCGGGCACGAAGGGGGTGAGGCTGGCGTTCATGCCCTGAAGTTTAGGGGGCAAGGCATACTGTGTGGCCACGGCCCGGCCCCCACGCCCAGGGCCACCTGATGAAAGCCCGTGCATGGACAAACTGCGCATCGACAAATGGCTGTGGACCGCCCGGTTTTACAAAACCCGTTCGCTGGCCACCGACGAAATCACCAAAGGCCGCGTGCAAGTGAACGGGCAAGACGCCAAACCGGCCCGCGAAGTCAAGCCCGGCGACACCGTGCGCCTGCGCTCGGGCCCGGTGGTGCGCACGGTGCAAGTGTTGGCCATCAGCGCCGTGCGTGGCCCTGCCCCCGTGGCCCAAACCCTGTACGCCGAAACCCCCGACAGCCTGGCCGAGCGCGAACGCGCCGCCGAGCAGCGTCGCCTGGCCCCCGAACCCGCCCACGCCCAACCCCAGGGCCGCCCCACCAAACGCGACCGCCGCCAACTGCAGCACCTGGGCCAAGGCCCGGTGCCCTGGGACGACCGCTGGAGCGCCTCCCTCCAACCTTGACGCCCACACACCCCATGTTCAACTGGTTGCAAAAATGGGTGGGCACCGCGCCACCCCCGCCGCCCGCCACGCTGGTGGCCGACACCACCGCCCCAGCGCCTCCCCCAACCGCAACCGCACCACCCCCACCGGCCACCGAGTGGGGCCCCGGCGGCACCAGTGCGGCCGATTTCAACGTGCAAACCGCCACCATGCGCTGGGTGTTCAGCCTGGGCACGGTGGGCGGGCCGCCGCTGTCGCTGGGCGGGCTGGCCGACGCCATCGAACGCATGAGCCTGGACACCACCCGCGCCGCCGACTGGGTGCCCCGTGTGCCCAGCGTGTTGCCCGGCCTGCTGCGCAGCCTGCGCGACGAACACAGCTCGGCCCAAGACCTGGCCCAGCAAATCGAGCAAGACGTGGTGCTGGTGGCCGAGGCCCTGAAAGAAGCCAACAGCGCCCTGCACCAGCGCACCACCACCGTCACCCAAACGGCCGAGGCCGTGCGCCTGCTGGGCAGCCACGGCCTGCGCCTGCTGATTGCACGCGTGGCCTTTCGCCCCGTGCTGGGCGACGACGCGGGCCCGCTGATCCGCGCGGGTGCACCCAAGGTGTGGTCGCTGGGCGAAGCCTGCGCCGAGTGCAGCAAAGCCCTGGCCCCCGCCCGGGGGGTGGACCCGTTTGAAGCCTTTCTGGCCGGGCTGTCGCTGCAAGTGGGCCACCTGGTGGCGCTGCGCATGGCCGACCGCGTGGCCCACCTGGCACGCCCCGACCCCCACGGCCTGGGCCCCCGCAGCGTGCCCGTGGGCGAGGCCAACACCCACGCCAGCGACAACCACGCCGCCCAAGACATGGCGCACGCCATGGCCATCCTGTCGCACCGCGTGGCCGCCCGTTGGGAATTGCCCGACAACGTGGTGGGCGCCATCACCGCCCAGGCCGACCCCATTGCCCAAAGCCGCTGGCCCGCCGAGAGCGAGCTGCTGGGCGTGGCCCAGGAAGCCGCCCGCCTGCGCGTGCTCGA
Source organism: Burkholderiaceae bacterium (assembly GCA_049653005.1). Lineage (GTDB taxonomy): Bacteria > Pseudomonadota > Gammaproteobacteria > Burkholderiales > Burkholderiaceae_C > UBA2334. The sequence continues at coordinate 3,766 of JBASFL010000041.1, read as the reverse complement.
CCAGGCGGGCAAACTGCCCGCCCCGCTGGCCGACTGCTGCCTGTATTTGCCCGACGACGCCCAAGCCTGGCTGCTGACGCCGCCCAAATCCAAAACCTGACCCTGCTTGGCCCCACCCGTGCCCCACCCCACCGAACCCCGCGCCCTTTGGATCGTCAAACTCGGCGACACCTTGCCCGCCCTGCGCCACACCCACGGCGACTTTGAAGACTGGATGGCCCAGGGCCTTCAACACGACCAGGCCCAGCCCCACCCGATTCGCGTGGTGGACCCCCGCCAGGGACAGACCCTGCCCGCACTGGGCCACTGCGCGGGCATCGTGGTGACGGGCTCACACGCCATGGTGACCGACCGCGCGCCCTGGAGCGAAGCCACCGCCGCCTGGCTGGCCCGGGCCGTGGCGCGTGAAGTGCCCGTGCTCGGCATTTGCTACGGCCACCAGCTGCTGGCCCACGCCTTGGGCGGCGAGGTGGCCAACCACCCACAGGGCCTGGAAGCGGGCGTGGCCCAGGTGCACACCACCCCGGCTGCCGCGCAAGATGCCCTGCTGGGCACGTTGCCCGCCAACTTCGCCGCCCCCGTGGCCCACCGCCAAAGCGTGCGCCGCCTGCCCATCGGTGCCGTGGCGCTGGCCCACAACGCGTTTGAAGCCCACCACGCCTACCGCGTGGGCACCTGCGCGTGGGGGGTGCAGTTCCACCCCGAATTTGGGCCTGAGGCCGCCACCGCCTACGTGGACCACCTGGCCGACGACCTGCGCGCCCAGGGCTGCGACCCCGCCCAGCTGCGCCAGGCCGTGGCCCCCACGCCCGAAGCCGCCAGCCTGCTGGCCCGCTTTGCCACCCTGGTGGCCGACCGTGAACGCACCCACCGCCCCGCCCCAGCCAGCGCCTGACGGCCCACACCGGCGCATTGCCCACCTGGACATGGACGCGTTTTACGCGTCCGTCGAGCTGCTGCGTTACCCGCAGCTCAAGGGGCTGCCCGTGGTCATTGGCGGCGGGCGGCGGCGGGAAGACGACGCACTGTTGCAAGGGCTTGAACCCGGCCAGCCCCTGTCGGCCATTCCACTGGGGGCTTTCCCGCGTTTGAGCAGCTACACGGGCCGTGGCGTCATCACCACCGCCACCTACGCCGCCCGGCAGTTCGGCGTGGGCTCGGCCATGGGGCTGATGAAAGCCGCCAAGCTGTGCCCCGATGCCATCCTGCTGCCGGTGGACTTTGACGAATACCGCCGCTTTTCACGCGCGTTCAAGGCCGTGGTCACCGACATTGCGCCCGTGATGGAAGACCGGGGCGTGGACGAGGTGTACATCGACTTCACCGCCGTGCCCGGTGGCCAGCGCGAAGGCGGGCGCGTGTTGGCGCGGCTCATTCAAAAAAGCATTTTTGAGGCCACCGGCCTCACCTGCTCGGTGGGCGTGGCGCCCAACAAACTGCTGGCCAAAATGGCCAGCGAGTTCCACAAACCCAACGGCATTGCCGTGGTGCACCACGCCGACCTGCAGCCGCTCATCTGGCCCCTGCCCGTGCGCAAAATCAACGGCATTGGCCCCAAAGCCGACGCCAAGCTGGCGGCGCACGGCATCCACACCATTGGCGAGCTGGCCGCGCGCGACCCCGCCTGGCTGCGCGAGCACTTCGGCAAAGCCTACGGGGCGTGGCTGTTCGAGGCCGCCTGGGGCCGCGACGACCGGCCCGTGGTGACGGAAAGCGAGCCCGTCAGCATCAGCCGCGAAACCACCTTCGAACGCGACCTGCACGCCGTGCGCGACCGTGCCGAGCTGGGCGGCATCTTCACCCGCCTGTGCGAACAACTGGCCGCCGACCTGGCCCGCAAGGGCTACGCCGGGCGCACCGTGGGCATCAAGCTGCGCTATGCCGATTTCAAAGCCGTCACCCGCGACCACAGCCTGCCCACCCCGGTGGCCAGCGCCACCGGGCTGCGCCAGGCCGCCGGTCAGGCCCTGAAACGCGCCCCGCTGCAACGCCCCATCCGCCTGCTGGGCGTGCGCGTGGGCAACCTGTGCAAACTCGGGGCCAACGGCCAACCGCTGCCCGACGTCACCCCGGCTCCAAAAAACAAGCCAAAAGTGCCTCCAGCGCTTGATGGTATTGCCCAGACAGCTCTTCTTTTTTAACCCCTCCAGCATGTCCGACACCCCACCCGACCACGCCCCCAGCCCAGCACCCCAACCCGCCGCGCCCAAAAAACAGGCCAACAACCCGCTGCACGGCCTCACGCTCGAAGCCATCGTCACCGCGCTGCACGCCCACTACGGCTGGCCCGGCCTGGCCCAACTCATACCGCTGCGCTGCTTTGAGAAAGACCCCAGCGTGAAGTCGTGCCTGAAGCTGCTGCGCCAAACCCCCTGGGCCCGCGACAAGGTGGAAAGCCTTTACCTCTTCATGCTGCGCGAGCAGCGCCGCAACGGTCACAAGTAAGGAGCCCGCATGACCGCCCTCACCTGCTTCAGCCTCACCGAGGCCGACCACATCGCCCACCTGGTGCTCAACCGCCCCGAGCGGCTCAACACCATGGACCCCACCTTCTGGCGCGAGCTGGACAGCGTGCTGGCCGCCCTGCACCAGGCGGGCACGGCGCGGGTGCTGGTGGTGTCCAGCACGGGCAAACACTTCTCGGCGGGCATGGCGCTCGACACCTTTGCCGGTGCCGTGCAAATGGACGACCAAAGCCCCGAAGGCCGCGCCGCCATCTGCGACCTGCTGGCCGGCATGCAGGCCACCTTCACCCGGCTGGAAACCCTGCGCATGCCCGTGGTGGTGGCCATTCAGGGCGGCTGCATCGGCGGCGCGGTGGACCTGGTCACCGCCGGCTGCCTGCGCTACGCCAGTGCCGACGCCTTCTTTTGCGTGCAAGAAATCAACATCGGCATGGTGGCCGATGTGGGCACGCTGCAACGCCTGCCCAAGCTGGTGCCGTTTGCCGTGGCCAAAGAGATGGCCTACACCGGCCGCCGCCTGCCCGCCAGCCAGGCGCTGGCCTACGGCCTGGTGAATGCCGTGCTCGACACGCCCGAGGCCGCCCTGGCGGCCGCGCTGGCCTGCGCCCGCGAGATTGCCAGCAAGCCACCCGTGGCCATCTGGGGCACCAAGCAGGCCCTGCATTACGCCCGCGACCACGCCGTGGCCGACAGCCTGCAACAAATGGGCTGGCTGCAAGGCACCATTTGGAGCAATGCGCATGTGCGCGAATCCATCACCGCCCTGCAAGCCAAACGCGCGGGCGAATTCCCACCGCTCAGCCCGCTGCAAGCCTTCCAAAACCTGGGCTGACACACCCGCCCACCGTTGCCGCACCCCATGCAAACCTTCCGCAACCCCCTGCACGCCCAACACGCCGGGCAGTTTGAAATGTTCCGTGGCCAACTGGTGCCCTGCCACGAGGTGCCCAACCGGGTGGACTTTGTGCTGGCCGAGCTGCAACGCCGCCAGCTGGGGCCCATCACCGCGCCTGCGCTCGATGCCGCCGCGCTGGCCGCCAGCGGGCTGGCCCAAGCCCTGGCCGCCGTGCACCAGCCGCGCTACCTGTCGTTCATTGAAACCGCGTGGGCCCAGTGGGTGGCGCTGAACCCCGCGCACGCCAGCCAGGACGCGTTGCCCAGCGTGTGGCCGGTGCGCGGCTTTCGGGCCGATGTGGAGCCCGACAACTTCGCCGCCCGCATGGGCCTTTACAGCTTTGACGCCGGCAGCCCGCTGACCGCAGGCACCTGGGCCGCCGCCCAGGCCGGGGCCGCGTGTGCGC
>JBASFL010000040.1:0-2492 GCA_049653005.1 Burkholderiaceae bacterium | reverse complement strand
CCCATGATCGCTGCTTCGGTCAATACGCGGGTGGTTTCCTGGAAGGAAGCCGCGCTGATGAAGCTGTCGGTGGACAGGGATGCCTTGGTGATACCCAGCAACAGGTTCGTGAAGGCTGCCGGAATCTTGTCAGCGGCGCGCAACGCGTCGTTGGTGTTGAGCATCTCGGAACGCTCAACCTGCTCACCATTGATGTAGCCGGAGTCTCCTGTGGCCTCGACCACCACACGGCGCAGCATCTGACGAACAATCACTTCGATGTGCTTGTCGTTGATCTTCACACCTTGCAGGCGGTAGACGTCCTGGACTTCGTCCACGATGTAGCGGGCTAACTCTTCCGAACCCAGCAGACGCAGAATGTCCTGTGGATCGGCTGGGCCGTCCACTACGGACTCGCCCTTGTTGACGACCTGGCCTTCGTGCACCAGGATGTTCTTTTCCTTGGGTACCAACTCTTCCCAGACCTTGCCTTCCGGATCGGTAATCTGCAGGCGAACCTTGCCTTTGGTTTCCTTACCGAACGACACCGTACCGGTGGACTCGGCCAGCACACCCTTGTCTTTGGGAGAGCGGGCTTCGAACAGCTCGGCCACCCGTGGCAGACCACCGGTAATGTCCCGCGTCTTCTGGCCTTCGATAGGGATACGGGCCAGCACTTCGCCAGGACCCACATCCATACCATCACGCACTTGCACCAGTGCACCAACAGGGAAACCAATGGTCACTGAGTGGTCGGTACCGGGGATCTTGACTTCATTGCCAGCGGCATCGATCAATTTCACCTGCGGACGCACGACCTTGGCAGCGCCACGGCGTTTCGGGTCAATTACCACAAGCGTAGACAGACCGGTAACCTCGTCGACCTGCTTGGCAACCGTCAGTCCTTCTTCCACATTTTCGAAATGCGCCTTACCAGCGAACTCGGTAATGATGGGTCGGGTCAACGGATCCCAGTTGGCCAGGATGGCTCCGGCTTTGACAGTCTGGTCCGCTTTCACGGTCAGGATAGCGCCAGAGGGCACCTTGTGGCGCTCACGCTCGCGGCCATGCTCGTCATGAATAACGATTTCGCCGGAACGGGCAATTACAACCAACTCTTTCTTGCCGTTGGTCACATAGCGCATCGTGGCGTTAAAGCCGATATTGCCGTTCGATTTGGCTTCCACGCTGGACGCGATGGCTGCACGTGAAGCCGCACCACCGATGTGGAAGGTACGCATCGTCAGCTGCGTGCCGGGCTCACCAATGGATTGGGCAGCGATCACGCCAACGGCTTCACCGTGGTTGATCAAGCCGCCTCGACCCAAGTCACGACCGTAGCACTTGGCACAAATACCAAAGCGGGTTTCACATGTCAATGCAGTACGAACCTTGACTTCATCCACGCCAGCCACTTCAAGTTCTTCGATCAGGTCTTCGTCCAACATGGCACCGGCAAGAGCCAATACAGATCGGTTCTCGGGGTGCAGAACATCATCCGCTGCAGTACGACCCAATATACGGTCACGCAGTGACTCGATGGTTTCACCACCTTCAACGATTGCACGCATCAGGTAGCCGTTGTGGGTACCGCAGTCCAGCTCAGTTACCACCAGATCCTGGGTCACGTCAACCAAGCGTCGTGTCAGGTAACCGGAGTTCGCTGTTTTCAATGCCGTGTCGGCCAGACCCTTACGGGCACCGTGGGTGGAGATGAAGTACTCCAACACATTCAGACCTTCACGGAAGTTGGCGGTAATAGGTGTCTCGATGATCGAGCCATCAGGCTTGGCCATCAAACCCCGCATACCCGCCACCTGGCGAATCTGCGCAGCAGAACCGCGGGCGCCGGAGTCGGCCATCATGTAGATGGAGTTGAACGACTCTTGCTGCACTTGCTTGCCATGGCGATCTGTCACCATTTCCTTGGACAGCTTGGCCATCATGACCTTGGACACTTCGTCACCCGACTTGCCCCAGATATCCACCACCTTGTTGTAGCGCTCACCCGCTGTTACCAGGCCGGAGACATACTGCTGTTCGATCTCTTTGACTTCCTTTTGAGCACGCGCAATGATGTCGTGCTTTTCCGGTGGAACCAGCATGTCGTCGATACAGATGGAGATACCCGCTTTGGTTGCCAGGCGGAATCCTGCTTGGAGCAACTTGTCGGCAAACACCACCGTCTCTTTCAATCCGCACTTGCGAAAGGAAACGTTGATCAGTTTGGAGATTTCCTTCTTCTTCAACGCCTTGTTGATGTTGGAGAAAGGCAGTCCCTTGGGCAGTATTTCAGACAACAGTGCACGACCGGCCGTGGTTTCCCACAGTTTCGTCGAGGGCACGAATTCGCCAGAATCCTTGTCCTTGGTGTACTCCGTCAAACGCACATTGATGAGGGCATTCAAGTCCACTTCGTTTGCGTCAAAGGCACGTTGCACTTCACCGGTGTCGGCGAAAATCAGACCTTCACCCTTGCCGTTGATACGGTCGCGCGTGGTGTAGTACAGACC
>JBASFL010000039.1:0-4551 GCA_049653005.1 Burkholderiaceae bacterium | reverse complement strand
TCGTATTCCTACGGCAATGTGGTGGCCGAACGCATCCGTGAGTCCATGGCCAGTGGTCCCATCGAAGTGTCACCCCACTTGGCGTTGCCATTGACGGTGAGTGTGGGCGGTGCCTATGCCCCCCAGTGGATCCGCTCGGAAGCGGCCATTTGGATAGAACGCGCAGACCGGCAGCTTTACCGCGCCAAACGCGAAGGGCGAAACACCGTTTGCCTGGAAGAAACCATCGACACCGTGGTGTCCACCGAGGAAAAAGAATTGCTTTACGGCGCGCTGAATTTTGACGCTTTTGACGCCCGCATGGCGTTGGCAAACCCCGGCAATGGCCAAGGAGCCACCCCATGAGCACCCCTGTCAGCGCACCCAACCCAGCCACACCCACGCCCAAGGCCCCGGTGGTTTTCAGCCCTGCGTTCCCCACCGACCCCCACCGTGCCGTGGTGTTTGCCGTGACCAGCGGCAAAGGCGGTGTGGGCAAAACATTTGTGTCGGCCAACACGGCTGCCGCCCTGAGCAAACGCGGTTTGCGCGTGTTGGTGCTGGACGCCGACCTCGGATTGGCCAACCTGGACGTGGTGCTGAACCTGTACCCCAAAACCACGCTGCACGACGTGTTCACCGGCAAAGCCACCCTGCGCGAGGCCATTCTGAAAGCACCGGGCGGCTTTGACGTGTTGCTGGCCGGCTCGGGTCTGGTGGAATACTCGCGGCTCACTTCCGAAGTGCGTGACCAGTTCCAGACCGTCCTGCACGAGGTGCTGCTTGACTATGACGTGGTGATTTTGGACACCGGCGCGGGCATTTCCGATGTGGTGCTGTACGCCATTTCACTGGCCGACGAAGTGCTGTTGGTGTCTACACCCGAACCCACTTCGCTGACCGACGCTTACGCCACCGTCAAGGTGCTGGCGGCCCAGCAAGGGCGGCGCACCATCCGTGTGGTCATCAACCAAACCCTTCAGCCTGGCGAGGGCCGCATGATCACCACCCAGCTGCAGCGGGTGGTGGACCGTTTTGTGCCCGCGTTGGGCAGTGGCCCGGTGGTGTTGTCACACATGGGTGACATACCGTCCGACACACTGGTGCGCAGTGCGGTGCAAAAGCGCCAGTTGCTGTTCTCCAGCATGCCTGGCTCGGCACCGGCGCAAGCCATCGCGGCGGTGGCGGGCCGCTTGGGTGATCTGGTTCAACGCTGGCAATCTGCCAAGGGCTGACAACTTCAGTGGCGGTCAGACCCATCCTGAAAATGGGCGATGCCCGTTTGTTGCAAACGGCAGAACCGGTTCAGCGCTTTGGCACACCCGATTTGTTGGGTTTGTTGCAAGACTTGCACGACACCATGGCCGCAGCCCTCGGGGCGGGGTTGGCTGCACCCCAAATCGGGGTCAACGTGCAGGTGGTGGTGTTCGGTTCTGGCCAAGTCAACCCCCGTTACCCAGACGCGCCACCGGTGCCGCCCACCGTGCTCATCAACCCTGTGTTGACACCTTTGGGTGCCGAGGAACAATTCGGTTGGGAAGGTTGTTTGTCGGTGCCCGGCCTGCGCGGGTGGGTGCCCCGTTGGCAAGCCTTGCGCTACCAGGGCTTTGACGCACATGGCACGCCAATAGACCGTTGCGTTGAAGGCTTTCACGCCCGTGTGGTGCAACACGAGTGCGACCACCTGTGGGGCACGTTGTACCCCACACGCATGCGGGACATGACCCGGTTTGGCTACACCGACACGTTGCCGTCGGCTTGACGCACCTGACGCGGTGCCACGCCAACGGCGTCATGCCGGGGCTGACAACACTTCCAGCAGCTCTGTTTCGATCGCGATCTGGGTGCGGTTGTGCTGCAACTGCACGCCACTGATCAGAAACGTGTCTTCCACACGCTCGCCCAGCGTGGTGATTTTGGCCAATTGCAGGTTGATGTCGTGTCGCGCCAGCACCCGTGCAATGCTGTAGAGCAAGCCTGCACGGTCGCTGGCTGAGATGCTCAGCAACCACCGTTGGGCTTTTTCGTCGGGCCTCAACTCCACCCGGGGGTTGATGGGGAAGTTTTTGACACGTCGCGAGGTTCTGCCCCGGCTGGGCGGTGGCAGAGCCATTTGTTCGTCAATGACGCGGGTGAGGTTGGCTTCCACCATGGCAATCAGCTCTCGGTGGTGCTCTGACAACGTGGGCGCCACCACCTGAAAAGTGTCCAATGCGTGGCCGTTGCGCGTGGTGTGAACCTTCGCATCCAGAATGCTGAAGCCGGATTGGTCGAAATAGCCGCAAATGCGCGCGAACAGATCGTGCTGGTCGGCGGCATACACCAGCACCTGCACGCCTTCCCCTGCGGGTGAAGTGCGTGCCCGCACAATGGTGGGCGATGCGGGGGGCGCCCCTGCGGAGGGGGCCTCTGATGCGTTGCGTTGGGCTTCGCGGGCCAGTTCACGGGTGATTTGCCGCGTGTGCCAGGCTATTTCACCTGCCTCGTGGCGCATGAAATAGCTCACATCCAGTGTGTCCCACAGGGTCTTGTGGGCTTGGTGGGGCAGGGCGTGCAGGGCCAGCTCCGTCAGTGCCTCGCGTTTGCGGGCTTCCACCACCGCGCTGGGGTCGGCTGCGCGACCACCCAACACCCGCAGGGTGTAGCGGTACAGGTCTTCCAGCAGTTTGCCCTTCCAGTTGTTCCACACCTTGGGGCTGGTGCCGCGGATGTCGGCCACAGTCAGCAGGTAGAGCGCGGTCAGGTAACGCTCGTTGCCCACCCGTTGGGCAAAGGCTGCAATCACCTCGGGGTCGCTCAGGTCTTCCTTCTGGGCGATCCGGCTCATGGTCAGGTGTTCCGACACCAGAAACTCAATCAGTTTTGCGTCTTCGCGCACGACGCCGTGCTGGCGGCAAAACACCCGCACGTCGTGGCCACCCAGCTCAGAGTGGTCACCACCCCGGCCTTTGGCAATGTCGTGGAACAGCGCGGCCACGTAAAAAATCCAGGGTTTGTCCCAGCCGGCGGCCAGTTGCGAGCAAAACGGGTACTCGTGCGAATGCTCGGGAATGAAGAACCGGCGCACGTTGCGAAGCACCATCAGAATGTGCTGGTCCACCGTGTACACGTGGAACAGGTCGTGCTGCATTTGGCCCACGATGTGCCGAAACACCCACAGGTAACGGCCCAGCACCGAGGTCTGGTTCATCAAGCGCATGGCGTGTGTGATACCACCGTCTTGCTGCAGTATTTTCAGAAACTGCTGCCGGTTCACCGGGTCGCGGCGGAAGGCTGCGTTCATCACAGGGCGGGCGTTGTACAAAGCGCGCAGCGTGCGGGCCGACAGCCCCTTGATGCCCACCGTGGTTTGGTACAGCAAAAAGGTTTCCAGAATGGCGTGCGGCTGCTGCACATACAGGTGGTCGCTGGCCACTTCCAGCATACCGGCTTTGTCAAAGAAACGCGCATTGATGGGGCGCGGCTGGTGGCTTTGGGCGCCCTCGTCGCTGCTCAGGCGCTCTTCGATGTTCAGCAACAAAATCTGGTTCAACTGGGCCACGGCTTTGGCGGCCCAGTAGTAGCGCTTCATCAGAATTTCGCTGGCCCGGCGCGCACCCCGCACATGGCCGGCGGCCATGCCGGCGTCGGGGTGGCTGGGGGCTTGCACCTGCGGGTGATAGCCAAACGACTCTGCCACGGCGGTTTGCAGGTCAAACACCAACCGGTCTTCGCGGCGGTTGGCCAACACGTGCAGGCGCAGCCGGATCAGGCTGAGCAAGGCCTCGTTGGCTTTGAGCTGGCGCACCTCCAGCGGTGTGGCCAGGCCCCGGCGTCCCAGCTCGTCCCAGCTTTTACCCAAACCTGCGGCTTTGGCCACCCAGAGAATGATTTGCAGGTCGCGCAGGCCCCCAGGGGACTCTTTGCAGTTGGGCTCCAGGGCGTAGGGGGTGTTTTCGTGGCGCTGGTGGCGCTGGCGCATTTCCAGGGTTTTGGCCACAAAAAAGGCCCTGGGCTGCAAGGCCTGCGCCAGTGCGTCGGTCAGGCGGTTGAATTGGGCCCGGTTGCCGCACACCAGCCGGCATTCCACCAGCGAGGTTTGCACGGTGATGTCCCGCTCGGCCTCCTCCACACATTCCGACACCTTGCGCACACTGGACCCAATGTCCAGCCCTGCATCCCAGCAGCTGCCTATGAATTGCTCCAACTGGGATTTCAGGGCTTCGTCTGTGTTGGGGTCGGCCGCATCGGGCAGCAGCAGCAACACGTCCACGTCTGAGTGTGGGAACAGTTCACCACGACCGTGGCCGCCCACGGCCACCAGCGAAAAGTCCGCTGTGAAACCCGCGTTATTCCAAAGCTGGCGCAGCATCCCGTCAGCATGGCGCGCAAGGCGCTGCAACGTGGCACGCACCCCGCGGGTGGAACTGCCTTCGCGCGGCAAACCTTGAAGCAGCGCGGCTTGGCCGCTGCGGTACTGCTCGCGCAGCGACGGGCTGGTGGTGTTCATGGTGGGGGCGCGTACCGGGCTCAGGCGGGCTGGGCTTGGGGCAGTTTCACAAAGGCGGGCGGCGGGGGGCTGCCAGCAGACAG
>JBASFL010000038.1:0-33190 GCA_049653005.1 Burkholderiaceae bacterium | reverse complement strand
GTCCACTTCGGTCACCAAACCCGTTTCTGGAACCCCAAGATGGCCCCGTACATCTTCGGTCATCGCAACAAAATTCACATCGTCAACCTTGAAAAAACGTTGCCGATGTTCGAAGAGGCTGCCAAGTTTGTGCGCCAGTTGTCCGCCAATCGCGGCACCATTCTGATGGTGGGCACCAAACGTCAATCGCGCGACACCGTGGTGGCAGAGGCCATCCGCGCCGGCGTGCCTTACGTCAGCCAGCGCTGGTTGGGCGGCATGCTGACCAACTTCAAAACGGTCAAGACTTCGATCAAACGGCTGAAAGACATGCAGACCCAGTTGGAAGCCGGTTTGGATCACATGAGCAAAAAAGAGCAGCTCACGTTCAGCCGCGAGATGGAAAAACTGGAAAAAGACATCGGCGGCATCCAGGATATGCCTGCATTGCCCGATGCAATTTTCGTTATTGACGTCGGTTTCCACAAAATTGCTGTGCTGGAAGCCCGTAAATTGGGTATTCCTTTGGTTGGTGTGGTTGATACCAACCATTCTCCCGAAGGCATCGACTATGTCATTCCCGGTAACGACGACTCTGCAAAAGCCGTTGAGCTGTACGCCCGTGGCATCGCCGACGCTATTTTGGAAGGCCGCACAAACGCCGTTAACGATGTCGTGAAGGCCGTGGCCACTGACAGCGCCGATGAATTTGTGGAAGTGAAAGAAGAAACGGCTGCCTGAGCGCCTTTCACCCAGTACACGGGGGCTTGCAGCCCCCTTTTTTACAACTGAATGGTGATATGACGTCACCGATGTGGAGAAAAAAATGGCAATTACCGCAAGCATGGTCGCAGAACTGCGTGCCAAAACCGACGCCCCCATGATGGAGTGCAAAAAAGCTTTGACCGAAGCCGATGGCAACATGGAAAAAGCGGAAGAAATTTTGCGCGTGAAGTTGGGCAGCAAGGCCGGTAAAGCCGCCAGCCGCGTCACGGCTGAGGGCGTGGTAGCAGCTCACGTCGCAGGCAATGTGGGTGCCGTGGTTGAAGTTAACTGCGAAACCGATTTCGTGACCAAAAACGACATCTTTTTGGGCATGTGCAAAAGCATTGCCGAGTTGATCGCCGTCCACAACCCAGCCGATTTGGCGGCTGTGGCTGCGTTGCCTCTGTCTGCTGAGGGCTTTGGCCCCACGGTTGAAGACGTGCGCAAAGGCCTGATCGGCAAAATCGGTGAGAACATGACGGTTCGCCGTTTCAAACGCTACGCCGATGGCGGCAAATTGGCCAGCTACCTGCACGGCACCCGCATCGGTGTTGTGGTGGAGTTCGACGGCGAAGACAGCTCCGCCAAGGATGTGGCCATGCACATTGCCGCCATGAAGCCCGTGTCTTTGTCCAGTGCCGATGTGCCCGCTGATTTGATTGAAAAAGAGCGTGCAGTGGCTGCCGGTAAAGCCGATGAGGCCAACAAGGAGTTGGTTGCAGCAGGCAAGCCCGCTCAGAGCGCTGAAATCACTGCCAAGCGCATCGACGGTGCGGTTCAGAAGTACCTGAAAGAAGTCAGTTTGTTCAACCAGCCGTTTGTCAAAAATGACAAACAAACCGTTGAGCAAATGCTGAAAGCCACGAACACCTCGATCAAAGGGTTCACCATGTTTGTGGTGGGCGAAGGCATTGAAAAGAAAGTGGACGATTTCGCTGCTGAAGTGGCTGCCCAAGTGGCAGCGGCCCAAGCTGCATAATTTCACTCAATGGGGTCTGCCAGACCCCATTTTTCAGATACACCTTCTATTTTTGCACCGAAGTCATCCATGCCAGCCTACAAGCGAATTTTGTTGAAACTGTCGGGCGAGGCCCTCATGGGTGACGACGCGTTTGGTATCAACAGAGCCACCATCGTTCGAATGGTCGAAGAAGTGGCTGACGTCACGCGCTTGGGCGTTCAGGTCGCAGTGGTGATCGGCGGTGGCAATATTTTCAGAGGTGTCGCGGGCGGGTCTGTGGGCATGGACCGCGCCACGGCTGATTACATGGGCATGCTGGCCACGGTCATGAACTCACTCGCCTTGGCTGACTCCATGGAGAAAGCTGGCTTGGTCGCACGTGTCATGTCCGCCATTTCGATTGAGCAAGTGGTTGAGCCTTATGTGCGCCCCAAAGCACTACAGTATTTGGAAGAGGGAAAGGTGGTGATTTTTGCCGCCGGAACGGGCAATCCATTTTTCACAACGGACACGGCTGCCGCGTTGCGTGGTGCTGAAGTGGGCGCTGAAATTGTGCTTAAAGCAACAAAAGTGGATGGGATTTACTCCGCCGACCCCAAAAAAGACCCCTCCGCCACGCTGTACAAGTCCATCAGTTTTGACGAGGCAATGGCCAAAAACCTGCAAGTCATGGATGCGACCGCTTTTGCCTTGTGCCGAGACCAAAAGCTGCCAATCAAGGTGTTCAGCATCATGAAGCATGGCGCCTTGAAGCGCGTCGTCTTGGGTGGGGACGAAGGCACTTTGGTTCACATCTGACGTTCTTTTGCTTTAACACCCGCGAGGTTTTGAAAAACATGAGCATTGCAGACATTCAGGCCAATACCGAACACAAAATGCAACAATCCGTTGAGTCGTTTCGCCACGGCTTGACCAGAATTCGGACCGGGCGCCCGAACCCGGCAATTTTGGACACGGTTCACGTTGATTACTATGGGTCTATGGTGCCCATTTCCCAAGTTGCCAACCTGTCTTTGCTCGATGCCAGGACCATTGGTGTGGCGCCTTGGGAAAAAGGCATGGGTGCCAAAATTGAAAAGGCCATCCGTGACTCCGATTTGGGTTTGAATCCCGCCAGTCAAGGTGACCTGATCCGAGTGCCCTTGCCCGCCATGACAGAAGAACGACGCAAAGAGTTGACCAAGCTGGTCAAAGGGGAGGGAGAGGGCGCAAAAATTGCCATCCGAAACCTGCGTCGAGATGCCAACGAGTCGGTCAAAAAACTGGTTAAAGACAAGCTGGCGTCTGAAGACGACGAGCGTCGTACCCAAGACGAGGTGCAGAAAATGACCGACCGGTTCATTGTGGAGGTGGACCGTTTGGTGGCTTCCAAAGAACAAGACATCATGGCTGTCTGATTCTCCGCTTGGACTCTGATCTGTTACCGCACACACCTTCAACGCAACCGACGCAGATGTCCACCCCTTATCACGTGGCGGTGGTCATGGATGGCAACGGGCGTTGGGCGAAAAAACGCTTCTTGCCCAGGGTGGCGGGTCATAAGGTTGGGGTTGATGCGCTGCGTCGCACGGTTCAAGCGTGTATTGACCGCAGCATTTCTGTGCTTAGCGTTTTTGCGTTCTCCTCTGAAAACTGGAATCGCCCCGAAGAAGAGGTTTCCGGGCTGATGGACTTATTGGGCATGGCGCTTGCCCGCGAAGTACCAAAGCTTCACGAGCAAGGTGTTCAGCTCCACTTTCCGGGTGACAAAAGCAAGCTGTCCTTAAAAGTGGCTGATGGGCTTGTGTCTGCCGAAGCCTTCACGGCACAAAATTCCCGTTTGACCCTGAATGTGTGCTTCAACTACGGCGGTCGTTGGGACATTTGTCAGGCATCGCGTCAACTGCAACTCAAAGGGCTTCCGGTGACGGAGGCTGCGCTGGCCCAACATTTGGCATTGGCACATGTGTCCGATCCGGATTTGTTTATTCGAACGGGCGGGGAAATGCGTGTGAGCAATTTTTTGCTCTGGCAAATGGCGTATTCTGAGTTTTACTTTTCAGATGTGCTCTGGCCTGATTTCGATCTTGGTGAACTTGACAAGGCACTTTCCGCTTATCAAGGGCGTGAACGTCGTTTTGGGCGCACTTCAGATCAACTTCCCAGCGCTGAGCGCCTCACTTCTGAAAGCTGAGCCTTTGTTAAAACTGCGTGTCATCACCGCCGTTGTGTTGTTGGCTGTGCTATTGCCATTGTTGTTTCATGACAATCCCGCCCTGTTTGTGGGGGCAGCATTGCTGATGTTGTCCGCAGGTGCTTGGGAATGGGGGCGCCTCAATGGACTGTTGTCGACGACGTCTGTCGCACTGGGCGTGCTGTTTGGCTGCGGAATGGCGGCGATGTGGTGGCGACTGGGTCTGCAAATTCACAACGCATTTTGGTACATCACTGCAGGGCTGTGGTTGGCCGTGGTTCCGTGGCTTCTCCACCGTGGCGTCAATGCTTGGGGTGTCACGCCCCGGGTGTTGCGTTTGTGTGTGGGGCTGATGGCGTTGGGATTGGCGTGGATTGCCATGGCTCAGGCACGGACTGTGGGCGTCAACTTTTTGCTTTCCCTGCTTGCTTTGGTCTGGATTGCGGACATTGCGGCCTACTTTGGTGGCAAGGCGTTTGGGCGCCGCAAGTTGGCCCCTTCTGTCAGCCCTGGAAAGAGCTGGGAGGGCGCTGTGACGGGCTGGTTGGGTGTGATTGTGCTGGCGATTGCCTGGATCGGGCTGGATGAACGGATGCCGATGGATTCACCCAGTGTCTACACACTGCTTTACACCAACAACCCTGTGGCGTGCTGGTTGGTCTTTTCTTGTTTGTCGGTGGTCAGTGTGTTGGGTGACTTGATGGAGTCCTTGGTCAAACGGAGCGCGGGCTTCAAAGACTCAAGCAATTTGTTGCCAGGACACGGGGGGATTTTGGACCGGGTAGATGCCTTGTTGCCCGTGTTGCCCTTGGCGATGCTTTTTGTGAATTTTTGATTGCTCCACATGCAACACATCACGGTATTGGGCTCCACGGGATCCATTGGCACAAGCACACTGGATGTGGTAGCGCGTCACCCAGACAAATTCAAAGTTTTTGCGTTGACGGCCGCCACGCAAGTCGATGTCATGCTTGGGCAAGTAGCGCAATTTGTGCCGACCTTTGCTGTGATGGCCGATCCCCAATGTGCATCGCTGTTGGCTGAGCGTGTGTTGGCTGAAGGGTTTGCGACGAAGGTGCTGTCCGGTCCCAAGGGTTTGATTGATGTGGCCTGCGATGAGCGCGTGGACAGCGTGATGGCTGCCATCGTCGGGGCTGCAGGCCTGCCGCCATGCATGGCCGCTGCCAGGGCCGGTAAAAAATTGATGTTGGCCAACAAGGAGGCCTTGGTGGTGGGCGGCCGCTGTTTCATGGCTGCAGTCGCGCAAGGTGGTGCGGTGTTGTTGCCCATCGACAGCGAGCACTCTGCGATTTTTCAATCATTGCCAGAAGACCGTTCCTCCTGGATGCGCCGGGTCCAAAAAATTGTGCTTACTGCGTCGGGTGGACCGTTTCGATCCAGGGACACCAATACCTTCGCCAGCATTACCCCCGAAGAGGCTTGTGCCCATCCCAATTGGGTAATGGGGCGAAAAATCTCGGTTGACTCCGCCACCATGATGAACAAGGCGCTGGAGGTGATCGAGGCCCACCACTTGTTTGGCTTGGAACCTGAGCAAATTGAGGTCGTGATTCACCCACAGAGTGTGGTGCACTCCATGGTCCAGTACCACGACAGCTCGGTGGTCGCTCAGCTGGGCACGCCAGACATGCGAGTGCCGATTGCTTATGGGTTGTCATGGCCAGAACGTGTGCAGTCCGGGGCCTCTCAGCTTGATTTTTCGCGCTTGGCGGCTTTGACGTTTGAACCCCCAAATCCCAAGCGTTTTCCGGGTCTGCAGCTGGCCTGGGATGCTTTGCGTGCGCCTGACGGGACAACGGCGGTGCTCAATGCGGCCAACGAAGTGGGCGTTGATGCCTTTTTGAACCGGCGAATACGGTTCGATCAAATACACGAACTGAACGTGAAGGTGCTTGAGCGCTGTCTGCCCAACAGCGCCGACAGCGAGCTCGATTTGTTGGATACCGACGCCAGTGCAAGGCGGGTTGCCCACGCACTCTTGTCTGAAATAAGCGCTTGAGCTTTCCCACATGTTGACCGTGTTGTCATTCGTGCTGGGGCTTGGCTTGCTGATCGCGGTGCATGAATACGGTCACTATCGCATGGCACGTGCGTGTGGTGTTCGGGTCATCCGTTTTTCCATCGGCTTTGGTAAACCGTTGGTTCGCTGGCGGTTTTACCCAAACGGGACGGAGTTTGTGATCGCCATGATCCCCCTGGGGGGATTTGTGAAGATGTTGGACGAGAGGGAAGAACCCGTCGATCTGACGGAGAGGCATTTGGCGTTCAACACCCAACGGTTGCGTAACCGGGCGTTGATTGTGCTTGCAGGGCCATTGGCCAACTTGCTGTTGGCCGTTGTTATTTACACGTTGGTGGGCTGGTGGGGCGTGCCTGAGCCAAAGCCCGTTTTGGCCACACCGGTGCCCGGTTCTGTCGCCGATGTCGCTGGTTTGCGGGCGGGAGACTGGGTGGTGTCGGCCCGTGTTGCTGATGAAAATCCACAGCCTGTGCCCTCTTTTGACAACCTGCGTTGGGTGTTGACGCAGGCCGTTTTGAACCGCGACGATGTGGTGCTGTCATTGTCTGCACAAGAAAACGGCCCCGAGCACAAAATCGCCACGCTGAGGCTGTCTGATTTGGAGGCGCACGACGCAGACGCTGCGCTGTTTCAGCAAATTGGGTTGCTGGGGCCTTTTTCGCTGCCACTCGTCAACAAAATTGTTCCGGGTGGGTCTGGTGAAATCGCGGGTCTGCAAGAAGGTGATTGGGTTCGCAAGGTGGGGGATACGGCGGTGATTGATGCGCAGCAATTGCGCGATGCAATTCGCCAGGCAATTCGATCACCGGGCCAATCCGCGAGCCAAGTGTGGACCGTGGAGCGCAGGGGCGTTTTGCTCACACTTCCGGTATCACCCCAGCCTGAGCTGAAAGACGGTGTGTGGATCGGGCGGGTGGGTGTCTTCTTGGGCGGACCTCCAGCCATGTCACTTGTCAGCACCCACGGGATAGAAGGTTTGGCCGACGGTGTTTTGAAAACGTGGGACATGTCTTTGCTCACGATCAAGATGATGGCCAAAATGCTGGTGGGTGAAGCATCGGTCAAAAACCTGAGTGGCCCCCTGTCTATCGCAGACCATGCGGGCAAATCCGCGCACAACGGCTTCATCGCATACGCGCTGTTTCTGGCCGTGGTCAGTGTCAGTTTGGGGGTCCTCAACCTCCTGCCCATACCCGTTTTGGACGGTGGACACCTGATGTATTATCTTTACGAAGCCATCACTGGCCATGAGCCGTCGTCCATTTGGATGGACAGATTTCAACGTGGTGGCATGACCCTTTTGATGGGCATGATGGCGATTGCCCTGTTCAACGATGTCGCCCGTTTCTTGGGCTAGTCCACACTTCATGAAAAATCAAACATACCGCCTGCGGGCAGCGACCTTGGGGCTGGTTGCTTCATCGGTGTTGGCTGCTTCTCCCGCGTTTGCGATAGACCCGTTTTCACTTCGAGATATCCGCGTCGAGGGTTTGCAGCGCGTCGAGCCTGGCACGGTTTTTGGATCGTTGCCCTTCCGTGTTGGGGACACCTACAGCGATGACAAGGGTGCTGCGGCCATTCGGTCGTTGTTCTCATTGGGGCTGTTCAAAGATGTTCGAATCGACGTGAGCGGAGACGTGGTGGTGGTGGTGCTTGAAGAGCGCCCCACAGTCTCGGATATCAGCTTTTCAGGTGTCAAAGAGTTCGACAACGAGGTGCTGCGCAAGGCCCTTCGTGACGTAGGGCTCACCGACGGGCGTCCTTTTGACAAGGCATTGGCCGACCGGGCCGAACAAGAATTGAAACGCCAATACCTGAACCGCAGCATGTATGCGGCCCAGGTGGTCACCACAGTCACACCCGTGGAGCGGAATCGGGTGAATTTGAACTTCAGCGTGGTGGAGGGCGACGTGGCCAAGATCCGCGACATTCGGGTGGTGGGCACCCGAGCCTTCAGCGAAAACACCCTCAAAGATTTGTTCGATTTGGACACCGGTGGCTGGTTGAGCTGGTACACGAAATCCGACCGCTACTCCCGCCCCAAGTTGGCTGCTGATTTGGAAACATTGAAGTCGTTTTACCTGACCCGCGGCTATCTGGAATTCAACATCGACTCCACTCAGGTGGCGCTGTCTCCCAACAAGGACGAGGTCACGCTGGCAATCAACATCACGGAGGGCAACCGTTACGTGGTGTCATCCGTGAAGTTGGTGGGCGATTTTCTGGGTAAAGAAGCCGATTTCAAGTCTCTTATCTCGGTTCAGGCCGGTGAGCCGTACAACGCCGACAAGGTGACCGCCACCACCAAGGCCTTCACCGATTACTTCGGTGCATTCGGTTTCGCTTTTGCGCGCGTCGAAGCGGTGCCTGAAATTGACAGGGCCACAGGGCAGGTTGTGCTGACTTTCCAAGCGCAGCCTTCCCGGCGTGCGTATGTGCGCCGCATCAACATCGCAGGCAACAACCGCACCCGGGACGAAGTGATTCGACGTGAATTGCGTCAGTTTGAATCGGCGTGGTACGACAGTGACCGCATCAAGCTGTCCCGCGACCGTGTGGACCGCTTGGGCTATTTCACGCAGGTGGGTGTTGACACCCAAGAGGTGGTTGGCGCACCCGATCAAGTGGATTTGCAAATGACGGTGGCCGAAAAACCCACGGGCAACTTGTCGGTGGGGGCCGGGTATTCACAAGCCGAAAAGCTGTCGTTTGTCGGCGGTATCAAACAGGAAAACGTGTTTGGCACCGGCAATTATTTGGGTATTGACCTCAACACCAGCAAGTTCAACCGCCAGGTTTCGGTGACCACCACCGATCCGTACTTCACCCAAGACGGTATTTCTCGCACCGTTGACGTGTACTACCGGACCACGCGCCCCTACACCCAGCAAGGCGGCGATTACCAGTTGATCACCCCGGGGTTCAACGTGCGTTTTGGTATTCCGTTCACGGAAACAGACACGGTCTACTTTGGTGGTGGGGCCGAGTCCACCAAAATTGTGTCTGGAACCAGCATGCCTGCCGCGTATTTGGAGTTCGCCCGCCAGTACGGCGAGCGCAGCGTGTCCATTCCCCTCACCGTGGGCTGGACCCGTGACGACCGCGACAGTGCATTGATTCCCACCAATGGGCGTTTGCAACGCGTTCAAACCGAATGGGGTGTGGGCGGTGACACCCGTTATCTCCGTGCCAACTACCAGTTTCAACAGTACATACCGCTCAACAAGCAGTTCACGCTGGCGTTCAACTCGGATTTGGGTTGGGGCAAGGGCCTGGGCGGCAGACCCTTCCCGGTATTCAAGAATTTCTTTGGCGGTGGTTTGGGCTCAGTACGAGGGTTTGAGCAGGGCACCTTGGGTTCACGCGACATCACGGGCGCGTTCATTGGTGGCCCGAAAAAGGTGGCCCTGAATGCCGAAATACTGGCACCGTTTCCCGGCGCAGGCAATGACCGCACCTTGCGTGTGTTCGGATTTGTGGACGCCGGCAATGTGTACGGTGAAACCGACAAACTCGATGCGGGCACACTGCGCGCCTCAGTGGGGGTTGGCCTGAGTTGGCTGTCTCCCGTGGGGCCTTTGCGCATTGCCTATGCCAACCCCATCCGCAAATTTGCGGGCGATAAAATCCAAAAAATTCAATTTCAAATCGGAACGTCTTTCTAATGAACGCTTTTATTCGCCAATCCTTGGTGGCCGTGGCTCTGGGTTTTGTGGGAGCGGCTGCTGTTGCGCAAGATTTTCGAATCGGTTTTGTGAACACCGATCGCATTTTTCGCGAATCCAACCCCGCCAAAGCAGCTCAAACCAAGCTGGAAGCCGAGTTTTCCAAACGCGAAAAAGAACTGGCCGACTTGGGCGTTCAGTTGAAATCCGCCAGTGAAAAATTCGAGCGTGAGGCACCCACACTGGCTGAAACCCAACGCGTGAGCCGTCAACGTCAGTTGGTGGAGCAAGACCGCGACTTTGAGCGCCGTCGCCGGGAATTTCAAGAAGATTTGGGCGTGCGCAAAAACGAAGAGCTGCAACAGGTCATTGAGCGCGCAAACCGGGTCATCAAACAGGTGGCAGAGGGTGACAAATACGACTTGGTCATTCAAGAAGCGGTCTACATCAACCCCAAACACGACATCACCGACAAGGTGCTGAAGGTCATCAACGGCGGCAAATAAACGGCTGCTTTGCTGTGGCCCAGTTGTTGAGCGCCATCGTTGCGGCCCTGGGGGGGGAGCTTCGGGGCGAAGACTGTTTTGTTGAGCGCTTGTCGCCCGTCGAAACCGCCACCCAAGGGGCATTGGCGTTCATCAGCAACGCCAAGTTTGGCAAACACATTGCCACAACCCAGGCCTCCGCGTTGTTGGTGGGCCCAGGATTGGCCGATGCAGCTGCTGCGCGGGGCCCTTGCATCGTGGTGCCTGATGTTTACCACCACTTCGCCAAATTGACGCAATTCTGGCGAGCGGTGCACGCCAAGGTATCGAGCCCCTCGATTCACCCCACAGCAGTGATTGACCCCACCGCATTCGTCGCCGCCGATGCAACGGTTGGGCCCATGGCCTACGTGGGTCCTGGTGCCGTGGTGGGAAGCCAAACCTGTTTGGGAAGCCATGTGGTGTTGGAGGCGGGCGCACAGCTTGGCGCCAATTGCCTGGTGCATTCCCGTGTCACGTTGGGGCGGGATTGTGTGGTGGGTGACCGCTGCATTTTTCACCCGGGTGTGGTGGTGGGGGCCGATGGTTTTGGCTTTGCCCCACACGGCGGGGCCTGGGTCAAAATTGAACAGCTGGGTGCTGTGCGCATTGGCAACGACGTGGAGTTGGGCGCCAACACCTGCGTGGACCGTGGCGCGTTGGACGATACCGTCATTGAAGACGGTGTGAAGCTCGACAACCTGGTGCAAATCGGGCACAACGTGCACATTGGCGCACACACCGCCATGGCGGGTTGTGCGGGGGTGGCGGGCAGTGCCATCATCGGAAAACACTGCACGGTGGGCGGTGGTGCGGTGGTGTTGGGCCATTTGTCGCTGGCAGACCATGTGCACATTTCTGCGGCCAGTGTGGTGACACGCTCCATTCGCCAGGCAGGCCAATACAGCGGCGTGTTTCCCATCGATGACAATGCCGCCTGGGAAAAAAATGCGGCCACACTCAAGCAACTTCACGCCTTGCGTGACCGGATCAAAAAGTTGGAAAACACATGATGGACATTCACCAAATTCTCAAGCAACTGCCCCACCGCTACCCCATTCTGCTGGTGGACCGCGTGCTGGAGATTGAAAAAGGCAAGCGCATCAAGGCACTGAAAAACGTGTCCATCAACGAGCCGTACTTCTTGGGGCATTTCCCTCACCGCCCCGTCATGCCGGGTGTGTTGATGTTGGAAGCCTTGGCCCAGGCCGCCGCCTTGTTGGCCTTTGACACGCAAGGTGTCACCCCTGACGACAAAACCGTGTACTACTTCGCCGGTATTGACGGTGCACGCTTCAAGCGCCCGGTGGAACCGGGTGACCAGCTGATTCTGGATGTGGAGTTGGAGCGCATGCGCGCCGGCATTTTCAAATTCAAGGCACGCGCCAGTGTGGGGGGTGAAACCGCGACCGAAGCGGAACTGATGTGCACCATGCGCACCATTGCGTGAATGGGTGATCGCCCGTGAGCCTCATACACCCCACCGCGTTGGTTGACCCGGCGGCCGAGCTGGACAGCTCGGTCAGCGTGGGTCCCTACAGCGTCATTGGCCCCAACGTCAAGATCGGGGCGGGCACCACTGTCGGGCCCCATTCGGTCATTGAGGGGCACACCACCATTGGTTGCGACAACCGCATTTTTCAGTTTGTCTCCTTGGGCGCGATCAACCAAGACAAGAAGTACGCGGGCGAGCCTTGCGAACTCCTCATTGGTGACCGCAACACCATCCGCGAATTCAGCACCTATCACATTGGCACAGCACAAGGGGGTGGCGTGACGCGGTTGGGCAACGACAACTGGATGATGGCCTACACCCACCTGGCGCACGATTGCCTCGTGGGCAACCACACCATTTTTGCCAACAACACCCAGCTTGCAGGGCATGTGGAGGTGGGTGATTGGGTGATTTTGGGCGGCTTCACCGTGGTGCACCAGTTCGTGCGCATCGGTGCCCACGCCATGACGGCCATGTGCTCACTGCTGTTTGCCGACGTGCCCCCTTTTGTCATGTGTCAGGGGCAACCTGCCGCTGCGCGTTCCATGAACTTCGAAGGGCTGCGCCGCCGAGGTTTCAATGCCGAACGCATTTCCGCCGTGAAAGCCATGCACAAGGCCCTGTACAGGGGTGATTTGACCCTTGTGCAAGCGCAGGCAGACATCGCCCGCCTGGCCGATTCCCACCCCGACGCCAAAACCGATGTCGAGCTGATGGGGCAATTTTTGGCTGCGGTTTCGCCCCAGCGCGGCATTGTTCGCTGATTGCGGCGGGGCGGTATGAACGGTGTTGCGCCCACTCTGGGTGCGCCAGACATTGCCTTGGTCGCCGGTGAAACGTCGGGTGACCTGCTGGCTTCCGTGTTGCTTCAGGGGCTGCGGGCTGACGCCCCCCAGCTCACCACCGCAGGCATCGGTGGGCCACACATGGCCGCACAAGGGTTCCAGGCGTGGTGGCCCAGCGAAAAATTGGCCGTTCGCGGCTACGTGGAAGTGCTGCGCCACTACCGTGAAATTGTGGGCATCCGGCGGCAACTGCAAGACCGTTTGTGGGCCGCTCCCCCGAAGCTGTTTGTGGGCGTCGATGCCCCCGATTTCAACCTGGAACTGGAGCGTTCACTCAAAGCGCGCGGTGTGCCCACCGTGCATTTTGTGTGCCCCTCGGTCTGGGCATGGCGTGCCGAGCGCACCCAGAAACTGAAAGACAGCACCGACCACGTGTTGTGCATTTTCCCGTTCGAGCCCGAGCTGCTGGCCCAGCACGGTGTGCCTGCCACCTACGTGGGCCACCCTTTGGCCCCGCACATTCCGGTGACACCCGACCGCTTGACCGCCCGTGCCCGCCTGGGCTTGCCTGCCGATGCGCCGGTGGTGGCGCTGCTGCCGGGCAGCCGCCAGGCCGAAGTGGACCACTTGGCCCAGCGGTTTTTGGATGCCGCCCGCTTGATACAACGGGCATTGCCCACCGTCAGGTTCGTGTTGCCCGCTGTGCCCCACTTGAAGCCTTGCCTTGACCGGCTGGCCACTGCCAGCGGCTTGGGGCACGCATTGCAGGTGTTGCAAGGGCAGTCGCACGACGCACTGGCCGCTTGCGATGTGACGCTGATTGCCAGCGGCACCGCCACCCTGGAGGCCGCCCTGTTCAAGCGGCCCATGGTCATTGCCTACCACATGAACTGGCTGAGCTGGCAGATCACCCGCCGCAAGAAGCTTCAGCCTTGGGTGGGGCTGCCCAACATCCTGTGTGGTGAGTTTGTGGTGCCCGAGTTGTTGCAAGAGCAGGCAACGCCCGCCTCCCTGGCCCGCGAGGTGTTGAACTGGTTTGAAAACCCCGCGCGCGTGGCCGAGGTGCAAACGCGTTTTCAGCAGCTGCACACCGAACTGACCCGCGACACCGTGGGTCTGTCCGTGGGCGTGGTGCGTTCACTGATGGGGCGTGCATGACGCGCCGCCGCTCAACCATGCCTTTGGCGCAACAAGTGCCTTTGGAATGGGACGTGGTCGGCCTGGTGGCCGGTGTGGACGAGGCCGGGCGCGGCCCCTTGGCTGGGCCCGTGGTGGCCGCTGCCGTCATCTTGGACGAGCGCCAACCCATTGCGGGTTTGGCCGATTCCAAAAAACTGTCTGCGGCGCAGCGCGAGCGCCTGTTCGATGAAATTCGGGCCAAAGCCTTGTGCTGCTCGGTGGCCCAGGCCAGCGTGGCTGAGATCGACAGCCTCAACATTTTGCAAGCCACCTTGTTGGCCATGCGCCGCGCGGTGGATGGGTTGCGCCTGAAGCCTGCCAAGGTATTGGTCGACGGCAACCGCTTGCCACCGCTGGACGTGTTGGCCGAAGCCATTGTCAAAGGCGATGACAAGGTGCCTTGCATCTCCGCCGCCTCCATCCTGGCCAAGGTCACGCGCGACCGCATGCTGGTCGAACTCGACCAACAACACCCCGAATACGGTTTTGCGGCGCACAAAGGCTACGGCACGGCCGCTCACCTCAAGGCCCTGCAAACACACGGTGCCTTGCCCGAACACCGCCGCTCTTTCGCGCCGGTGGCCGCCGCCCATTTGCGCCCACCGCCACAATCGCCGACATGACCGAACCGCAACGCATCACCTCGCGCGACAACCCCTTGCTCAAGCGCTTGCGCTTGCTGGCCCGCGACAACACCGCCCACCGCAAGCTGGGCCAGGTGTGGCTGGAAGGGGACCACCTGTGCCGCGCATTGCTGGCGCGCGGACTCCAACCGGCGCTGGCGGTATTTTGTGAGTCAAATTGGCTTCTGGCGCTTGATGGGTATAGTTTTTCAGCTGCGAAAATCATCATCATTCCCGATGCGTTGATGCGCGACATCAGCGGCCTTGAATCGGCCGCCAGCATGGGCTTTGTGGTCGATTTGCCTGTGCCCGAAGCCGTGGAACCTTTGGCCCCCACCGTGGTGTTGGACCGTGTGCAAGACGCGGGCAACGTGGGCTCCATCCTGCGCAGCGCGTCTGCCTTCGGCTACACACAGGTGCTGGCCATCAAAGGCACGGCGGCTTTGTGGAGCGCCAAGGTGTTGCGTGCGGGCATGGGGGCGCATTTCGGTTTGCGTTTGATGGAGGGGCTGTCCCCCTCCGATGTGGCCGGTTTGCAGGTGCCCGTGTTGGTCACCAGTTCTCACCAAGGCGAGTGGGTGCACCGCGCTGCGTTGCCTTGGCCGTGCGCCTGGGTCATGGGGCACGAAGGGCAGGGCGTTTCTGCTGATATCTTGTCTGGCCATGTGCAGGCCATTCGAATCGCACAGCCCGGTGGCGAAGAGTCTCTCAACGTGGCCGCTGCTGCCGCCATTTGCCTGCACGCCAGTGCAGCCAAACCCTGATGGTGTGCGCCTGGTTTCGCGCCGCGGTGTGTGCAAGCCTTGGGCTGGTGGTGTGGGGGGCGCACGCCGCAACCCCAACGGCCTCAGCCGGCACACCACCGCGTTTTCAGGTGTCAGAGGCCGGTGACGAGGTCACCGACACACAAGCCAAACTGGTCTGGCGGCGTTGTGTGGAGGGCATGGCATGGAACGGCGCCACCTGCACCGGCAAAGCCCGGCTGTTCGACCATGCCCAGGCCCAGGCCTTGGCGAAAGCAGCCTTTGAATCCAGCAAACGCCCGTGGCGCTTGCCCCATGTGCCCGAACTCAAGCGGTTGATCGATGGGGGTCAGACCCCTGCGGCCGTGGACCCCGTGCTGTTTCCCCACACGCCACTGCAACCCCACTGGAGCGCATCCACCACCGTGGCCGGCGGGGGTGCATTCAACCCCTACAACTACGGCAACATCGCCCAGGGGCGCACGTCCTCCAGCGTGAACCAAGTGGCTTTTTTGCACGGGTGGGCGGTCAATTTCAGCACTGGCGAAGCCCTGGGTGAGGTGTCCAAACGAACCCCACTGGTGGTGCGGCTGGTGCGCGGCGCTCACTGACGGATTTTTGTCGGCGTTGGCCCAAGGCAGGCCGTGTCGCGCCCGTATAATTTAAGGGTTTACCTGCAACTTTTTGCGCGCACGCGGCGGAGTTCTCCGCCCACCCCCCACACCCTGTTCCTGGGCCACACGGCCCGAGCTTGAACGCGGCTGCACGGCGGGGCACCCGGTGCGCGCCCAACTGGAGAATACCCGTGCACCCCGTCCATCCAAAAGCCATCCTTGCTCTGGCAGACGGCACGGTCTTTACAGGCAAATCCATCGGCGCAACTGGTCAGACCGTGGGTGAAGTGGTGTTCAACACCGCCATCACCGGCTACCAGGAAATTCTGACCGACCCCAGCTACTGCCAGCAAATCGTCACCCTGACGTACCCGCACATTGGCAACTATGGGGTGAACGACGAAGACGTGGAGGCCTCGCGCGTCCACGCCGCCGGCCTGATCATCAAAGACCTGCCCCTTCTGGCATCCAATTTCCGCAAAACCGTCACGCTGAGCGAATACCTGCAGCGCGAAGGCACCGTGGCCATTGCCGACATCGACACCCGGGCCTTGACCCGCCGCCTGCGCACGCACGGCGCACAGAACGGTTGCATCCTGGCGTTGGCCGCTGGCGAAGCCGTGACCGATGCCGTCAAAGCCCGCGCCGTGGCCGCTGCCCAGGCCGCCCCCAACATGTCGGGCCTTGACCTGGCCAAGGTGGTGTCTGCACAGAGCAGCTACACATGGACCGAATCCGAGTGGCAGCTGGCCCGTGCCGACGGCACCCCCGGCTATGGCCAGCAAAACGCACCCACGTTCCATGTGGTGGCCTACGATTTTGGTGTGAAGCACAACATCCTGCGCATGTTGGCCGAGCGCGGTTGCAAAGTGACCGTGGTGCCCGCACAAACGCCTGCTTCGGAAGTGCTGAAGCACCAGCCCGACGGCATTTTCCTGTCCAACGGCCCTGGCGACCCACAGCCCTGCGACTACGCCATTGCCGCGGCAGCCGAGCTGATTGAAACCGGCATTCCCACCTTCGGCATTTGCCTGGGGCACCAGATCATGGCGCTGGCCAGTGGGGCCAAAACCTTCAAGATGAAGTTCGGCCACCACGGTGCCAACCACCCGGTCAAAGACTTGGACACGGGCCGCGTCAGCATCACCAGCCAGAACCACGGTTTTGCGGTGGACGAAAAAACCCTGCCTGCCAACCTGCGCCCCACACACGTCAGCCTGTTTGACGGCACGCTGCAAGGCCTGGCCCGCACCGACAAGCCCGCGTTCTGCTTCCAGGGTCACCCCGAAGCGTCGCCTGGCCCGCACGACATTGCCTATCTCTTCGACCGCTTCACCGCCTTGATGACCGCGGCCAAAGGAACCAAATAATGCCCAAGCGTCAAGACCTCAAAAGCATTCTCATCATCGGCGCGGGCCCCATCATCATTGGGCAAGCGTGCGAGTTCGACTACTCCGGCGTGCAGGCCTGCAAAGCGCTGCGCGAAGAGGGTTACAAGGTCATTTTGATCAACAGCAACCCCGCCACGATCATGACCGACCCGGCCACGGCCGACGTCACCTACATCGAGCCCATCACCTGGCAGACGGTTGAAAAAATCATTGCCAAAGAGCGCCCCGATGCCATCCTGCCCACCATGGGCGGTCAGACCGCGCTGAACTGCGCGCTCGACCTGTGGCACCACGGCGTGCTCGACAAATACAAGGTCGAGTTGATCGGCGCCACGCCCGAAGCCATCGACAAGGCAGAAGACCGCCTGAAGTTCAAAGACGCCATGACCAAAATCGGTCTGGGCTCTGCGCGTTCGGGCATTGCCCACAGCATGGACGAAGCCTGGGCCGTGCAAAAAACGGTGGGCTTTCCCACCGTCATCCGCCCCAGCTTCACGCTGGGTGGCACGGGCGGTGGCATTGCCTACAACCCCGAAGAGTTCGAAACCATCTGCAAGCGCGGTCTGGAAGCCTCGCCCACCAACGAGCTGCTGATTGAAGAATCGCTGCTGGGCTGGAAAGAGTACGAGATGGAAGTGGTGCGCGACAAGGCGGACAACTGCATCATCATCTGCTCCATCGAAAACCTGGACCCCATGGGCGTGCACACCGGTGACTCCATCACCGTGGCCCCCGCCCAGACGCTGACCGACAAGGAATACCAGATCATGCGCAACGCCAGTTTGGCGGTGCTGCGTGAAATTGGGGTGGACACCGGTGGCTCCAACGTGCAGTTCTCGGTCAACCCCGCTGACGGCCGCATGATCGTCATTGAGATGAACCCGCGCGTGTCACGTTCGTCGGCGCTGGCCTCCAAGGCCACGGGTTTCCCCATTGCCAAGGTGGCGGCCAAGCTGGCCGTGGGCTACACGCTGGACGAGCTGCGCAACGAGATCACCGGCGGTGCCACGCCCGCCAGCTTCGAGCCCAGCATCGACTATGTGGTCACCAAGATCCCGCGTTTTGCGTTCGAAAAATTCCCCACCGCCGACAGCCGCTTGACCACACAAATGAAGAGCGTGG
This sequence comes from Burkholderiaceae bacterium, assembly GCA_049653005.1. Lineage (GTDB taxonomy): Bacteria > Pseudomonadota > Gammaproteobacteria > Burkholderiales > Burkholderiaceae_C > UBA2334. The sequence continues at coordinate 15,130 of JBASFL010000038.1, read as the reverse complement.
GCGAGGTCATGGCCATGGGCCGCACCTTCCAGGAAAGCTTCCAGAAAGCCCTGCGCGGCCTGGAAGTGGGCGTGGACGGCATGAACGAAAAAACCCAGGACCGCGAAATCCTGGAAAAAGAGCTGGGTGAGCCCGGCCCCGACCGCATCTGGTACGTGGGCGACGCCTTCGCCGCCGGTTGGTCGCTCGACGAAGTGCACGACATCACCAAAATCGACAAGTGGTTTTTGGTGCAGATCGAAGACATCGTCAAAAACGAACTGGCCCTGGACGCACTGGCCGCTGAAAAAGGCGAGGGCGCTCTGGCCAGCCTGAGTGCCGACGACCTGCGTGGCCTGAAGAAAAAAGGCTTCTCCGACCGCCGCCTGGCCAAGTTGCTGCAAACCACCGACAAGGCCGTGCGCGAAGCCCGCCGTGCGCTGAACGTGCGCCCCGTGTACAAGCGCGTGGACACCTGCGCCGCCGAGTTCGCCACCAACACCGCCTACATGTACTCCACGTACGAGGGCGATGGTGATGGCGAGTGCGAGGCCGAGCCCACCAGCAACAAAAAAATCATGGTGCTGGGCGGTGGCCCCAACCGCATCGGCCAGGGCATCGAGTTTGACTACTGCTGCGTGCACGCCGCGCTGGCCATGCGCGAAGACGGGTACGAGACCATCATGGTCAACTGCAACCCCGAAACCGTGTCCACCGACTACGACACCTCCGACCGCCTGTACTTCGAGCCGCTGACGCTGGAAGACGTGCTGGAAATTGTGGACAAAGAAAAGCCCACCGGCGTCATCGTTCAATACGGTGGCCAAACGCCCTTGAAGCTGGCCCTGGGCCTGGAGCGCGAAGGCGTGCCCATCATCGGCACCAGCCCCGACATGATCGACGCGGCCGAAGACCGCGAGCGTTTCTCGGCCCTGCTGCGCGAGCTGAACCTGAAGCAGCCGCCCAACGCCACCGCCCGCACCGAACCCGAAGCGCTGGAAAAAGCCGCCACCTTGGGTTACCCACTGGTGGTGCGCCCCAGCTACGTGCTGGGCGGCCGCGCGATGGAAATCGTGCACGAGCAGCGCGACCTGGAGCGCTACATGCGCGAAGCCGTGAAGGTGAGCAACGACAGCCCCGTGCTGCTTGACCGCTTCCTGAACGACGCCATCGAGTGTGACGTGGACTGCCTGCGCGATCCTGAAGGTCAGACCTTCATCGGTGGCGTGATGGAGCACATCGAACAGGCTGGGGTGCACAGCGGCGACTCGGCCTGCTCGCTGCCCCCCTACAGCCTGAGCGCTGCCACGGTGGACGAAATCAAGCGCCAGACCAAGGCCATGGCCGCGTCGCTGAACGTGGTGGGGCTGATGAACGTGCAGTTCGCCATCCAGAACATCGACGGCCAAGACGTGATTTACGTGTTGGAAGTGAACCCCCGCGCCAGCCGCACGGTGCCGTTCGTGTCTAAGGCCACGGGCATCCAGTTGGCCAAGGTGGCCGCGCGTTGCATGGCGGGCCAGACGCTGGCGTCGCAAGGCATCACCAAAGAAGTGACACCGCCTTATTTCAGCGTGAAAGAGGCCGTGTTCCCGTTCGTGAAGTTCCCCGGTGTGGACACCATCCTCGGCCCCGAGATGAAGTCAACAGGCGAAGTCATGGGCGTGGGCAAGACCTTTGGCGAGGCGTTTGTGAAAAGCCAGCTGGGCGCAGGCACCAAGCTGCCGCGTTCGGGCAAGGCCTTCATTTCCGTGAAAAACAACGACAAAGCGCGTGCGGTGGAAGTGGCGCGTGGGCTGGTGGCGCAAGGCTTTGAGCTGGTGGCCACCAAAGGCACGGCACAGGCCATTGCCGCCGCTGGCGTGCCCGTGACCACGGTCAACAAAGTGACCGAGGGCCGCCCCCACGTGGTGGACATGATCAAGAGCAACGACATCGCGCTGGTGGTGAACACGGTGGAAGAGCGCCGCAACGCCATTGCCGATTCGCGCCACATCCGCACCTCTGCCTTGTTGGCCCGCGTGACCACCTTCACGACCATCGCCGGTGCTGAAGCCGCGGTCGAAGGCATGAAGGCCATGGACAACCTGGGTGTGATTTCGGTGCAGGAAATGCACGCGCAGCTCACTGCCTGAGCATTACACTCAAGCCCGACACAAGCCAACCCCACAAACCGCCACAGGGCTTCTCTGTGGCGGTTTGTCTTTTATCCGGAGATCACAATGGCCACCTTTCCCGTGACCAAACGCGGTGCAGAAGCGCTGAAAGCGGAACTGCACAAGCTCAAAACCGTTGAACGCCCCTGGGTGATCAACGCCATTTCAGAAGCCCGCGCCCAGGGCGACCTGAGCGAAAACGCCGACTACGACGCGGCCAAAGAGCGTCAGGGTTTCATCGAAGGCCGCATTGCCGAAATCGAAGGCAAGCTGTCGGTGGCCCAAGTCATCGACCCTTCCACGCTGGACGCCGGTGGCAAAGTGGTGTTCGGCTCCACCGTCAACCTGGAAGACGAAGACAGCGGCACGCAGGTCACCTACCAAATCGTGGGCGAAGACGAGGCCGACTTGAAGTTGGGCCGCGTCAACATCAGCAGCCCCATAGCCCGCGCCCTGATTGGCAAGGAAGAGGGTGACAGCGTGGAAGTGCAGGCCCCGGGTGGCACCAAGCACTATGAAATTGTGGGCGTTCGCTACGAATAAGCCCGCCTCACCATGCTGCAACGGTTCACGGTGATGCTGGCCGCCCTGTGGTGGGGCGGTGTCACGGCCCTGGCGTTTGTGGCGGTGCCCTTGTTGTTTGCGCAGTTGGGCAGCCCAGCGGTGGCAGGGCCGGTGGCCGCGTCGTTGTTTGCGGTGGTGTCCAAGCTCAGCGTGGTGGCGGGGCTTGGGGTGGCATGGTTTTTAATGAAAAAAATGCCTCTACCGCTTGCCAGGCTTTCTTTGTTTGCTCTGGTTTTTTCTGTTCTGGCCGTGGTGGCTGCGGTGGTGCAAGACACCTGGGTGGCCCATCAGATCGTCACGGCCCGCGCCGCGGGCGGCAACCTGAAGCTGTGGCACGGCATGGGCTCGGGCCTGGTGCTGCTGCAGTGGCTGGCCGCCACCTGCGCCTTGTGGGCGCTGACGGGTTTGCCCCGCCAGCGTTGAGCGTCAAGGCCCTGTTTTTCAGGCCGATGCCAATGCGCGCTCGGCCGATTCCAGTGTGTTCACCATCAACATGGTGATGGTCATGGGGCCCACGCCACCGGGCACGGGGGTGATGTGGCTAGCCACTTGGCTCACGCCGTCAAAGTCCACGTCACCGCACAGCTTGCCTTCGTCGTTGCGGTTCATGCCCACGTCCAGCACCACGGCGCCGGGTTTGACCATGTCGGCGGTCAACACGTTGCGCTTGCCCACGGCGGCCACGATCACATCGGCTTGCAGGGTCATGGCCTTCAGGTCAGGCGTGGCGCTGTGGCACACGGTGACGGTGGCGTTTTGTTGCAGCAGCATCAGCGCCATGGGTTTGCCCACGATGTTGCTGCGCCCGATCACCACCGCGTGTTTGCCGCGCAGGTTGTAGCCAATGCTTTCCAGCATCTTCATGCAGCCGTAGGGCGTGCAGGGCCAGAAGCCGGGTTGGCCCACCATCAGCGCGCCAGCGCTGGCCACGTGGAAGCCGTCCACGTCTTTGGCGGGTGAAATGGTTTCAATGACCTTGTGCGCGTCCATGTGGGCGGGCAGGGGCAGTTGCACCAGGATGCCGTGGATGGTGGGGTCGTTGTTGAGCGCGTCGATGCGGGCCAGCAACGCGGTTTCGGTCATGGCCGCGTCGTATTTTTCCAACACCGAGTGCATGCCGGTGTCTTCGCAGGCTTTCACCTTGTTGCGCACGTACACCTGGCTGGCGGGGTTGTCGCCCACCAGCACCACGGCCAGACCGGGGGTGATGCCACGGGTTTTGAGCGCGGCCACACGTTCGGCCACCGAGGTGCGAAGTTGGCGAGAAAGGGCGTTGCCGTCGATGCGTTGGGCTGTCATGCTGAAAATATAAATAAAAATGCCCGCCAGCGCTTGACTGGTGGGCAAAGTTCACTATGAAAATACGTGGGCTTGCGGGGCGCTCAAGCCGCTTTCGGGGCGTTCTGGCCGAGGGCGATTTTCAGCAGATCGGCCACTGTGTTGGCGTTGAGCTTTTCCATGATGTTGGCGCGGTGCGCTTCCACCGTTTTGATGCTGATGCCCAAGTCGTCGGCAATTTGCTTGTTCAGGCGACCGGCCACGATGCGCTCCAGCACCTGGGCTTCGCGGCTGGTGAGCTTCGACAGCAAGGCGTCGCGGCTGGCGGCTTTCTGGTGGCCGCTGAAGGCTTCGCGGGCTTTGTCCAGCATGCGTTCGACCATGGGCAGCAGGTCGGCTTCCTGGAACGGTTTGGTGATGAAATCGAGCGCGCCTTTTTTCATGGACTCCACCGCCATGGGCACGTCGCCATGGCCAGTGATGAACACGATGGGCAGGGGCGAGCGGCGTTCGATCAGTTTGTCTTGCAACTCCATGCCCGACATGCCGACCATGCGGATGTCGGTGATCAGGCAGGCCACCTCGCGGGTGTCGTAGCGGCTCAGAAAGGCCTCGGCCGATTCGTAGCAGCGCACGCGGTAATCGTTGCCTTCCAGCAGCCATTGCAGCGAATCGCGCACGGCTTCGTCGTCATCAACCACGTACACCGTGCCTTTTTTGGGGATCAAACTCATCTGTGTCTTTCTGCGGCAGGGGGCATCGGGGCGGCTTGGGTGGGCGTTGGTTCACGCCGACGGGGGCGGTGCTGAGGCATGGCTCAGCTGTGAAACGACCGGAATCCAGAAGCTGAAAATGCACCCCGAAATCTCGTTTCCATTGTAGAGGTTCTCCACTTGGATCCTCCCGTGGTGCGATTCGATGATGCTGCGGCACAGTTTCAAGCCAATGCCCATGCCTTCGCTTTTGGTGCTGTAGAAGGCCTCGTAGATGCGCTCCAGCAACTCGTCAGGCACGCCCTTGCCGCTGTCGCGCACGCTGAACTCGATCACGTCCAGCCCATCGATGCGGCGGGGCAGCACCTTCAATTCAATTTGCCGCTGCGCCACAGACCGTTGGGCCTGCAAGATGGACTCGGCCCCGTTTTTCAGCAGGTTGATCAGCACCTGTTCGATCAGGATGGGGTCCACCATCAGCAGCGGCAGGCGGGCGGCCACGTAGTGCGTCAGCCGCACCTGCTGGCGGCGCAGCTCGATGTCGGCCAGTTCAATGGCGTTGGCCACCATGGTGGCCGAGTCGGACGGCGTGGGGTTGGGCTCGCTGCGCTTCACAAAGGCTTTGATGCGCTGCACGATTTGCCCCGCCCGCTGGGCCTGGCGCGCGGTTTTTTCCAACGCGCCCAGCAAGTCTTCTTCGCTGATTTGTTTCTTTTGCAGGCGCGACACCATGCCGCTGCAATAGTTGCTGATGGCGGTCAGCGGCTGGTTGAGTTCGTGGGCCACGCTGGAGGCCATTTCACCCATGGTGATCAGGCGGCTGGCGGTTTGGGCCCGTTCGGCCTGCTCGGCGGCCAGCTGTTCGGCCCGGCGGCGGGCGGTGATGTCGGTGGCAATGACCATTTGCGCCAGCCGCCCGTCCACCCAGGTGACATAGCGCGAGCGCACTTCCAGCCATTTGCCCAGCTCGTCCACAAACACCTCGGCGTTTTCGGGGCGGGCATCGGTGAGTGGGTCGGTGGGCAGGCCGGCCAGTTCGTCCACTTGGTCGGTGTCGTCGGTGGTTTGCACGGCGGGCACGCCCGCCATGTCCACCACCTGGCGGTGGCCTTGGCCGTCCATGCCAAACCACAGGCGGTAGAGCTTGTTGGCAAACAGCAACTCGTCACCGCCCAGGGGCACCACAGAAACGGCAGAGTCCAGGCTTTCCAGCACGGTGGTGAAGCGCTCGTAAGACGCGGTGAGTTCCTGGCGGATGCGGCGGGGTTCGGTGATGTCGGTCATCGACGTCATCCAGCCGGTTTGTACGCCGTTGGGGTCGATCAGGGGCGACACGTACATGCGGGCGTCAAAAATCAAGCCGTTGCGGCGGCGCACCCGCACTTCGAAACCACCGGGGTTGGAGCGCCCGCTCAACTCGTCTTCCAGGCGGGCCGCCAGGGTTTCGCGGTCTTCGTCGGGCCAATACGGAAAAGGGGCCGTGCGGCCCACCAGCTCGGACTCGGTCCAGCCGGTCATGCTGCAAAACGCGGGGTTGACGTAGGAAATGCGGCCCTGCATGTCGAGTGCGCGCATGCCGGTGAGCATGGAGTTTTCCATGGCGCGGCGGAAGTTGGTTTCGGCCACCAGCGCTTGCTGGGCCTGCACGCGACGGCGGGTGTGGCGCCAGGTGCCCACCAGCATCCAGAGGGTGAGGGTGCTGAGCGCCCCGATCAGCCACATGAACCCTCCGCCCACCATGTCCTGCGAGGTGCGGTAGCCCTGGGCCCGCAGCACCAGGCTGTTGCCCACGGGCGACACGGGCACTTCCTGTTCAATGCCCCGCGCCGACCAGGGCAACCCGGCAAACAAGCGGTTGGGCGCGGCCGGCACGGTGCCCGCCAGCAGGCGTTGCTGGTCGTCGGTCAGGGCCACGGCGTAGCGTGCCATCACTTCAGAGGGCACGCCAAAGCGCAGCAAACCGTCGATGGTGTATTCCCCCATCACCACGCCCGAGAAACGGGCCGCATCGGTCAGCGGGATTTGCACCAGCAGCGTGGCCCCTTGGTCGCTTTTTGTCTGGGGGCCAGAGTAGATGGGTTGCCGCAGGTCACGGGCCAGGTCATAAGTGCCATCGGTTTCACCCGGGGCCAACACGTCACCGGTTTTGCGCTGGCTGTTTTCGGTGGCGCTGGGCGATGCGTGCGAGGCCCTCACCACCCGGTGTTCGTCGATCCAGGTGACGGCCTGCAGCTCGGGGTATTGGCTGACCAGGTTTTCGGCCTGGAAGATGAACTCTTCTTCCTCGATCTCGTGGTTGGTGATTTGGCGGGCCACCCGCATCAGTTGTTCCTGGCGTTCCAGCAGGCGCAGGCGCAGGCGCTGTTGCGCGTATTCCACATCCCGCGTGACGGCTTCTTGCTCCCGGTCGATTTCTTCCAGCCGCAGGTAGCCAAAGGCGGTCAGCATGACCAGCACAAACAGCACCACCGCCACCAGCGGCCCCAACATGGCAAAACGGTCCTGGGCGGAAGGGGCCTGCCTGCGCCACCAACGCATCCACCAATAACGGCGCGGCAAAGATGGATGGGCCTGGGGCGGCTGTGGAAGGCGGTTGTGCTGTGGCATGGGGCGGCGCAGGCGCGGTGTCACGCATGCTGGGGCGGGTATCTGTCGGGGTGGGGCAATTGTCGCCCATCAATATCTCATTATATGAAACGTGTATTTATATGTTGAAATAAAAATCGGCTTGTGAGAAACTTACATTTGTCAATTTTGAAGAGTTGTAAACCGGTCAAACGCACAGGAGACAAGACCATGTCCAACCCCCAGGACCCCCAAACATTGGGCCGCGCCGCCCAAGACGCCGACAGCCAAGAAACCCGTGAGTGGATGGACGCGCTGTCCGCCGTCATCGAGCGCGAAGGGGGCGACCGCGCCCACTTTTTGCTTGAGCAATTGCTGGAGCACGCCCGCGAAAGCAGCATCGACATGCCGTTCTCGGCCAACACCGGCTATGTGAACACCATTGAGACCGATGCGGAAGAGCGTTGTCCCGGCAATATTGAAATTGAAGAGCGTTTGCGCGCCTACATGCGCTGGAACGCCATGGCCATGGTCGTCAAGGCCAACCGCCACAACCCCGCCGACGGCGGCGATTTGGGTGGCCACATTGGCTCGTTTGCCTCGCTGGCGCATTTGTTTGGCGCGGGCTTCAACCACTTCTGGCACGCCGAATCTGAAAACCACGGCGGCGACTGCCTGTACATCCAGGGCCACGTGTCGCCCGGCGTGTACGCCCGCGCCTACCTGGAAGGCCGCCTGACCGAAGAGCAATTGCTCAACTTCCGCCAGGAAGTGGACGGCAAGGGCCTGTCTAGCTACCCACACCCCAAGCTCATGCCCGAGTTCTGGCAGTTCCCCACCGTGTCCATGGGCTTGGGCCCATTGATGGCCATCTACCAGGCCCGCTTCCTGAAGTACCTGCACGCCCGTGGCATTGCCAACACCGAAAACCGCAAGGTCTGGGTGTTCTGCGGCGACGGTGAAATGGACGAGGTCGAGTCTTTGGGCGCCATCGGCTTGGCCGCGCGCGAAAAGCTGGACAACCTGGTGTTCGTCATCAACTGCAACCTGCAGCGCCTGGACGGCCCAGTTCGCGGCAACGGCAAGATCGTGCAAGAGCTGGAAGGCGAGTTCCGCGGCGCGGGCTGGAACGTCATCAAGCTGCTGTGGGGCTCCAACTGGGACCCACTGCTGGCCCGCGACAAAGACGGCGCCCTGCGCAAGCTGATGATGGAAACGCTGGACGGCGACTACCAAAGCTTCAAAGCCAACGACGGCGCTTACGTGCGCAAGCACTTCTTCGGCCGCGACCCCAAAACGCTGGAAATGGTGTCCAAAATGTCTGACGACGACATTTGGAACCTGCGCCGTGGGGGCCACGACCCGCAAAAGGTGTACGCCGCCTACGCCGCCGCCGTGAAGCACAAAGACCAACCCACCGTGCTCCTGATCAAAACCGTGAAAGGTTTTGGCATGGGCAAGGCGGGCGAGGGCAAGAACAACGTGCACCAGACCAAGAAACTGACCGACGAAGACATCAAAATCTTCCGCGACCGCTTCAACCTGCCCATTCCCGACAGCGAGCTGTTCAAAATTCCGTTCTACAAGCCTGCCGACGACACGCCCGAAATGCAGTACCTGCACGAGCGCCGCAAGGCCTTGGGTGGCTACTTGCCCAAGCGCCGCACGAAGGCCGATGAAAGCTTCACCGTGCCATCGCTGGACACGTTCAAGAGCGTGATGGAGCCCACGGCCGAAGGCCGCGAAATCTCCACCACCCAGGCGTATGTGCGCTTCTTGACCCAGTTGCTGCGCGACCAGGCCCTGGGCCCACGCGTCGTGCCCATCCTGGTGGACGAGGCCCGCACATTCGGTATGGAAGGCCTGTTCCGCCAGATCGGCATTTACAACCCCGAAGGCCAGAAGTACACCCCGGTGGATAAAGACCAGGTCATGTACTACAAGGAAGACAAGGCTGGCCAAATTCTGCAAGAGGGCATCAACGAAGCTGGCGGCATGAGCAGCTGGATTGCAGCTGCCACCAGCTACAGCACCAGCAACCGCATCATGGTGCCGTTCTATGTGTACTACTCCATGTTCGGATTCCAGCGCATTGGCGACTTGGCCTGGGCGGCGGGCGACATGCAGGCACGCGGCTTCTTGCTGGGCGGTACCTCGGGCCGCACCACACTCAACGGCGAAGGCCTGCAGCACGAAGACGGCCACAGCCACATCATGGCGGGGACCATTCCCAACTGCATCAGCTACGACCCGACCTTTGCGCACGAAGTGGGCGTCATCCTGCACCATGGCCTGAAGCGCATGGTGGAAAAGCAGGACAACGTTTTCTACTACCTGACCCTGCTGAACGAAAACTACGCCATGCCCGGCCTGACCGCTGGCACGGAAGAGCAAATCATCAAGGGCATGTATTTGTGCAAGCCCGGTGCTGACGGCGCCAACCGCGTGCAACTGCTGGGCTCCGGCACCATCCTGCGCGAAAGCATTGCCGCCCAGGCCCTGCTGGCCACCGACTGGGGTGTGCAGGCCGACGTGTGGAGCTGCCCAAGCTTCAACGAACTGACCCGCGACGGTCAGAACGCCGACCGCTTCAACCTGCTGCACCCGCTGGAAACCCCTCAGGTGTCGTTTGTGACGCAACAACTGGGCGGCACCACCGGCCCCGTGGTGGCCTCCACCGACTACATGAAGGCGTATGCCGAGCAAATTCGCCCGTTCATTCCCGCTGGCCGCACCTACAAAGTGCTGGGCACCGACGGTTTTGGCCGCAGCGACTTCCGCAGCAAGCTGCGCGAGCACTTCGAGGTGAACCGCCACTTCATCGTGGTGGCCGCACTCAAGGCCCTGGCCGACGAAGGCAAGCTGCCCCTGACCAAAGTGGCCGAGGCCATTGCCCTGTACGGCATCAAAGCCGACAAGGTGAACCCGCTGTACGCGTAATCAAAACGGAGACAGAACATCATGGCAATCATTGAAGTGAAAGTCCCCGACATTGGGGACTTTGATGAGGTCGCGGTCATCGAGCTGATGGTCAAGGTGGGCGACACGGTCAAGGCCGAGCAGTCGCTCATCACCGTCGAGTCCGACAAGGCGTCGATGGAAATCCCGTCTTCCCACGCTGGCGTGGTGAAAGAACTGAAAGTCGCCCTGGGCGACAAGGTGAAAGAAGGCTCGCTGGTGGTGATGCTGGAGGTGGCCGGTGCCGCCGCTGCACCGGCTTCAGCACCCGTTTCTGAACAAAATGTGGCCCCAGCGCCCGCCCCATCTGCCCCGGCAGCTACACCTTTCTTGGGTGCTGCCGAGCCCAAAGGCGAGCCCTTTGCACCCGTGGCGGGTACGGCACCCGTGTTTGTGCACGTGCCAGACATTGGTGACTTCAAAGACGTGGTGGTCATTGAGGTGTTTGTGAAGCCAGGCGACACCGTGAAGGTGGAGCAGAGCCTCATCACTGTGGAAAGCGACAAAGCGTCGATGGAAATTCCGTCGTCCCACGCGGGTGTCATCAAAGAGCTGAAGGTCAAGCTGGGCGACACCGTCAACATCGGCGACCTGCTGGCCATTCTGGAAGGTGCCGCCGGTGCCCCAGCTGCTGCAGCGCCAGTTGCTGCACCTGCTACACCTGTAGCAGCCCCTGCTGTGGCATCGGTTGCCGCACCCTTGGCCGCAACAGCTGCCGTGGCGGTGCCCGCACACAACCCCACCACCGTGGCTACTGGGTTGCCCCACGCATCGCCCTCGGTTCGTAAGTTCGCCCGCGAGCTGGGTGTGCCGCTGGCTGAAGTCAAGGGCACTGGCCACAAGGGCCGCATCACGCCTGATGATGTTCAAGCGTTCACACGCGGTGTCATGTCCGGCTCCATCCAGACCACGGCCATTGCATCTGCCGTGGCGGCTGCGGTGGCCAAGGCCCCAGGCACTGGCGGTGGTTCAGAACTGGGCCTGATCCCATGGCCCAAGGTGGACTTTGCCAAGTTCGGCCCCATCGAGCGCAAAGAGCTGGGCCGCATCAAGAAGATCAGCGGTGCCAACCTGTTGCGCAACGCCGTGATGATTCCGGCCGTCACCAACCACGACGATGCCGACATCACCGACCTGGAAGCGTTCCGCGTCTCCACCAACAAAGAGAACGAGAAGAGCGGTGTGAAGGTGACCATGCTGGCCTTCCTCATCAAGGCCTGTGTGGCCGCGCTGAAGAAGTTCCCCGAGTTCAACAGCAGCCTGGACGGCGACAGCCTGGTCTACAAGCAGTACTTCCACATCGGCTTTGCGGCCGACACGCCCAACGGCCTGGTGGTGCCTGTGATCAAAGATGCCGACAAAAAAGGCATCTTCCAGATCAGCCAGGAAATGGGCGAGCTGGCCAAAAAAGCCCGCGACGGCAAACTGGGCCCCGCCGACATGAGCGGCGCGTGCTTCACCATTTCTTCGCTGGGCGGCATTGGCGGGCGTTATTTCACACCCATCATCAACGCACCTGAAGTGGCCATTCTGGGCGTGTGCAAGAGCACCATCGAGCCCGTTTGGGACGGCAAGGCTTTCCAGCCACGCCTGATGTTGCCGCTGAGCCTGACCTGGGACCACCGCGTGATCGACGGCGCCGCTGCGGCCCGTTTCAACGTGTACCTGGGTCAGATCCTGGCCGACTTCCGCCGGATCATGCTGTAAAGGAACCTGAACATGGCAAACATTGACATCAAGGTTCCCGACATTGGCGACTTCGACGAAGTGGCCGTGATCGAGCTGCTGGTCAAACCCGGCGACACGGTCAAGGTCGAACAAAGCCTCATCACCGTGGAGAGCGACAAGGCCTCCATGGAAATCCCGTCCAGCCACGCTGGTGTGGTCAAGGAGCTGAAGGTCGCGCTGGGCGACAAGGTCAAAGAAGGCTCTGTGGTGCTGGTGCTGGAAGCGGCGGGCGAAGTTTCAGAGCCGAAACAGGCCCCAGCGCAAGCTGCGCCTGCTGTGGCAGCTACAACTGTTGCGGCACCTGCTGCGGCCGTGGCTGCCCCCACCGCCGCCAGCTTTGGCGGCAGTGCAGACATCGAGTGCGACCTGTTGGTGCTGGGCGGTGGCCCCGGTGGCTATTCAGCCGCCTTCCGGGCTGCCGACTTGGGGCTGAAAGTCGTCATCGTCGAGCGTTACGCCACCCTGGGTGGCGTGTGCTTGAACGTGGGTTGCATCCCGTCCAAAGCGCTGCTGCACGTGGCAGCCGTTATGGACGAAGTGGCCCACCTGGGTGACTTGGGCGTGGAGTTCGGCGCACCGGCGGTCAACATCGACAAGCTGCGCGGCCACAAAGAAAAGGTCATTGGCAAACTGACCGGTGGCCTGGCCGCCATGGCCAAAATGCGCAAGGTGACCACCGTGCGCGGCTACGGCGCGTTTGTGGGCCCCAACCACGTGGAAGTGGAAGAAACCACCGGCACCGCGCAAGAAAAAACCGGCGGCAAAAAAGTGGTGGCGTTCAAAAAAGCCATCATCGCCGCTGGCAGCCAAGCCGTGCGCCTGCCCTTCATGCCCGACGATCCGCGCGTGGTCGATTCCACCGGCGCTCTGGCGCTGAAAGAAGTGCCCAAACGCATGCTCATTCTGGGCGGCGGCATCATTGGCCTGGAAATGGGCACCGTTTACAGCACGCTGGGCGCACGCCTGGACGTGGTGGAAATGATGGACGGCCTGATGCAAGGCGCTGACCGCGACCTGGTCAAGATCTGGCAAAAGATGAACGCCAAGCGCTTTGACAACATCATGCTCAAGACCAAAACGGTGGGCGCCCGCGCCTTGCCCGAAGGCATTGAAGTGACGTTTGCACCGGCAGAGGAGGGCGGCACTGCGTCAGCGCCCCAGGTGTACGACCTGGTGCTGCAAGCCGTGGGCCGCACACCCAACGGCAAAAAGATTGCCGCCGACAAAGCCGGTGTGGCTGTGACAGACCGTGGCTTCATCAACGTCGACATTCAAATGCGCAGCAACGTGCCGCACATCTTCGCCATCGGCGACATCGTGGGTCAGCCCATGCTGGCGCACAAGGCGGTGCACGAGGCGCATGTGGCTGCGGAAGTGATTGCCGGTGAACTGCAAGGCAACAAAGAACTGGCCGCCGCAGCGTTCAACGCAAGGGTCATCCCCAGCGTGGCCTACACCGACCCTGAGGTGGCATGGGTTGGCTTAACGGAAGACCAAGCCAAAGCCCAAGGCATCAAGGTCAAGAAGGGCTTGTTCCCCTGGACAGCCTCAGGCCGCGCCATCGCCAATGGCCGCGACGAAGGCGTGACCAAGCTGCTGTTTGACGACAGCCCCGAAGCACACGGCCACGGCAAGATCCTGGGCGGCGGCATGGTCGGCACCCACGCGGGCGACATGATTGGCGAGGTGGCCCTGGCCATTGAGATGGGCGCAGACGCCGTGGACATCGGCAAAACCATCCACCCCCACCCCACGCTGGGCGAGAGCATCGGCATGGCGGCTGAGGTGGCGCACGGCAGTTGCACGGATGTGCCGCCAGCGAAGAAGTAAATTTCAAGCCAAAACGGGCTCTACCGCTTGACTGTAAAGCGGTGGTAGCTATCAATAAAGAGGCCCGAACTGGCAACGGTTCGGGCTTTTTTAGTCAAAGACTGACTTGAGGATTGAGCGATCCAGTAGATCATCTTTCACTCACGCATTGTGTGTCTCGCTGCAAGTAACGGGTATCTTTTGAGGTATCTGCAATTATTCGAGGTGCGACATCTGGAAACTATTTTCGCTACGCAAACCGCTCTTCATCACCACCATTGGCAACATACATGTCGCATCCCGGATGATTGCATAGACCCCAGAAGGTACCCGTTGCTGGCAGCGCGAGAGACGATGCGCCAGTTGGTGGATGATCTGCTGGGCCGTTCAATCCTTGCCCCGGGAGTCCTCTGATGATGATCGCGCTGCACAAGAATGCCCGCACCACGCCGGCCATTCGAGCCGAGATCGCCTCCAGCGGTGACAGCGCCGCAACTCTGGCTCAACGCTTTGGCATCACCGAGGCGACGGTTTACAAGTGGAAGAAGCGCACCAGCGTGCACGACGCCTCCCACACCCCGCACCGTCTGCAAACCACCCTCACGACCGCGCAGGAGCGCGTGGTGGTGGAACTGCGCCGCACCTTGCTGCTGCCTTTGGATGACCTGCTGGCGGTCACACGCGAATTCATCTGCCCCAAGGCCACCCGCTCGGGCCTGGATCGCTGTTTGCGCCGCCACGGTGTGGGCAACCTGGGAGAGCTCAAACCGGCGCAGCCTGCGTTGGTGAGCAAGACGTTCAAGGTCTATGAGCCGGGCTACCTGCATGTGGACCTCAAGTACCTGCCGCAGATGCAGGACGAGAGCAGCAGACGCTACCTGTTCGTGGCCATCGACAGGGCCACCCGCTGGGTGTTCGTGCAAATCAAGAAAAACAAGACGGCCGCCAGTGCCAAGGCGTTTCTGAACGCGGTGCACAAGGCATGCCCGATGCGGATTCAGAAGGTACTCACAGACAACGGCAAGGAGTTCACCGATCGGCTGTTTGCCTCACGCGCCAGGCAACCCACGGGAGAGCACGAGTTCGATCAGCTGTGCGCTGGCCTGGGCATTGAGCACCGGCTGACCAAACCCAGAACGCCGCGCACCAACGGCATGGTCGAGCGTTTCAACGGACGCATTGCCGATGTGCTGCGAAGCCACCGCTTCCAAAGTGGACAGGATCTGGAGCAGACGCTGCTGCGCTACGTGGCTTTGTACAACCACCAATTGCCCCAGTCAGCGCTGAAGTCCAGAACACCCATTCAGGCCATGAAGGACTGGTACGCCCAGCAGCCTGGTTTGTTTATCAAGCGTCCTTATGATCATCCGGGATGCGACA
>JBASFL010000037.1:0-2679 GCA_049653005.1 Burkholderiaceae bacterium | reverse complement strand
CCGCCCTGGTGATCGGGGCTGGCCTGGCCGGTGCCGCCGCGTGCGCCAGCCTCACGCGCCGGGGCTGGCACGTCACCTTGCTGGACGCAGCCCCAGGCCCGGCACAAGGCGCCTCGGGCTTGCCCGTGGGCATGCTGAGTGAACACGTCACCGCCCGCGAAACGGTGCTGTCGCGCCTGTCGCGCAGCGGCATGGCACTGCACACCCGTGCGCTGCAACGCCATGTGCCCCAAGGCCAGGGCTGGCAAACCACCTGGGTGACCAACCTGCGCCAAGGCGACGACGCCGACAACGAGGACCCCAGCCCAGACACCGGCGCACCCGACACCCCGCCGCCGCCCCCCATTCCCGCCATCACCGTGCGCCCCGCCGTGCTGGTGCACGCCTGGCTGGCGCAAGCACAAGCCACCGGCCAGCTGCAGGTGCGCTGGGGTTGCACCGTGGCACGGCTGCAGCGCACGTCTGCCGGGGAAACCGGGTTGTGGCAAGCGCTGGATGCCCAAGGCCAGGTGCTGGCCCAGGCCGCCCATGTGGTGGTGGCCGCCGCTTATGGCAGCGCCGCGCTGCTGCCCACCGGCGAGGCGCTGCGCCCAGTGAAGGGACAACTCAGCTTCGGCCCGTTGGCAGGTGAGCCGCTGGCCGCCCACCCGCTGCGTGACCACGGGGTGTACGTGCCCTGCTTCGAAGACAGCACCCACCCGCAAGGCACACGGCTGTGGGCCATGGGCTCCACCTACGAACGGGGCCAGCAAGACACCACGGTCAGCCCGGCCAGCCACGACCGCAATGCCGCCAGCCTGGCTGCCACACTGCCCGCTGCCCACGCGCTGTTCGAGCGGCAACGCGCGAGCGGCGAGTTGCAGGGCTGGGCGCAAGTGCGTTGCGCCTCACTCGACCGGCTGCCGCTGGTGGGTGCGGTGCCCACCACCCAGCCACTGCCCCCCCACCTGCAACTGCCGGACGTGCCACGCGAACCCGGCCTGTGGGCGCTGTGCGCCCTGGGCTCGCGGGGGTTGACCTTGTCGATGCTGGGGGCCGAATTGCTGGCCGCTCAAATGGAAGACGAACCCTGGCCGGTGGAGAAAGACCTGGCACTGGCACTCGACCCGGCCCGGTTTGCGCTGAAACTCGCCCGCAAAAGCGCAGAGAACAAAAAAGCAAAAATGGCACCCATCGCTTGACAGCATTGGGTTTTAAGCTATTTATTTGTATTTGACTGCGCGCTGGCTGTGCACACGGGTGAACAGCTGGGCCACCTTTTTGGGCAACAGGGGTTTGGCCAGCCACTCCACACCGGCACCTTGCAGCGCCTGCTCCCGTCGCCATTGGCGCCAACGCCCCCACACACCCAGCGGCCCCGCCAAGGGTGACGCGACACCCGTGACCACACAAGCAGCCTCGGGGTGGGTTTGGCGAAACCGCTGGGCCAGAGCCAGGCCGTCGACCACGGGCACATCCAAGTTGAAGATGGCCATGAGGTAGCGGTGGGTGTTCATGGCCCCTTCGGCCTGCGTGGTGGTGGCGGCTTCGTCCACCCACACCAGCTTGGCCAGGGCCAGCCGGGCACGCAGGTACACGCGTTCGTCCACATCGGCACTCACCACCAGCACACGCCGGTCTTGCCACGGAAAGCCGCTGGTGCCCGCCAGCGTCTGGCCCGCGTCCACACTGAAACCCCGGGCGGGTTGGGGGTGTGCGTGGGGCGAAGACAACACACCGGGAGGCAAAGGCGCGGAGGGCTGAACAGGGGCCGGGGCAACCGCCATCGGCGCGGTGTCCAGGGCTGCAGCGGCGAAATCAATGTCGAGGTTCAGGTCCAGGTCCAGGTCCAGCGCCTCCCCGTCGATCAGCAAGTCCGGCACGGTGGTGCTCAGACTTTCATCGGGGGAACTGGGCTGGGACATGGCTTTGATGCTACCGCAAGCACACACACCCGCGTGGCCACAGCCAACCGGCCTATATGCCACTTTTGATCTACATGAATGACGAAAATGTAGTTTGCGTTATGTGCATTGCTTTTTACAGTGCGCCCCATGTTTGACATTTCATTCGTGGTGGCGGGGTTTGGTGTGGGCCTGATCGTCGGGTTGACCGGCGTGGGCGGCGGCTCGCTCATGACACCCATCCTCATTTTCTTTTTCGGCGTGAAGCCCTACATGGCCGTGGGCACCGACCTGCTGTTTGCGGCCTTCACCAAAATGGGCGGCACCGTCAGCCTGGCGCGGCAAAAGCTGGTGCCCTGGCGTGTGGTGGGCCAGCTGTGTGCGGGCAGCATCCCGGCCAGCCTGGTCACCCTGGGGGTGCTGCACCAACTGGGCCCAGCCAGCGGTGGCGTGCAAAAAATCATGACCACCACCTTGGGTGTTGCCCTGCTGCTCACCGCCGTGGCCACGCTCTACAAAGCCATTCGCGGCAAACAACTGCCCCGCACCGTGGCCGCCGGCCAGGAAGCGGCGGCCACCCAGGCCCGCCACTGGAGCCTGCCGCTGGTGTTCGGCGCCCTGATTGGCACGCTGGTCACGCTCACCTCGGTGGGGGCTGGCGCCATTGGTGTGACGGTGTTGCTGGTGCTGTTCCCCCTGCTGCCGCTGCCCCGCATCGTGGCTGCCGACATTGCCTACGCCGTGCCCCTGACCTTGGTGGCGGGCATGGGCCATGCATCCCTGGGCTCGGTGGACT
>JBASFL010000036.1:0-19666 GCA_049653005.1 Burkholderiaceae bacterium | reverse complement strand
GGCATCAATGCCAGGGCCCTTTTTTGCTGAGAGCGATTCAAGCCGCCAACGACTGGCGAATTTCGGCGAACGTGCCCGCCAAGTCCAGCAGGTCCAGCGACTGACCCAGCTGGCGTTCGATTTGGGTGTGCGAAATCACCCCCCGCACGCGGGCGGGGCTCTGTGCCCTGGCGCGCTCCACCACCAGCATGTGGCGGCGGCCCACGTGTTTCAAGGTGGCGATGACCTTGGCCACCGTGGCGTGGCCCAGTTCGTCGAAGTCGATGGCGTCCAGCACCGACAGGGGCGACATCACGTCGGCCACCGACAACTCTTCGTACTTCACGCCGCGTTGGGCAATCACCTGCATGGGCCGCTCGCCCTCCAGGTCGGTGGAGGTGATGAGCCCCCCCACACACGGCATGTCGCTGACCACAAACAGCAGGCGCACGCCTTGGTGAATCATGGTCTGGCGGGCCTGGGTCAGCGGGGTGTCGGGCGCCGTGGTGGCGGCACGCACGGCGGTGAGGTCGGTCATGACGGCCAAACCGGGCGATTCCAACGTGACCGGCTGCCCCATCACGGGCTGGGCCTGGGGAATGCAGGTGCCGTCGGGGAAGCGAAAGGTGGAGAGGAAGGAATGGTTCACGGTGCGCTCGCTTTTTTAAAAAAATGGGACAACAAAGCTGACGCGAACCAGCGTATCAGCGCAGCCCCAAAGGGGACAAGTTGTTGTTTTCCCTGAGCGCGACAGAAAACCCCGGTCAGGCAATCACCCCACCGCCCAGGCACACCTCGCCGTCGTACAACACGGCCGATTGACCAGGCGTGACGGCCCATTGCGGGTCGTCAAACACCAGCTGGATGCCACCGGGGTCTTGCACCTCGGTCAACGGGCCGCCGGTGGGCGCAGCCTGCAACACACAAGGTGCATCGGCCTGGCGGTAGCGGGTTTTGGCGGCCAGGCGGCGGGGCACGCTCAGGTCGGGCGCGGTGCCTGCGGCCCAGCTCATGTCTTGGGCCACCAGTTCGCTGTTCAGCAACCACGGGTGGTCGTGCCCCTGCACCACCCACAGGGTGTTGGTTTTGAGGTCTTTGCGGGCCACAAACCAGGGCTCGTGCTCGCCCACGCCGCGCAGGCCCTGGCTTTGCACGGCTTTCAGCTCGGCACCGCGTGCCTTCACGCCGCCAATGCCCAGGCCCTGGCGCTGGCCCAAGGTGTAAAAACTCAGGCCCACGTGCTGGCCCAGCACACGGCCTTTGGGGTCTTTGATGGGGCCGGGTTCGTGGGCGATGTAGCGGTTCAAGAAGTCGCGGAAAGGCCGCTCGCCAATGAAGCAGATGCCGGTGCTGTCTTTCTTTTTGGCGTTGGGCAGGCCGATCTCGGCGGCAATGCGGCGCACCTCGGTCTTGTGCAGCTCGCCCACCGGGAACAGGGTTTTGGCCAGCTGCGGCTGCGTCAGGCGGTGCAAAAAGTAGCTTTGGTCTTTGGCGGGGTCCAGGCCTTTGAGCAACTCGAACCGGCCATCGCCCAGCTGGGCTGTTTCCACCGGCAGCAAGCTGCCATCAGCCCCCACACAGCGCACGCGGGCGTAGTGGCCGGTGGCAATTTTGTCGGCCCCACGGGCGAAGGCGTGGTCCAAAAACGCCCTGAACTTGATTTCGGCGTTGCACAAAATGTCGGGGTTGGGGGTGCGCCCGGCCTGGTATTCGCGCAGGAATTCGGCAAACACGCGGTCTTTGTACTCGGCGGCAAAGTTGACGTGTTCAATCTCAATGCCAATCACGTCGGCCACGCTGGCGGCATCGACAAAGTCGATGTTGGACGAGCAGTATTCGCTGTTGTCGTCGTCCTCCCAGTTCTTCATGAAGATGCCGATGACCTCATGCCCCTGCTGTTTCAGCAGGTAGGCACTCACGGCCGAATCCACACCTCCGCTGAGGCCCACGACGATTTTTTGCTTGGCTGTCATGGGGGGATTTTAGGCAGCGGGGCGGTTTACCAGCGGCATGTTCTGGGCCACCACCCAGGCGTGCAGCTCAGAGGGCCGCAGCCCGTAGCGCGCCAACACGCCCTCGTGCAGGCGCTGAAGTTCTTCAACCACCAGCGCCTGCACATCGTCACGCTGCTGCTGCGTGGTGCCAGGTGGCCACTGCGCAGCCAGCGCGTCTTGAATGGCCGTGAGGCTGTCGCGCTGCGGCTGGCGCACCACCTGGGCCACGGTGCGCTTGATCACGTCGCGCCAAGCCAGGCGGGTGGGGTCGGGCTGGGCCAGGTTTTGCTGAATGACCACGTACTCTTGTGTGGAACGCTCGTAGGCCCACACGTACAGGTCGCGCAACAGCTCCACCCGGGTCATTTCGTACACGCCCAGCACGGCGGTGCTGTAGGCCTGTGGGCTCACACCCAAAAAGGTCAGCGGGCACAGGTTGGCTTTCAGCAGCGGCATGTTGGCGGCCAGGCGCGAGGTGCGCTTGTTGATGTCGGCAAACGGCTGCAAATAGGGCAGGTGCACCATGGCAAAAAACGATTGCTCGAACGGGTCGGCAATCTGGCTGGCCTTGTGCAACACCAGGTCAAACAGGTCGTTCAGCTGCTGGGGCACCGACAGCGGGCGGTACACGCTGTGGCCAATGTCCACCACGTGCTGGCGCACCCGGCCTTCGTCGGCGGGGTTGGGCAGCAGGTTTTCGGCCAGCGCACTGTGCAGGTTGAGCAGGGTGTAGCGGTCAAAACGCAGGGCATCGGCGTTGGCCACCAGCAGCTCAATGGCAGCTTTGTGGTTCAAGATCATCTGTGTTTCCAGCGCCGCTTTGCCTTGGGCCGCAGAGCCCTGCTCAATGAGGGCACGCGTGTCCAACCGGGTGTAGGTGTTGCCCTCCAGGTGGCTGGAGGCCCACGACAGGTCAATCAGCAGGCGGTTGAGCACCGCACGCCCATGGGTGCCTGCAGGCGCACCGGCTTGTGCCGTTTGGCCCAGGCCATGCAACTTGCGGCACAGCGAGGGCGACAAATACGGGGTGACGTTGGGCTGGTAGCTGTCCAAGAACTCACGCTGATAGCCCACCGGCTGGCGTGCGGCCACAGGCTGCTGCACATAGGCCGCGACGTCGCGGCTGTCTGCCGACAGCGCCAGCTGCGCCGGAAACCCACGGGCTGGCCCCGTTTGGGTGGGCTCGTTCACCTCGGGGCAGCTGGCCACCGGGGGCACGCGGTAGGCGGTCAACACAGCAGGGGGAGCCACCGCCACATACCGGCGGGCGCGTGCGTGGCCCACCGCCATGAGCTGCCCGCTGGACACCGCTTGCGCCAATTGCCGTTGCAAACTGCGCCGAGGCACCCTCGGAAATTGCGCCAAACATTGCGCCAAACTCAGCCCGTCAGGGCAATCATTTGAGCTTGCAAGCGCAAAAAGCAACGATTCAACGTGATTCTTCATGGTCGATTGGCGCAATTTTAAGTGCTGGGCTGCTATTTTGGCGCAATACTGAAATTGCGCCAAGCCACCACGCTATGCCATCATGGTTCGCAAAACGCACACACCAAGGCACAGGCCCGGAGACAGCAGATGGAACTCAAGCAGTTGCGGTATTTCGTGCGGGTGGTGGAGCTGGGCAGCATGAGCCGCGCCGCACTCGACCTGGACCTGGCGCAATCGGGTCTGAGCCAGCACATCAGCAAACTGGAAGGCGAACTCAGCACCCGCCTGTTGCAACGCAGCCCGCAGGGCGTCACCCCCACCGAGGCCGGGGTGGCGTTTTACCGCGAGGCCCAGCTCACCCTCCGCCACGCCGACCAGGCCATGCGCGCGGCGCAGCAGTCGCGCCTGTCGGGCACGGTCAGCGTGGGGCTGGCCCCCACCACCGCCGCGGTGCTGGGCCTGCCGCTGATGCGCGCCATGCGCGAGCGTTACCCCGACGTGCGGCTGCACATGGTGGAAAGCCTCTCGGGCCACCTGGCCAGCATGCTGAACGCCCGCCAGCTGGATTTGGCGGTGCTGTTCGACTCGCGCATCCACGCCAGCCACAACCTGCAAACCGCCCGCCGCTGGAGCGTGATGCCGCTGCTGGAAGAAGACCTGTTTTTCATGGCCTCGGCCGCCCACACCCGCACCGACTTTCCTGCCACCATGGAACTGGCCCAACTGGCGAACGAGCCCTTGATCTTGCCCACCGGCCCCCACGGCTTGCGCAGCACGCTGGACGCGGCGTTTGCCCAGGCCCGGGTCACGCCACAGGTGGTGCTGGAGATTGATTCGCTGGCCATGTTGATGGAGGCGGTGGGGGCCGGGTTGGGCGCCACGCTGCAACCCGGCGCGGCGGTGGCCCGCTTTGCCGACGCGGCCACGCGTTTTCGCATGGCCCGCATCACCGCGCCCCACGTCACCCGCCAGAACCTGCTGTGCAGCCTGTCTGACGACGAACTGCCGCCCGCTGCCCTGGCCGCCCGTGTGGTGCTGGCCGACTGCGCCCGCACGCTGGTGCGCCAGGGCCAGTGGTTTGGGGCCAAGCCGATGTAGTGCCATGGCTGCATGGCCATCACGAAACGTGATACCCCCATGTGGCCACAGACCTGCACAACGCAGGCCGTGTTTTTTACAGTGCAACGGTCATCACTCAACGCACCAAGAGACACACCATGGACCTGCAACTTTCAGACAAAACCGCCCTGGTCACCGGGGGCAGCACCGGCATTGGCCGGGGCATTGCACTGGCACTGGCCGCCGAGGGCGTGCGCGTGGCCATTTCGGCCCGCCGCGTGAACCTGCTGGAGGCCGTGGCCAAAGAAATCACCGATGCGGGGGGCAAGCCGCCCGTCATCATCGAATCCGACCTGTACGCCGACGACGCGGCCAAAACCCTGGCCGCCGCCGCCCTGGCAGGCCTGGGCCGGGTGGACATTCTGGTGAACAACGCGGGCGGCTCGCGCAGCTTCAAAGAGCTGCACGTGGACGAAGAGCGCTGGCAAGAGGCCATCACCCTCAACTTCCACCGCCCCCGCCAGGTGGCCGACGCGCTGATCGACCAAATGATCGAGCACAAATGGGGCCGCATCATCAACATCACCGGCAAAAGCGAACCCGAGCACACCAACGGCGCGTTCTGCGCCAAGGCCGGCATTCACAGCTGGGCCAAGGGCCTGTCGCGCATGGTGGGGCCCCACGGCGTCACGGTGAATTGCGTGCCGCCCGGGCGCATCCACTCTGAACAGATTTTTCGCAACTACACGCCCGAATACCGCCAGTGGCAGTGCGAAAACGAAATTCCCATGGCCCGCTACGGCGAGCCGGAAGACATGGCCAACCTGGTCACCTTCCTGGCCAGCCCACGCGCCAGCTACATCACCGGGGCGGTGATTCCGGTGGACGGCGGCCTGCGGCGCTACCAGTTCTGAGTTTTTGCGCTTCCCACAACCACAACGGAGACACCCACGATGAACCCCACCACCCCCTTGACCCGCCGCCACACCCTGGCCCTGGCCGGTGCGACGCTGCTGCCCGCTGCTGCGCAAGCCCAGGCCACCTGGCCCAACAAGGCCATCCGGTTCATCGTGCCGTTCGCCCCGGGGGGCACCTCGGAAATCGTGGCGCGCTCGGTGTCGGCCGAGCTGAGCAAGCAGCTGGGCCAGTCGGTGTACGTGGAAAACAAGCCAGGTGCGGCGGGCGTGATTGCCATGCAGGAAGCCGCCAAGGCCCCGCCCGATGGCCACACCGTCATCCTGGGCCATGTGGGCACGCTGGCCGTGAACCCCTACATGCTGACCAACCAGCCCTACGACGTGAACCGCGACTTCATGCCCGTGACGCTGCTGGCCAAAGTGCCCAACGTGTTTGTGATCCACCCCGACATCCCGGCCCGAAACTTCCAGGAATTCGTGGCCTACGCCAAGAAAAACATCGGCAAGCTGGACTACGGCTCGGCCGGCAACGCCAGCGCCGGGCACCTGGCCATGGAATACCTGAAGCTGGTCACCGGCATTTCGCTCACGCACATTCCCTACCGGGGCACGGGCCCGCAGCTGGTGGACTTGCTGGCAGGCCGCACCCACGCCAGCAGCGCGGGCCTGCCCGCGCTGGGGGCCTACATCCGCTCGGGCAAGCTGCGCGCCATTGCGGTGGGCACACAGCAGCGCATTTCGGCCCTGCCCGACGTGCCCACGGTGGCCGAAATGGGTTTCAAAGACTTTGAAACCTCGCAGTGGTACGGAATGATGGCCCCGGCCGGCACACCGCCCGACATCGTCAAACGGCTGCAAGAAGAGTCTTTCAAGGCCCTCAAATCCAGCGCGGTGACCGAACGCTTTGCCACCGACAACGCCGTGGGCGGTGGTGGCCCCTCGGCGGACTTTGAAGCGTTCATACGCCGCGAACAGGGCATTTGGAAAGACATCGTCAAGCGCGCCAACATCACCTCAGCCTGAACACCCAAATCAATAGCTACAACCGCTTGATGGTCAAGCGGTGAGGCCATTTTTTGCTTGAAATTCATGTCGCAACATCTGTCTGAACCGTCTGTGGACGTGCTGGTCATCGGCGGTGGCAACGCCGCGCTGTGTGCCGCCCTCATGGCCCGCGAGGCCGGGGCCAGCGTGCGGGTGCTGGAGTCTGCGCCGCGCGAGTGGCGCGGTGGCAACTCGGCCCACACCCGCAACCTGCGCTGCATGCACGACGCGCCGCAAGACGTGCTGGTGGATGCCTACACCGAAGAAGAGTTTTGGCAAGACCTGCTGAAAGTCACAGGCGGCTTGACCAACGAACACCTGGCCCGCCGCGTCATCCGCGACAGCGGCACCTGCCGCCCCTGGATGCGCAGCCACGGCGTGCACTTCCAGCCATCGCTGTCGGGCGCGCTGCACACCGCCCGCACCAACGCCTTTTTCATGGGCGGCGGCAAAGCGCTGATGAACGCCTACTACCGCAGCGCCGAACGGCTGGGCATACAGGTGCGTTACCAATACGCCGCCGAACGCATCGAGATGGACGGCACACGCTTCGTGGCCGCCCACGTGTCGGTCACGCAGCCCGACGGCACCCTCACGCACGAGCGCATCACCGCCCGCAGTTGCGTGCTGGCGGCTGGAGGCTTTGAAAGCAACCGCGAGTGGCTGCGTGAGGCGTGGGGCCAGAACGAACGCGGCGAACACCCGGCCGACAACTTCATCGTGCGCGGCACCCGCTACAACCAGGGTGTGCTGCTGAAGCACCTGCTGAACGACCACGGGGCCGACGCCATTGGCGACCCCACCCAGGCGCACATGGTGGCCATTGACGCGCGCGCGCCGCTGTACGACGGCGGCATTTGCACCCGCATCGACTGCGTGTCGCTGGGCGTGGTCGTCAACCGCGAGGCCCGGCGTTTTTACGACGAGGGCGAAGACTTCTGGCCCAAGCGCTACGCCATCTGGGGCCGCCTGGTGGCGCAGCAGCCGGGGCAGGTGGGCTATTCCATCATCGACGCCAAGGCCGTGGGCCGCTTCATGCCCCCGGTGTTTCCCGGCGTGAAAGCCGACAGCCTGCCCGAACTGGCCCGCCAACTGGGCCTGGACGTGGACACCTTCATGCACACCCTGAACACCTACAACCAAGCCTGCCGCGTGGGCACCTTCGACCACACCGCCCTGGACGACTGCCACACCGAGGGCGTGGCCCCCGCCAAAACCCACTGGGCCCGCCCCATCGACACGGCACCGTTCTACGGCTACGCCCTGAAGCCCGGCGTCACCTTCACCTACCTGGGCCTGAAAACCGACGACACCGCCGCCGTGCACTTTGGCGGCCAGGCCAGCCCCAACCTGTTTGTGGCCGGTGAAATGATGGCGGGCAACGTGCTGGGCAAGGGCTACACCGCGGGGGTGGGCATGTCGATTGGCACGGCGTTTGGGCGCATTGCGGGCACGCAGGCGGCACAAGCGGCACAGGCCGTGTTGGGCACAAACGCCGCAGGAGGCCAGCATGTCAACGCTTAACCCTTTGGACGCGCTGATGCGCGACGCCCGCGCCCTGGCCAACGGTGAGGTGGTGCCTGCATCACCTTTGAGCAGCGCCGAGGCCGAAGTGGCCCGCCAAATGCAAATTTGCAACGGCTGCCGCTATTGCGAAGGCTTTTGCGCCGTGTTCCCGGCCATGACCCGGCGGCTGGAATTTGGCAGGGCCGACATCCACTTCTTGGCCAACCTGTGCCACAACTGCGGCGCCTGCCTGCACGCCTGCCAATACGCGCCCCCGCACGAATTTGCCATCAACGTGCCGCAGGCCATGGCAACCGTGCGCGGCCAAACCTATGCCGACTACGCCTGGCCACCCGCACTGGGTGCGCTGTACCAGCGCAACGGCCTCACGCTCAGCGTGGCGCTGGCCGCAGGGCTGGCGCTGTTCCTGCTGCTGGCACTGGCCCTGAACGGCACCCTGTGGGGCAGCGCGCCCGGCGCCAACTTCTACAGCGTGTTCCCGCACAACCTGCTGGTGGGCCTGTTCGCGCCGGTGTTCCTGTTTGCCGCGCTGGCGCTCGCGCTGGGGGTGCGGCGCTTCTGGCGCGATGTGTCGCCTGCCACCAGCGGCCACGCACCGGGTACCGCAGGGCCCGCCACGCCGTCAGCCCCGCTGACGCCCGCCGCCACGCAAGAAGCCCTGGGCAACGTGGCCACGCTGAAGTACCTGGACGGTGGCCACGGCGAGGGGTGCAACAACGCGGACGACGAATACACCCACGCCCGCCGCCGCGCCCACCACCTCACGTTCTACGGTTTTTTGCTGTGTTTTGCCGCCACCAGCGTGGCCACGCTGTACCACTACGTGCTGAACCAGCCCGCGCCCTACGCCCTGCCCAGCCTGCCCAAGCTGTTGGGTGTTGCGGGTGGCGTGATGCTGGTGCTGGGCACGCTGGGGCTGTTCAAGCTCAAGCTGCAACGCCACCCACTGCACGGCGACGCCGCGCAAAAACCCATGGACCTGGGCTTCATCGCCCTGCTGTTCCTGACCAGCTCCACCGGTCTGGCGCTGTGGCTGGCCGGTGGCACCGCCGCCATGCCAGCCCTGCTGGCGGTGCACCTGGGCGCGGTGATGGCGCTGTTTGCCACCTTGCCCTACGGCAAGTTTGCCCACGGTGTGTTCCGCACCGCCGCGCTGCTGCGCCACAACGTGGAAAAACGCCTGCCCAGCGCGCTGGCCTTGGGCGACGACTGACCCAACCTTTGCCACCCCGCCACGGGGCGGCACAAGCCTGACCAACGCCAGGGTCTGTCGGCCCTGCGCTTTCACCTGCTCTTTCACGGAGACAACCATGAGCAAACGTTTGTTTTTGCGGGCCACGGCCTGCGTGGCCGCCGCCTGGGTGGCCTCAACCGGCACGGCGGTTCACGCCCAAGACTTCCCCATCAAGAAGCCCGTGACCATCGTGGTCGGGTTCGCTGCGGGCGGGGCCGCCGATGCAGCGGCCCGCATCATCGGCAAAAAGTTGGGAGAACAGATCGGCGTGCCGGTGGTGATTGAAAACAAGGCGGGGGCTGGCGGCAACATCGCGCACCAGTACATGGCCAAAGGCGCCCCCACCGATGGCAGCGTGATTTTGTTTGGCTCGGTGGGGCCGTTGGCCATCGCCCCCCACCTGATGAAGCTGGGCTATGACCCGGTGAAAGACCTGGCACCCCTCACCATGGGCGTCAACTTCCCCAACATCCTGGTCATCAACGCCGACCTGAAAATCAAGACCTTTGCCGAATTCGTGGCCCACGCCAAGGCCCACCCCGGCAAGCTGGAATACGCGTCCACCGGGGCGGGCTCTGCGTCGCACCTGGCGGGTGAGCTGATGGACGACATGGCCAAAATCGACACCATGCACGTTCCCTACAAAGGCGGTGCACCGGCGCTGCAAGATTTGCTGGGCGGGCGGGTGGCTATGTACTACTCCACGCTGAACACCGCGCAGCCCCACATCCAGAGCGGCAAGCTCATCCCCTTGGCGTCCACCGGGGCACGGCGGCACCCCCAAATGCCGAACGTGCCCACCATTGCCGAATCGGGGTACCCGGGCTACAGCGCGTCCAACTGGTACGCGTTTGTGACCTCGTCCAAGGTGCCTGCGCCGCTTCTGGACCGCTGGAACACCGAGCTGGTGAAAGTGCTGAACCACCCCGACGTCACCCGCGAACTCAACAGCCACGGCATGCCCCCGCAACCCAGCACACGCGACGAACTGGCCAAAGAGATTGAGCGCGAATCTGTCACCTGGAGCCGCGTGATCCGCGACCGAAAAATCACCGCTCAGTGACACCCCACCCACCCCACCCCAAGGAAAAACCATGAACCTGTTGCACCGCCTCACCCGACGCGCCCTGGCCGGCGCCCTGCTTGCTGTCACCTTCACCCACGCCACATTCGCGGGGGAAATACGGGTGGTGACATCCGGCGCTTTCACCGAGGCGTACAAAAAGCTGGTGCCCATTTACGAAGCCGCCACGGGGCACACAGTGGTCAGTTCGTACGGCGCGTCCATTGGCAAAGCACCCGACTCCATTCCCAGCAGGTTTGAGCGCGGCGAAAAATTCGACCTGGTCATCTTGTCTGAGGGTGGGCTGGAGGACTTGATGAAGCAAGGCAAGCTGGTCAAAGGCTCGCGGGTGGACATCGTTCGTTCGCAAATCGGGGCCGCCGTTCGCAAGGGCACGCCCAAACCCGACATCAGCACGGTGGCGGCCCTCAAAAACACCTTGCTGAACGCGAAGTCGGTGGCCTATTCCGCCAGCGCCAGCGGCACCTATTTGTCCACCGAGCTGTTTCAAAAACTGGGGGTGCAAGAACGTCTGGCGGTCACGGGCAAAAAAATCCTCAGCGAACGCGTGGGCGCCGTGGTGGCGCGGGGCGATGCCGAGCTGGGCTTTCAGCAGGTCAGCGAGCTGGTGTATTTCAAAGAGCTGGATTTCATCGGCACCCTGCCCGACGAGGTGCAGCAAACCATCTTTTTCTCGGCCGCGTTGGTCGAGGGCGCGGCCCAGCCCGACCTGGCCCGCCACCTGCTGGGGTTCTTGACCTCACCCGCCGTGGCCGAAATGGTCAAAGCCACGGGGCTGGACCCGGTATCGACACCGGCCGCCGCCAAAACGGCAGCGACCCCACGCTGACGCTTTAGCCCTGGCGTGCAAAAAACACGGCACTCATCACCAGCCCGGTGCAGATGACGAGCCCGCGCACCCAGTGCGCGGGCAGGCGTTTGGCCAGGCGCGCACCGGCAAAGCCCCCGGCGGTGGCGCAGACCATCATCAACGCGGCCTCGCGCCACACAATGGCCCCGGCCAGCGCAAACGCCACCACCGACAGGATGGACAGCACAAACGAGTTGAGGTTTTTCAGGGCGTTGGCCTGGTTCATGCGCGCCTCGCCTGTGAGGGTGTACAGCGCCATCAGCAAAATGCCCAGGCCACCGTTGAAATAGCCACCGTAAATGGACACGGCCAGCAGCCCCGGCATGCGCCCACGCGTGTGGCCCTCTGCGGCAGCCGGGTCCAGGGCCAGGTCAGAGGCCGCGCGGCGGCGGGCCAGCCAGGGCCCGGCGGCAAACAAGGCCGTGGCAAACAGCAGCAACCAGGGCACCAGCCCCGAAAACACCTTGGCGGGGGTGACCAGCAACAGCACGGCCCCCAGCACACCGCCCACCGATGCCAGCACCGCCTCGCGCCGCAACTGGCGCGGGTCCATGGCCCGCAGCTCTTGCCGAAAGCCCCACACACTGCCCAAATAGCCCGGGCTCACGGCCAACGCACTGGTGGCGTTGGCTGCAATCGGCGGCACGCCGGTGAACACCAGGGCGGGAAAGGTGAGAAAACTGCCCCCGCCCGCGATGGCGTTCAACACCCCCGCACCGAACGCGGCCACGGCCAGCAGCAGCCAGGTCATGCGCTCACCGACGGATCGGTGTGGATGGTGTCCAGCGCAAAACGCTGGCCGCGCAGGTGGTCTTCCATGCAGCGCAGCACCAGCGGGCTGCGGTGGCGGGGGGCGCTGGCGCGCACCTCGTCGGGCGTCATCCACAGGGTGCGCACGATGCCGTCGTCCAACGCGCGGCCGGGCACCGCCTCACCCAAGGTGCCGCAAAACGCGAAACGCAGGTAAGTGATGTCTTCGCCCGTGGCCTCGCGCTGAAAACGCGACAGGTACACACCCACCAGCGCCTCGGGGGTGAAGCGGTGGGTGGTTTCTTCCAGGGCTTCGCGGGCACAGGCGGCCACGGGGCTTTCGCCGGGGTCCAGGTGCCCTGCGGGGTTGTTCAGGCGCAGGCCTTCGGGGGTGTGCTCTTCCACCAGCAAATAGCGGCCTTCGCGCTCGACGATGGCGGCCACGGTGACACTGGGTTTCCAACGGGTGTTCATGGCGCAATTATCAGAGCCCGGGCACCGGGTTTGTGCCACCCCGCGCCGCGTCACCCGCTTTGGAAAAACCCGCACAATGCGAGGCTGTTGTAAGCAAGCCAAAGAATAATTGGTTGCTTATATATTCCAGAGACACCCCTGAGGAGACCCCATGCAGCCAGACGCACCAGGATCGATTGCCGCGAGCACAGAGGCCCGAACACCCCAACGCATTGGGGTACCCCGTGAAAATTTCCCCGGTGAAAAACGGGTGGCCACGGTGCCCGAAGTGGTGGCCAAGCTGGTGAAGCTGGGCTTTTCTGTGGCGGTGGAATCGGGTGCGGGCGATGCGGCCTCGTTCAGCGACGACGCCTACCGCGCCGAAGGCGCCACCGTGGTGGCCACCGCCGCCGAGCTGTGGGCCACGTCGGACATCGTGTTCAAGGTGCGACCACCCAGCGCCGACGAAGTGGCGCTGGTGCGCCCCGGCATGACGCTCATCGGCTTCATCTGGCCCGCGCAAAACCCCGAGCTGATGGCCCAATTGGCCGCGGCCCAAGCCACGGCGCTGGCCATTGACGCCCTGCCCCGCACCCTGAGCCGCGCGCAGAAAATGGACGCGCTCACCTCCATGGCCGGTGTCAGCGGCTACCGCGCGGTGATTGAGGCCGCCAATGCGTTCGGCCGCTTTTTCAACGGCCAGATCACGGCCGCGGGCAAGGTGCCCCCCGCCAAGGTGTTCATCGCCGGTGCCGGTGTGGCCGGTTTGGCCGCCATCGGCACGGCAGCCAGCCTGGGGGCGATTGTTCGCGCCAACGACACCCGCGCCGAGGTAGCCGACCAGGTGGTGTCGCTGGGCGGCGAATTCGTGAAGGTGGACTACGAAGAAGAAGGCTCGGGCGGGGGCGGTTACGCCAAAGTGATGAGCGAAGGCTTTCAAAAAGCGCAGCGCGAAATGTATGCGCAGCAAGCGCGGGAGGTCGATATCATCATCACCACCGCGCTGATCCCGGGCAAGCCTGCGCCCAAGCTCATCACGGCCGACATGGTCAAGTCGATGAAGCCGGGCAGCGTGATCGTGGACATGGCCGCCGAGCAAGGCGGCAACTGCGAGCTGACCGAACCCGGCCAAGCCGTGGTGAAACACGGCGTGACCATCGTGGGCTACACCGACCTGGCCTCGCGCCTGGCACGCCAGTCGTCCACGCTGTACGGCACCAACCTGTTCCGCCTCAGCGAAGAGCTGTGCAAAGCCAAAGACGGTGTCATCAACGTCAACATGGAAGACGACGCCATCCGTGGCCTGACCGTCATCAAAAACGGCGAAATCACCTGGCCCGCCCCGCCACTGAAACAGGCGGCCCCCCCCCCACCCAAGGCAGCCGCCGCACCGGTGGCCGAGAAAAAAGGCGGCCACGGGCACGGCAGCAGCGCCCCCATGCCGGCCAAAACGCTGGCCATTCTGTTTGCGGTGTCGGCTGTGGCGTTCTGGTTTGTGGGCACTTACGCGCCCGCCGCGTTCCTGGGCCACTTCACGGTGTTTGTGCTGGCCTGCTTCATTGGCAACATGGTGGTGTGGAACGTGACGCCTGCGCTGCACACGCCGCTGATGAGCGTGACCAACGCCATCTCCAGCATCATCGCCATCGGGGCGCTGGTGCAGATTGCGCCGCCTGAAGCCGGTCTGAACGGCAGGCCCGATGGCCTGATTTTCTGGCTGGCCTTTGCCGCCATTGTGCTGACCGCCGTCAACATGTTCGGGGGCTTTGCCGTGACCCGCCGCATGCTGGCCATGTTCCGCAAGTAACCCATTACAAGAAGAAGGAAGACGAACATGTCCCAAAGCCTTTCCAACATGGCCTACCTCGGTGCGGCCATTCTGTTCATTCTCAGCCTGGGTGGCCTGTCCAACCCAGAAACCTCGCGCCGGGGCAACCTGTTCGGCATGATCGGCATGGGCCTGGCGGTGCTGGCCACCGTGTTTGGCCCCCGCGTCACACCGTCGGGCGTGGCCTGGATCGTGATGGCGCTGGTGGTGGGTGGCGGCATTGGCCTGTATGCCGCCCGGGTGGTCAAGATGACGCAGATGCCCGAGCTGGTGGCACTGATGCACAGCCTGGTGGGCCTGGCGGCCTGCCTGGTGGGTTTTGCCAGCTACGTGGACACCTCGGTGCAGTTCACCGGGGCCGAAAAAGCCATCCATGAGGTGGAGATTTACATCGGCATCCTGATCGGTGCGGTCACGTTCTCGGGCTCGCTGATCGCGTTTGGCAAGCTCAACGGCAGGATTGGCGGCAAACCCCTGCTGCTGCCCGGCCGCCACTGGATGAACCTGACCGCGTTGCTGGTGGTGATCTGGTTTGGCCGTGCGTTCATCAACGCCCACACCGTGGCAGACGGCATGACGCCGCTGATCGTGATGACCGTCATTGCCCTGCTGTTCGGCGTTCACATGGTGATGGCCATTGGCGGCGCCGACATGCCGGTGGTGGTGTCCATGCTCAACAGCTATTCGGGCTGGGCCGCTGCGGCCACCGGCTTCATGCTGAGCAACGACCTGCTGATCGTGACGGGCGCGCTGGTGGGCTCTTCGGGCGCCATCCTGAGCTACATCATGTGCAACGCCATGAACCGCAACTTCATCAGCGTGATTGCCGGTGGCTTTGGCTCCGGCGGCGGTGCGGCCCCCGCCAAATCGGGCGAAGCGGCGGAACCCCAGGGCGAAGTGGTGCCGGTGAACGGCACCGACACCGCCGAAATGCTGCGCGATGCCAAGAGCGTCATCATCGTGCCCGGCTACGGCATGGCCGTGGCCCAGGCCCAGCACACGGTGTACGAAATCACCAAAACGCTGCGCGAAAAAGGCGTGAACGTGCGCTTCGCCATCCACCCCGTGGCGGGCCGCATGCCGGGCCACATGAACGTGCTGCTGGCCGAGGCCAAGGTGCCCTACGACATCGTGATGGAAATGGACGAAATCAACGAAGACTTCGCCGACACCGATGTGGTCATGGTCATTGGCGCCAACGACATCGTGAACCCCGCTGCGCAGGAAGACCCCACCAGCCCCATCGCCGGCATGCCGGTGCTGGAGGTGTGGAAGGCGCGCACCACCATCGTCATGAAGCGCTCCATGGCATCGGGCTACGCAGGAGTGGACAACCCGCTGTTCTACAAAGACAACAACCGCATGCTGTTTGGCGACGCCAAAAAGATGCTGGACGAGGTGCTGGTCGCGCTCAAATCCTGAGCCCCCTACCCGCGCAAACGCCCCAGCGAGAAGGGTGACAACCCCAAGGTTGTCACCCTTTTTTCATGCGCAAAAGGTGTCAGATACGCGTCAGTCTGGGTCAAAATCACAGACAATGCGAAATAAACGAACGACCGTGCGGAAATTTTGACACCACAAGCAGGAGACCAACAGCCATGACCCATTCCGACACCCGCCCCTGGCTCAACGCCTACCCCGCCGGGGTACCCGCCGACATTGACACGTCGCAATACACATCGCTGGTGCAGCTGATGGACGACAGCTTCCATAAATTCAGCGACCGGACCGCCTACAGCTTCATGGGCAAAGCCGTGAGCTACGCCGACACCGACAGCCAGTCGCAGGCGTTTGCGGCCTACTTGCAAGGCCTGGGCTTGGTGAAGGGCGACCGCGTGGCCATCATGATGCCCAACGTGCCCCAATACCCCGTGGCGGTGGCGGCCATTCTGCGGGCCGGGTTGGTGGTGGTGAACGTGAACCCGCTCTACACCCCACGCGAGCTGGAACACCAGCTGAAAGACTCGGGGGCCAAGGCCATTGTCATCATCG
The DNA here is from genome assembly GCA_049653005.1 of Burkholderiaceae bacterium. Taxonomy (GTDB): domain Bacteria; phylum Pseudomonadota; class Gammaproteobacteria; order Burkholderiales; family Burkholderiaceae_C; genus UBA2334. Next base: position 3,527 of record JBASFL010000036.1, on the reverse strand, counting down.
AAAACTTTGCCGCCACGCTGACGCAGTGCATCGCCAACACCCCCGTCAAACACGTGGTGCTGGCCGCCATGGGCGACCGGCTGGGGCTGCTGAAAGGGGCCCTGGTCAATTACGTGGTGCGCAGCGTCAAAAAAATGGTGCCCGCCTACCACCTGCCGCAAGCCGTGCGCTTCAACGACGCGCTGGCCCGGGGGGCCAAAGGCACGCTGAAAAAGCCCGACATCAAGCCCGATGATGTGGCCGTGCTGCAGTACACCGGCGGCACCACCGGCGTGAGCAAGGGTGCCGTGCTGCTGCACCGCAACGTGGTGGCCAACGTGTTGCAGTCCGACGCGTGGAACGCCCCTGCCATGTCTGGCATTCCGGCGGGCGAGCAGCCCACCGCCGTGTGCGCGCTGCCGCTCTACCACATCTTCGCGTTCACCGTGAACATGATGCTGAGCCTGCGCATGGGTGGCAAAACCATCCTCATTCCTAACCCACGCGACCTGCCTGCGGTGCTGAAAGAGCTGGGCAAACACACGTTCCACAGCTTTCCGGCGGTGAACACGCTGTTCAACGGCCTGGCCAACCACCCCGACTTTGGCACCGTGAACTGGAAAAACCTGAAGGTGAGCCTGGGCGGCGGCATGGCGGTGCAACACGCCGTGGCCAAGCTGTGGCTCGAAAAAACCGGCTGCCCCATTTGCGAAGGTTATGGCTTGAGCGAAACCAGCCCCTCGGCCAGCTGCAACCCCGTCACGTCGCGTGAATTCAGCGGCACCATCGGCGTGCCCATTCCCGGCACCTGGATGAAGTGCCTGGACGACGACGGCAACGAAGTGGCGGTAGGCCAAGCCGGTGAAATCGCCATCAAAGGTCCGCAGGTGATGGCGGGCTACTGGCAGCGCCCCGACGAAACAGCCAAGGTCATGACGGCCGACGGCTATTTCAAAACCGGCGACATCGGCATCATGGACGAGCGCGGTTACTTCAAAATTGTGGACCGCAAAAAAGACATGGTGCTGGTCAGCGGCTTCAACGTGTACCCCAACGAGGTGGAAGACGTGGTGGCCGGTTGCCCAGGCGTGCTGGAATGCGCGGCGGTGGGCATGCCCGATGACAAAACCGGCGAAGCCGTGAAACTGGTCATCGTCAAGAAAGACCCCGCCCTGACCGAAGCCCAGGTGCGCGACTACTGCAAGGCCAACATGACGGGCTACAAGCAGCCCAAGGTGATTGAATTCCGCACCGAGTTGCCCAAAACCCCGGTGGGCAAAATTTTGCGCCGCGAGCTGCGTGACAAAAAATAACCGCAAACCCCTTCGCATCGGCCTGATGGCCGCCATGCCACAAGAGCTTCAGGCCGTGCTGGCCCTGATGCCCGACGAGCACCGCGAAACGGTGGCGGGCCGCACCTTCTGGCCGGGCCACCTGGGCGGCTGCGAGGTGGTGGCCGTGGTGTCGGGCATTGGCAAGGTGGCCGCCGCCACCACCGCCACCCTGCTGCTGCAACGGTACGGGGTGGACGGCCTGCTGTTCACCGGCGTGGCCGGTGGGCTGGGAACGGGCGTGAAGGTGGGCGACATGGTGGTGGCCCAGCGGTTTTTGCAGCACGACATGGACGCCTCGCCCCTGTTCCCGCGCCACGAGGTGCCGGGCTACGGGCAAGCCCTGTTTGCCACTCACACGGGCTGGACGCAAGCACTGACCGAGGCCAGCCAACACACGCTGAACCAGCTGCCCACCTGGCTGGGGGCGGACACCCTTGCCGCGCTCCACCTGCAAGCGGCGCGCGTGCACCAGGGCTTGATCGTCAGCGGCGACCGCTTTGTGGCCACCAGCGCCGAAAGCACCGCACTGCGCCAGGCCCTGCCCGATGCGCTGGCCGTGGAAATGGAAGGGGCCGCCGTGGCCCAGGTGTGCCACGACTTCGGTGTGCCCTTTGCCGCCGTGCGCACCGTGTCAGACCGCGCCGACGACAGCGCCCATGTGGACTTTGGCCGCTTCGTGGCCGACGTGGCCAGCCGCTACAGCGCGCAGGTGGTGCTGGCGGCCCTGGCTGCCTTGGGCAATCCGGCAACGGCCTGAAACACCAATAGCAAACTATTGAATACAGGAAAGCGCTGGAGGCACTTTTGGCTTGAAATTCACTTCAGCCAGCCGCGCTTTCTGAAATACAGCATGGGGCCCACGGCAGAGGCCACCATCAGGCACAGCGCGGCGGGGTAGCCCCAGGTCTGGCTCAGCTCGGGCATGTGCTGGAAGTTCATGCCGTAAATGCTGGCAATCAGGGTGGGGGGCAGCAAGGCCACGCTGGCCACCGAGAAGATCTTGATGATCTTGTTCTGGTTGATGTTGATGAAACCGACCGTCGCGTCCATCAAAAAGTTGATCTTGTCGAACAAAAACGCGGTGTGGCCGTCCAGCGAATCGAGGTCGCGCAGAATTTGCCGCGCGTCTTCAAACTGCTCGGTGCCCAGCATGCGCGTGCGCATCATGAAGCTGACGGCGCGGCGCGTGTCCATCACGTTGCGGCGGATGCGGCCCGACATGTCTTCGTGCCGCGCTATGGCCGACAGCACTTCGCTGGCTTTGTTGTCGGTCACGTCGCCGTTGAGCACCTGGCGGCTGACGTTTTCCAGGTCGTCGTAAATGTCTTCCAGCGTGTCGGCGCAATACTCGGCGTCCACGTCGAACAGCATCAGCAGCACGTCTTTGGCGTCGTCGATCAGGCCCGGCATGCGGCGTGCGCGCATGCGCAGCAGGCGGAACACGGGCACGTCTTCGTCGTGGATGGAAAACAGCACACCCCGGCTTTTCAGCTCGTCGTTCTGCTCGTTCAAGATGAACGCCACACGCACGGCGCGGGGGTCTTCGTCGTCGTCGATCAGGAAGTCGGAGCGGATGTGCAACTCGCCGTTGTCTTCCTCAAAAAAGCGAGCGGACTCTTCAATGTCCTCGTCCATCGCGTCTTCGGGAATACTCAGGCCAAAGTGCTGCTTGACCCAGCGCCGCTCTTCGGGCGAGGGCGATTCCAGGTCCACCCAAATGGGTTTGAACTGCGCCAGTTCTTCCAGCGAGTCGATTTCTTCTTGAAACAAACGGCCATTGGCCAGCGTGAACACGTTGAGCATGACGGGCTCCGTTGCAGGTGGGGCGGGCAGCGGCCCCATGAACGGGCGCACTGCAAAAAAGAGGGGGTGGGCGTCGCTTTCACCCCCGCTGCCGCCGCGCCCGGTGTGCCGGGCTCAGGCTGTCTGCAAGGCTGAAAGCATGCCACTGGGGCTGGCTTCCAAGTCGTGTCTCCTGTGGGAAAGTGGCGGCATTATGGCACCGCCGTGTGACAGCCGCAGACCTTGGTTGAGCCCCCGTTTCAGCGCTTGTTGTCGCGCGGGTTCTCACGCAGTTGCTCGCGTTGTTGCTGCACCAGCACGCGGTAGCGGGTGTCGATGATGGACAGCTCCATGTGGTCCACCTCGCGCTGGGTGCGGGTGAGTTCTCGGCCCAGCTCGCGCGCGGCGCTCAGGCGGTCGATGGCCCCACCC
>JBASFL010000035.1:0-5884 GCA_049653005.1 Burkholderiaceae bacterium | reverse complement strand
GCGCTGCTGGTGTCGGCCGGGTCTGCGCTGGTGTTTCCGGGCAGCTTTATTTACTTCGGGGTGTTGCACGGCCTGGCCGTGATGCTGATCGTGGCCCGGCTGAGCGCGGGCTGGGGCCGTTGGCTGTGGGGTGCGGGTGCGCTGGTCATTTCGCTTAAATACATAGCTGCAAACGCAATACTATCAAGCGCTGGAGCCTATTTTTTCAATGAAAAATGGCTGAACTGGCTGGGGCTGATCAGCCGCAAACCCATCACCGAAGACTATGTGCCCCTGGTGCCCTGGCTGGCCGCCGTGTGGTGGGGCGTGGCCGCCGGGCTGTGGGTGCTGCGCCACCGGCCCCAGTGGTTCAGCGGCGCGGCACCGGCTTGGCGTGTGCTGGCCCTGCCGGGCCGTTGGAGCCTCAGCTATTACCTGCTGCATCAGCCTCTGCTGATGGGGCTTCTGTGGCTGTGGACGGTGCGCTGACGGGCGTTTCAACCGAATCGCTGGTCGGCAATGGCACCAGGGCCGCGCGGGCCAGCGCTTGGGCCACGGTGGCGGCGTCCATGCCGTAAGAGCTGGCAAAGTCTTCCACGCTCATGCCGCTGCCAGCGTGGGCGCGGTGCAGGGCTTCGTCTTTGGCGGCGCGTTCGTGGGCATGGGCCAGCACGGCGTCCAGCAGTGCACCAGCGGCTTCGTCTTTGGTGCGCACGCGCTGGGCAAAGTCGTCGCGGTGCAGGCCAGAGGCATCCAGCATTTGCAACATGCGGGTTTGCAAAGCGGCGCGCACGTCTTCGCCGGTGCGGGCGTGGCGGCGTTTGAACACCTCCAGCAGCGCGTGGTAAGCGTGTTCGGCGGCCAGTGCTTCCACCGGCTGGCCTTGCAAGTCGTGGCGCGGCAGGCTGTCCGACATGGCCTTCAGGTAGCGCGTGCTGCGGGTGTGTTGGCCCAGGGCTTCTTTGAGTGCGGCTTTTTCAAACGCCTCGGGGTGTGCGGCCATCAAATCTTGGAACACGCCGCGCTTCAGGGGCAGGGCCACGTCGCCAAACAGGGCGGGGTACAGCTCAGCCAGTTGCACCAACACCGGGTTGGTGGGGCGCGGTGCGGGGCGTTCGGGCCGGGCAGGGCGGTCGCCTTGCGGTGCGCGTGGGCCACCGCGTGTGTTGCCACGCCGTGCCCCATTGCCATTGCCACGGGGGCCGCGTGGACCGTTTGCGTGGCGCTCATCGCGGGGGCGGCTTTCACGGGGCGCCGCGCTGCGTTCGGTGGCGGTCACCGCGTCAGCGGGGGTGTGATCGGCAGGGGCCGCGCCTTGGCCCAGACCCAATGCGTTGGCCAGGGCTGAAGCCATGGCGGACGGGGCGCCACCACCGGCAGGTGCGCTGTCGCGTGCGGGGGCCAGAAGGGGGTGGGCGGTGTGTGTGATGCTCATGGGGCGTGGGGCCGGAAAAAGTCGAAAACCCGCGATCATGCCAGTGTTGGCCAATGGGCTCTGTAAACGGGTGTGTTTCAGCCCCCGTGCGCGTGCCGCCAGCCGTGTTCCAGCCAATGCATGACGGCCTGCGCCTCGTGCGGGGGCACGGGGTTGGGGGCCCCATGGGCGATGGCGTCGCGCACACCGGCATAAAAGCGGCTGTGGTCGCCCGCCAGGTGGGGGGGCGTGGTGTGCAGCAGCGCTGCATCGGGCCCTGCGCCCTCGGGCAAGGCGCTCAATTGGCCGGGTTGGGGGTCCACGCCCCAGCCGGGGCTGCCGGGGCGCAAACCGGCTTTCAGCGCGTCTTCCTGTGGGTCCAGCCCGTGTTTGGTGAAGCTGCCCCGCGTGCCGTGCACCACAAAGCGCGGCCCAGGGTGGGCGGCCAGGGCGCTGGCGTGCAAGACCACACACAGGGGGTTGGGCTGGCCACCCACACCTGTGGCCCCCGCTGCGTAACGCAGCACGGCGTGGAACCCGTCGTCGGCCACCGCGGCGTCGCGCTGGCGTTGCAGGTTCAGCGTCAGGCTGCTGGGCGGGCCAAAGAGCTGCAGGGCCTGGTCCAGCAAGTGAGGCCCCAGGTCAAACCACAGGCCACTGCCGGGGTCGCCCGACTCGCGCCAACGCTGGCGCACCAAGGGCCTGAACCGGTCGAAGTGCGAGGTGAACTGGGTGATGCGCCCCAGCACGCCGCTGGCCAGCAGGGTTTTCAGGGTCAAAAAGTCAGCGTCCCAACGCCGGTTGTGGAACACCGACAGCAGGCGCTGTTGCTGCGTGGCGGTGTGGGCCAGGTCGGCGGCTTCGGCCTCGGTCAGGGTGAAGGGTTTGTCCACCACCACGTGTTTGCCCGCCTCCAGCGCGGCCTTGGCCAGTGCGTGGTGGGTTTGGTTGGGGGTGGGCACCACCACCAGGTCGATGGCGCCGCTGTCAATCAGCGCTTGCGGGGTGTCAAACACTTGCACGCCGGGCCAATCGGCGTGCACCTTGGCGGGCTGGCTGCTGGCCACGGCAGCCAGCGTCAGCCCGGGAACCGAGGCCACCAGCGGTGCGTGAAACGTGGCCGTGGCAAAGCCATAGCCCAGGATGCCCACCCGGAGGGGCGGTGTGTGTGGCTGTGTCATGGGGCGCAGGGGCAATAAAAAAGCGCGGACTGGGTGCCGCGCTTGTAAGGGAGTATGGAGGCCGGTGAAAGGCCGCCAGGGGTTTATTTGATGACGGCTTTTTTGCGCAGGTCGTCTTGGAACTGGGCCAGCTTGGCCTGCTGCATTTGCTGGGCAATTTGGGGCTTCAGCTCTTCGAAGGAAGGCAGCTTGGCGTCGCGGGTGTCTTCCAGGCGGATGACGTGCCAGCCAAACTGGCTTTTCACGGGGGTTTCGGTCAACTGGCCTTTTTCCAGTTTGACCATGGCCTGGCTGAACTCGGGCACGTAGTTGGCGGCGGTGGACCAGCCCAGGTCGCCACCGTTGGCGCCGGAGCCTGGGTCTTTGGACATTTTTTTGGCGATGTCTTCAAACTTTTCGCCTTTTTTCAGGCGGGCCACGATGTCTTTGGCTTCTTCTTCTTTTTCCACCAGGATGTGGCGGGCGCTGTATTCCTTGCCGCTGTTGGCCGCGGTGAACTTGTCGTATTCGCCCTTCAGGTCAGCGTCGGTGACGGGGCTGGTTTTCTGGAAATCGGCAAACAGCTCGCGGATCAGGATGGTCTGGCGGGCCAGTTCCATTTGTTCCTTGAAGTCCTTGCTGGCGGCCAGGCCGCGCTTTTGCGCTTCCTGCATGAAGATTTCACGGGTGATGACTTCGTCTTTGATTTGCGCTTTCACCTCGTCGGTGACAGGGCGGCCAGACTTGGCCAACTGGTTGGCCAGCGCTTCCACACGGGCGGTGGGCACGGCCTTGCCATTGACGATGGCCACGTTTTGGGCAAATGCCACGGAGGCAGACAAAGACAGGGTGGCGGCAGCCACAGCAGACAGCAAAGTTTTCATGGGTGGTGGGGGGAGGGGAGAATTTCGATGGCCAGCGCGTGAAGCCCGGCGGCGGTGAATTTTTGCAGCGCATCATACACAAGGCGGTGTGTGGCCACCCGTGACAAACCGGCCATTTGGGGGGCCGCCACGCGCACCCGAAAGTGCGTGCCCTGGCCGGTGCCGTTGGCCCCCGCGTGCCCGGCGTGGGCGGCGCTTTCGTCCAGCACCTCCAGCACGGTGGGTTGCAGGGCTTGGGTCAGGGCGGCGTGCAGGGCGTCGGCCGTGATGGCCAGGGGTTCAGCGCTCATGGGGGGCTCCGTCGGTGGGTTTGTCACCCAGGAACCGGGCGATGTACAGGCCCTGGCCCACGATGAACACCAGCGGGAACACATAGCCCCACAGCTTGAAGTTCACCCATTCTTCGGTGCTGAAGTAGTGGGCCACATAGCCGTTGATGGTGGCCATGAACACAAAGTACACCACCCAGATGCCGGTGAGTTTGGCCCACACCGCGTCGGGCAGCTGCAATTGGCTGCTGAGCAGAATTTTCAGGAAGTTCTTCTTCCACACCACCAGCGCCAGTGCCAGCACCACGGCCATGCTGAAGTACAGCACGGTGGGTTTCCATTTGATGAAGCGTTCGTCTTGCAGCACCAGGGTCAGCACGCCAAACACCAGCACCAGTGCCAATGTGACCTTCTGCATGGTTTGCAGCCGTTTGTCCAGCGCGTAAATGATGCCGCTTTGCACCACCGTGGCGGCCATCAGCACGGCGGTGGCCGTGTAGATGTCTTGCAGCTTGTACACGCCCACAAACAGGGCGATGGGAAAGAAATCAATCAGGAAACGCATGGGGCGGCATTATCGGTGGTGGTTTGTTGCACGGCGGCGGCAATGGTGAGTGAGCGCAGGCGCAGCTCCACGTCGAACACGTCACTGACCAGCATGAACTCATCGGCTTGTGTGGCCTGCGCCAGTTGGCTGAGACCCTGGCGCACGGTGTCGGGCCCGCCGATCACGGCGCAGGCCAGAAAGTCGGCAATGGCGGCACGTTCTTGTGTGTGCAGGTGGTCCAGGTAGTGGTCAACCGGTGGGGCCAGCTTGCCGCGCCGCCCGGTCAGGATGCCCAGCACCCGCTGGTAGGTGCTGCTGGCCAGAAACTGGGCTTCTTCGTCGGTGGGGGCGGCAATCAGCGGCACGCCCACGATGGCGTAGGGCTTGGCCAGCGTGGCAGATGGCTGAAACTGGGCGCGGTACACGGCCAGCGCTTGCAGCAGCTGGCCCGGTGCGAAGTGCGAGGCAAAAGCATAGGGCAGGCCCATTTGCGCCGCCAGCTGCGCCGAAAACAGGCTGGAGCCCAGCAGCCAGATGGGCACCTGGGTGCCCGCGCCGGGCATGGCCACCAGCCGCTGGCCGGGTTGGGCGGGTGCCAGCAGGCGTTGCAGCTCGGCCACGTCGCGGGGGAAATCGGCTTCGGTTTCCGGGCGGTCGCGGCGCAGGGCGCGCATGGTGAGGCCATCGGTGCCGGGTGCACGGCCCAGCCCCAGGTCGATGCGGCCGGGGTACAACTCCGCCAGGGTGCCAAAGGCCTCGGCCACCACCAGGGGTGCGTGGTTGGGCAGCATGACGCCGCCCGAGCCCACCCGAATGCGTTGCGTGGCACCCGCAATGTGCCCCACCAGCACGGCGGTGGCCGAGCTGGCAATGCCGGGCATGTTGTGGTGTTCGGCCAGCCAGTAGCGCTCAAAACCCAGGCCCTCGACGTGTTGCGCGGTGCGGCGGGCAATGGCCAGGGCATCGCCCACGGTGCCGCCTTCGCGCACCGCCACCAGGTCGAGCATGGACAGTGGGGGCAGGGGAGTGCTGTTCAAGCGGCTCATGCGGGGTTGTGTTCGAGGGCGGCCGAGTTCATGCAGTAGCGAAGGCCGGTGGCGTATTGACCTTGTGTGGGCCCGTCTTCAAACACATGACCCAGGTGGGCACCGCACTGGCTGCAGACGGTTTCCACGCGCACCATGCCGTGGCTGCGGTCGGTGATGTCGGTGATGGCGCCCGGCACGGCCAGCGAAAAGCTGGGCCAGCCGCAGCCCGCGTCGAACTTGGTGCTGGCATCGAACAGGTGGTTGCCGCAGCACACGCAGTGGTAGCTGCCGTCGGCCCACACCTGCTCGTATTGGCCGGTGAAGGGGCGCTCGGTGCGGGCGTGGCGGGTGACTTCGTAAGCCAGCGGCTCAGCGCCCTTGGCGGCCAAGTGGGCGCGCCACTCGGCATCGGTTTTCTGGATGGGGTAGGTCATGGCGGTGAGGCTTTCAAGAGGAGCAGCTGATTTCGATGTGGGCCGCCCATTCGGGCGGCAGAGCGGCCCAGCTTTCAAAGGCGGGGTGTGCGCTGAAGGGACTTTGCAACACGGCCAACAGTTCCCCCACCATGCGGGCATCGCCTTGCTCGGCTTGGGCGATGGCGGT
>JBASFL010000034.1:0-2959 GCA_049653005.1 Burkholderiaceae bacterium | reverse complement strand
TCGGCGTTGAGGCTGTTGCCGCTGAGGTGTTCCAGTTCTTCGGTGGCCTGGGCTTCGCGTTCGGCCCACTGGGCGGCTTGCTCGGCCAGCTGGGCCAGGCGCAGCTCTACGCGGCGGCGGCCTTCCACCACGAAGCGGATTTCGGCCTCCAGCTTGCCCACCTCGGCGGTGGATTCGTACAACGCGCCCTGCGCCTGGTTGACGGCATCGCCTGCGGCGTAGTGGGCCTGGCGCAGGGTTTCCAGGTCGGCCTCGGTGCGGCGCAGGTCGGCGGTGCGGCCCTCCAGCGCGGTGAGGGACTGCGCCGCCTCGGTGCGGATGCGCGCTTGCTCGGCCTCGGCCTCGGCGCGCTTTAGAAACCAGAGCTGATGTTGCTTGAGAGTGCTGCCAGCGAGCAGGTTTTTGTATTGAAGCGCGACCTCGGCCTGCTTTTCCAGCTTGTCGAGGTTGGCGTTCAGCTCGCGCAGGATGTCTTCCACGCGGGTGAGGTTGTCGCGCGTGTCGCTCAGGCGGTTGGCGGTTTCGCGGCGGCGCTCTTTGTATTTGGACACGCCCGCCGCCTCTTCCAGAAACAGGCGCAGTTCTTCGGGGCGGCTTTCAATGATGCGGCTGATGGTGCCCTGGCCGATGATGGCGTAGGCCCGTGGCCCCAGGCCCGTGCCCAAAAACACGTCTTGCACGTCGCGGCGGCGCACCACCTGGTTGTTGATGAGGTAGCTGCTGTTGCCGTCGCGGGTCAGCACGCGCTTGACGGCGATTTCGGCAAACTGGTTCCACTGGCCACCGGCGCGGTGGTCTTCGTTGCTGAACACCAGCTCCACGCTGGAGCGGCTGGCCGGTTTGCGGCTGGTGGTGCCGTTGAAGATGACGTCTTGCATGGACTCGCCACGCAACTCGCTGGCCTTGCTTTCACCCAGCACCCAGCGCACCGCGTCCATGATGTTGGACTTGCCGCAGCCGTTCGGGCCGACCACGCCCACCCGTTGCCCGGGCAACTGGAAGGGGGTGGGCTCGGCAAACGACTTGAAGCCGGAGAGCTTGATGGAGTTGAGGCGCACGGAGAAGCGAAAAAGTCAGCAAACAAACGGTAGTGAAGAACGCATACCCATCAAGCGCCAGAGGCATAAAAAGCTTGTAAAACAAGCCCCAAGGGTAAACACGGATGATAAAGGGCGGTGTGCGCCACCCCGCCCCAACCCCGGCCCGGCACCGCCGTGGGGTGACGCGCACGGATAATCTCCCCCCCATGAACCCCTTGCTTTCCCGCCTGCAGCCCTACCCGTTCGAGCGCCTGAAAAACCTGTTTGACGGCGTGACCCCCAACCCGGCCCACCGCCCCATCAGCTTGGGGATAGGTGAACCCAAACACGCCACGCCACGCTTGGTGACCGATGCGCTGAACGCCAGCGCCATTGCCAGCCCCAGCGGCCTGGCCGGGTACCCCGCCACCGCCGGTGAACCCGCGCTGCGCAAGGCCTGTGCGGGCTGGATGCAACGCCGCTACGGCCTGACGCTGGACCCGGTGGCCCAGGTGCTGCCCGTGAACGGCTCGCGCGAGGCGCTGTTTGCGTTTGCCCAGGTGGTGCTGGACCCGGCCGAGCGCGATGCCGTGGTGGTGTGCCCCAACCCGTTCTACCAAATCTACGAAGGCGCGGCCCTGTTGGGCGGGGCCACGCCCCACTTTGCGCCCAGCGACCCGGCCCGCAACTTTGCGGTGGCCTGGGACACCGTGCCCCCCGAGGTGTGGGCGCGCACGCGGCTGCTGTTTGTCTGCTCCCCAGGCAACCCCACCGGTGCGGTGATGCCGCTGAGCGAGTGGCAAATGCTGTTCGAGCTGAGCGACCGCTACGGCTTTGTGATTGCGTCGGACGAGTGCTACAGCGAAATTTACTTCCGCGACGAAGCGCCCCTGGGCGGGCTGGAGGCCGCTGCCCAGCTGGGCCGGACCGACTACAACAACCTGGTGATGTTCACCAGCCTGTCCAAACGCAGCAACGTGCCCGGCATGCGCAGCGGTTTTGTGGCGGGCGACGCGGCGCTGATCAAAGCCTTTTTGCTCTACCGCACCTACCACGGCAGCGCCATGAGCCCGGTGGTGCAGGCCGCCAGCGTGGCCGCCTGGGACGACGAGGCACACGTGGTGGACAACCGCGCCCAGTACCGCGCCAAGTTTGCGCAGGTCACGCCGCTGCTGGCCAGCGTGCTGGACGTGGCCCTGCCCGATGCCAGCTTTTATTTGTGGGCCGGTGTGCCCGATGCCTGGGGCGGCAGTGACACCGACTTCGCCCGCGAATTGCTGGCTCAATACAATGTGACGGTGCTGCCCGGCAGCTACCTGGCCCGCGAAGCGGACGGGTTCAACCCCGGCGCAGGCCGCATCCGCATGGCCCTGGTGGCCGACACGGCCGAGTGTGTGGAAGCCGCCCAGCGCATCGTGGCGTTTGTGCAAAGCCGCCACGCCTGAGCCCCACACCCCACCCCCTTTTTTGACTTTCCTTTTTCGGAGACACCCCATGACCCAACAACTGCAAACCCTGATCGACAACGCCTGGGACAACCGCACCAGCCTGTCCGCCACCTCTGCCCCCAAAGAGGTGATGGACGCGGTGAACCACGTCATCGACCAACTCAACACCGGCAAGCTGCGCGTGGCCACCCGCGAAGGCGTGGGCCAGTGGACCGTGCACCAGTGGATCAAAAAGGCCGTGCTGCTGAGCTTCCGCCTGAACGACAACGTGCTGATGCGCGCCGGCGACCTGGGCTTTTACGACAAAGTGCCCACCAAGTTTGCCCACCTCAGCGACGAAGAAATGAAAGCCACCGGCGTGCGCGTGGTGCCCCCCGCCGTGGCGCGCAAGGGCAGCTACATCGCCAAAGGCGCCATCCTGATGCCCAGCTACGTGAACATCGGCGCCTATGTGGACGAAGGCACCATGGTCGACACCTGGGCCACCGTGGG
>JBASFL010000033.1:0-45078 GCA_049653005.1 Burkholderiaceae bacterium | reverse complement strand
TTTGGCGCTGTTGACGCGCAAGCCGGAAGACAGGCGCTGCAGGGTGGTCGCCATGGAGGCGCTGTTTTGAATGGTGTTGCGCTGTGCATTCAGCGACATCACGTTGGTGTTGATGGTCATGGACATGACAGGCTCCTTCAAGGACGGGTTGGAACCACGCGGTTTGAAGAAGCGTCTGCATGACGACGAACCCAACCGAGTGCTGGGGTCAATTGTTCGGGGCTGTCGAAAAAACAAAGCCCCGATAAACGGGGCTTTTGGGGGTCAATTTGCGCGGGTGTGGGCGTTCATTTGTTCCACTGCGCCACTTGCTGGGTGATGAAGCTGCTCATGGAACTGAGACTTCCCATCTTGGTGTCCAGCGCGTTGTATTGCGCATACAGGTTGGCTTGCCTCTTGGTGAGCCGTAAGTTCATTGCATCTTGGTCTTTGCTGTTGCGGCTGATGGCCGATTGCAACGCACTGCTCCGGCCGCTCACATTGCCGTCCACCCCGTTGGCTTGTTGCACAAAGCTGTTGAGTCGGCGAGCCATGCCGTCTGATGAGGCAGAGCCTGTCGAGGCGGTGAAAAACGTGTTGAGTTCCGGGAGGTTCTTCAAAGCCTTGTCCAGCTTGGTGCTGTTGATGCTCAAGGTGCCATCGCGTTGAAGCTCCAGCCCAGCATCGCTCAATCGACCAAAGGCATTCCCTGTGGGGCCATTTGTGCCCAGCATGCTTCGAAGAACGCTTTGAATGCCCACGGCGGTGGAGTCCCCTTGCAACGTTCCTGCCTTTTTGCTGGAGGTGTCGTATTTCGTCAGGTCCGACAGTGTGGTGACCACCTTGTTGTAGGCCGTCTGGAGCGCTTCCAGTTTTGCCTTGATTGAGGCCGTGTCATCGCCAACCGTGATGGTGGCTGCGGTGGTTGTTTTTGCTTTCAGGTTCAATGTCACGCCCGGCACCGCATCTGCGACGGTATTTGTGGCCGACGTGACAACGATGCCATCGATTTCAACGCTGGCATCTTGTGCGGCTTGTGTCTGCGTCATGCCATAAAACGCGGTGTTGGTGCTGGAATAGTCATAGGCGAACTTGCCCACACCTGTCGTTCCATCTGTGATCGCCGTGCCGCCGCCGTCATAGGTTTTGATTTGGAAACCGGCGGCAGCGCCTGTTGTGTTGCCGCGCAACAGCAGTTGTTCATCGCCGCCTGTTTTCACCACAACCGCAGTAACGCCCGCACCTGCACCGTTTATCTTTGTTGCAATGTCTGAAAGTTTGTCGGTGCTGGCCACCGATACGCTGATGGCACTGCCGCTGCCTGCGGTGAAGTTGGTGCCACTCCAATTGCCGAGCTGGATGTCCATCCTGCCGTCAGAGCCAATGGCGGTGTTGGCGGTGAGTGGGGCTGCGCGTGCCGATTGCACTTGAGCCATGTTGGTGACTTTGAGGCTGAAGGACGTTGCCAGCGCGCCAGAGGTTGCGGTGCCATCCACCGCTGCTGTGTTGTCCGATGTGAAGGTTTTGGCCTTCCAGCCAGCCGGGTCCAGCAGCCCACTGGCTGCGCTTTGCAGAGCGGACAGCGCCGATTTCACCGTGCCGTATGCAGACAGTTTTGTCTGAAGGCCTGATGCCTTGGTTTGAAGTTGGGTGAGCGGCTGCTTTTCCAAATTCATCAACTGCGTCACGATGGAACTGACATCCAAGCCGCTGCCGATACCTGCTGATGAAATGGCCATGCTGTTCTCCTTGGATTGCGCCCACTCGGTCTGATTGGTCAGGTTAACAGCCTCAAGGGCTGTTTAAGCTTTGTCAATTGGCCAATATGGTGCCTATTTGTGCACTTTGACAGCGAAAAAGGGCTGGCATTTGCGCCAGCCCTTTGGGGTTGCCTTGAAGCAGCGCTTGCGCTCAGCGAAGCAGGGCCAGCACGCCTTGAGGCAATTGGTTGGCCTGCGCCACCATCGCAGTGCCTGCCTGTTGCAGAATTTGCGTCCGGCTGAGGTTGGCGGTTTCTGCGGCGAAGTCTGCGTCCATGATGCGGCCCCTTGCGGCAGACTGGTTTTCCACCGCGCTGCGCAAGAAACTCACGGTGTTTTCAAACCGGCTCTGCACGGCACCCAGTTTGGCACGTGTGGAGTTCACGGCAGAAATCGCGGCGTCAATGGCGGTGATGTTGTTCGAGTTGCCCGCGTTGGAGGTCACGCTCAGCCCGGACGTTGCACCGGTGGTCACCAGAGACACGTTGCCCGAGGCCAGGTTCAGTGTGCTGCCGCTCACCACAATCGAGTCACTGGTCGTGGTGTTTGCGCCCACCTGGAAGCTGTAGTTGGTCGTGGTCGAAAGAATCGACTGACCGTTGAACTGCACGGCACTCAGGGTGCGCGAAATTTCCTGGCTGAGCTGCTGGTATTCGTCGTTGAGTTTTTCAACGTCGGAGCCTGCGGTCACGGTGGCGCTGCTGACCGTGTTGGTGCTGTTGGACGCCTGCACGGCCAATTCACGCATGCGTTGCAGCATGTCGGTGACGGTGCTCATGCCGGCTTCAGCGGTCTGCGCCAGGGAAATGCCGTCGTTGGCATTGCGAATGGCCACGTTCATGCCCCGCACTTGGGTGTCCATCCGGGTGGCAATCGCCAAGCCTGCGGCGTCGTCTTTGGCGCTGTTGATGCGCAAACCCGATGACAGGCGTTGCAACGTGGTGGTCATCGATGCCGCATTCGTCATGGTGTTGCGCTGGGCATTCATGGACGAAACGTTGGTGTTGATAGACATGCTCATGATGAGGCTCCTTAAAAACTGTTGACTGATGGCAATCAGGCATTACTGCCGATCCAACCGACCCATTTGCATGGATCCACTGGGCCGGAAGCATGCTCTCTGGAGAACAGTCTGCTTGCCGGTCGACGAACCCGATTCAAAGCTCGTTGTATGTGTTTTCGGGCACTGTGCCGGAAACTTTAGGCCGTGTGTGATGGATATTTGGCGCGGTTCGTCCCGTTTGATCTGGATCAAGCCTGTGGTCCCTGTCATTCGGTGCCCAGTTCTGACTGGCGAACGGGTCTGTGGCACTGACTGACACCAGCGAGCGCACCGTGGGGTGTGCTTTGCAAAGCTTTACCGGTGGCAATGCCCTGTCAAACACGCTTGTCATACCCCCCTGCCTACAATTTGCCCCATGAAAAAAAGCAGTTGGATGGCCGGTGCCGTGGCGCTGGCCCTGTTGGCAGGTGGCGGTGCCTGGTGGTGGAACACCCGCAGCGCCGGGGGCGAAGTGGCTTACCGCACGGGCAAGCTGGAGCGCGGTGCGTTGATGGCCACCGTGTCGGCGTCGGGCAACGTGAACCCGGTGTCTCAGGTGTCGGTCAGTTCGCAGATTTCGGGGCAGATCAAAGAGCTGTTTGCCGACTTCAACAGCGAAGTCAAAGCCGGGCAGCTCATCGCCCAGATCGACCCCGCCACTTACGAATACCGCGTGCGCTCGGCCGAGGCCGACCTGGACGCGGCACAAGCCAACGTGTTGACGGCCCAGGCCAACGCCACCGTGGCACGGGCCGCGGTGTCGCGTGCGCAAACCGACCTGGCCGAGGCCCGCCGCATCCACGAACGCAACTTGCGCCTGATTGACCAGGGCTTCATCGCCCAAAGCGAGGCCGACCGCACCCGGGCCGCCGTGGCCACCGCCGAAGAGGCATTGAAAGGCGCACAGGCCCAGGTGGGCGTGACCGAGGCGCAAATCAAAACCGCGCAGGCCACCGTGGCGCAACGCGGCGCATTGGTGGCGCAGGCCAAGGTGGATTTGGGGCGCACGCGCATCGTGTCGCCGGTGGGCGGCATCGTCATCAAACGCGCGGTGGAGCAGGGCCAGACCGTGGCCGCCAGCCTGCAAGCCCCCGAGATGTTTGTGATTGCCCAAAACCTGTCCGACATGCAGGTGGACGCCAGCATCGACGAGGCCGACGTGGGCCGCATCCGCAGCGGGCAAAAAGCCAGCTTCACGGTCGATGCGTTCCCCGGCCAAACCTTCGAGGGCGATGTGCGCCAGGTGCGCAAAGCCGCGCAAAACGTGGCCAACGTGGTGACGTACATCGCCGTTGTGGGCTTCCAGAACAGCAGCGGCCGCCTGTTGCCCGGCATGACCGCCAACGTGCGCATCGTCACCGACCAGCGCGACAACGTGCTGAAAGTGCCCAACGCCGCCCTGCGTGTGCGTGTGCCCGGTGTGGAGCCGGAAAAGAGAGCTGAAAACCCAGAGCAGACAAGCGTTGGAGGCCAAAAAGATGCAAAAAATGACGCCCCGCCCGCCACTGCCCCCGCTGCACCGGGCGGCGGCAACCCCGCCACCGAGTTCCGCAACAAACTGGTGGCCGAGCTGAAGCTGGACGCCGCGCAAACCGAAAAGGTCGATGCCCTCTATGCCGAAGCCCGACCCCGCTTCATGGCCCTGCGCGACCTGAGCGCCGACGAGCGGCCCAAAGCCCGCGAGCGCATCACCGCCGACATCCGAGCCCGCATCGGCGACCTGCTGACCCCCGCGCAAAAACCCAAATACGCCGCCCTGGTGGCCGAAAACGCCGGCCGCCAAAGCACACGCGGGCGCATCCACCTGCTGGGGGCTGACAACAAACCCAAGGCCTATGACGTGCGGCTTGGCATCAGCGACGGCTCGGCCACCGAGCTGCTGGTGCGCCCCGGCAGCCCCGAGGCCGACGCACTCACCGAGGGGGCCACCGTCATCACCGGCCTGCCCACGTCCGCGTCGGCAGCGCCCAAACCGGCAGCGGGTGGCCCGCGCCCACCGTTCTGAACGGCCGAGAGCCCACGGAAAACACCACCCCATGGCCCTGATCGAAGCCCGCGACCTGACCAAGACCTACACCATGGGCGACCAGACCGTGCACGCGCTGCGCGGCGTGTCGCTGGACATCGAGGCCGGTGGCTTCGTGGCCATCATGGGCGCGTCGGGTTCGGGCAAAAGCACACTCATGAACATATTGGGCTGCCTGGACGTGCCCACCTCGGGCCACTACCGCCTGGCCGGAGAGGCCGTGGACGGGTTGGCGCCGGACGCCCTGGCCGGCATCCGCAACCGGCGCATTGGCTTTGTGTTTCAGCAGTTCAACCTGCTGCCCCGCACCAGCGCCCTGGAAAACGTCGAATTGCCCATGGTGTACGCGGGCGTCAAGGCCCCCGAGCGCCGCGCCCGTGCCCTGGCCGCTTTGCAACGCGTGGGTCTGGGCGAGCGGGCCGGGCACACACCGTCGGAGTTGTCGGGCGGGCAGCAGCAGCGGGTGGCCATTGCGCGCGCGCTGGTCAACCAGCCGTCGCTGATATTGGCCGACGAGCCCACGGGCGCGCTCGACACCCACACCAGCGAAGACATCATGAAACTGCTGACCGAACTCAACCACCAGGGCATGACCGTGGTGCTGGTGACCCACGAGCCCGACATCGCCACCTGGGCCCGGCGCAAGCTGGTGTTCCGCGACGGGGTGATGGTGGAAGACTCCACCTCGCCCCTGGTGGACGTGACCCACGCCCCCATTCCCCTGGGGGCCATGCCCGCATGAACGCACTTGCAGCCCTGCGCTCGGCCCTGAAAGCGCTGGCGGCCAACGCGCTGCGCAGCGTGTTGACCATGCTCGGCATCATCATCGGTGTGGCGGCGGTCATCACCATGATTGCGGTGGGGCGGGGTGCCACCGAGCGCGTGCAAGAGCAAATGAAAGGCCTGGGCTCCAACATCATGCTGGTGCTGCCCGGCGGCGTGTCGCAGGCCGGGGTGCGCCTGGGCGCACAAACCCGCCAGCGCCTGACCGAAGAAGACGCGCAGGCCATTGCCTTTGAAATTCCCGAGGTGCAGGTGGCCGCGCCCACCTCGCGCACCAGCGGCCAGGTCGTGTTTGGCAACACCAACTGGGGCACCACCATTTTTGGGGTGACCAACGACTACCTGGAGGCCCGCGACTGGAGCCTGCAAAGCGGCCGCCTGTTTGACGGGGCCGAGCTGTCGGGCTCGGCCAAAGTGGCCTGGGTGGGCGCCACCGTGGCCCGCGAGCTGTTTGGCGACCAAGACCCGGTGGACCAAACCGTGCGCGTGCGCGGCATCCCCATGAAGGTGCTGGGCGTGCTGGCCACCAAGGGCCAGAACAGCATGGGGCAGGACCAGGACGACGTCATCATGGTGCCCATCAGCACCCTGCGCAACCGGCTGTGGGGCGGCGATGCGTCCAGCAAGCTCAAGCGTGTGGGGGCGGTCAGCGTCAAAGTGCGCGAGGGGCAAAACATGAAGGCGGTGGAAGAGTCCATCAAAGAGCTGTTGCGCCAGCGCTTCAAGGTGCAGCCGGGCGGGGACGACCCGTTCCAAATCCGCAACCTCACCGAAATATTGCAGGCCCAGGAAGAGTCCAGCCGGGTCATGACGCTGCTGCTGGCCGCTGTGGCGGGCATCAGCCTGCTGATCGGGGGCATTGGCATCATGAACATCATGCTGGTCAGCGTGACCGAGCGCACCCGCGAAATCGGGCTGCGCATGGCGGTGGGGGCTCGGGGCAAAGACATCCTGGCGCAGTTCCTGATCGAAGCCACCACCCTCAGCCTGATCGGCGGGGCCATTGGCGTCATGCTGGGGGCCGGGGCCACCCTGGCCGTGGGCCACTTCGCGGGCTGGAAAGTCGCCATGACGGTCGATGCCGTGGTGCTGGCCGTGGGCTTCTCGGCCCTGGTGGGCGTGTTTTTTGGCTACTACCCCGCCCGCCGTGCCTCGCGCCTGTTGCCCATTGCCGCGCTGCGGTACGAGTAAAGGCTTGGCCACCGTCTGCGCACGCCAAGCTCTGCTAACCTCCGCCGGTGTTCAGGGTCGCAACACCGTGGCCATGGGGCAACAGGCCCCACGGCGTGGCAGTTCCACCCGCTCCCCTCTGTGATGAACACGCTGGCACTGCCCACTTCAACCCACCCCCATGACTGAAACCTGGTACGACCGCCACGTGTTGCCCTGGCTCATTGACTGGGCTTGCGGCGTGCCCGTGTTCACCCGCCAGCGTGCGCTGCTCATTCCCCAGGCCCATGGCAGGGTGCTGGAAGTGGGCCTGGGCACCGGGCGCAACCTGCCGCATTACGACGCCACGCGGGTGCAACAGGTGGTGGGCGTGGACCCCGCGCTGCGCATGCACCGCCTGGCGGCGCGGCGCGTGAAGGCCAGCGGCCTGAATGTCGAGCTGATGGGCCTGTCTGCCGAAAAGCTGCCCGCCGCCGATGCCAGTTTTGACACCGTGGTCAGCACCTATACCCTGTGCAGCATCCCCGACCCCGTGGCCGCGCTGCGCGAAATGCGCCGGGTGCTGAAGCCCGGCGGCAAACTGCTGTTTTCCGAGCACGGGCGTGCGCCCGACCCCGGCGTGGCCCAGTGGCAAACCCGTTTGCAGCGGTATTGGAAACCCTTGGCCGGGGGCTGCCACCTGGACCGTGACATGCCGGCCCTGCTGGTCGAGGCAGGTTTCGCCAGCGATGTGCAGGCTCGCTACCTGTGGGGCCCGCGTGTGGTGTCTTTTCACTATTGGGGTGAGGCGGTGGCGGCATGAACCACCCCCTCCACCCCCTGGCCAGCGACCCCGCGCACAGCCGGGGTCGCCGTTTTGCCGAGGCCGACGCACCCACCCGAAACGCCTTTCAGCGCGACCGCGACCGCATCGTGCACAGCACGGCGTTTCGCCGTTTGGTCTACAAAACCCAGGTGTTTTTGAACCACGAGGGTGACCTGTTTCGCACCCGCCTCACCCACAGCCTGGAGGTGGCGCAGCTGGGCCGCAGCATTGCCCGCACCCTGGGCTTACAAGAAGACCTGGTGGAGGCCATTGCCCTGGCGCACGACCTGGGCCACACCCCGTTTGGCCACGCTGGCCAAGACGCGCTGCACGCCTGCATGGCCGACCACGGGGGTTTTGAGCACAACCTGCAAAGCCTGCGCGTGGTCGATGCGCTGGAAGAGCGCTACCCCGCGTTCGACGGCCTCAACCTCTGTTTTGAAACCCGTGCGGGCATCTTGAAACACTGCAGCCGCCCCAACGCCGAGGCGCTCGTGGCCGCCGAGCCCGGCGGTGTGGCCCGCCGGTTTCTGGACGGGCACGCCCCATCTCTGGAAGCCCAGCTGTGCAACCTGGCCGACGAAATTGCCTACAACGCCCACGACGTGGACGACGGCGTGCGCTCCGGCCTCATCACGCTGGAGCAGGTGGCCAGCGTGCCCCTGTTCGACCGTTTCATGCGCCAGGCGCTGACCGCCCACCCCACACTGAAAGGGCGGCGGTTGTTGTTCGAGTCCATCCGGCTGATGCTGAGTGCGCAGGTGTACGACGTGATCGCCGCCACCCAAACCGCCATCGCGCAGTCGGGGGTGCAAACCCCTGCCGAGGCCGCGCGGGCCGGGCCGCTGGTGCGGTTTTCGGCCGAGATGCGGGCCGAGTCCACGGCGCTCAAACGGTTTTTGTTCCAGAACCTGTACCGCCACCCGCAGGTGGAGGCCACCATGGACCGGGCCCGCACCGTGGTGACCGACCTGTTTGCCCTGTATGTGGCCGACACGCCTGCCCAATTGGCGCAGCGCCCCGGCGACAGCCGCCAGCGCGCGGTGGCCGACTACATTGCCGGCATGACAGACCGGTTTGCCGTGTCGGCCCACCGCCAGCTGACCGGCCAAACCTTGTTCGATTGATTCATCTGTTCAGCGTTTTTCCATGAGTTTTTTGCAGCAACTCAAGCAACAGGCCCAGGTGGTGCAACACCAGCGGGGCACCGAAGTGCAGACCCTGGAGGCGAACGCCCACGCCACCGAGGCCGCGTGCCGCACCGTGTGGCACTACCTGTCTGACCTGGTGGCGCAGCTCAACGTCATCCAGCCAGATGCGCCCCCTTTGAGCTTGGACGGCAAAGCCCCCTGGCCCGCCATGAAGCTGGTGGATTTTCGTTTCGATGCCCGCAAAAAAGACCTGCGGGGCCGCGAAGTGACGCACCACATTGGCGTGGTGTGGCGCGTGGTACCCCAAGTGGCCACCGCCGAGCGGGGCAGGGTGGTGGTGAACTTTCCGCCCGAACTGGAGCGTGTGGAGGCCCGTTTGCGCGCTGGCCACGTCACCCACGAACGTCTGGAGCAGCGCCACCCCGGCACCCACAAACTGCAGGCCTACGTGTTTGAGCACGACTTTGCCGCCCGCGCCGGTGTCACGTTCACCCCCGAGCACGACGACGGCCTGCTCCACTGGCGGCTGGCGGGTGTGAACGGGCTGGCCGTGCGTGCGCCCGATGTCACCACCGCCCGGCTGGACGACCTGGCCAAAGCCATCGTCGGCCAGCCCAGCAGTTGGGGCTGACAGACCCCCCCCCACATGGCCCGTTTGCCCCGCCTTTCGTTGGTTGACCAGCTGCACCACGTGCTGTTGCGGGGCAACAACCGCCAGCCCGTGTTTGCCGATGAAGCCGACCGTGCGCTGTTCGTGGCCCTGCTGGCGCAGCACGCCACTGCGCAGGGCGTGGCGGTGCACGCCTGGACACTGATGCCCGACCACATCCACCTGCTGCTCACCCCGCAGCGGGACGGCGCGTTGAGCGCCTGCCTGCAGGCCGTGGGCCGGGCGTATGTGCAGGCGTTCAACCGACGGCACGGCCGCAGTGGCACTTTGTGGGAGGGCCGCTACCGTTCCACCGTGCTGGAGCCCGAGCCTTGGTTGCTGCGGGCCTTGGTGTGGATGGACACGCACCCCGTGCGCGCGGGCCTGGTCGAGCAGCCCGGGTCCCACCCCTGGACCACCGCCGTCCACTACCTGGGGCTGCGCCACGAGCGGGGCGTGACCGTGCCGCCCCAGTATTGGGCATTGGCCAACACGCCGTTTGCCCGCGAAGCCGCCTACCGCACCTTGCTGGAGCACGGCAGTGCCCCGGCGCACACCCAGGCTTTGGCGCACGCGGCCTTGAAAGGCTGGGCGCTGGGTTCGCCTGGGTTTGTGGCGGGGTTGCAAGGGCAAACGCCCCGCCGCCTGCAAGCCGCGAAACCGGGGCGGCCCAAGGCCGTGGCGCGGGTGGTGAGCTCAGGCATGCAATAAAAATGCCATCCAGTGCTTTATAGGTGTTATTTGTTTGCTCTTCTAATTGATATGTCCCTTATTTATTGAGTTCTTTGATTTGTGTTTTTCAATAGGGTTCTGACCCCAATTAAATTGCTTGGCACAGTTGCTGCAATGCAATATCCTCTGTTTCGTTTGACATTTCCCTTCCCGCGACCCATTTAGAGGAGCTTGGCGTGACCAACCCCAGCGACATCCAGCACATGCAACAACAAGGCCTGTACGACCCCGCCAACGAACACGATGCGTGCGGCGTGGGTTTTGTGGCCCACATCAAGGGCGAAAAGTCCCACGCCATCGTGGCGCAGGGCCTGAAAATTCTGGAAAACCTCGACCACCGGGGTGCCGTGGGTGCCGATGCCCTGATGGGCGACGGCGCAGGTATCTTGATTCAGCTGCCCGACGCGCTGTACCGCGAAGACATGGCCAAGCAAGGCATTGCGCTGCCACCCGCCGGTGAATACGGCGTGGGCATGATTTTTCTGCCCAAAGAGCACGCGTCCCGCCTGGCCTGCGAGCAGGAAATGGAACGCGCCATCAAGGCCGAGGGCCAGGTGCTGCTGGGCTGGCGCGATGTGCCGGTGAACGCCGACATGCCCATGTCGCCCCGCGTGCGCGCCAAAGAACCCATCATCCGCCAGGTGTTTGTGGGCCGTGGCAGCGACGTGATTGTGCAAGACGCGCTGGAGCGCAAGCTGTACGTCATCCGCAAAAAGGCCAGCAAAGCCATCTCCAAGCTGGGGCTCACGCACAGCAAAGAGTATTACGTGCCCAGCATGAGCAGCCGCACCATCATCTACAAGGGCCTGCTGCTGGCCGACCAGGTGGGCACCTACTACCACGACCTGACCGACGAGCGCTGCACGTCTGCCCTGGGCCTGGTGCACCAGCGTTTCTCCACCAACACCTTCCCCGAGTGGCCGCTGGCCCACCCGTACCGCTACGTGGCGCACAACGGTGAAATCAACACCGTCAAGGGCAACTACAACTGGATGAAGGCACGCGAAGGCGTGATGTCGTCCCCCGTGTTGGGCGACGACCTGAAGAAGCTCTACCCCATCAGCTTCCCCGACCAGTCCGACACCGCCACGTTCGACAACTGCCTTGAGCTGTTGACCATGTCCGGCTACCCCATGGCGCAGGCCGTGATGATGATGATTCCCGAGCCCTGGGAACAGCACACCATGATGGACGAGCGCCGCAAAGCGTTCTACGAGTACCACGCCGCCATGATGGAGCCGTGGGACGGCCCCGCCAGCATCGTGTTCACCGATGGCCGCCAAATCGGCGCCACGCTGGACCGCAACGGCCTGCGCCCCTCGCGCTACTGCATCACCGACGACGACATGGTCATCATGGGTTCGGAAGCCGGTGTGCTGCCCATTCCCGAGAGCAAGATCGTCAGCAAGTGGCGCCTGCAGCCCGGCAAGATGTTCCTGATCGACCTGGAGCAAGGCCGCATGATCAACGACGAGGAGCTGAAAGCCAACCTCGCCAACACCAAGCCCTACAAGCAGTGGATCGACAACCTGCGCATTCGCCTGGACGACGTGGCCCAACCCGTGGCTGGTGAAGCCGACGCCCGCGCCCAGGGGGCCGACACTGTGGAATCCACCCACGCGGCCATGGACGCAGTGTCGCCCGCGCTGCTGGACCTGCAACAGGCCTTTGGCACCACCCAGGAAGACATCAAATTCCTTCTTGCTCCCATGGCGCAAGCCGGGGAAGAGGCCATTGGCTCCATGGGCAACGACAGCCCGCTGGCCGTGTTGTCGGGCAAAAACAAGCCGCTGTATAACTACTTCAAGCAGTTGTTCGCGCAGGTGACCAACCCGCCCATCGATCCCATCCGCGAAGCCATCGTGATGAGCTTGGTGAGCTTCATTGGCCCCAAGCCCAACCTGCTGGACATCAACCAGGTCAACCCGCCCATGCGCCTGGAGGTGAGCCAGCCCGTGCTGGACTTTGCCGACATGGCCAAGCTGCGCAACATCGCGCAAGTGACCCAGGGCAAGTTCCAAAGCGCCACGCTGGACATCACCTACCCCGTGGTGTGGGGCCGTGAAGGCGTGGAGGCCAAGCTGGCTTCGCTGTGCGCCGAAGCGGTGGACGCCATCAAGGGCGGCACCAACATCCTCATCATCAGCGACCGGGGTGTGACCCCCACGCAAGTGGCCATTCCCGCGCTGCTGGCGCTGTCGGCCATTCACCAGCACCTGGTGCGTGCGGGCTTGCGCACCAGCGTGGGCCTGGTGGTGGAAACCGGCACCGCCCGCGAAGTGCACCACTTTGCCGTGCTGGCCGGTTACGGCGCGGAAGCCGTGCACCCCTACCTGGCCATGGAAACCCTGGCGGCCCTGCACAAAGAGCTGCCTGGCGACCTGAGTGCCGACAAGGCCATCTACAACTACGTGAAGGCGGTGGGCAAAGGCCTGTCCAAAATCATGTCCAAGATGGGCGTGAGCACCTACATGAGCTACTGCGGTGCGCAGCTGTTCGAGGCCATCGGCATCAACAGCGCCACCATCGCCAAGTACTTCACCCGCACCCCCAGCAAGGTGGAGGGCATTGGTGTGTTCGAAATGGCCGAAGAGGCCTTGCGCATGCACAAAGCCGCCTTTGGCGACGACCCCGTGCTGGCCACCATGCTCGACGCGGGTGGTGAATACGCCTGGCGCGCCCGTGGCGAAGAGCACATGTGGACGCCCGATGCCATTGCCAAGCTGCAGCACTCCACCCGTGCCAACAACTTCAGCACGTACAAGGAATACGCGCAGATCATCAACGACCAAAGCAAGCGCCAGATGACGCTGCGCGGCCTGTTCGAGTTCAAGGTGGACCCAGCCAAGGCCATCCCGCTGGACGAGGTCGAGCCCGCCAAAGAGATCGTCAAGCGTTTCGCCACCGGTGCCATGTCGCTGGGTTCCATTTCCACCGAGGCGCACGCCACGCTGGCCATTGCCATGAACCGCATCGGCGGCAAGAGCAACACCGGTGAAGGCGGCGAAGACGCGGCCCGTTACCGCAACGAGTTGAAGGGCATCCCGATCAAAAAGGGCGACACCCTGGCGTCGGTCATCGGCAAAGACGTGGTGGAAGTGGACATGGCGCTGGAGCCGGGCGACAGCCTGCGTTCCAAAATCAAACAGGTGGCGTCCGGCCGTTTCGGTGTGACCGCTGAGTACCTGTCCAGCGCCGACCAGATCCAGATCAAGATGGCCCAGGGCGCCAAGCCCGGCGAGGGTGGCCAGTTGCCTGGTGGCAAGGTCAGCAACTACATCGGCAAGCTGCGCCACAGCGTGCCCGGTGTGGGCCTGATTTCGCCCCCACCGCACCACGACATCTACTCGATTGAAGATTTGGCGCAGCTGATCCACGACCTGAAAAACGTGGCCCCGCACTCTGACATTTCTGTCAAGCTGGTGTCCGAAATCGGCGTGGGCACCATCGCTGCGGGCGTGGCCAAGTGCAAGGCCGATCACATCGTGATCGCCGGTCACGACGGTGGCACGGGTGCGTCGCCCTGGTCGTCCATCAAGCATTGCGGCAGCCCTTGGGAAATCGGTTTGGCCGAAACCCAGCAAACCCTGGTGTTGAACGGCCTGCGCAGCCGCATCCGCCTGCAAACCGACGGCCAGGTGAAAACCGGCCGCGACGTGGTGGTGGGTGCCTTGCTGGGTGCCGACGAGTTCGGCTTTGCCACCGCACCGCTGGTGGTGGAAGGCTGCATCATGATGCGCAAGTGCCACCTGAACACCTGCCCGGTGGGCGTGGCCACGCAAGACCCGGTGCTGCGCGCCAAGTTCACGGGCAAGCCCGAGCACGTGGTGAACTACTTCTTCTTCATTGCCGAAGAAGCGCGCCAAATCATGGCCCAGTTGGGCATCCGCACCTTCGACGAGCTGATTGGCCGTGCCGACCTGCTCGACATCAAGCAGGGCCTGGACCACTGGAAGGCCCAGGGCCTGGACTTCAGTCGCCTGTTTGCCGTGCCCGAGGTCGAGTCGCACAGCCAGCGCTACCACACCGACACGCAGAACCACGGTCTGGAAAAGAACCTGGACAACGTGTTGATCGCCAAGAGCCGCCCCGCCATCGACAAGGGCGAAAAAGTGCGCTTCATGGAAGCCGCCCGCAACGTCAACCGTTCGGTGGGCGCCATGTTGTCGGGTGCGGTTACCAAGGTGCACCCCGAGGGCTTGCCCGACGACACCATCCACATCCAGCTGGAAGGCACGGGTGGCCAGTCGTTCGGTGCGTTCCTGTGCAACGGCATCACGCTGTACCTCATCGGTGAGGCCAACGACTACACAGGCAAGGGCCTGTCGGGCGGCCGCGTGGTGGTGCGCCCCAGCCTGGACTTCCGTGGCGTGGCCACCCAAAACATCATCGTGGGCAACACGGTGATGATCGGTGCCACCAGCGGCGAGGCCTTCTTTGCCGGTGTGGCCGGCGAACGCTTTGCGGTGCGCCTGTCGGGCGCCACCGCGGTGGTGGAAGGCACGGGCGACCACGGTTGTGAATACATGACCGGCGGCACCGTGGCCGTGCTGGGCAAAACCGGCCGCAACTTCGCAGCGGGCATGAGCGGCGGCGTGGCTTACGTGTACGACGAAGACGGCCTGTTTGCCAAACGCTGCAACACCGCCATGGTCAGCCTGGAAAAGGTGCTGTCCGCGTCCGAGCAAGAGGCCAGCGTGCCCCGCGCCGTGTGGCACAAAGACCAGACCGACGAAGCCCTGCTGAAGAAGCTGTTGGAAGACCAGCTGCGCTGGACCGGCAGCCGCCGCGCCCGCGAGCTGCTGGACGACTGGGCCAACGCCCGCGCCAAGTTCGTCAAGGTGTTCCCCAACGAGTACAAACGTGCTCTGGGTGAAATCAATGCAAAAAAAGTGGCTCCAGCGCTTGCTGAGCCTGCAAAGTCAGCTAGCAAAAAAGCTGCCGCTGCTCAGTAACACAGACCGATCAAAGGAACCAGCACCATGGGAAAAGTCACTGGCTTCATGGAATACGAGCGCATCGAAGAGGGCTACAAGCCCGTGCCCGAGCGCCTGAAGCATTACAAAGAGTTTGTGGTGGGCCTGACCGATGCACAAGCCAAAGTGCAAGGCGCGCGCTGCATGGACTGCGGCACGCCGTTTTGCAACAACGGTTGCCCGGTCAACAACATCATTCCGGACTTCAACGATCTGGTGTATTCGGGTGACTGGAAAAACGCCATCACCGTGCTGCACAGCACCAACAACTTCCCCGAGTTCACCGGCCGCATCTGCCCCGCCCCGTGCGAGGCCGCCTGCGTGGTCAACGTGAACGGCGACGCAGTGGGCATCAAGTCCATCGAACACGCCATCATCGACAAGGCCTGGGAAAACGGCTGGGTCATCCCCCAGCCCGCCAAAATCAAAACCGGCAAAAAAGTGGCCGTGGTGGGCTCTGGCCCTGCGGGCATGGCCGCTGCGCAGCAGCTGGCCCGTGCCGGTCACGAGGTGACCTTGTTTGAAAAGAACAGCCGCATCGGTGGTTTGCTGCGCTACGGCATTCCCGACTTCAAGTTTGAAAAATCGCACATCGACCGCCGCGTGGCGCAGATGGAAGCCGAAGGCGTGGTGTTCAAAACCGGCGTGCTGGTGGGTGCCATGCCCGAGGGCGGCAAAGTCACGAACGACGCCAAAACCGTGGTCACGGCCGAGCAGTTGAAGGCCGAGTTCGACGCTGTGCTGCTGACCGGCGGCTCCGAGCAAAGCCGTGACTTGCCCGTGCCCGGCCGTGAGCTGGACGGCATTCACTTCGCGATGGAGTTTTTGCCCCAGCAAAACAAGGTCAACGCGGGCGACAAGCTCAAAGGCCAGCTGCGCGCCGAAGGCAAACACGTCATCGTCATCGGCGGTGGCGACACCGGCTCTGACTGCGTGGGCACCAGCACCCGCCACGGCGCGGCCAGCGTCACCCAGTTCGAGGTGATGCCCCAGCCCCCCGAGCAGGAAAACAAGCCCCTGGTGTGGCCCTACTGGCCGCTAAAGCTGCGCACCAGCTCCAGTCACGACGAAAGCGCCGAGCAGGGCATCCTGAAGCGCGAGTTCGCCATTTCCACCAAGGCCTTCACCGGCAAAAACGGCAAGATCACCGGCCTGACCACCGTGCAGGTGGAAATGAAAGACGGCAAGCTGGTGGAAGTGGCCAGCACCGAAAAGGAATACAAAGCCGACCTGGTGCTGTTGGCCATGGGCTTTGTGAACCCCGTTGCCACCGTGCTCGACGCCTTCGGCATCGACAAAGACGCCCGTGGCAACGCCAAGGCCACCGATGCGTTCACCGGTGGTTACGCCACCAGCGTGGACAAGGTGTTTGCCGCCGGTGACATGCGCCGGGGCCAGAGCCTGGTGGTGTGGGCCATCCGCGAAGGCCGTCAGGCCGCCCGTGCGGTGGACGAGTACCTCATGGGCTTCTCCGACCTGCCCCGCTGATACAAAGTGAAACAAGGGGTTTCGGGTAAACCCTTTATCATCAGCAGCCCGCTAAGCGCCGACCTTCGCGTCGGCGTTTTGCTTTTCACGCCCACCCATGCCCTCAGCCCCAGCCCCTTTGATTGACTTTGTGGATGTTTCCTTCGCCTATGGCGAGGGAGAGCGGCGCATTCTCGACAAGGTGAGCTTTTCGGTGCCCCGTGGGCAGGTGGTGGCGCTCATGGGTGCGTCGGGCGGGGGCAAAACCACGGTGCTGCGCCTGGTGGGTGGGCAACAGGTGGCCACCAGTGGCCAGGTGCTGTTTGACGGGCAAAACGTGGGCCAACTGGGCCGCGACGGCCTGCACGCCGCCCGTCGCCGCATGGGCATGCTGTTCCAGTTTGGGGCCTTGTTCACCGACCTGAGCGTGTTCGACAACGTGGCTTTTCCGCTGCGCGAACACACGCCCCTGCCCGAGGCCATGGTGCGCGACATCGTGCTGATGAAGCTCAACGCCGTGGGCCTGCGCGGCGCGCGCGACCTGATGCCCAGCGAAATTTCAGGGGGCATGGCCCGCCGCGTTGCTTTGGCCCGCGCCATTGCACTCGACCCCGAACTCATCATGTACGACGAGCCCTTTGCGGGCCTCGACCCCATTTCCCTGGGCACGGCGGCGCAACTCATCCGCCGCCTGAACGACGCGCTGGGCATGACCAGCCTGATCGTGTCGCACGACCTGGAAGAAACCTTCCGCATCGCCGACCAGGTCATCATTCTGGCCAACGGCGGCATTGCGGCGCAGGGCACGCCCGACGAAGTGCGCCATTCCACCGACCCACTGGTGCGCCAGTTTGTGAACGCCGAGGCCGAAGGCCCGGTGCATTTCCATTACCCAGGCCCCAGCGTGGCCGACGATTTCGGCCCCGCGGCCGGACGGGGAGGGCGGTCATGAGCCTGTCCACTCTGGGCTGTGCGGTGCGCGGCAAATTGCAAGACTTGGGCGGTTCCGCCCGCCTGTTTGCGCGGCTGGTGCAACTCACGCCGGTGGCGCTGGCCCGCTTCGGGCTGGTGCGCGACCAGTTGTTTTTCCTGGGCAACCTGTCACTGGCCATCATTGCCGTGTCGGGGCTGTTTGTGGGGTTTGTGCTGGGTTTGCAGGGCTACTACACGCTGCAGCGCTACGGCTCCTCCGAAGCCTTGGGGCTGCTGGTGGCCCTCAGCCTGGTGCGAGAGCTGGGGCCGGTGGTCACGGCGCTGCTGTTTGCCGGGCGTGCGGGCACGGCCCTCACCGCCGAAATCGGGCTGATGAAAGCCGGTGAACAACTGGCCGCCATGGAGATGATGGCCGTCGACCCCGTGCGCCGCGTGCTGGCCCCCCGTTTCTGGGGCGGGCTGATTGCCATGCCCCTGCTGGCGGCGGTGTTCAGCGCCGTGGGCATCATCGGCGGCTGGCTGGTGGGTGTGGTGATGATTGGCGTGGACGAGGGATCGTTCTGGAGCCAGATGCAGGGCGGTGTGGACGTGTGGCGCGACGTGGGCAACGGCGTGCTCAAAAGCATGGTGTTCGGTGTGGCCGTGACCTTTGTGGCGCTGTACCAGGGATACATGGCACACCCCACGCCCGAGGGGGTGTCCCGGGCCACCACCCGCACGGTGGTGATGGCCTCTCTGCTGGTGCTGGGACTGGACTTCTTGCTCACGGCCCTGATGTTCAGCATTTGAAAATACATAGCTGAAAAACCAATACAGACAAGCGATAGAGCATGAAAAAATCTAAAAATGACGTGTGGGTGGGCCTGTTTGTGCTGTTGGGCGCGGCGGCGTTGCTGTTCCTGGCGCTGAAGTCGGCCAACCTGCTGCAACTCAATTTTGAAAACAGCTACCGCGTGGTGGCCCGTTTCGACAACATCGGCGGCCTGAAGCCCCGCGCCGCCGTGAAAAGCGCGGGCGTGGTGGTGGGCCGGGTGGCTGGCATCACGTTTGACGACAAAACCTTCCAGGCCAGTGTGGCGCTGGACCTGGAGGCCCGCTACGCCTTCCCCAAGGACAGTTCGTTGAAAATTTTGACCAGCGGTTTGCTGGGCGAGCAGTACATCGGCATCGAGCCCGGGGGCGACCCCAAGAACCTGGCGGTGGGTGACGTGGTCACCCAAACCCAGTCGGCGGTGGTGTTGGAAAACCTGATCAGCCAATTTTTGTTCAGCAAAGCGGCCGAAGGCGAGAAAAAAGAATGACCCCCATGCCACAACCCACACCCCGCCCACGCTGGCGCAGCGCTTTTGCGGTGCTGGCGCTTGGGGTGGCGGCCGCCTTGGCCGGGTGCGCCACAGGCCCCAACCGCGACCCGCGTGACCCCATCGAGCCCTTCAACCGGGGCGTTGAACAGTTCAACGACGCCGTGGACAAAGCCGTGCTCAAGCCCGTTGCCACCGTGTACGCCGAAGTCACGCCCGACCCGGTGCGCACCGCCGTGGGCAACTTCTTTGGCAACCTGCGCGATGTGTGGACCGTGGTCAACGCGACTTTGCAGCTGCGCGGTGAAGACGCCGCCACCAGTTTTCTGCGCGTGGGCGTGAACACGGCGTTTGGCCTGGGCGGCTTGCTCGACATCGCCACCGAAATGCGCCTGTACCGCGTCAGCGCCGATTTCGGGCAGACCATGGGCTATTGGGGTGTCCCACCAGGCCCGTATGTGGTGCTGCCCCTGCTGGGCCCGTCCACGTTGCGCGACACCGTGGGCATGGGCGTGGAGGCCAGTGGCGATCTGGTGCAAGGCATCAGCGATGTGCCCAGCCGCAACTCGCTCTACACCCTGCGCGCCGTTGAAACCCGGGCAGGCTTGCTGCGGGCCGGTGCCGTGCTGGACGAGGCCGCGCTGGACAAATACAGCTTCACCCGCGAGGTGTTCCTGAAGCGCCGCCAAAGCGTGATCGACGCCCAGCGCAACCGCGACGACGAATGACCGTCTCACCCCGACCGCACACCGAAAGAACCCCATGAACCGCCGCCACTGGATTGCCCGTTTCGCCGCCCTGAGCACCACAGCGCTGTTGCCTGTGGCCGGGCTGCTGGCTTTGCCCGCCCACGCCGCCGACGAAGCCCCCGACGCTCTGATCAAACGCGTGGCCACCGAGGTGCTCGATGCCGTGAAGGCCGATGCCGCCATCCAGGCCGGTGACTTGGCCAAGGTGATGGTGCTGGTGGACAGCAAAATCATGCCCAGCGTCAACTTTGCCCGCATGACCGCTTCGGCCGTCGGCCGTTTCTGGCGCCAGGCCACACCCGAGCAGCAAAAACAGCTGCAAGACGAATTCAAAACCTTGCTGGTGCGCACCTACTCGGGGGCCCTGGGCCAGGTCAAAGACCAAACCCTGAGCTTCCGCCCCCTGCGCGCCGCCCCCACCGACACCGAAGTGGTGGTGCGCAGCGACGTGCGCGGCCGTGGCGACCCCATCCAGTTGGACTACCGGCTGGAAAAAACCGACACCGGCTGGAAAATTTACGACCTGAACGTGATGGGTGTGTGGCTGGTGGAAACCTACCGCACCCAGTTCGCGGCCGAGATCAACGCCAAAGGCATCGACGGCCTGATTGCCACGCTGTCCAAGCGCAACAAAGCCAACGCCAAAGCCGGCTGAACACCCACCATGCTCACGTTTCCCGCCACGCTCACCCATGCCGATGCGACCGCCTGTGTGGCGCATTGGGTGTCCCAGTTGCCTGTGGGGCA
Source organism: Burkholderiaceae bacterium (assembly GCA_049653005.1). Classification (GTDB taxonomy): domain Bacteria; phylum Pseudomonadota; class Gammaproteobacteria; order Burkholderiales; family Burkholderiaceae_C; genus UBA2334. The sequence goes on along the minus strand of JBASFL010000033.1, from coordinate 24,808 downwards.
GGGCCAGGTGGTGTGGCTGGACGGCTCGGGTTTGCAGCGCTTTGACTCCTCCGCACTGTCTGCGGTGCTGGCCTTGCGCCGCCACTTGGCTGGCCAGGAACAAACGCTGGCCTTGGACGGTTTGCCCCCACGGCTGACCGAGCTGGCCACCTTGTACGGGGTGGATGCATTGCTGGCCGCATAAAATCGCGGGTTCATGTCCGCACTCAATCTTTCTGCCCGCTCAGCGGCAGACCTTGCCATTTCGTTTGACGACGTGGCCAAGGTGTACCCCACCCCCAAAGGACCGTTCACGGCGCTCGATGGCGTGAGCCTGTCCGTGGAGCCCGGTGAAATCTTCGGTTTGCTCGGCCCCAACGGCGCGGGCAAAACCACGCTCATCAGCATCCTGGCCGGGTTGAGCCGGCCCACACGGGGCAGCGCCCGCGTGTTGGGCCACGACGTCACCACCGACTACGCCGCCGCACGCCGTGCCCTGGGTGTGGTGCCGCAAGAGCTGGTGTTCGACCCGTTTTTCAGCGTGCGCGAGGCCTTGCGCATGCAGTCGGGTTATTTCGGCCTGAAGCACAACGACGTGTGGATCGACGATTTGCTCGACAGCCTGGGCCTTGCCGACAAAGCCCACGCCAACATGCGCCAGCTGTCGGGCGGCATGAAGCGCCGGGTGATGGTGGCGCAGGCGCTGGTGCACAAACCCCGCGTCATCGTGCTGGACGAGCCCACCGCCGGTGTGGACGTGGAGCTGCGCCAGACCCTGTGGCAGTTTGTGGCCCGCCTCAACCGCGAGGGCAGCACCGTGCTGCTGACCACCCACTACCTGGAAGAGGCCGAGGCCCTGTGTGGCCGCATTGCCATGATCAAGCGCGGCAAGGTGGTGGCGTTGGAGAAAACCTCGGTGCTGCTCAGCCGGGCGTCGTCCAACGTGCTGCGTTTCAAAACCGACACCCCCCTGCCCGCCGAACTGGCCGCCCGTGCCCGTGTGACCGGCCGTGTGGTGCAACTGCCCGCGCACAACGCGCTGGAAGTCGAACAAGTTTTGGCCGCCGTCCGTCTGGCCGGTGGGGTGGCTGAAGACGTTGAAATGCGCAAAGCCGACCTGGAAGACGTGTTCCTGGACGTGATGGGGGCAGACGAGCCAGCGCCGGGCCGCCCCAAGCTGGCGAGCGCCCCCTCGGGGGGCAGCGAAGGCGCTGCAGCGACGAGCGTGGGGGCAAATCAATGACGGGTTGGCAAGCGCTGTTTTACAAAGAGGTGTTGCGGTTCTGGAAGGTCGGCTTCCAAACCGTGGCCGCGCCGGTGCTGACCGCGGTGCTGTACATGATGATCTTTGGCCACGTGCTCGAAGACCACGTGAAGGTGTACGACACCGTCAGTTACACCGCGTTTTTGGTGCCCGGTCTTGTGATGATGAGCGTGTTGCAAAACGCGTTTGCCAACAGTTCGTCGTCGCTCATCCAAAGCAAGATCATGGGCAACCTGGTGTTCGTGTTGCTCACCCCCATGTCGCACTGGGCCTGGTTTGTCGCCTATGTGGCGTCTTCGGTGGTGCGTGGCCTGGCCGTGGGGGCAGGCGTGATGTTGGTGACCTACTGGTTTGGCCAACCCGGTGTGGTGGCCCCCCTGTGGGTGCTGGTGTTTGCCGTGCTGGGGGCGGCCATGTTGGGCGCTCTGGGGCTGATCGCGGGGCTGTGGGCCGAAAAATTCGACCAATTGGCCGCGTTCCAAAACTTCGTCATCATGCCCATGACCTTTTTGTCGGGCGTGTTCTATTCCATCCATTCCCTGCCCGCGTTTTGGCAGCAGGTCAGCCACCTGAACCCGTTCTTCTACATGATCGACGGCTTTCGCCACGGCTTTTTTGGCCAAAGCGACGTGTCGCCCTGGTTGAGCCTGGGGGTGGTCGCGGTGGCGTTTGTCGCGGTCAGCACCGTGGCCGTGGGCCTGCTGCGCTCGGGCTACAAAATTCGGCATTGAGCCTTTTCTTTTTTTGCGTGTGTGTTTATGACCCCCCAGGAACTCCAGTTCATCATTGCTGCCGGTTTGCCGTGCGAACACCTTGAGGTGAGCGGCGATGGCCGCCATTGGTCTGCCGTGATCGTGTCGGCCGAATTCGAAGGCAAGCGCCCCATTGCCCGCCACCAGCGCGTGTACGCCACGCTGGGCCAGCGCATGGCCACCGACGAGGTGCACGCCCTGTCCATGAAAACCCACACCCCGGCCGAATGGGCCGCCTTGGCTCGGTAAGCGGCATGGACAAATTGTTGATTCGTGGCGGCCAGCACCTCCACGGTGAAGTGACCATTTCGGGCGCGAAAAACGCCGCCTTGCCCGAGTTGTGCGCGGCACTGCTCACGGCCGATCCCGTGGTGTTGCACAACGTGCCCCACCTGCAAGACGTGCTCACCATGAAAAAGCTGGTGGCCAACATGGGTGCGCGTGCCGAACGCATGGCCGACGACACCGTGGTGCTGCAAGCCCCCGACACCCTCACGCCCGAGGCTCCTTACGAGCTGGTGAAAACCATGCGGGCGTCCATTCTGGCGCTTGGGCCGTTGCTGGCGCGTTTCGGCAAAGCCCGCGTGTCCTTGCCCGGTGGTTGCGCCATCGGGTCGCGTCCGGTGGACCAGCACATCAAAGGCCTGGTGGCCATGGGCGCGGTCATCGCGGTGGATCACGGCTACATCGAGGCGTCTTTGCCTGCCGGGCAAACCCGCCTGAAGGGGGCCCGCATCACCACCGACATGGTCACGGTCACGGGCACCGAAAACTTCCTGATGGCGGCCGCGCTGGCCGAAGGCGAAACGGTGCTGGAAAACGCCGCCCAGGAGCCTGAAATCACCGACTTGGCCGAGATGCTGATCGCCATGGGCGCGCGCATCGAAGGCCACGGCAGCAGCCGCATCCGCATCCAAGGGGTGCCCGCGCTGCACGGTTGCACCCACCGCGTGGTGGCCGACCGCATTGAGGCCGGCACTTTTCTGTGCGCGGTGGCCGCCGCGGGCGGCGACGCCGTGCTGCGCCACGCCAGGGCAGATCACCTGGACGTGGTCATTGAAAAGCTGCGCGACGCGGGCGTGACCCTGGAGCCCCTGGCCGACGGCATCCGTGTCGCATCGCCCGGTGCCGCCGCCTTGAAGGCCCAGACCTTTCGCACCACCGAATACCCCGGTTTTCCCACCGACATGCAGGCCCAGTTCATGGCGCTCAACGCGGTGGCGCAGGGCACCAGCACCGTCACGGAAACCATTTTTGAAAACCGCTTCATGCACGTGCAGGAATTACAGCGCCTGGGCGCCCGCATCCACACCGAAGGCAAAGTGGCGTTGATCGAAGGCCTGGGGGGCGAAGGCCGCCGCCTGAGCGGCGCCGCCGTGATGGCCACCGACCTGCGCGCCTCGGCCAGCCTGGTGATTGCCGGCCTGGTGGCCGATGGCGAGACACTGGTGGACCGCATCTACCACCTGGACCGGGGCTACGACCGCATGGAAGCCAAACTCAGCGCCCTGGGCGCCCACATACAGCGCGTGCGCTGACCCCCACCGCTGACCTTTTTGCCGGAGTCCCACCTTGATCACGCTTGCCCTGTCCAAAGGACGCATTTTTGAAGAAACCCTGCCGCTGCTGGCGGCCGCAGGCATCGAGGTGCTGGAAGACCCCGACAAGTCGCGCAAGCTGATACTGCCCACCAACCGCCCCGACGTGAACGTGGTGTTGGTGCGCGCGTCCGACGTGCCCACCTACGTGGAGTACGGCGGTGCCGACCTGGGCGTGTGCGGCAAAGACACCCTCATTGAGCACCAGGCCGAGTGGGGCAGCCAGGGCCTGTACCAGCCACTGGACCTGAAAATTGCCCGCTGCCGCATGAGCGTGGCCGTGCGCGCCGACTTTGATTATGCCAACGCCGTGCGCCAGGGCGCCCGCCTGGCCGTGGCCACCAAATACACGGCCATTGCCCGCGAGTTTTTCGCCAGCAAAGGCGTGCACGTGGACCTGATCAAGCTCTACGGCAGCATGGAGTTGGCCCCCCTCACCGGGTTGGCCGACGCCATCGTGGACCTGGTGTCCACCGGCAACACCTTGAAGGCCAACCACCTGGTGGAGGTGGAGCACATCATGGACATCAGCTCGCGCCTGGTGGTGAACCAGGGTGCGCTGAAAGTGAAACAGGCCGCGTTGCGCCCCATCATCGACGCCTTTGCCCAAGCCGCAGGATGAGCATGATTTTTGTAGCTAAACCCCTATACCTGTCAAGCGCTGGGGCCGATTTTGATGCCCAATTCAAGGCGCGCCTGCACTGGTCGGCCGACACCGATGCCGCCATCGAGCAGCGCGTGGCCGACATCCTGGCCGATGTGCAAGCCCGGGGCGATGCCGCCGTGCTGGAATACACGGCCCGTTTCGATGGCCTGAGCGCCGCCGGCATGGCCGAACTGGAGCTGACCCAGGCCGAGCTGAAAGCCGCCTTCGACAGCCTGCCCGCCGCGCAGCGCCATGCCCTGGAAAATGCCGCCTACCGTGTTCGCACCTACCACGAAGCGCAAAAGAAAGCCTGTGGCGAAAGCTGGAGCTACCGCGACGAAGACGGCACCCTGCTGGGCCAAAAGGTCACGCCGCTGGACCGCGTGGGCATCTACGTGCCCGGTGGCAAAGCCGCCTACCCCAGCAGCGTGCTGATGAACGCCATTCCCGCCCACGTTGCCGGGGTGCCCGACATCGTCATGGTGGTGCCCACCCCGAAGGGCGAGAAGAACCCGCTGGTGCTGGCTGCCGCTTACGTGGCGGGTGTGAGCCGCGCCTTCACAGTAGGCGGCGCGCAGGCCGTGGCCGCTCTGGCCTACGGCACCGCCACCGTGCCCAAGGTGGACAAAATCACTGGCCCCGGCAACGCCTACGTGGCCAGCGCCAAAAAGCGCGTGTTTGGCACCGTGGGCATCGACATGATTGCGGGCCCCAGCGAAATTCTGGTGCTGGCCGACGGCACCACCCCCGCCGACTGGGTGGCGATGGACCTGTTCAGCCAGGCCGAACACGACGAACTGGCGCAAAGCATCCTGCTGTGCCCCGATGCCAACTACATCGCCGCCGTGCAGCGCGAAATCGACCGCCTGCTGCCCACCATGCCCCGCGCGGCCATCATCGCCAAAAGCCTGACCGACCGCGGCGCATTGATTCACACCCGCAGCATGGAGGAGGCCTGCGAGCTGAGCAACCGCATCGCCCCCGAGCACCTGGAGGTGAGCAGCCGCGAGCCCCACCGCTGGGAGCCCTTGCTGCGCCACGCCGGTGCCATCTTTTTGGGGGCTTACACCAGCGAAAGCCTGGGCGACTACTGTGCCGGCCCCAACCACGTGTTGCCCACCAGCGGCACGGCGCGCTTTTCCAGCCCGCTGGGCGTGTACGACTTCCAAAAACGCAGCAGCCTGATCGAAGTGAGCCAGGCCGGTGCCCAAACCCTGGGTCCCGTGGCCGCCGAGTTGGCTTATGGCGAAGGCCTGCAAGCCCACGCCCGCGCCGCCGAGCTGCGCCTGACCGATGTGCCCCCCATGAGAGGTGCTGCATGAGTACCGATCTCAATCAACGCATCCGCCAGGACGTGCAGTCCATGCACGCCTACGCCATCCAGGACGCGGTGGGCATGGTCAAGCTCGACGCCATGGAGAACCCCTACGGCCTGCCGCCCGCCCTGCAAGCTGCCTTGGGTGCGCGCCTGGGTGCCGTGGCCCTGAACCGTTACCCGGGGCCCCGCGTGAACGACCTGCGCGCCGCACTGGCCGCCCACGCCGACATGCCAGAGGGCTTTGACCTCATGCTGGGCAACGGGTCGGACGAACTCATCAGCCTGCTGGCGCTGGCGTGCGACGTGCCCGGCGCGTCCATCCTCGCGCCGTTGCCCGGTTTTGTCATGTACGCCATGAGCGCGCAGCTGCAAGGCCTGGCCTTCCACGGTGTGCCCTTGACGGCCGACTTCGAGCTGGACTTGCCCGCCATGCTGGCCGCCATTGCCGCGCACCGCCCGGCCATCGTGTACCTGGCCTACCCCAACAACCCCACCGCCAACCTGTGGGACGACGACGCCATTGAGGCGATCATCGCGGCCCAGGGCGTACAGGGCGGGCTGGTGGTGATGGACGAGGCCTACCAGCCGTTCGCGTCCAAAACCTGGCTCACCCGCATCCGCCAGGCGCCCGAGCGCCACGGCCATGTGCTCTTGATGCGCACGCTGTCCAAGTTCGGTCTGGCGGGGGTGCGGTTGGGTTACATGATGGGCCCCAAAGCCCTGGTGGCCGAAATCGACAAGGTGCGCCCGCCCTACAACATCAGCGTGCTCAACACCGAATGTGCGCTGTTCGCGCTGGAGCATGCCGAGGTGTTTGCCGCCCAGGCAGACGCCATCCGCCAGCAGCGCGGGTGGTTGACCGCCGAATTGGCGCGGCTGCCCGGTTTCACCGTGTTCCCCAGCCAGGCCAACATGCTGCTGGTGCGCGTGCCCGACGCACAACAGTGTTTCGATGGCCTCAAACGCGCCGGGGTGCTGGTGAAGAATGTTTCTAAAATGCACCCTCTGCTGCACAACTGCGTGCGTTTGACGGTCGGCACCCCCGACGAAAATGCCCGCATGGTGGCCGCACTTCACACCACCCCATGACCACCCACAGCGATTCTTCCCCGGCAGTGGCCGAGCGCCGCGCCGACGTGCTGCGCCAGACCGCCGAAACCCGCATCCGCGTGGTGCTCAACCTCGATGGCACAGGCCAATCGAAGCTGCGCACCGGCATCGGCTTTTTCGACCACATGCTCGACCAGATCGCCCGCCACGGGCTGATCGACCTCGACATTGACGTGGAAGGCGACCTGCACATCGACGGCCACCACACCGTGGAAGACGTGGGCATCACCTTGGGCCAAGCCGTCGCCAAGGCCGTGGGCGACAAAAAAGGCTTGCGCCGCTACGGCCACGCCTATGTGCCGCTGGACGAAGCGCTCAGCCGCGTGGTGGTCGATTTTTCAGGCCGCCCTGGCCTGCACATGCACGTGCCGTTCACGGCGGGCATGATCGGCGCGTTCGACACCCAGCTCACGTTCGAGTTTTTCCAGGGCTTTGTGAACCACGCGGGCGTGTCGCTGCACATCGACAACCTGAAGGGCCAAAACGCCCACCACCAGGCCGAAACCGTGTTCAAGGCCTTTGCCCGCGCCGTTCGCATGGCGCTGGAAGTGGACCCCCGCATGGGCAACACCATCCCCTCCACCAAGGGCTCGCTGTGACCGCGCCCCGCCTGCCATGACCCGCAAAATGGTGGCCGTGGTGGACTATGGCAGCGGCAACCTCCGCTCCGTGTCCCAGGCCGTGATGCACGTGGCCGCGGCCGAAAACTTTGAGGTGCGCGTCACCGCCTCTCCCCAAGACGTGCTCGATGCCGACCGCGTGGTGTTGCCCGGCCAAGGCCACATGGCCGACTGCATGGGCGAGTTGGCCCGCTCGGGGCTGAAAGACGCGGTGCTGCACGCCGCCGCACACAAGCCCCTGTTTGGGGTGTGTGTGGGCATGCAAATGCTGCTCGACCGCAGCGAAGAAGGCCCCACCGATGGCCTGGGCCTGATCGGTGGCGAGGTGGCACGTTTTCAGCTGGCAGGCCGCCTGCAGGCCGATGGCAGCCGTTTCAAAGTGCCCCAAATGGGCTGGAACCGCGTGTTCCACCAATTGGGCCGTGGCGCGTCGCATCCCATGTGGGACGGTGTGGCCGACGGCGCCTATTTCTATTTTGTGCACAGCTACTTTGCCCGCCCCACCCAAGCGGTGCACAGCGTGGGCGAGACCGACTATGGCCAGCGTTTTTCGGCCGCCATCGCCCGCGACAACCTGTTTGCCACGCAGTTTCACCCCGAAAAAAGCGCCGACCAAGGTCTGCGCCTGTACCGCAACTTTCTGGGCTGGCAGCCCTGATGGCCTGGCACCCGCCGAGCCCGTCAACCCGTTTTCCGTTCCCTTTCCTCAACCTTTCTTTGACCCATCCCCCACCTCGCCATGCTGCTCATTCCCGCCATTGACATGAAAGACGGCCAGTGTGTTCGCCTCAAACAGGGCGACATGGACCAGACCACCGTGTTCGGTGAAGACCCAGCGGCCGTGGCCCGCATGTGGGTTGACAAGGGCGCGCGCCGCGTGCACCTGGTCGATTTGAACGGTGCCTTTGCGGGCAAGCCCAAAAACGAGGCGGCCATCCGCAAAATCCTGAAAGAAATCGGCTCGGAAGTGGATGTGCAATTGGGCGGCGGCATCCGCGACCTGGACACCATCGAGCGTTACCTCGACGCGGGCCTGCGCTACGTCATCATTGGCACCGCTGCGGTGAAGAACCCCGGCTTCTTGCAAGACGCCTGCACCGCTTTTGGCGGTCACATAATCGTGGGGCTGGACGCCAAAGACGGCAAGGTGGCCACCGACGGCTGGAGCAAACTCACCGGCCACGAGGTGGTGGACCTGGGCAAAAAGTTTGAAGACTACGGCGTGGAATCCATCATCTACACCGACATCGGGCGCGACGGCATGCTCAGCGGCATCAACATCGAGTCCACCGTCAAGCTGGCGCAAGCGCTCACCATCCCCGTGATTGCCTCCGGCGGCTTGTCCAACCTCGAAGACATCCGCGCCCTGTGTGCCGTCGAGTCCGAAGGCGTGGACGGCGTGATTTGTGGCCGCTCCATTTACAGCGGCGATCTGGACTTTGAAGCCGCACAAAAGTTGGCCGACGAGCTCAACGGTTGAGCCCTTTGCCTTGATGGCCGCCACCTGCACTCCCGACACCTTTCAGGGACAACCGTGTGTGCGGCTGGCCCTGCCCTGCGGCGACACCGCGGTGGTGATGCAACACGGGGCCACGGTGGTGTCGTGGGTGGCCGGTGGGCGTGAGCGCCTGTTTTTGAGCGAGGCCAGCCATTTCAACGGCCGCGATGCCATCCGTGGCGGGGTGCCCGTGTGCTGGCCGCAGTTCAACGCACGCGGCACATTGCCCAAACACGGCTTTGTGCGCAACCTGCCTTGGCTGGCCGATGTGCCGCCGGTGCTGACCGCCGACAGCGCCCAGACCACTTTGCGCTTGCCCAGCAACCCCACCACCCAAGCCCTGTGGCCGCAGGCGTTTGAGGCACGGCTCACGGTTGCACTCACCCCGGGCGGTGTGCGTGTGACGCTGGGCGTGGACAACCTCGGCGACCAGCCCCTGGCCTTCACCGGGGCGTTGCACACCTACTTCGCGGCTGACGACACCACCCAAGCCCACCTCAGCGGCCTGGGCGGCCAGGCCGAGTGGGACGCGTTGTCGGACACACACGGCACCGCTGCCAACACCCTTCACTTCAAGGGCGGCTTCGACCGCGTGTACAGCGCGGCCGCGTCACCCCTGACCCTGCACGACGGCGCGCACCGCCTGGCCATTGCCCAAAGCCCCGACTGGGCCCACACCGTGGTGTGGACCCCCGGTGCCACCAACGCCGCGGCCATGGCCGACATGGCCCCTGGCAGCCACCAGCGCATGTTGTGCGTGGAGGCCGCCCAGGTCTTCCACCCCGTCACCGTGCCTGCGGACGGGCAGTGGCAAGGCTGGCAACAACTCAACGTGATTTGACACACACATGCTTGCGAAACGCATCATCCCTTGCCTGGACGTGACCGGTGGCCGCGTGGTCAAAGGCGTGAACTTTGTCGAGCTGCGCGACGCGGGAGACCCGGTGGAAATCGCCGCCCGCTACAACGAGCAGGGGGCCGACGAACTCACGTTCCTCGACATCACCGCCACCAGCGACGGGCGCGACCTCATCCTGCACATCATTGAAGCCGTGGCCAGCCAGGTGTTCATCCCGCTGACCGTGGGCGGGGGCGTGCGCACCGTGGAAGACGTGCGCCGTTTGCTCAACGCCGGGGCCGACAAAACCAGTTTCAACTCGGCGGCCATTGCCAACCCGCAGGTCATCAACGACGCGTCCGCCAAGTACGGTGCGCAGTGCATCGTGGTGGCCATCGACGCCAAACGCCGCAAACCCGAAGACGAACTTCGCCTGGCCGCCAATGGTTTGCCCGTGGGCCCTGGCTGGGACGTGTTCAGCCACGGCGGGCGCAAAAACACCGGGCTGGATGCGTTGCAATGGGCTGTCAACATGGCCGAGCGTGGCGCGGGCGAAATTTTGCTGACCAGCATGGACCGCGACGGCACCAAGTCGGGCTTTGACCTGGCGCTGACCCGCGCGGTGTCTGACGCCGTGAGCGTGCCCGTGATCGCCTCGGGCGGCGTGGGCAACCTCGACCACTTGGCCGACGGGGTGCAACAAGGCGGTGCCGATGCGGTGCTGGCCGCCAGCATCTTCCACTACGGCGAATACACCGTGGCCCAAGCCAAGGCCCGCATGGCCGAGCGCGGCATACCTGTGCGCCTGTGAATTCAAATAAAAAGTGCCTCTACCGCTTGCTGGTATTGGGTTTTAAGCTATGACTATTTTTGCCCTTTGCCCCACATGAACTGGCTTGACGACGTGAAATGGGATGCCCAAGGCCTGGTGCCCGTCATCGCCCAAGAGGCCGCCACCGGCGATGTGCTGATGTTCGCGTGGATGAACCGCGAAGCCCTGCAAAAAACCGCCGAGCTGGGCCGTGCCGTGTACTTCAGCCGCTCGCGCGGCAAGCTGTGGTTCAAGGGCGAAGAGTCCGGCCATGTGCAAACCGTGCACGACATTCGGCTGGATTGCGACAACGACGTGGTGCTGCTCAAAGTCACCCAGCTCGGGCACGAGCCCGGCATTGCCTGCCACACCGGCCGCCACAGCTGCTTCTACCAGAAGCACGAAGGTGGTCAGTGGGTGTCGGTGGACCCCGTGCTCAAAGACCCCGAACACATTTACAAATAAACCGTGACAGCCTCCCACCTTGCCCCCACCGACGCGCTGGACCGCCTGGCCCAGGTCATTGAAAGCCGCAAACCCGCCAACGGCGGCGACCCCGACAAAAGCTATGTGTCGCGCCTGCTGCACAAAGGCCCCGACGCGTTCCTGAAAAAAATCGGCGAAGAAGCCACCGAAGTGGTGCTGGCCGCCAAAGACGCCGACCACGGTGCGTCCACCCAGCCCTTGGTGGGTGAGGTGGCCGATTTGTGGTTCCACAGCATGATTGCGCTGGCCCACTACGGTTTGAGCCCCGCCGACGTGGTGGCCGAGCTGGTGCGCCGTGAAGGCCTGAGCGGCCTGGAAGAAAAAGCCCTGCGCAAAGCCAAAGACCGCGCGGGCGAAGCCTGATACCCCCAAGGACACACGCCATGCGCACCGAAACCGAACACCTGCAAAGCCTGAACACACTGGGTGTGGTCAGCTATTTGCTGCACCTGGTGGTGGCCGTGGCCGCCTTCATTCCGGGGGCGCAAATGGGGGTGTCGCTGCTGCTGGTGGCCCTGGTGATCGATTTGGTCAAGCGCGGTGACGCCGTGGGCACCTGGCACGAAAGCCACTTCACCTGGCGGCTGCGCACGCTGTTCATTGCGGGTGGTCTCTATGTGATCACCCTGCCGCTGTGGCTGCTGTTTTTGCTGCCGGGCATGGTGGCCTGGTGGCTGATTTCCATTTGGTTTTTGTACCGCATCGCCAAAGGTTTCCTGCGCATGAACGCGGGCCGGGCGATGGAGGAGTGAACATGTCTGTTGATGAAAATTGCCTGTTTTGCAAAATCGTGGCCGGGAAAATCCCCAGCCGCAAGGTCTACGAAGACGACCACATTTACGCCTTTCACGACATCCACCCCTGGGCGCCGGTGCACTTTCTGATGGTGCCCAAGCTGCACATCCCGTCGCTGGCGCAAGTGGGGCCTGAGCACGAAGCCTTGTTTGGCCGCATGTTGGTGCTGGCACCCCAATTGGCCCTGGAGCAGGGCTGCAACCCCTACCCCGCAGGCGGTTTTCGCGTGGTCACCAACACCGGTGACGAAGGCGGGCAAGAGATACACCATTTGCACGTCCATGTCATGGGTGGCCCCCGCCCCTGGTTGAAGGGCTGACGTTTAGAATCCCGTGCAGTCACACCCCCGGGGGTGTGGGTCACATTCACAAGGAGTTGGTCATGGGTAGTTTTTCCATTTGGCACTGGGTGATCGTGCTGTTGATCGTGGTCATGGTGTTCGGCACCAAGAAGCTGAAAAACATGGGCTCTGACCTCGGTGGGGCCGTGAAAGGCTTCAAAGACGGCATGAAAGACGGCACCCAACCCGCCGACGACGCCGCCGCTGCGGCCAAGCCGCAGGTGACCCAGGCCACCGCGGCCGACAAGCCCACCACCATCGACGTCGAAGCCAAGACCAAGGGCTGAGCCCTCCCAGGGCTGACACATGATTGACCTTGGCATCTCCAAACTCGCGCTGATCGGCGCGGTCGCGCTGGTCGTCATTGGCCCCGAAAAACTGCCCAAACTGGCACGCACCGTGGGCGCGTTGCTGGGCAAGGCGCAGCGTTACGTGGCCGACGTGAAAGCCGAAGTGAACCGGTCCATCGAGCTGGAAGAGCTCAAAAAAATGAAGGACTCGGTGCAGACGGCCGCCAGCGACGTGGAGTCGTCCCTCCAGTCCGGTGCGGCCGATTTTGAAAAGTCCTGGGCCGACGCCACCAACGAATACAGCACGCCCACCCACGACGCACTGATTGACTTGGGCGAACCCTTGGTGCCCGAGTACAAAAACCCCGCCAAGAAATGGCGCGTCAAACAAAAGGCCATGCCCCAGTGGTACAAGTCCCGCAGCGGGGTGCGCACGCGGGTGCAGTCCGGCGCGGCGCGCGTGGCGCGTTTTCGGCCCAAACCCCGTTCCACCCTGAGCTGACCGATGTCCGACAACAAAAATGGTCCCCAAGACGAACTGGCTGGGACCGAGCAGCCTTTTGTCCAGCACCTGATCGAGTTGCGCGACCGCATGATGTACAGCGTGGCTGGCGTGGCCGTGGCCATGGTGCTGCTGGCCATCTGGCCCGGTCCTTCGGGTCTGATTGACCTGATTGCCGTGCCCATCCGCGCCCACATGCCACCCGACGCCAAGTTGATTGCCGTGGGCGTGTTCTCGCCGTTTTTCATCCCGCTCAAGGTGCTGATGATGGCGGGCCTGTTGCTGGCGTTGCCCTGGCTGATGTACCAGGCCTGGGCTTTTGTGGCCCCTGGCCTTTACAGCCACGAAAAGCACTTTGCGCTGCCGCTGATTTTTTTCGGCAGCTTGCTGGCCTATGTGGGCATTGGGTTTGTGCAGTTTTTTGTGCTGGACAAAATGTTTGGCTTCATTCAAAACTTCACGCCTGAAAGTGTGGCCGCTACGCCCGACATTGCCTCGTATGTGGAGGCCATTCTGTCGCTTTACCTGGCGTTTGGCATGGCGTTTCAGGTGCCCATCGTGGTGGTGTTGCTGGTGCGTTTTGGCCTGGTGACCGTGGCACAGCTGCGCGACTTCCGGGGCTATTTCATCGTCATTGCGTTTGTGATTGCCGCCATCGTCACGCCGCCCGATGTGATTTCGCAACTGGCCTTGGCCATTCCCATGACCATCCTCTACGAGCTGGGCATTTTGGGCGCGAAATACATGGTCAAACCCGCGCCCAAAGACGAGAACGAAGACAGCAAGGCTGTCTGAGAAAGAGGCTGCGCTGAACAGTGCAGCCTTGCGTCAACGTTATTGTTGGCAGGTCACTGCTGGGGCTTCACGGGGTTGCGTCGGCCTGGTACCACCATCAGGCGTGACTCTTGGGCGCGGCGGCGCACCAGCAGCTCGGCCTCCACACCCGGTTTCAGCGCTGCCACGGCGCTCAGCAGCTGCGGCACGGTGCCCACGGCTTTGCCTTGCACTTGCACGATCACGTCGCCGGGGCGGATGCCGGCTTGCGCGGCGGGGCCGTTTTGCAACACGCCGGTGATGATGACGCCGCCCGGCTGGGCCACGCCGAAGGTGTCGGCCAGTTCGGCGTTCAGCTCTTGCGGTTCCACCCCGATCCAGCCACGCGTCACCCGGCCGTCTTGCACGATGGACTCCATCACCGCACGCGCCGTGGACGTGGGAATGGCAAACCCGATGCCCATGGAGCCGCCCGAGCGCGAATAAATGGCGGTGTTGATGCCCACCAGGTGGCCGTTCACGTCCACCAGCGCGCCACCCGAGTTGCCGGGGTTGATGGCCGCGTCGGTCTGGATGAAGTTTTCAAACGTGTTGATGCCCAACTGCGAACGGCCCAAGGCGCTGACGATGCCGCTGGTGACGGTTTTGCCCACGCCAAAGGGGTTGCCCACGGCCAACACCGGGTCGCCCACTTGCAGGGCATCGGAGTCGCCCAGGGTGATGGCGGCCAGGTCGGTCAGGGCCACACGCAGCACGGCCAGGTCGGTTTCGGGGTCGGTGCCCATGACGGTGGCTTTGACCACGCGGCCGTCGTTCAGCGCCACCTCGATGTCGTCGGCCCCTTCGATGACGTGGTTGTTGGTCAAAATGAACCCGGCCGGGCTGACCACCACGCCCGAGCCCAGGCCGGATTGGGGTTGCGAGCGGGCGTTCTGGTCGCCAAAAAAGAAGCGAAACCAGGGGTCTTCGCTTTGGGGGCTGCGCTCGGGCGCCTTGCTGGTGCTGATGCTGACCACCGCGGCCGACGCCACTTGGGCGGCCTGCCGGAACGACACCCGCCCCCCGGCAGAGGGCTCACCGCTGCTGGCAGGGGCTTCCAGAATGGGCACCACTGACGACAGGCGGGGCCTGCGGTCCAGCCACTGGGGCTTCAAGGTGGCCACGATGAAATAGGCCGCCAGCAGCAGCGTGACGGTTTGTGAAAACAGGGTCCAGAGCTTTTTCATGCGGTGTGGGTCATGCGGTGGGGCATGAACACAGTGTGTGGGCAACCACTGTAACGTCAAGGCTCCGGCACATCGGGTTCGCTGCGGGCAGGGGGTGGGGCTTGGCGAGCGGTCAGCCAACCGGCGGCCACGCCGCAGGTGGCGATCAGGGCCACACCGATCCATTCCATGGCGCCGGGCACGTGGTCAAACACCCACCAGCCCGCCACCATGGCAAAGCCAATTTGGGCGTACAGGTAGGGGCTGAGGGTGGATGCGGGTGCCCGGGCGTAGGCCATGATGAGAAAGAAGTGCCCCACCGTGCCCATCAGCCCCACCAGGCACAGCAGGGCCAGGGTTCGGCCATCCGGCAGGCCCGACCAGGCCCAGGGCAGCACCGCCGACATGGCCAGCGCACCCACCCAACCGGTGTACAGGTGCATGGTCATGGGGTGTTCGGTGCGGGCCATGCGGCTGGTCAAAATTTGAAAGCTGGCGTACACCAGCACCATCACCAGCGGCAACAACGTGACCCAGCCCAGCGAATGCCCGCCCGGTTGCACGATGAACAAGGCCCCGCCAAACCCACCGGTCACCAGCGCCCAGCGCAAGGGGCTGACGCGTTCTTTCAGGAACACGGCGGCCAGCAGCGTCACCACCAGCGGTGCCAGCATGACGATGGCGGTGAACTCACCCACGGGCATCAGGCTGACGCTGATGAAGCTCAGTATGCTGACCGACAGCAGCAACAGGCCCCGCACCACCTGGAATTTGGGGTGGTCTGTTTTGAGCCGCACCGGGCCTGGGGTGAGCAGCATCAGCCCACTGACGGCCACCGCCTGAAACAGGTAGCGAAACCACACCGCCACCAGCACCGACACCGCAGTGCTGGTGTATTTGACCGTGGTGTCCAGCACCACAAAACACGCCACGGCGCAGAGCAAAAAGGCAATGCCGTGCAGCGGGCGCACGGCCGGTTGGGTGGGGGTGCCCATTCAGTGCCAGTGGATGCGGTCGGCCAGCAGCTCCCACACGGGGGTCAGCTTGCCTTGCAGGTGGGGCAGGGCGCCCAGGTCGGTGTGGCTTTCGTCGGGGCTGTGAAAGTCGCTGCCGCGCGAGGCGGCCAGGCCAAACTCCAGCGCCATGTCGGCGTATTGGATGGCCTCTGCCGCGCTGTGGCTGCCGGTGACCACCTCCACCGCCTGGCCCCCGTGGGCGATGAACTCGGTGAACAGCGCGTATTCCGCTGTGGGGCTGTGGCTGTAGCGGGCGGGGTGGGCAATGACGGCCATACCCCCGGCTTCACGGATCCAGCGCACCGCGTCGCCCAATTTGGCCCAGCGGTGGGGCACGTAGCCGGGTTTGTTTTCGGTGAGGAAGCGGCGGAACACCTCGCTGGTGTCGTTGCACACGCCGGTTTCCACCAGAAAACGGGCGAAATGGGTGCGTGAAATCAGCTCGGGGTTGCCCACGTATTTCAGCGCGCCGTCGTAAGCGCCTTGGATGCCCACGGCCGCCAGTTGGTCGGCCATTTCCTGGGCGCGTTGGTCGCGGCCGCCCCGGGTTTGGGCCAGGCCTTGCACCAGGGCAGGGTGGTCGGGGTCAAACCCCAGGCCCACGATGTGGACGGTGACGCTGGCAAAGGTCACCGAAATTTCGGCCCCAGTCAGGTAGGGCAGGCCCGCGGCCTTGGCCGCCGCCAGGGCGCGGTGTTGGCCACCCACCTCGTCGTGGTCGGTCAGGGCCCACAGCTCCACCCCGTTGGTTTTGGCGCGTTGGGCCAGTTGCTCGGGGGTGAGGGTGCCGTCCGACACCACCGAATGGCAATGCAAGTCGGCGTTCAGGATGCCGGTGGGTGTCAGGGTTTTCATGGGGGCATTTTAGGGAGCACTTGTGGCCCTGCGCTGTCGCGTGGGGATTGCGCCCGGGTACACCAAATGATGCTTGTGTGTAAAAATGTTTTTATGCGCACCACACTCGACCTCCCAGACGAAACCTTTCGCCGCCTCAAGGCACAGGCCGCGCTCAACGGCCTGAAACTCAAGGCATTGGTGACCCAATACATCGAGCGGGGGCTGGCGGCTGGCCCCGACGCTTCAACCGCAGAACCTGTCACCCCCCGTCCACCCATTCCTGTGGCTCGAAAGGCCGATGGCAGTGTGAACCCCGCATGGACCAACGCGCAACTTCACGGCCTGCTCGACGGGCAAGACATCGCGCAATTTAAAGCCGTGCCCCGACCTGGTGGAAACCCGCTGTGATGGATTTGCCCGACATCAATGTGTGGCTGGCTTTGGTGGATGAACGCCATGCCCACCACCACCGCGCGCGCCACTATTGGGAGCATGAGGCTGCAGACAAACTTGCGTTTTGTCGTGTCACCCTGCTGGGGTTTTTGCGGCTGAGCACCCATGCCCAGGTCATGCCCAACCCGCTGAGCGCCGAAGAGGCCTGGGCCATTTACCGGCAGTTTTTGGCATTGCCCGTGGTGTGTTGGCTGCCCGAGCCTGCGGGAACCGACGCCCATTTTGAAAGTTTGACCAAAGGCAGCGGGTTCATCCAACGTTTGTGGACAGACGCTTACCTGGCCGCATTTGCCCAAGCACACCCCTGCCGTCTGGTGTCTTTTGATGCGGATTTCAACCGGTTTGCCGGGCTGAACTTTTTGCACCTGTCTGCGCTGTCACCTTGACGCCGGTTGCCTTGGCCGGTTCCGTCGCTCCGCAGGCGGTTGTGCTGAAAGCCAGGGGTCGAGCCCCTGTGGCACCCAAACCACAGCCTGTGTGCTTTTCAGAGGCCTTCGCGTAACACGCCCCCGCTGTCACGCCGGGTGGTCGTGTATGTTGCAAAATCCACCCGTTCTCAAACCACACATAAAACACCCCGCAGCCCATGCCACGCATGAATTGCCTCAACACATTTGCCGAGCCGAGCCGAGCCGCCGCTGATTTCTTTTTCGTCCCACTGACCCCTTGGGCCGCCCTGCGCATTGCGCACGGCGGCCTTTTTGCTTTTGGAGAGTTGCGTATGCGCGTTGCGTTGTTGGCCTGTGCGGCCATGGGCTTGCTCATCGTGTTGCCCGCCCAGGCCCAAACCGGGCGCTTGAACGACACTGGCCAAACCAGCTGCTACAACGCGGCCAATGCCGCCGTGGCGTGCGACGCGGCGACCACCGGCAACGCAGGCACCCGCCCGCACCAAGACGGCCGCTACGGCCGCGATGCGGCGGGCGGCGGGCTTACCAAAACCGGCGCCGGTGCCGCGGGTTTTGACTTCACCAAAATAGCCAACAACGGCACCGCCCTGGCTGTCAGCGCCACGCTGGGCACCGGCACCACCGACTGGGCCTGCACCCGCGACAACACCACCGGCCTGGTGTGGGACGTCAAAACCACCAGCGGCCTGCGCAGCAACGCCCACACCTACACCTGGTACGCCACCACCAACAACGGCGGCAACGCCGGCAGCGTGGGCGGCAACACCTGCGGCAGCACCCTGTCTGGCTACAGCAACCAGTGCAACACCGCCAACTACGTGGCCGCCGTCAACGCCGCTGGCCTGTGCGGTGCCACCAACTGGCGCTTGCCCACCCGGCGCGAGTTGCTGGGCATCCTGCACAACGGCTCGAGCACCAGCCTCATGATTGACACCACCTACTTTCCCATCACGCAAGCCAGCTGGTACTGGACATCAGACACCTATGCGCCCTACCCGCACCGCGCGTGGGTCGTCAATTTCGGCAACGGCGTCGCCGACCCCAGCCTCAAGACCACCGTCAACTTCGTTCGTCTTGTGCGCAGCGGAGCGTGAACCTCTCGGGCTCAAGGCCGTGTGGCGGGCTTACAAGGCCTGCGGCCCGAGACACCCAGGCTTACGAAGCCATCTTCTGGACAGGCTCACGAGCAGTCAAGTCTCTTTGTCCAGCGGCAGCTGGCACTTCTCCCACACCTTTTCGTTTGTGGTGTCGCGCCCCAAACTGCGCGAAATACACGCCGCCCTGTTCGCCGACCGGGTGGTGCAGCAAGAGAGCTGAGTGGCTGGCCCGCATTTACGAGCTCGTGTTCATACACGGTAGCCATGTCAACTGCCTGCGGCTGTGGCAGCGCACCCTGGCCCGGGGCCGTGCCCCACGCCGTGCTGGCCCAGGGGCGGCACTGCAAAACCGGCTTCAAGCGCCGCGCGCTGGTGGCGCTGTGGCAGCCCCAGTAGGCGCAGCCCTACCCGAATTGTTTTGAAAAAAGGTATTGCCATGGTTTTATTCAATCGCTTTGTGCTGCTGCTGACCCTGTGTGCCGCGCCGCTGGCCCACGCAGAGTTCACCGTGAACGCCGACGGCACCGTCACCGACACCACCACCGGCCTGGTATGGGACCGGTGTGTGCTGGGCACCCGCACCAGCGTCGCCACCACCTGTGCAGCGAACACCAATTCCACCTACACCTGGGCCAACGCCTTGGTCCAGGTGACCACCCGCAACATCGCTAACCACCTGGGGTATAGCGACTGGCGGCTGCCCAACATAAACGAGCTGGAAAGCCTGGTTGACCTGAGCGTGGCCAGCGGGGCCACCATCAACGCCACTGCGTTCCCTAACACGCCTATCACCGGTGGCAGTTGGGGGTGGGGTGGTCTTTGGTCGTCCACAACTTACGCGCCCGACCCAGTCCGCGCGTGGAGCGTCGGTTTCGACTACGGCTACACCGACACCGGCGGCGGCAAGACCAGCAATGTCTTCGTTCGTCTTGTGCGCAGCGGACAGTCTTTGGCTTCTTTCGATTCGGTAGGCACCACCAGCTACACCGCGTCAGCGCCCAGCGGCAGCAGCGGGCCGGGCAACGTCACCACCGCCGTGGCCGGTGGCGGCGCCACCTGTGCACTGGGCAGCGTGGCCTACCAAAGCGCCAACAGCGTGGGCGCTGCACCCCCTGCCGGGGTGACGTTTGCGCACGGGGTGGTCAACTTCACCACCACACCCAGTTGCACGGCGGGTGGCACCATCACCGTCACCCTGACCTACCCCAGCCCACTGGCGGCGGGCACGCAGTTTTACAAATACGGCCCGGCCACAGCGGGTGCACCTTCCAGCTGGTACATGCACCCGGCCACCATTGCGGGCAACACCATCACCTACACCGTGACCGACGGCGGCGTGGGAGACAGCAACCCCACAGCGGGCCAAATCACCGACCCCGGCGGCCCTGGTTTGCCCGGCGGCGCAGGTGGCGTGGCCGGTGTGCCCACCTTGGGTGAATGGGCCATGGCCTTGCTGGGGGCACTGATGGCACTGGGCACCTACTTCACCCTGAGAAGGCGTGCGTTTTGACGCTTTGTGGGAGTGGGTGTGCGGTGAGTCCGCTTTTGCCCCTTTTTTGACGGGAATAGCGGTGCGGTTCGGCTGCTGGGGTGGCCATTGAGGCTCAGCGGGGCACTTCAGCTTTCGGCCGCTTCCACCAGAAACCGCACCCGGCGCTGGCCTTGCCACTCGTCGGCGTCGAGCCGGAAGGCCAGTTTCACGCGGGCGGGCAGGGGCTCGGCGTGGTTGAACCACATGGCGTCCACCGGGTCGCCCTGGTGTTTCAGCTTCAGGGCCATGTGTTTGTCGCCCACCACGCGTTGACCCACCACGTCCACCACCTCGGCAAACGTGGGGGCGGGGAAGCCCTGGCCCCACACCTCTTTGTGCAGGGCATCGACCACGTCAATGCGGCGGAACTGTTTGTCCAGCGGGCCGTCGGCCGCCAGGCGGCGGGTGAGGGTGGCGGCGTCCAGCCACTCATGTGCCACTTGCTGCAACGCGGCCTCGAATTCGTCGAGCCGGTCGGCGTCGATGGTGCAGCCCGCCGCCATGGCGTGGCCGCCAAAGCGCAGCAACACGCCGGGGCAGCGCTTGGCCACCAGGTCCAGCGCGTCGCGCAGGTGAAAACCGGGAATGCTGCGGCCCGAGCCCTTCAGCTCGTGTTCTTTGCCCTCGGCCTGGCTCATGGCAAACACAAAGGTGGGGCGGTGCAGCTTGTCCTTCAGGCGCGAGGCGACGATGCCCACCACGCCCTCGTGGAAGTCGGGGTCGAACACGCACAGGGCCGGGGGTGGTTCTTCGGACTCGTCCAGCATTTCGTCGGCCAGTTGCAGGGCCTGCTCGCGCATGTCGCCCTCAATGGCCTTGCGTTCGCGGTTGATACCGTCCAGCGTGCGGGCCAGCTCGGTGGCGCGGGTGGGGTCGTCGGTGGCCAGGCATTCAATGCCCAGCGTCATGTCAGACAGGCGCCCGGCGGCGTTCAGGCGCGGCCCCACGGCAAAGCCAAAGTCAAACGCGGTGGCGACCTCGGGTTTGCGGCTGGCCACGGCAAACAGGGCCGCCAGGCCGGGGGGCAAGGCACCGGCGCGCACGCGTTTCAGGCCCTGGGCCACCAGGCGGCGGTTGTTGGCGTCGAGTTTCACCACGTCGGCCACGGTGCCCAGCGCCACCAGGGGCAGCAGGTTGTCCACTTTGGGTTGGGTTTTGGCGTCGAACACGCCCCGGTTGCGCAGCTCGGCACGCAGGGCCAGCAGCACGTAAAACATGACGCCCACCCCGGCGATGGCCTTGCTTTCAAACCCGCAGCCGGGCTGGTTGGGGTTGACGATGACGCAGTCGGTGGGCAGCACGGTTTGGCCATCCACCTGGGCGGGCAAGTGGTGGTCGGTCACCAGCACTTGCAGGCCCAGTTCGCGGGCGGTGGCCACGCCTTCCAGGCTGGCTATGCCGTTGTCCACCGTCACCAACACCTGTGCGCCGGTGGCGGCCACGCGGCGGGCGATGCTGGGGGTGAGGCCGTAGCCGTCGGCCACGCGGTCGGGCACCAGGTAGCCGATGCCGTCAAACCCCAGGGGCGCGGCCAGCATCTTCAGCCCGCGCAGGCCCACGGCGCAGGCGGTGGCGCCGTCGCAGTCGTAGTCGGCCACGATGCAAATGCGCTGGCGCTGCGCGAAGGCGTCGGCCAGCAGGCGGGCGGCGGTGTCGGCGTGTTTCAGGGTGGCAGGGGGCAGCAGGCGGGCCAGGCTGTCGTCCAGCTCGTCGGCGCTGGCCATGCCGCGTGCGGCGTACAGGCGTGCCAGCAGGGGGTGAATGCCGGCTTGTTCCAGCGCCCACAGGGCACGGGGGGGCACGTCGCGGTCAATGATTTTCATAGTGAAGAAAGCAATGGAGTAAAGCGCTGGGTGCCAAAAATGCTTGAAATTTGGGTGCCCAGGCGTTGCCAGGCGCTGCGCGGGCCCCAGGCCAGGGTGGTGAAGCCGCGTTCGCCGCACAGGGTGAGTTGCACGCGTTCACCGGCTTGGGCGCGGGCCAGCCAGGTGGGCAGCACCTCGGCGTCGAGTTGGTGCCAGGCCTGTTGCCAGGCGGCCCAGTCGCCGCGCAAGGCGGGGGTGCGCAGGCGGGTGTCGACCGTCACAGGTACCGCCGAAGGCTGGGCATTGGGCGGGCAAGCGCCGCTGCCGCTGATCCAGAACGCGTTCACCGGGGCGAGCCCCGCCGCCACGCGTTCGTCGTGCGCGGGGTGGGTGTAGAACAGCATTTGCGCCTCGTTTTGCAGGCGGCGCAGCGGGGCGGCGGCCGGGGCCATGGGCAGCCAGGGGGCGATGGAGCGGCCCACCACCCGGTCGAGCGAGGCGGTGGCCAGCCCCTCAAACACCGGGCCTTGTGCCAGCCAGCGGTCGGGCGCCTGCCAGCTGAGGGCGATGCCGTCTTCCAGCGCCCAGGGTTGCAGCGCGGCCAGCAGGGCGCGGGAATGGGCTTCGCTCAAGCCCAGCGCCTGCGGGTCGTGCAGGGTGACGTGGCCGTTGCCCACCTCCTGGTGGCAGGGGCTGAACCAGGCGGCGGCTTGTGGGCTTTGGGTGCTCCAGGCCGCCCAGGGCACCTGGCCGTCGGGGGCGCTCAGGCCCAGCAGCGCGGCGTGGGCGCGTTCGTGGGGTGGGGTCAGCGCAAGCTCACCGTCAGCGGGGGCGGGGGCTTCGGGTGTGACGCTGGGCCCCAGGGCCAGCAGCCGGGTGAGTTGCGGCAGCACCAGCTGGGGCAGCAGGTGCTGGCAGCCTTCGTCCAGCGCGGCAGCAAACGGCAGCAGCAGGTGGGCGGGCGGTGTGGCAGAGGGCAATGGCGCGGCAGACATGGCGGGCATTGTGCGGGATGCCACAATTCCCGCCATGAACCTTCCCTACGAACTGTCCCTGGGCTGGCGCTACACGCGCGCGGGCCGGGCCACGCGGCGCAACGGCTTCATTTCGTTCATTTCCGGCGTGTCGATGCTGGGCATTGCACTGGGGGTGGCGGCGCTCATCATCGTGCTGAGCGTGATGAACGGCTTTCAAAAAGAGGTGCGCGACCGCATGCTGGGCGTGTTGTCGCACATCGAGGTGTTTGCCCCCGGTGGCGCGGCGTTGCCCGATGTGGCCCGCACCTTGACCGAGGCGCGTGCCCACCCCAGCGTGGTGGGTGCTGCGCCCTTCATAGCGGCGCAGGCACTGCTGGCGCGCGGTGAAGACATGAAAGGCACGCTGGTGCGCGGCGTCGACCCCGCACTGGAAGGCCAGGTGACCGACATGTTTGCCAGCAACCCCGTGTTGCAGCGCCTGTTGCCCGGCGGCTTTGGTGTGGTGCTGGGGGCCGACCTGGCTCGCAGCCTGGGCGTGCGCGAGGGCGACACCGTCACCCTGATTGCCCCCAGCGGCCAGGTGACCCCGGCGGGTGTGGTGCCGCGCCTGAAGCAAATGGCCGTGGTGGGCACCTTCGATTCGGGCCACTTTGAATACGACAGCGGGCTGGTGCTGCTGCACCAGGACGACGCGGCCAAAATCTTCCGGCTGGAAGGCCCCACGGGCGTGCGCCTGAAAATCAAAGACCTGCACCAGGCCCGCGAGGTGGCGCAACAGCTGGTGGGCACCCTGAGCGGCGACCTGTTTGTGCGCGACTGGACGCGCCAGAACCGCACCTGGTTTGCCGCCGTGCAACTTGAAAAACGCATGATGTTCATCATCCTCACGCTCATCGTGGCGGTGGCGGCGTTCAACCTGGTGAGCACGCTGGTGATGACGGTGACCGACAAACGGGCCGACATCGCCATCCTGCGCACGCTGGGGGCCAGCCCGCGCAGCATCATGGGCATTTTTGTGGTGCAGGGGGCCATGGTGGGCGTGATTGGCACGGTCAGCGGCTTGCTGCTGGGCCTGGGCGTGGCGTTCAACATCGACGTGCTGGTGCCCGCGCTGGAGCGGCTGCTGGGCGCCACCTTTTTGCCGCGCGACGTGTACCTGATCAGCCGCATGCCCAGCGACCCGCAGCAGGCCGACATCCTGCCCATCGCCGTCATTTCCCTGGTGCTGGCCTTTGTGGCCACGCTCTACCCCAGCTGGCGCGCCAGCCGCGTGAATCCCGCGGAGGCTCTCCGTTATGAATGAGCAAAAAGCCCCCACGCTTGCCGCTGATGCGGCTGCGCTGCCCCCCGAGGGGGCGCTCGCCAGCTTGGGGCGGCCCGGCGCTGGCTCGAAAACAGTGCTGCAAGCCACCGTCCTGACGAAACGTTTTGTCGAGGGCCGGCTGGACGTGACTGTGTTGCAAGGCGTGGACCTGACGGTGCGCGCGGGCGACACGCTGGCCATCGTCGGTGCGTCGGGCTCGGGCAAAAGCACCTTGCTGCACCTGCTGGGCGGGCTGGACGCGCCCACCAGTGGCAGCGTGCAGCTGATGGGCCAGCCGCTGGCAGGCCTGAGCGCCGCACAGCAAGGCGTGCTGCGCAACCGCCACCTGGGTTTTGTCTACCAGTTTCACCACCTGTTGCCCGAGTTCAGCGCGCAAGACAACGTGGCCATGCCGCTGTGGATTCGCCGCACCGACCGGGCCGAGGCCGCAGCCACGGCCGCCGCCATGCTGGCCCGCGTGGGCCTGGCCGAGCGCTTGCACCACCGGCCTGCTGAGCTGTCGGGGGGCGAGCGCCAGCGGGTGGCTATGGCC
>JBASFL010000032.1:0-62747 GCA_049653005.1 Burkholderiaceae bacterium | reverse complement strand
CGCCTGGGGGTGGCGGGCTTGCAGCTCGGCCAACACCTCGCGGGCCAGGGCGGGCAGCGCCACGGGCTCGCGCTGCAAGGCGGCGTGGCGGCCGGCCAGGCGCTCGCTTTCCAGCAAATCGGTGATGAGGTGGGCCATTTCCTGCAAGTCGCGCAGCAGCGCGTCGCGCTGGGGGGCCACGTCGGGGGTTTCCGGCAGCAGCTCGGTGTTGAGCCGTGCGCGGGTGATGGGGCTGCGCAACTCGTGGCTGATGGCCAGCAACAGCGCGCGTTTGGCGTCGAGCATCTGGCGGATGTCTTCCCCCATGGTGTTGAGCGTGGCGGCCAGTTCGCCCAACTCGTCGGGGCCGTGCACACAGCGTGGGGGAATGGGCTGGCTGAAATCGCCCGCGCCAAAGCGACGCGCGCCTTCGCCAATGGCGTCCAGGGGTTTGAGCAGGCGGCGCACATACAGCCATGCCGCCAGCGTCAGCAGCAGCAAAGCGGCCAGCGCGTAGCCCACCAGCCGGGGGCGGCGCTCGAAGGCTTCGTCGTTGATGCCGAAGGTGAGCGTGTGGCCGTCGGCGGTGGTGCGGGTCAACAGCGACTCCCATTGGCTGCCGTCGCCCCAGCGGTCGTGCGGCCCGCCGTCGCGTTGCCAGGGGGCGGGCCGGTGGCCGGGGTGTGACTGCCAGTTGACCACCGGCCCGGTCACGTCGATGGTGATGGGCAGCCGCTGGGTGATGGCCAGCGCCCGCTCGGGGCTGGGCGGGGCGGCGGCATCGGGGCTGACCTCGGCGGCCAGGCGGTTGACGTAGTCCATCAGCAAGGGGCGTGCGGCCTCGCGCCAGCCCAGCGAAAACGCTTTTTGCGCCCCGGTGATGAACACAAAGGTCATGGCGGCCGCCAGCAGCAAAAACACCACCACCATGCGCAATTTGATGGAGTGGGCCAAGCGGTGTTTGGCCCGCCGCCACGGGGGAGTGGGTGGGGTGGGTGCGGTGGCCTGCGGCACAGGCTGGCTCATGGCGTGACCGGGCGCAGCGCCAGCGAGTAGCCCGCGTTGCGCAGGGTTTTGATGCACTCCAGCGGCTCCAGCTTGCGGCGCAGGCGGCTGACCACAATGTCCACCGCGCGGGTGTACAGCTCGGCCTCGTGGCCGCGCAGGTGGTTCAAGATGTCGTCGCGGCTGAACACCTTGCCGGGCTCGCGCGCCAACAACAGCAGCAGTTCAAACTCGGTGCCGGTGAGGTCCACCCCCGTGCCCGAGCGGGTCACGCTGCGGCGGGTGGGGTCGAGCGTGAGGCCGTCGAAACGCAGTTCGTCGCCCACGCCCTGCCCCCCCAGGGGTTTGCGGCGGCGCAGCACGGTTTGCAGCCGGGCCACCAGCTCGCGGGGCTCAAACGGCTTGGGCAAGTAGTCGTCCGCGCCCAGCTCCAGGCCCACCACGCGGTCCATCACGTCGCCGCGCGCGGTGAGCATGACCAAGGGAATGTCGCTGCCCTTGCGGATGGTGCGGCACAACTCAAAGCCGTCCATTTCGGGCAGCATCACGTCCAGAATGGCCGCGTCAAAGCCACCGCCTTGCAGGTGCGCCAGCCCGGCACTGGGCCGGGTGGCGTGCACCAGTTGCAGCTCGAAGCGCTGGAAATACGCGGCCAGCGGGGGGCCCAACTGCTCGTCGTCGTCGATCAGCAAGATGCGGTTCATGGCGGGGATTCTGACAGTCCGCGCCCCCGCGCCAGGTGCCTGTGGCGCACGATGAGGCGGCGCAAACGGTGCTGCACGGGCGAGGCCAGGGCGTCAAACCGGTCGGCAGCGGCCAACAGCAGGGGCAGCACCGGCGCGGCATGGGCGGGTTGCCGCTGCGACAGGCCAGCCCACAGGCCCAGCGCGTGTTCGCGGTCAAAGCGCGGGCCCCACACCAGGGCCAGCAGCTCGGCGTGGGGGTCAACGCTGCCGTTGAGCAAGGCCGGGGCATGCGCCCGGCTTTGGCGCGTCAGCTCATGCAGGGGCGCACGGGCCTGAAGGGCAGAAAGGGCGGAAAAGGCGGGTGACACGGCCCTGCCCCGCTCAGCCCCGGCCCCACCCGCCATGGCCGCGCTTGTCCAGCTTGTCGCGCACCTGCTGTTGCTGCTCGGGGGTCAGGCTGTCGTAAAAGTCGCCAAAGGCGGCCAGCACTTTGGGGCCATGGCCTTGCACGGCCAGGGTTTTCTGGTCGAGCAGGGTTTGGGCCTGGGTGCGGTCGAACTTGTCACCGGCAATCAGGGCTTTCAGCTCGGCGCGGGGATCGGCCGAGCCGCCTTTGAGGGCTTTGCGCGAGGCGATCATTTCATCGGCCAGCACGCCCAGCTTTTGCTTTTGCACACCGTTCAGGGCCAGCTTGTCGCTGATTTTGTCCACCGCTTTGCCACGCATCTCGGTGATGCGCTCGTCGCTCCAGCCCCGGGCGTGGTCGCCCCGGGTGCCACAGGCCGTCAGCCCGCCCAACACCACGGTGGCGGTGGCCAGGCCAATGAGGCTGCGTTTGATCCAGGTTTTCATGGGGGTGCTCCTTTCGGGAAGCTGTTGAACATGGCCGTGATGGTGCCCAGGGAGCGCACGGGCCGGGTGTCGGCGCTGTCGCGGTTTTTTTCGTTTTGTTTCAGGCCCCCGTTGTCGGTGCCCAAACGCTGCCAATGGCAAAATAAAGCAGAGCTTGAAACCCATACCCATCAAGCGCTGGAGGCCAAAAATGCATCAAAACCCACCCGCAACACACCGCCCACCCACCGGGGCACTGGTGCTGGGTGCCGGCATGGTGGGGGTGTGCACCGCCCTGCATTTGCAAGCCCAAGGCGTGCAGGTGGCGCTGGTGGACCGGCGCCGGCCGGGGCAAGAAACATCGCACGGCAACGCCGGGGTCATTCAGCAAGAGGCGGTGGCGCCCTACCCTTTTCCGTTCGACACCGCCACGTTGCTGAACGCGGCGCTGCGCCGGGGCACAGACATCCACTGGCACGCCAGCGCCCTGCCCCGGCTGTTGCCCCACTTGCTGCGCTACGCCTGGCATTCGCTGCCGCGCCACCACACGGCCATTGCCCAGGCCTACAGCCGCCTGATTGCCCACGCCACCGGCGAGCACCAACCGTGGATCGACGCCGCTGGGGCGCAGCACCTGGTGACGCGCCAGGGTTTTCGGTTTGCCTACCGCACACCCCGTGCCCTGGCACAAGCGGTGGCCGACGCCCAAGCGGTGCACACCGCCCACGGCGTGCCCTTTGACGTGCTGGATGCCCCCACGCTGGCCCTGGCCGAGCCCGCTTTGCGCCCCGGCCCGTTGGCCGGGGCCCTGCACTTCACCAGCCCCTGGAGCGTGAGCGACCCGGGCGAACTGGTGGCGCATTACGCCCGCCTGTTTGTGCAGCGCGGCGGCACTTTGGTGCAGGGCGATGCCCACACCCTGAAGCCACACGCCGGGGGTTGGCGCGTGCGCAGCGACAGCGGCTGGCTGGACGCGGCGCAAGCGGTGGTGGCGCTGGGGCCGTGGTCGGGCGCGCTGGTGCAACGCCTGGGTTGCGCTGTGCCGCTGTTTGTGAAGCGCGGCTACCACCAGCACCACACCGCCCCGTTGCCCCTGAACCTGCCGCTGCTCGATGCCGAGCGTGGCTACGTGCTGGCCCCCATGCGCCGGGGGCTGCGCCTGACCACCGGCGCCGAGCTGGCCCGGCTGGACTCGCCCCCCACCCCCGTGCAACTGGGCCGCGCCCAGGCCTGCGCACAAGAACTGCTGGACCTGGGCCCTGCCGTGGACCCCACGCCCTGGCTGGGCAACCGCCCCTGCATGGTGGACATGCTGCCCGTCATTGGCCCTGCGGCTCGGCAGCCGGGCCTGTGGTTCAACTTTGGGCACGGGCACCAGGGCTTCACGCTGGGCCCGGTGTCGGGCCGCCTGCTGGCGGAGCAAATCACCGGCCAGCCCACGGTGGTGGACCCCACGCCCTACTGGCCGGCGCGGTTTGGGGTTTGAGCCCGCACCTCACTGCGGCACACGGCTGCCCCACAAGGCCGCGCCGATGATGAGCACGGCGGCCAGCAGCACGTTCCACTGCAACGCGTCGCCCCGCACCGTCACCAGCAAGGCGGTGGACAACAAGGGGGTGAGAAAAGCCATCAGACCAATCCGGCGCGGGTCACCGGCCTTGATGGCCGCGTCCCACAGGAAAAACGCCCCCCCCAGCGGCCCCAAGCCCATGGCCACAACCAGCAGCCAATCTTGTGGGCTGAGCACGGTGGCAGGCTCCAGCGCCGCGTGGCACACCAACGACAACACCCCCGACACCGCCGCGAAACTGCCCACCGCCGCGGTAGGAAAAGCGGGCACCCGCCGCGTCAGCAAGGAATAACTGGCCCACACAAACGCCGCGCCCAGGGCCAGCAGGTAGCCGGGCTCAAAACCCAGTTGCAGCCCTGCCCCGCCCCCGCTGCGCCCGACGATGGCAATGGCCGCGCCCACAAACCCCAGCACCGCCGCGCCCACGTGTTGCCAATGGAGGTGCATGCCAGGCAAAAACAGCGGGGCCATCACCACCATGCCCAGGGGCCACAGGTAGTTGACCAAGTTGGCCTCCACCGGCGGGGCGTGGCGCAGGGCCAGAAACAGCAGGAAGTGGTACACAAACAAACCGTACACGCCCAGGGCCAGGGTGCGTGGGGGCACGCGCCAGGCGGTCAGTTTGAAACGCGACAGGGGCAGCGCAATCAGGCTGCCAATCAGCAGCGACAGCCCGGTCAACAAAAACGGGGGCACATGGGCCAAGGACACGCCCAGGCTCGCCAGCGTGCCCCACAGCGCAATGGCGGCCAGTGCCAGGCCGTCGGCATACAGGTGGGATTTCATGGCGCGCAGCTTATCGGCTGTCAGGTGCCGACGTCGCTGGCGAATCGTCGCGAAACACCTGTCTGGCGGCGCAAGGCCGCCGTGAGGGCCGATGGCGAGTCATAACCCACCGCACGCGCCACTTCAGCCACCGCCATGCCCCGCTGGCGCAACAGTTGGGCGTGGGCCAGGCGCAACTGGCGCACCCACGCCATGGGGGTGCAGCCCAACGCGGCCACGCAGCGGGTGCGAAACTGGTTTTCGCTCAGGTGCACACGGGCGGCCAGATCGGCCACGGAAAGAGGCTGTGCCAGCCGTTGATCGGCCCAGACCATCAGCGCCGCCCAATCGATCCCCCGCTGAGGCCGATGGAGTGGGCTGCGCGGGTCCCAAACGGCATCGTGTGTGTCCAGCACCAGGCAGCGGCTGCCGGTGCGCGACTCAAAATCGTGGTGCTGGCCCGGGCAGAGCACCAACCCTTGACCTCGGGACAAGGCCAAACCCCGCCCATCGACCTCCAGGTCCAACACCCCATCCAACGCCCACAGCACCTGAAAGTGATCGTGCACGTGCGCACCAGGGGCTGCACCATAGTGGCGAACGGTCAATGACGGGGGGTGAAACGCGGCAGCCATGGTGGCATTGTCGGTGCCGCCCCTGAGATTCAAAGCACCGCGGGTTTGGCACTCACCCAGGCGGGCAATGGCAGGGGGCGGTGCAACACGTCGTTGGCCAGCCACAGGGTGCTTTGCCTGGCGCGCTCGGCCACCACGTCCAGCGGGAGTTGCTGGTAGTCGTCGTTGAACACCTCGTAGCTGTAGTCGCCGCGGTAGCCCATGCGGTCGAGCTGGATGACCAACTCGGCCAGCTGTTCGCTGTGCACCCCCTCGCCGGGGAACACGCGGAAGGTGCGGGCCGTGGCCATGCGCTCTTCGAAGCTGGGGGTTTCGTTCCACATGAAGTCGGACAACTGCACCAGGAAAATGCGGCTGGGGTCGATGTCGTCGATAGCGGCCAATGGGGTTTTGGCGGCAAAGATGTGGAACGAGTCCAGGCCCACGCCCAAGTTGGGGAAGTCGGCACGGCACACCACGTCCCACGAAGTGGGGTATTCATTGACCGTGCGGCCCCAGCTCAAGGCCTCGTAGGCCACGCGGATGCCCAGGGGCAAGGCCAGCATGGCGAGTTTGCGCAGGTCGCGGGCGATGGCATCCAGGTCTTGTGTGGCGTGGCGCGAGGTGGACGAACACGCCAGCAACACTTTGCTGCCCGTGGCCGCACACATCTCCAGCATGGCCTTGGCAATGTCCACCTTGTAGCTGTGCAGGTGGCCCGACAGGCCTTCAAAGTCGCGCAGCACCTGAAAGCCGGTGGGCCGCAGCCCGCTGGCCTGCACGGCGGCCACGGCGGCGTTCACGCCACCGGGGTGGCCCACCACATCGCGGGCGCTGAGCATGACTTGCTCAAACCCCGCCGCACGCATGGCCGCCAGCTTGGCTTCCAGCGGGCCGGCCATGGTGATGGTGTCCATGCCAAATCCGTTGAGCTTGTTCATGGTGGGGCCCTCAGGCTTTCAGGCTGGCGGGCTGGTGCACCAGCTCGAACGACACCGATTCCAGCGCGTTGCGCGTCAGCGCTCCCCGGTCTTCGGGGTGCAACTGGGCGGAATGCACAAACTCCACGCCGCGTGCGGTCAACAGGGCCACGGTGTGCGCCACGTCGGGCGTGCCCAGGCCGATGCGCTGCAGGCACTCGGGGCCGGCGTCTTCGTCCATGCGCGGATCGGGCTCGACCAGTTGCCACAAAAACGTGTTGCAGGGGCTGCGCAGCAAGGTGCCTTTGGGCAGGATGCCGAAGCGCTGGTCGTCGGGGATGGTGGCGAAACCGAACATGGTTTCAAAGTAAGCCGCCCAATCGGCGCTGCGGGCGGGGCCAATGTATTGCACCACGCCGAAGTAACCCATGTCGCCCAGCGCGGGTGGGTGGGCATCGACGGTGGGGATGGGCACAAAGTCCACGTCGTAAATGCTGAACTCTTTCCAGCGGTCCACAAAATAAAAGCGGCTGCCACCGGGGCCGTGGATGGCCGGGATGTGCAGTTCCATGGCCTGGGCGTGGCTGGGCACGTCCCACGCGCCCAGGTCGGTGCAGGCACGCAGGGCTTTGAGGGCGTCGCGCACCCGAAAGGCCACGGCCGAAATGACTGGGTGGCCGCCCACGGTGGCGCTCACACGGGCGTCGTCGGGGTGGGCGTTGACCACCAGGTTCATCTGGCCCTGGCGGTACAGCGTCACTTCGCGCGAGCGGTGGCGTGCCACTGGGCGAAAACCCATGGCCTCCAGCACCTGGCCCAGGGCCTGCGGGCGGCTGGTGGCGTATTCGATGAACTCAATGCCCTCCAGCCCCAGGCGGTTGGGCAGCTGGGGCACGGCTTCGCGGTCAATGGCAGGTGCAAGGGGGTGCATGGCGGGGCTCCGGGGCTGAAACGGGGTCAAACAATGAAAACTCAGAGGCGTGCCACCGAGCGCAGGTGCTCTGCGGTGGTGGTGGGCAAGCCAAAAAACTCCAAGTAGGCGGGAATTTGCTCAAACAGCATGTCAGAGCCCACCTGCACTTGGCAACCCCTGGCTTTGGCGGCTTGCAAAAAAGCGGTCATTTCGGTGCGCATGACGACCTCGCCCACAAACGTGGTGGGGGCAATGCGGGACATGTCCATGGGCAAAGGGTCGCCTTCGTTCATGCCCATGGGCGTGGCGTTGACCACCAAGTCGAACCCGGCGGGGTCGTTGCTGCCGGTGAGCACGTCGATTTGGGGGTAGTTTTGCTTCAGGCGCTGGCCCAGGCCTTCGGCGGCGGCGGCGTTCACGTCAAACAGGGCGATGGCCGCAATGCCGGCACCGGCCAGCGAGGCGGCAATGGCGCAACCCACGCCCCCGGCCCCCACCACCAGCACTCGGGCACCGGCCAGCGTGAGGCCTTTGCGCATCACGCCGCGCACAAACCCGGCTCCGTCAAACATGTCGCCCACCAGGCGGCCATCGGGCAGGCGCTTGACGGCGTTGCACGCCCCGGCCACACGCACCGTGGCGGTCACCTCGTCCAGCAGGCCCACGGTCACCACCTTGTGGGGCATGGTGATGAGTGCGCCGCGGATGTTGGTGAGGCTGAACACCGCCTTCAGGTACGCGGGGTAGTCCGCCGTCTGGCAACCCATGGGCACCACCACCGCGTTGATGCCCGCCTGCTCGAAGTACGGGTTGTAAATCTGCGGGGATTTGAAGCTGTGCGTGGGGTAGCCGATGTGGGCAATGAGTTCGGTGTTGCCGTTGATCATGGTGTGAATCGGGGCCAAAGTGGAGGAAAAAGCAGGTAAACCGGGCTGTTTGGGCAACGCCTGTCCAGCCCTCCTTCCAAAAGGAGGGTTTTGACAGGGTGCCAGGTATCAGGCGGCTGTGTGTTTGCGGGCCAGGCCGTCAAGGGCGATGAGGTAGCCGTCTACCCCAAAGCCAATGACGATGCCCGCCGCAGCGGGCGACACCCACGAGTGGTGGCGAAATTCTTCGCGGGCGTGCACGTTGGAAATGTGGATTTCGTACACCGGCAGGCCGTCCACCCCTTTGATGGCGTCGTGCAGGGCAATGCTGGTGTGGGTGAAGGCGCCGGGGTTGAACACCGCGCCCACCGCCTCGCCCGCCTTGTACAGGCGGCCGTATTCGTGGATTTTGTCGAGCAACGCGCCTTCCCAGTTGCTTTGAAAGCACTCTGCCTCAAAGCCCAGTCGCTGGGCGGCCTGGGTGAACAGGGCCTCCACATCGGCCAGCGTGGTGTGGCCGTATTGGGTGGGTTCGCGGGTGCCCAACAGGTTGAGGTTGGGGCCGTTGAGAAGCAGGACTTTTTTCATGGGGCAAACCAAAAAAGGCGGTTGAAGAAGTGGGGAAAGTCGGTTGAACACCGGCCGCGCCACCGCTTTGGCAGCAGCGGGGCCGGGTGTGCAGCTTACTTGCGGACTTTGGCCAGCTCGGCCTGCACTTCTTTCACGGTTTCCTGGCCCACGGACACGGCGTATTTGGCGGTGACGGGGCGCATTTTGTCGCGCAGTTTGTCCATGTCGGCGGCCGACAACTGGGTGACCTGCATGCCGTTTTTCTTCAGGTTGTCCAGAATGCCAGCGGCCAGGTTGCGGGCCTGCTCACGCTGGTACTTGGCCGATTCGGTGGCCGCGTCTTGGATGATTTTTTGCTCGGCAGGGGTCAGCTTTTCCCAGAACTTCTTGCTGATGACCACCGACTGGGGGTTGTACTGGTGGTTGGACAACACCATGTGCTTTTGCACTTCGTACAACTTGGCGGAGTTGATGGTGGCCACGGGGTTTTCCTGGCCGTCAACGGCTTTCTGCTCCAGCGCGGCGTACACCTCGGGCCATGGCAGGGGTGTGGGGTTGGCGCCCAGGGCTTTCACCCAGTCCACGTTGATGGGGTTGGGAATGACGCGCAGCTTCAGGCCTTCCAGGTCGGCCACGGTGTTGATGGGGCGCTTGCCGTTGGTGATGTTGCGAAAGCCCAGCTCGTAGTAGCCCAGACCCACCAGGCCCTTGTCTTCCAGCTTCTTGTGCAAGCCTTTGCCGAAGGCGCTGTCCATCACGGCATCGGCTTCTTTGGTGTTGCCGAACATGAAGGGGAAGTCAAAAATGGCGAACTCTTTCACTTGCGACGCAAAAATGCCCGAGTTCATGGAGGCCATTTCCAGTGTGCCGCCTTGCAGGGCGGACACGTTGGCCTGGTCGCTGCCCAGCGAGCCGCCGGGGAAAATGTTGACCTTGATCTTGCCACCCGACTTGGCCGCCACGATTTCGGCAAACTTTTCCATGCCCATCAGGATGGGGTGGCCCTTGTTGTTCTGGTTGGCGAACTTGATCACGCGCTCCTGCGCGAATGCGGTGGTGAACGCGGTGGCTGCCACAGCGGCCAGCAGGGTCTTCATCATCAAACGTTTCATGTTGTCTCCAGGGTGGTTGGGGGTAAAAAAATGAATGAAAAAGTGCTACAGCGCTTTATGCCATTGGAATTTCAGCTATTGAATCAATAGAACCAACGGGCGGGCACCATGACGATGTCGGGGAACAGCACCATCAGGAACATCAGTGCAAACTGGGCCAGCATGAAGGGCCACACGCCCTTGGTCACGTCGTCCATGCTGACTTTGCCCACACCAGCCACGGTGTTGAGCACCGTCCCCACAGGGGGGGTGATCAGGCCAATGGCGTTGTTCATGATGAACAGCACACCGAAGTACACGGGGTCAATGCCTGCGGCCTTGACGATGGGCATCAGCACGGGGGTCAGAATCAGAATGGTGGGCGTCATGTCCATGGCCGTGCCCACCACGATCACCAGAATCATGATGGCAAACATCAGCAGTTTGGGGCTGTCCAGCAGGGGTTCCAACAGGGCCACCAGCTGGTCGGGCAACTGCGCCACCGTGATGAGCCAGGCCGACACCATGGCGGCAGCCACCAGGAACATGATGACCGACGTGGTTTTGGCCGCAGCCAAAAACAGGCCGTACAGCTGGTTCCATTTCAGCTCACCGTACACAAACACCGAAATCAGCAGCGCGTAAACAGCGGCCACCACAGCGGCCTCGGTGGGGGTGAACACCCCAAACTTCAGGCCCACCACCACAATCACGGGCAGCCCCAACGCAAACACCGCTTCGCGCAGCGCCTTGGCCACCTCGGCCTTGTTGGCCCTGGGCGGGGGAATGATGGCCTCTTTGCGGGCCACGTACCACCAGGTGAAGCACAGGGCCACGCCCAGCATCAGGCCGGGGGCAATGCCCGCCATGAACAGCTTGGAAATGGACACGTTGGCGGCCACGCCAAAAATCACAAAACCAATGGAAGGCGGAATGATGGGCGCGATGATGCTGGCCGACGCCAACAAGCCAGCAGAGCGGGCCTTGTCGTGCCCGGCGTGCACCATCATGGGCAACAGCAAGGCCGACAGCGCAGCCGCATCGGCCACGGCAGAACCCGACAGCGCGGCCATGATGACGGCGGCCATGATGGCCACGTACCCCAGGCCACCCCTGATGTGCCCCACCAGTGACATGGCAAACAGCACAATGCGCTTGGACAGGCCACCCGCGTTCATGATTTCGCCCGCCAGCATGAAAAACGGCACGGCCAGCAGCGGGAAGCTGTTGGAGCCTTCGATCAGGTTTTGCGCCAGGATTTGCGCGTCAAACATGTCCAGGTGCCACATCAGGGCGGCACCGCTGGCCAGCAGCGCGAAGGAAATGGGCACGCCAATGGCCATGGCGGCCATCAGGGTTCCCAGAAAAATAGCAATCGTCATGGGTGTCTCCGGGAAGGGGCTCAGGCGTGTGGGTCGCCGTGGGGCATGTCGTCTGACTCGCGGATGCCAATCAGGTCTTTGTCGGCCATCTGGCCACTCACCAGCAGCCACAGGTTCAGCAACAGGATGGGAGCGCCCAACAACGCAAACACCACGCCGCTGGCATAGAGGTAGCCCATGGAGGTTTCCATCACCGCGCTGGTCGAATCCCAGTTGATGACGGTTTGGGCCCAGGAGCCCTCGAAAATCAGCCAGCTCATGTAGAGCATCACCACATAGGTGCCGCCCAGGCACAGCTTCTGCCCCGCCACGGGCAAACGGGCAATGAGGGAATCGGTGCCCAGGTGGGCGCGTTCGTTCAGGGCAATGACACCGCCCAGAAACGTCATCCACACAAACAACCATCGCGACAGCTCTTCAGACAAGGTGATGCCCGAGTTGAAGCCGTAACGCATGACCACATTGCCAAACACCATGGCAACCATGAGTGCCAGGCTGAACACCATCAGCAAGGCCAGCACCTTGCAATAACGGTTGATAAAACTTTGAACCACGGAATGTCTCCTGATGACCGAGTGCTCGTAATGTACGAACTGGTTAGTTTTTGCAGATCAGTGAAAACCCTAGGTTTTGGGTATTTGCGCGTTTGCAACGCAAGGGTTTTCCCTGAAATAAAAACTAACCAGTTCGTACAACACTAGCCAGCGTGGTGGAGTGACCACCGCCGCCCCCCCGCGCCCAGCGCCGGGGCAAGCGTCCCGAACGGCTGCCGGGCCCCGCAGTCCCCCTCGATAAAAAGGTATTTCCATGAAGAAACAACTGGCCTTGAGCGCAGTCATGTTGGCACTGGCTGGCGCCAGCCACGCGCAATCCAGCGTCACCCTGTTCGGTTTGATCGACCTGAACCTGAACAACGCCAAGGCAGGCACTGCTGCCGGCGGCGCTGGCGTGAGCACCATGAACGACGGCACGGTGAACGGCCTGAATGGCACCCGTTGGGGCATGCGCACCAGCGAAGACCTGGGTGGCGGCCTGAAGGCCGGCGCCACGCTGGAATCCGGCTTCGGTGCTGACAACGGCAACTCCTTCCAGGGTGGCCGTGCGTTCGGCCGCCAAGTGTTCCTGTCTTTGGGCACCGCTGCTGCTGGCGAAGTGCGCCTGGGCCGCCAGTACATCCTGAGCGACAGCGTGGTTGGCCAGAGCAACCCCTTCGGCAACGCTTTGACCCTGAACCCCGGCACCGGCGTGACCAACATGGGCAAAGCACTGCCCATGTTCCTGAACGCCCCCCGCGCTGACAACACCGTGCAATACCAGTCCCCCAAGTTCGGTGGCGTGACCGGTGCTGTGCAGTGGGCACCCGGCGAAGGCACGGCTGACCGTTTCTACGGCACCCGCCTGACCTACGGTGCAGGCCCCCTGTTCGTGGGCATGGCTTACGAGTGGAACAAGTCGCGCACCACCGGCGCCAGCACCAACAAGTCCATGAGCCTGTCTGCCAACTACAACTTTGGCGCGTTCAAAGTGTTGGGCGGCATTCAGCGCAACCGCGACCTGACCACCACCAGCGTGAACGGCGCAGCCTCTGGCGTGAGCAACCTGATCGTGACCGGCCCCACCGCCGCCACCACGTTCACCATGGACCGCAACGACGGCGTCACCTTCGGCGTGGAAGCACCTGTGGGCGCCACCACCCTGGGCGTGAACTACTCGCGCGTGACCTACAAGGCCGCCACCGGTGCCGATGCCGATCTGGGCAAACTGGCCTTTGGCGCTCGCTACAGCCTGTCCAAAAACACGTTCCTGTACTCCAGCCTGTCGTTGGCCACCGGCGACCTGAAAGAGCACATCAGCCAGAAACGCGTGGTGCAAGTCGGCTTGCGCACCGCCTTCTGAGGCCTGTTTTCTCCCGGTAACTTCCGAAGCGGGGGCGATGCGCCCCGCCCTGCTTGCCAGGGCAGCCCATGTGCAGATATGCCTTTTTGAGAGATTTCAGGCTTAGGGTCTGACACATTGGTTTGTCACCGCTTCACCTTGACAGCCCACCCCTTTCGGGGTGGGTTTTTTTTCGCCTCAGCAGCGCACGTAGCGCATCACCATGTCGATCACGTTGGTCCGCCGCTGGGCCAACACCGCCGGGTTTTGCACCTGGTGCTTGAAAATCTGGCTGAACGTGTACTGGTTGGACACGTTGAAAAACGTCAGCGCCGAAATGCTGGCGTGGATGTCGATGGGGTCCATGCCGGTGCGGAACACCCCCTCGGCCACACCCCGGTCGTACAACTGCCTGATGGCCTGAATGGCGGGCACGTTCAGCGCCTGGATGCTTTTGCTTTGCGAAATGAATTGCCCGCGCAGCATGTTTTCCGACATGACCAGGCGCACGTAGTCCTGGTTGCCGTTGTGGTGGTCGAACGTGAACGCCACCAGCGCCTCCAGCGCTTTGAGGGGGGGCAAATCTTCCAGGTGCAGCGTGCCTTCAATGCTGCGCACCCGGCGGTAAGCTTCTTCCAGCACCGCGATATACAAGCCTTCTTTGCTGCCAAAGTAGTAGTAAATCATGCGCTTGCTGGTGCGCGTGGCGGCGGCTATTTCGTCGATGCGTGCACCCGCCAACCCCTTGTCGGCAAACTCGTGTGTGGCCACCGTCAAAATCTCCGCCATGGTGCGGGCGGGGTCGTTGGTGCGCCCGGCGGCGGGGGTCGGTTTTGTCTCGCTGTTTTGTACTGGCTCGTTCATTCCGCCAGTATAGAAGGGTGCCGTTAAGCGTTCACACCCAACCGTTCACACCAACGGCACACGCAGCTGCTCGATCACGGCCTGGGTGTCGGGCCGTACGCCGCGCCACCAGGCAAAGGCCTCGGCCGCCTGCTCGGCCAGCATGCCCACACCGTCGGCCAGTTGGGCCACGCCCGCCGCCTGGGCCAGGCGCAAAAACGGGGTCAGGCCTTTGCCATAGGCCAGCTCGTAGGCCAGTGCACCGGGGGCAAACACGCTGGCGGGCACGGGCGGCAGCTCGGCGCTCAGGCTGGCGGAGGTGGCGTTGAACACCACATCAAACACCTGGCCGTCCAACTCGGCATAGCCGCAACCGCGCACCGCGCCGTGGTGTGCGC
Organism: Burkholderiaceae bacterium; assembly: GCA_049653005.1. Taxonomy (GTDB): domain Bacteria; phylum Pseudomonadota; class Gammaproteobacteria; order Burkholderiales; family Burkholderiaceae_C; genus UBA2334. Next base: position 48,439 of record JBASFL010000032.1, on the reverse strand, counting down.
TGTGTTGTGTGCCGATACGGGCCAGGGCCAGGGCTTTGTCCACCGCACGGTTGGCCACCACCAGCAGGGCCGGTTGTTCGGCCAGGAAGGGCAGCAACGCACCGCGTGCCGCACCGCCCGCGCCCAGCATCAGCACGCGTTTGCCCGCGAGGGGCACGCCCAGGTTGTGCACCACGTCGCGCACCAGGCCCACGCCGTCGAAGTTGTCGGCCCACACCTGGTTGCCTTCAAATTTCATGGCGTTGGCGGCCCCCGCCAGTTCGGCGCGGGGGGACTTGTGGGTGGCGTAGGCAAAGGCGTCCAGCTTGAACGGGGCGGTGATGTTCAGGCCCCGCCCGCCTTCGGCGCGGAAGGCATCCACGGCGGCGGCAAACTGGCCCAGCGGCCCTTCGATCTTGGTGTACGCCAAGTCTTGCCCCGTGGCTTGCGCGAACGCGGTGTGGATGACGGGCGATTTGCTCTGGCTGATGGGGTTGCCAATGACGGCATAGCGGTCGGTCATGAAACACCTCAAGAAAACAAGGCCCACAGCCACACGCTGAGGGCAAAAAAGGACAACACTGTGGTCAACAACAAGGCCACCGCCGCCCATTCCTCTTGCCCGTGGGCCTGGGCCAATGTGGGAAACACCCCCATCATGGGCATGGCCGCACTCAGGATGGCGGCGGTGCGCAGCTGCGGCTCCAGCGGCGGCAGGCCCAGCCAGACCACCAGGGCCAGCGCGGCCCACACCAGCAGCGGGTGAAGCCCAAGCTTGCACAGCGACAGCGGGGCCACCCGCCACGCCAGGCCGCGCAAAGGCAACCCCACCAGGGTGCCCCCAATCACCAGCAACGACACCGCACCACTGGCCATGGCCAGCATGTCCACCGTGCGCACCACCGGGGCTGGCAAGGCCCACCCGGTGAACGACACGGCCATGCCCGCCACCAGCGCCACCACCAGCGGGTTGACTGCCAGCCGGGCCAGCGCCTGCTGCACCGCTTTGGCGGCGCTGGGGTGCCCGCCTTTGGCCCGCTCGGCCATGAACAACAGCAAGGGAATGACGGCGATGTTTTCAATCACCAGGTTCAACGCAAAGCTCACGCTGGCCACACCGGGCAAGCTGAGCAACAAAATGGGGTACCCCACAAAACTGCTGTTGGAGCAGGCGCTGCCCATGGCGCAAAACACCGATGTGCTGGGCCCCAGGTGCAGCGCGCGCCGTGCCACCGTGTGCACCAGCGCCAGTGCCGCCAGCGAGCCCAGCAGGTAGGCGGTCATGTAGGTGGGGTTGAGCACATCGCCCACGCGGCTCTGGGCCATGGCCCGAAAAATCAGCGCGGGCAGCGCCAGCGACAACACAAACTTGCCCAGCACCCGCATGTCTGCCTTGGCAAACAAACCGCTGCGGGTGGTGATGTACCCCAGCCCAATGAGGGCAAAAATGGGGGCGGTGATGGACAAAATCTGCAAGAACGTGGACATGCCAACCCAAACGGACAACCAAACGGGCAAATAAAACGCCCCATGGCCCGTCAGGGCCAGGGGCGGCATTTTCAAAGCAAAAACAGGCTCTGGCGCTTAACCAGCGTTGAGTTGTTGCTCCAAATCGTGCAGCACCTGGTAGCAGGCCAACACGCTGGCCACACTGCTGTTGGGCTGGCGGCCTTCTTTGATGGCTGCGAAGAATTCGCGGTCTTGCAGCTCAATGCCGTTCATGCTGACGGCCACCTGGCTCACGTCGATTTTTTCTTCTTTGCCGGTGAACAGGTCGTCGTAACGGGCAATGTAGGTGGCCGTGTCGCCGATGTAGCGGAAGAAAGTGCCCAGCGGGCCGTCGTTGTTGAAGCTCAGACTCAGCGTGCACACCGCGCCGTTGGCGGCTTTGAGCTGAATGCTCATGTCCATGGCAATGCCCAGCGTGGGGTGAATGGGGCCCTGGATGGCATTGGCCTTCACGATGGGGCTGCCGCACTGGTAGGCAAACAGGTCCACCGTGTGCGCGGCGTGGTGCCACAGCAGGTGGTCGGTCCAGCTGCGGGCCTGGCCCAGCGCGTTCATGTTGGTGCGGCGAAAGAAGTAGGTCTGCACATCCATCTGCTGGATGTTGAACTCGCCCGCCTTGATCTTGTTGTTCACATACTGGTGGCTGGGGTTGAAGCGGCGGGTGTGGCCGCACATGGCCACCAGGCCGCTGGCATTGGCCACGCGCACCACCTCTTCGCCTTCGGCCAGCACGTCGCACAGCGGAATTTCCACCTGCACGTGTTTGCCCGCCTTCAGGCAGGCCAGGGTCTGGTCGGCGTGCATTTGGGTGGGGGTGCACAGAATGACGGCGTCCACTTCGGGCAGGGCCAGGCTGTCGGCCAACTCGGTGGTGACGTGTTTGATGCCGTATTTATCGGCCACTTCACGGGTTTTTTCCAGGTCGCGGCTGATCAGGCTGACCACCTCAACGCCGTCGATGTTTTTGATGCCGTCCAGGTGTTTGATGCCGAAGGCACCCGCGCCCGCCAGGGCGACTTTGATGGTTTTGCTCATGGTTTTCAGTTCTCCAGAATGAGGTGGCCCACCGCCGTGTTGGAGGCAGGCACATGGTAAAAACGGTGCTTCACGCTTACTTGGCGTGATTTGTCAGCTACATCGGCCATAGCGCCACGGGCGATCAGCCACATCACCAGCTCAATGCCTTCACTGCCTGCTTCGCGCACGTAGTCGATGTGGGGGGTGGCGGCGCAGGCCACGGGGTCGGCCACCATTTTGTCGAGCCAGGCGTTGTCCCACTCGCGGTTGATGAGGCCAGCGCGTGCGCCCTGCAACTGGTGGCTCATGCCGCCGGTGCCCCAGATGTGCACGTTCAGGTCTTCGTCGTAGCTTTCCACCGCTTTGCGGATGGCCTGGCCCAGGTTGAAGCACCGCTGGCCGCTGGGCACGGGGTACTGCACCACGTTCACGGCGAAGGGAATCACGGGGCAAGGCCAGGCCTCGGGCTGCCCACACATCAGGCTCAGCGGCACGGTCAGGCCGTGGTCCACGTCCATTTTGTTGACGATGGTCAGGTCAAAGTCTTGCTGAATCACGCTTTGCGCGATATGGCTGGCCAGCTCGGGGTGGCCTTGCACCACGGGCACGGGGCGTGGCCCCCAGCCTTCGTCGGCGGGCGTGTATTGCGCCGCAGTACCGATGGCGAAGGTGGGAATCATGTCCAGGCTGAACGCGGTGGCGTGGTCGTTGTAGACCAGAAAAATCACGTCGGGCTTGTTGTCCTTCATCCACTGCTTGGAGTATTCGTACCCCTTGAACAGCGGTTTCCAATAGTCTTCCTGGGTTTTGCCCAGGTCGATGGCCGCGCCAATGGCGGGCACGTGCGAGGTGTAAACAGAGGCGGTTATGCGGGCCATTCAGGGCTCCAGGGTTCGGTTCAATCGGGCTGTACGGGGTGGCAAGATCACTGGCGGGGAATGCCCGCTCGGTCGATCACACCCGTCCAGCGCTTGATGTCGGTGGCCAGCAGCTCGGCGGCTTGTTCGGGCGTGCTGGCGTGGGCGTCCACGTTCAGGTTGGCCAGCTTTTGCTTCACGTCGGCGCTGGCCAGTGCGGTGGCCACGTCGCGGGCCAGGCGGTCCACCACGGCGCGGGGTGTTTTGGCGGGCGCCGCCAGCGCGTTCCACGACGAGGCCACCAGGTCTTTCACCCCGGCTTCGCGGGCGGTGGGCACATCGGGCAACTGGGTGGCGCGGCGGGTGCCGGTGGTGGCCAACACGCGCAGGGCACCGGCTTTCACATGGGTCAGTGTGGGGCCCAGCAGCTCCACCGCCACGTCCACCTGGCGCCCGCGCAGGGCGTTGATGAGCGCGGGGGTGCCGTTGAAGGGCACCACTTGCACGTCGATGTCGGCAGACGCCTTGAACAGCTCGGCCGTCAGGTGCTGGGTGCTGCCGATGTTGATGCTGCCCACGTTGAGCTTGCCGGGGTTGGCTTTGGCAAACGCCACCACATCGCCCAGCGTTTTGAAGCCCGATTCGGCCCCGGCCACCACGGCAATGTCGAACGTGCCCAGGGTGGACGCGGGTGCAAAGTCGCGCACGGTGTCAAACGGCAGCTTGGCAAACAGCCCGGCCGACACGGCGGTGCCGTTGGACATCAGCAGCAGGGTGTGGCCATCGGGCTCGGCACGGGCCACGGTTTCAGCGGCCACCACGCCACCGGCACCGGGCTTGTTTTCAATGACCACGCTCTGGCCCAGCAGGCGGGACAGCTCTTGCCCCACGGTGCGGGCGGTCAGGTCGCCCACGCCACCGGCGGCAAACGGCACAACGATGCGCACGGGTTTGGACGGGAAGCTTTGTGCCCACGCAGCGGGCAACCCCGCCAGCGCCAGCCCGGCAGCGGCCGTGGCACCCAGCACCTGGCGGCGGTTGAGCGCGGGGCGGGTCATGCGCGGGCCCCTTGGGGCTGGCGGTGGGCCTGTGCGTTGCCGTCTTCACCGACGTAGCGGTTGCCTTCGGCGCTGCGGCCACCGCCCATCATCATGGCGCGGTACTCGTCTTCGGTCATGCCGGTCATGCTGCCCGCCATTTGCTGGAAGCTTTTGCCGTCGGTGGCACCGATTTTGGCCAGGAAGTAAATGTTGCCGCCGGTGCGCATGCACCAGTTCAAGTCGCGGGCCAGCACGGCCTGCTTTTGCTCTTCGGTCATGTCCCACTGGTCAAGGTAGGCGCGCTCGTCGGCCTTGAAGCGTTCGCGGTTCTCGGCCTTCATCAGGCTCATGCAGAACTGGTTCAGCCAGTAGCCTTTGCGGCTTTGCTCGGCATCAAAAATGATGGTGCCGGGCACGTCAAGGTAAGGTTTGTCAAGTGCCATTTATTTCACCTCTTCGGGCCAGTACAGGCGCATGGGGTTGGTGACCAGCAGCTTTTGCTGCAACTCGGGCGTGGGCGCAATGTGGGGAATGAAGTCCACCAGCAGGCCGTCGTCGGGCATGTGGTCTTTCAGGTTGGGGTGCGGCCAGTCGGTGCCCCACAACACGCGGTCGGGGAATTCTTCGACCACGCGTTTGGCGAATGGAATGACGTCCGTGTAGGCGTTTTGTTCGCCGTTCAGCGCCTTGGGGCCGGTCACGCTCAGGCGCTCGGGGCAGCTCACTTTGCTCCACACATTGGGGTGCTGGCGCATGAACTTCAGAAACAGCTCGAACTCGGGGCCGTCCACGGGCTTGTTCACATCGGGGCGGCCCATGTGGTCCACCACCACGGTGGTGGGCAGTGCCGTGAAAAAGTCCCACAGCTCGGGCAAATCGACCGCTTCAAAGTAAATGACCACGTGCCAGCCCCATTTCTGGATGCGGGCGGCAATCTCCATCAGCTCGTCTTTGGGCGTGAAGTCCACCAGGCGTTTGACGAAGTTGAAGCGCACACCGCGCACACCAGCGTCGTGCATGGCCTGAATTTCGGTGTCGGTCACGGTGCGTTTGACGGTGGCCACGCCACGGGCCTTGCCGTTGCTGTGGGTCAGGGCATCGACCATGGCGCGGTTGTCGGCACCGTGGCAGGTGGCCTGCACCACCACGTTGCGGGCAAAGCCCAGGTGGTCGCGCAGCGCGTACAGCTGCTGCTTCGATGCGTCGCAGGGCGTGTATTTGCGCTCAGGGGCGTAAGGAAATTCAGCGCCGGGGCCAAACACGTGACAGTGCGCGTCCACCGCGCCAGCGGGCACTTGGAAGCGGGGTTTGGCAGGGCCGCTGAACCAATCCAGCCAGCCAGGGGTTTTTTCAAAAGGTCCAGAGGTTTGCATAGCCAAAGCGGTGTGGGGTTGTGGAATGGCACCGATTGTCAGCAGGCCAGACACCCTTGCCTATTGGCATGACACCACTAGCTGGTATGTGGAATGTTTATGGCAGCCAGGCAAAACCTGCGGTGCACCCGCACGGGCCTGTCTTCAAAAAAACGCCACAGTGTGCCTGTCAACAGGCCGCTTGCCGGTGTTGACGAAAGTCACCAGCGCATCGGTCACGCGCTGCAGGTCGTACCCCGGGCCACGCAACGACATTCCTGTGGGGTCTGCCGCTTCCAACAAGACACTGATTTGATTCAACAGCGGATCAAACATTCAGCGGTGCCAAGGCAGTCAAATTGACATGGTCAAAAATTCAATATGGCTTTGAATTTAAATGGGAAATTTGATTCATGTCAGAAACTTTTGCTCAGCTTAAATACGAGTCAGCCTGTCGCAAATGACGTACCCTGCATCCATCATGAGAGACCAAAATGTCACCGTTGCAATCAAATGGAGCATCCCATGGCAACAGTGACCATTCCCAACGTGGACGGTGCCCTCGAAGCCCAACTGCGCTTACGCGCAGCCCTCAACGGCGTGTCGATGCAAGAAGAAGATCGGCGCACATTGCGTGACGCCTTGGCACCGGCAAGCAACCCCAAGCCGCCCGTGGGCCAGCACCTGCTGGGCTGTTTTGCGGGCGTTGCCAGCACCGATTTCATGCCGCCACAGCGCCAGCCAACGCGCACACAACCACCGCGTGGTGATGCTGCTGAACACCACCGTTTTGTCAGAGTTCATGCGACCACAACCCGTTGCGCAAGTGGTGGCCACACGCAACACAGCGGACTTTGAACACATCGAGGGATTGAGCTTGGTGAACCCTTGGAGATTGATTTGGAGGTCAGGGCCAAGACCGAAACCGACCCCAAAAATCAATCCAACTTCATCCCACTCGCCTTCACCACCTCGCGCCAGCGCGGAATTTCTCGGGCGATCAGGGCGCCGAAGGCTTCCGGGGTGCCGCCCAGGGGCTCGGCGCCTTCGGTGGCCAGTGACTTGGCCACGTCGGGGCGCTTGAGCCCGGCGTTGGCGGCTTCGTTCAGGCGTTTGATGACATCGGCGGGTGTGCCTGCCGGGGCCACCAGGCCGTACCACTGGTCGGCCTCGAAACCGGGGAAGCCCGATTCGGCCACGGTGGGCACGTCGGGCAGCGTGGGCAAGCGGCTGGCACTGGACACGGCCAACGCGCGCAGCCGCCCGCTGCGGATGTGGGGCAGCAGCGCGGGCGAGCCGGTGAAGATACTGTCCACATGGCCCGCAATCACGTCGCTCACCGAAGGTGCCGCGCCCCGGTAGGGAATGTGCGACACAAAAATGCCCGCCCGCAGCTTCAGCAGCTCAAAGGTGGTGTGCGCGGCGCTGCCGTTGCCACCCGACGAATACGTCATGTGGCCGGGGCGTGCCTTGGCCTTGGCAATCAGGTCTTTCAGGGTTTTGATGTCCGAGTTGGCGGGCACCACCAGCACGTTGGGCACGCGGGCCACGCCCATCACGGGGTCAAAACTCTTGATGGGGTCGTAGCCCAGTTTGGGGTACAGCGAGGGGTTGATGGCCAGGGTGCCGATGTGGCCCATCATGAGCGTGAGGCCGTCGGGCTTGGCCTTGGCCGCCAGCTCGGCGCCGATGGTGCCGCCCGCGCCGGGTTTGTTGTCAATGATGACCGACTGGTCGCTGCCGCTGGCCAAGTAGGGGGCGATGGCGCGGGCCAGTATGTCGGTGCTGCCGCCAGGGGTGAAGGGCACCACCAGGCGCACGGTTTTAGCGCTTTGCGCCAGCAGGGGCCAAGGGGCGCTGGCTGCCAGGGCACCCAGTACCAAGGCACGGCGGGTGGGGTCGGCCAACAAACGGTGTGGGGTGTGGGGCATGGGCTCTCCGGCTGGCAAAGGGTTGAAACGGGGTCAGTCGATGTAGCGAAAACCGGCTTTTTCGAGGCCGGGGCGCATGTTGTACATGTCCAGGCCCAGCACGCCGCTGGCGAGTTTGGCGCGTTTTTCGCCTTCGAAGCTCTCGCGCTTTTGGGCCGCTGCCAGGGTTTCCACGGCTTTGGCTGCGGGCACCACCACCACGCCGTCGTCATCGGCCACCACCACGTCGCCGGGGGTGACCAGCATGCCGGCACACACAATGGGAATGTTCACCGAGCCCAGCGTGGACTTGATGCAGCCCTTGCTGCTGATGGCTTTGCTCCATACGGGAAAGTTCATTTCTTGCAGGGTTTTCACGTCGCGCACACCGGCGTCGATGATGAGGGCGCGGGCACCCCGGGCCTGGAAGCTGGTGGCCAGCAGGTCGCCAAAGTAGCCATCGGAGCACTCGGCGGTGACGGCGGCCACCACCACGTCGCCGGGCTGGATTTGCTCGGCGGCCACGTGCAGCATCCAGTTGTCACCGGGTTGCAGCAGCACGGTCACCGCCGTGCCGGACACCTGTTGGCCCGCAAAAATGGGGCGCATGTAGGGCTTGAGCAAGCCCACGCGGCCCATGGCCTCGTGCACGGTGGCGCTGCCCAGGGCGGCCAGGCCATCGGCGGCGGCGCGGTCGGCGCGGATGATGTTGCGGTAACAAACGCCCAGTTCAAACATGGTGAATACTCCAGTAAAAATATAGCTACCAGTGCTTATACATCAAGCGCTGGCGGCATAAAAAGCTTAAAAAATGGGGCTCAAAGGCCCTTGGCCTTCAGTGCGGTGTCCAGGCGGCTGAACACGCGGCGGGCGTTGCCTTCGTACACCTGGTGGCGCTGGGCTTCGGTGAGGTTGGCGGTGGCTTGCACGTAGCGCTTGGTGTCGTCGAAGTAGTTGCCGGTTTCGGGGTCGATGCCGCGCACGGCGCCGATCATTTCGCTGGCAAACAAGATGTTTTCCACGGGAATCACCTTGGTCAGCAGGTCGATGCCGGGCTGGTGGTACACGCAGGTGTCAAAAAACACGTTGCCCAGCAGGTGGTCTTTCAGCAGTGGCTTTTTCAGCTCTTGCGCCAGGCCACGGTAGCGGCCCCAGTGGTAGGGCGCAGCACCGCCGCCGTGGGGCACGATGAATTTCAGCGTGGGGAAGTCTTTGAACAGGTCGCCCTGAATGAGCTGCATCACGGCGGTGGTGTCGGCGTTGATGTAGTGCGCGCCGGTGGTGTGGAAGCAGGCGTTGCAGCTGGTGCTGACGTGAATCATGGCGGGAATGTCGTATTCCGCCATTTTTTCGTAAATGGGGTACCAGGCCTTGTCGGTCAGGGGGGGGCTGGTCCAGTGGCCGCCGCTGGGGTCGGGGTTGAGGTTCAGCCCGACGTTGCCGTATTGCTCCACGCACTTCACCAGCTCAGGGATGCAGGTGGCGGGGTCCACGCCGGGGCTTTGGGGAAGCATGGCTGCGGGCACAAAGTGGTCGGGGAACAACTGGCTGACGCGGAAGCACAGCTCGTTGCAAATGGCGGCCCAGGTGCTGCTCACCTCAAAATCGCCAATGTGGTGGGCCATGAAGCTGGCGCGGGGGCTGAAGATGGTGATGTCAGAGCCGCGCTCTTTCATCAGGCGCAGCTGGTTGGTTTCAATGGTTTCGCGCAGCTCGTCGTCTGAAATTTTCAGGTCAGCCACTTTGGGCTTGAGCGCCGGGTCTTTGATGCCGGCAATTTGCTGGTTGCGCCAGTTTTCAAGCGACTTGGGTGCCGTGGTGTAGTGGCCGTGGCAATCGATGATGAGGGGGGAACCGTTGGTTTTGGGCATGGCGGTGGGGTGCAGTGAAGTGGGCAAAAAAGGTGTTCAAACGCCCACCGGCGTCATGCCGTGGCGTTGTTTGGTGGCGGCGGTGTTGGGGCTGTTCAGGTGGGCCAAAAAGCGTTGGGCCAGTTCGGGCTGGGGGCTGGCGGTGGCCACACAGCCGCTGAAGGTGGTGATGAAGGCGCAATCGGCGGGCAACAAACCCACAATTTGAATGCCGGGCAAGCCCTGCAATTCGCTGAGTTGCTGAAAGCCCAGGGCCACCTCGCCGCTGGCCACCTGGCTGCCCACGGGCACGCCGGGTTTCGCTTGCACGGTGCGGCTGGCCAGCTCGGCGGCCAGGCCCCAGCGCTCGAACAGGCGCATCAGGTGCTGGCCACTGGGCCCTGTGCTGTAACCAATGGTGGCAGCGGCCTGCACTGCCGCTTTCAACGCGGCTTCGCTGCCCACGTCGGGCAACGGGGCCCCGGCGGGCACGGCAATGGCCACGGGCGAATGCACGTAGTCCACCCGGGTGGGCAACACGTGGCCTGCGACCGCCAGTTTGTCCAGCGCGTCGCTGGCCAGCAGCACCAGGTCAAAGGCTTCGCCTGCGGCCACGCGCTTGGCGGCGTCCACACCGCCCACCGATTCAATGGCCACGGCGGTGCCGGTTTGCGCTTCAAACCCGGCCACCAGTTCGGCCAGCAGCGCACGGGTGGCCATGGAAGAAATGCCTTTCAAGGCGGCGGTGGCGGGTGCAGACGGCATGGTGGGCAATGGGTAAACAAGGGTGAGGTCTCGGCGCATTGTCAGCGGCGGCAACCCATGCGTAAAGCGGATAATGCCAATAGCTGATAGCCATTTTTTCAATAGCGCAAACCACCCGGCACACCCCCATGGACTTCAAACAAATCGAAGGTTTTGTGCGCGTGGCCGAGCTGGGCAGCTTCACCCGCGCGGCGCAAATGCTCAACACCACGCAGCCCGCCCTCTCGCGCCTGATTCGCATGCTGGAGGTGGACCTGCACCAAACCCTGCTGGTGCGCAACGGCCGGGGTGCCGTGCCCACCGAGGCGGGCCAGGTGCTGCTGGCGCACGGCCGGGGCATCTTGCACCAAGTGCAGCGCGCCCGCGAAGACCTGGGCACCGTGCGAGGCGGCCTGTCGGGGCGCGTGGCCATTGGGCTGCCGCCCAGCCTGGCGCGCGTGTTCACCGTGCCGCTGACCCGCGCGTTCCGCGCCCAGCTGCCCGATGCCAGCCTGTCCATCAGCGAGGGCCTGAGCGCCCAAATGCAAGAGTGGCTGGTGAACGGGCGGCTGGACATTGCCGTGCTCTACAACGCCCGCGCCAGCGCAGACATCGACATCAGCCCCCTGGGCGACGAAGACCTGTGGCTGGTGCAGGCCCGCCAGCCCGGCCTGGCCGAAGACCCACCGCCCGGCCCCATCGACCTGAAAGACGTGGCCGAGCTGCAACTGGTGATGCCCAGCCGCCCCAACGCCATCCGCACCCACGTGGAAACCGAAATGGCGCAAATCGGCTGCCGCCTGAAAGTGGCACTGGAAATTGACGGCGTTGCCGCCATCCTCGACTTGGTGGCCGATGGCGTGGGGGCCGCCCTGCTGTCGCGCAACGCGGTGGCCAGCTGCATTCGCCCCAGCGCCTACCAGGTGCGCGCCGTGTGCAACCCGCCCCTGAGCACCCGGTTGTTTTTGGCCACGAGCTCCATGCGCCCCACCACCCACACCCAGCAAACCACGCTGGTGCTGATCCGGCAGACGCTGGCGGCGACTTTGGAAGAAAAAGTGGCGCTCAATCCGCCCAAGGGTTGAGCACGGGCACGCTGCAGGGCTGAAAGTCGGCCACGTTGCGGGTGACCACCGTCATGCCGTGCACCAGCGCAGTGGCGGCAATCAGGCCATCGCGCACGGGCCGGGGGTTGGGCACATGGAGGGCGGCGCTGCGCTGGGCCACGGCCAAGTCCACCGGCAAGGTGCGCTGGGCAAAGGCGGGCAGCACCTGCGTGTCCAGCCAAGCCCGCAGCACAGCGCCCTGCGCCGGGTCGCGGCGCAACAACAACAGCACGCCCATTTCCAGCTCTTGCACGGTGACCACCGACAGGTACAGGTCAGCCGCATTCACACCGTCGGCCCACTGGGCCACGCCCGGGTTGGCCCGGCCCAGCCGCACTTTGCGCAGCTCTGACACCACGTTGGTGTCCAGCAAATACCTCACGACAGGTCTGCCGCCTGCGCCACGTCGGGCAAAGCGGGGAACGTGGCATCGGCGGCCCCACCGGCCCCAACGCCGGCGGGCAAGGCCAGCAAATCGGCAATCGACCGGTCACCGCACGTCAGGCGGCGGTACAGCTCGATGCTTATCAGCACATGGGCGGGCTGCCCCCGGTCGGTGATAAACACCGGGCCGTTGTTGGCGGCCCGCTTGGCCTCGCTGGAGGCTTGGTTGAATTCGCGGCTGGTGAAGGTGGTGGCGGTCATGGGCAACTCCCTGTGGCGGGCAAATTGATATGTAGTCATGTTACTACTTTGAATGTCGCCTGAAAATCACCCTTTTTCAAAACCCCGCCATGTCCGCCCTGCCCCTGCTCTACTCCTTCCGCCGCTGCCCGTACGCCATCCGCGCCCGCCTGGCGCTTGCGCAGGCTGGTGTGGCGGTGCAGACGGTGGAGGTGGACTTGAAGCACAAACCCGCCGCGCTGCTGGCCGCCTCGCCCGCGGGCACGGTGCCCGTGCTGGTGCTGCCCGGTGGCGAAGTGCTGGCGCAGAGCCTGGACATCATGCGTTGGGCGCTGGCCCAGCAAGACCCGGCGGGCTGGCTGCGCCCTGTGGCTGTGGGCGACGGTGAGTTTTGGACAAAAACCACCGACAGCGCTTTCAAGCATTGGCTTGACCGCTACAAATATTGCGAACGCCACCCCGACCACCCACAAGCCCACTACCGCCAGCAAGCCATTGACTGCCTGCTGAGACCCCTGGAACAGGCCCTGGATATCCACGGCCCCTGGCTGGGCGGTGCCCACCCGGTGCTGGCCGACGCGGCGGTGTTTCCGTTTGTGCGCCAGTTCGCCGGGGTGGAACCCGCCTGGTGGGCCAGCAGCCCGTTGGCGGCGACCCGCGCGTGGTTGCAGGCCTGGCTGGACAGCCCGCTGTTTCACAGCGTGATGCAAAAGCCTGCGGCCCCACCGCCCCCCAGCCATGGCTGACACAGCCCCACCCCAGCCCGCACCCTTGCAACTGCCCCTGGCCGACCTGGGTGCTTTGCTGGCCGGGCTGGGCACGGCCCAGCGCCACACCGTGGCCGAGCACCTGCTGCGGCTGGTGGGCGCACACGTGCCGCTGGCCCAGTGCGCCATCTTCAGCTTTGAGCAACCCAACCGCCCACGCACCGTGGCCATGGGCGACCGCTCGCGCACCAGCGCCCTGCCCCGCATTGCGCAGGCGTATGTCACCCGGTTTTTCCGGCTCGACCCGGCGTTTGCGCTGATGCAGGCCCGCACCCCCACCGCCCGGCTGGCCCCACCCCAGCCGCTGCTGCACCGCCAGCGCCCCGCCGACATTGCCCACCCCGACTACCGGCAGGTGTGCTACGAGCTGCCCCGCGTGGCCGAGCGCCTGGCCGTGCTGGCGCTGTACGAGGGGCGGTTTTGGATGTCGGTCAATTTTTACCGGGGCGAAGAACACGGCCCCTTTGACGACGCCAGCCTAGCCGTGATGACCGCCTTTGCCCCCACCGTGGTGCACGCCGTGCGCCTGCACCACACCGGCAGCGCCCTGCACGCCGACCTGACCGACCTGGTGCTGGCCCGCACCGCGCAGCGGTTTCCCGCCCTCACCCCGCGCGACACCGACGTGCTGCGCGGCCTGCTGCAAGGGCTGGACACCCCCGCCCTGGCCCAGCGCCTGGGCCTGACCCCCACCAGCGCCCAAACCTACCAAAAACGCCTGCACGCCAAGCTGGGCGTGGCCGGGCAGCGCGAGCTGCTGGCCCTGCTGATGGAAGCGTCACCCCCGTGAAAACCCTTGTCACCATGGGGTGACAGCCAACGCAGCACCGCCGCCTACACTGCGCCGCACAGCCCCACCCACACACGGGGCGCACACGCGGAGACACCCCATGCACCAGCCCCACGCCGAACCCCGGCGCTCCATTTATTACCCCTACCAGGTGTTTGACGCCTGGCTGCCCCCAGCGGCTGGCCACACCGACGCCACCGCCCCCGTGGTGATTGCAGGGGCTGGGCCCATTGGCCTGGTGGTGGCGCTGGAGCTGGCGCGCCACGGCGTGCGCTGCGTGGTGCTGGAGAGCGAGCGCCAGGTGTCTGAAGGCAGCCGGGCCATTGTGTTCACCCGCCGGTCCATGGAAATCTTGCAGCAGGTGGGTGTGGCCCACCGGGTGTCGCAAAACGGGCTGCCCTGGCGCTTTGGCAACTCGTTTTACCGGGGCCAGCGCGTGTTCCGCATGGAAGCGCCGCACGACGCGGACGACCGCTTTTTCCCCATGATCAACCTGCAACAGCAGTACCTGGAGGAATACCTGGTGGACGCGGTCAACGCCCAGCCGCTGATCGGGTTGCGCTGGGGCAACCGCGTGACCGGCGTGGCCCAAACCGCCAGCGGTGCCACGCTGACCGTGGACACCCCCGCAGGCCCCTACACCCTGCCCACCCAATGGCTGGTGGCAGCCGACGGCGCGCGCTCCGGCATCCGCAGCCTGCTGGCGCTGAAGCTGGAGGGCAGTTCGTACGAAGGCAAGTTTGTGATTGCCGACATCAGCATCGACCTGCCCCTGCCCACCGAGCGGCTGGCGTTTTTCGACCCAGCCTGGAACCCCGGCAACACCGTGCTGATGCACCGCGAGCCCCACGGCATCTGGCGCATTGACTACCAGCTGCCGCCCAACGAAACACCCGAACAGGCGCTGGCCCCCGAATCGATGGCCGAGCGCATCAACGCTCAACTGGAGGCCATTGGCCACGGGGGCACGCCGTGGGAGATGGACTGGAGTTCGGTCTATTCAGCCCGCACCCTCACTCTGCCCGACTACAGATGCGGCCGTGTGCTGTTTGTGGGCGACGCGGCCCACCTGCTGCCCATTTTTGGCGTGCGCGGGGCCAACACCGGATTTCAAGACGCGCAGGCCCTGGCCTGGCGGCTGGCCTTTGTGGTCAACGGCACCGCGCCCGAGGGCCTGCTGGCCACCTACAGCCAGGAACGCGTGGCCGCCGCCCGCGAAATCATCGACGAGGCGGGCAAAAGCACCCGTTTCATGACGCCGCCCACCCGTGGCTTTCGGCTGCTGCGCGACGCGGTGCTGTCGCTCTCGCTCACCCAGCCGTTCGTGGGGCCGCTGTACCACTGGCGCACCTCGCGGCCCCACGAATACACCCACTCGGCCCTGAACGCCACGGGCGACGACACCCTGCTGTTCCAGGCCGGGCCGGGCCACGGCGCACCGCCGCAAAACGTGCAGCTGGGGCCCGACAACCACCTGCTTGACCATGTGGGCCACCACCTCACACTGCTGTATTTCACGGCAGACGCGGCCTTGCCCCAAGCCCTGCAAACCGAGGTGGCCACCTGGCGCGCGCGCGCCGTGCCGCTGAACGTGCTGGCCATCACCGGCCACACCGCCACCCCCGTGGCCGGGGCAGATGCCACCCTGCCCGACGCAGCAGGCCGTGTGCGCCAGCGCTATGGCGTGCGCACCGGCGGCGCGGCCTACCTGCTGCGCCCCGACCAACACGTGTGCGCCCGCTGGATGGCGCTGGACGCCACCCGCCTTCACGCCGCCATCAGCACCGCGCTGCACACCGCCACCGGCCACGCCACCCCAGGAGCCCCCGCATGAACGCCCCCACCCCACTCACCGTGCCCGGCCTGGAAGACGTGTACGACGCCCTGGCCACCGCCATCGACCAGGCAGGCCCCGACAAAACCGAGCTGTTTCTGGTGAAACTGGCACTGCTGCAAGCCAACGCACTGGGCAACCCCGCCGTGGTGCGCCAGCACATCGCCGCCGCGCTGCAAGACCTGTGAAGGCACGGGCGAAAACCTTTGAAAAGGTGTGAAATGTTTATTTCACATAACAGCTAGAGCCCGGGGTCGCTGTGCGCTGGCGGGCGCGAATTCCAAAATGCGCCCTCTTACACACAAGGCACCCGAGACATGAGCACCACCACCAAAACCCAAGTCGCCATCATCGGCGCAGGCCCCTCAGGCCTGCTGCTGGGCCAGTTGCTGCACAAAGCCGGCATTGAAGCCGTGATTTTGGAGCGCCAAACCGGCGACTACGTGCTGGGCCGCATCCGCGCCGGGGTGCTGGAGCAAGTCACCATCGACTTGCTCGACGAAGCCGGTGTGGGCGAACGCATGCACGCCGAAGGCCTGGTGCACGGCGGGTTTGACCTGCTGTTTGCAGGCCAGCGCCACCGCGTGAACATGAACGCGCTGACCGGTGGCAAAAACGTGATGGTGTACGGCCAAACCGAAGTCACCCGCGACCTCATGCACGCCCGCGAAGCCGCTGGCCTGCCCACCGTCTATGGCGCGGCCAACGTGCAAGTGCACGGCTTTGACAGCACCACGCCCAGCGTCACCTACGAAAAAGACGGCCAGCAACACACCCTGCGATGCGACTTCATTGCCGGGTGCGACGGCTTCCACGGCGTGTGCCGCGCCAGCGTGCCCCGCAACGCCATTGCCGAATACGAAAAGGTCTACCCCTTCGGCTGGCTGGGCCTGTTGTCAGACACACCGCCCGTGCACGACGAGCTCATTTACGTCAACAGCCCGCGCGGCTTTGCCCTGTGCAGCCAGCGCAGCAAAACCCGCAGCCGCTACTACCTGCAGGTGCCACTGACCGATCGCATCGAAGAATGGACCGACGACGCCTTCTGGCAAGAACTGAAGCTGCGCCTCGACCCCGAAGCCCGCGAGCACCTTGTCACCGGCCCCTCCATTGAAAAAAGCATTGCCCCGCTGCGCAGCTTTGTGACCGAGCCCATGCGTTTTGGCCGCCTGTTCCTGGCGGGCGACGCCGCCCACATCGTGCCGCCCACCGGCGCCAAGGGCCTGAACCTGGCCGCCACCGACGTGAAATACCTCAGCCAGGGGCTGATTGGGCACTACAAGGGCGCTGACACCGATCTGGACGCGTATTCCGACCGCTGCCTGCGCCGCATCTGGAAGGCCGAGCGCTTTTCATGGTGGTTCACCAGCCTGATGCACCAGTTCCCGGAAGACAGCCAGATCACCGCCAAATTCCAGAACGCCGAGCTGGACTACATCGTCAATTCCCAGGCGGGCAGCCTGACCATGGCCGAAAACTACGTGGGTTTGCCGCTGGACTTTGCCGAGCCACGCTGAAGTTTGCTGCGGCAGGGCTGCATGTTTATACTCCGTCTAAACAAACGGAGATTTCCATGGCTGAAGCGGTGCTTTCCATCAAACACTGGGGCAACAACCTGGGGGTTCGCTTGCCGCAGGCCGTGGCCCGCGAGGCCCACTTGCACGCCAACCAACAAGTGCGTGTGTCGGTAGAAGACGGCCGTGTGGTCATTGAGCCCCTGCACGCCGCTGCGCCTTTGTCGCTGGACGAAAGGCTTGCGCGCTTTGACCCCACACGCCACGGCAGCGAAGCCATGGTCACGTCCCCATTGGGCGCAGAACGGTGGTAACCCGCCGCCCACCTGCCGCGTGGGTGCCCGAGCGGCAAGACATCATCTGGATTGACTGCAACCCACAAGCGGGCCAGGAGATGCGCGATGTGCACCCTTTTCTGGTGCTGTCACCCCGCAGCTTCAACGACCGCACATCATTGGTCATTGGCCTGCCCATGACCACCGCCGCATACAACGCCGACAACCCGTTTGCGGTGGTGGCCGGCGTGGCAGGTGGCGCCAAAACTGGCAAACCCAGTTATGTGCTGTGCCACCAACCCAAATCGTTCGACTGGCGCGCCCGCCAAGCCAGCCCACACCCGTTGAAGCAACTCAACGCCACGGCCTTCGCCGAGGTGTGCGGCGTGCTCAACCAAATCATTGCGCTGGCTTGACCATCGGCCAGCCGTTTTTGGCCCAGCCGCTCATGCCGCCGTGCACGTAACGCACGTTGGTCCACCCGGCTTCTTTCATGCTCTGCGCCACCTTGCCGGAGCGGTTTTGCGTGTTGCAAATGAGCAGCACCGGCTGGGCCGGGTCTTTGGGAATTTCTTGCAAACGTTGGTTGAGCTGAGACATGGGCAGCAGCACCGCCCCGCTGGCCACGCCCGTGGCGTGCTCGTTGGGCTCGCGGATGTCAAACATCAGCACCTGCTTTGACTCGAACAGTTGCCGCCCTTCGTCCAGGCTCACGCGCAGGGCGTCGGTATCGGGTTGGGCGTCGGAACAAGCTGAAAAGAGGGCCGCAGCGCTGAACGCCAGACCGAGTGCCGCCCATTGGCGCAAGGCCATGCGGCGGGGGTGAATATGAATGCCCATGTCAGAGGTTTTGCTGGAGTGGATGCCGGGGGGTGTATTTTCAACTGGCACAGCGCAGCACGCCGCAGATACACCCGGGTAAACCCTGAAAACCCAAGTCCATCCAACGTATTACAGTTGATTGCGAAATATCAAACAAACTTGTGTCATTTAAAACTTGATGACATACGAAATGACCCTTGGAGTATTCATGCCTCACGCCCTGCTGACCACCCACAAACCTCTGCTTGACGGCGCGCTGAGCGCCATTGCCACACGTGGCTACTGGTCTCCCTTCAACGAAATGCCCAGCCCCAAGGTGTATGGCGAAACGGCGGCTGACGACGGTAAGCGTGCTTTTGAATCACTTCTGGGCCAGCCTTTTGAGTTGAACCAGCCCGGTGACACCGGCCAGCGTGTGTCGCCCGAGCAATCGCCCTACGGCGTGGCGCTGAACGTGGGCTACCCCGTGTGCGACCACGAAGCCCTGGTGGCCGCAGCCCTTGCCGCCATGCCCGCGTGGCAGGCCGTGGGCGCGGCAGGCCGCACCGGCATCTGCCTGGAAATGCTGACGCGCCTGAACCGCCAGAGCTTTGAAATTGCCCACGCCGTGATGGCCACCACCGGCCAGGGCTGGATGATGGCCTTCCAGGCTGGCGGCCCCCACGCGCAAGACCGCGCGCTGGAAGCCGTGGCCTACGCCTGGCGCGAACAGAGCTTTGTGCCCGCGGAGACCACCTGGGAAAAGCCCCAGGGCAAAAACCCGCCCATCGTCATGAAGAAACACTTCGAGGTGGTGGGCCGGGGCGTGGCGCTGGTCATTGGCTGCGGCACCTTCCCCACCTGGAACACCTACCCCGGCCTGTTTGCCGCGCTGGCCACGGGCAATGCCGTCATCGTCAAGCCGCACAGCAACGCCGTGCTGCCCGCAGCCATCACCGTGCGCACGCTGCGCGCAGTGCTGGCCGAGCAGGGCCTGGACCCCAACCTGGTCACCCTGTGCGTCACCGAGCAGCGCAGCACCACGCAGGCGCTGGCCACGCACCCCGCCGTGAAATCGGTGGACTTCACCGGCGGCAACACCTTCGGCCAGTGGCTGCAGGCGAACTGCAAGCAGGCGCAGGTGTACGCCGAGCTGGCGGGGGTGAACCACATCGTCATCGACTCCACCAACGCCTACAAAGCCATGCTGGGCAACCTGGCGTTCACGCTGTCGCTGTACTCGGCGCAGATGTGCACCACCACGCAGGCCATTTTGGTACCCGCTGGCGGCATAGCCACCGACCAAGGTCACAAGACGTATGACGAGGTGTGCGCCGACCTGGGCGCGGCCATCCAGAAATTCCTCAGCAAGCCCGAGGTGGCCTGCGCCGTGCTGGGCGCCATTCAGTCCAGCGACACGCTGGCCCGCATCGAGCAGGCCAACAGCGGCGCTTGGGGCAAGGTGGTGCTGGCCTCTGAAACCCTGGCCAACCCCGAGTTCCCCAACGCCACCGTGCGCACCCCGGTGCTGCTGGCCTGCGACGCCACCGACGTGGCCGCCTACCAGGAAGAACGCTTCGGCCCCGTGGCCTTTGTGGTGAAGTGTGCAGACACCGCCGCCGCCGTGGCCCTGTCCGAGCACATGGTCAACACCCATGGCGCGTTGACCGTGGGCGTGTACAGCACCCGCGCCGATGTGATTGACGCCCTGACGGCCGCCACCTGGCGCAGCAAAGTGGCCCTGTCCATCAACCTGACCGGCGGTGTGTTTGTGAACCAGTCCGCCGCGTTTTCCGACTACCACGGCACCGGCGGCAACCCGGCGGCCAATGCCAGCTACGCCGATTCGGCCTTTGTGGCCAACCGCTTCCGCGTGGTGCAGCGCCGCTACCACGTTGAGAGCTGATTACGCAAGCAGGACAAGCGCCATGACCTACAAAAGCATTGAATTCACGGTGGACACCGCCACCGGCGTGGCCCGCCTCACGCTGAACCGGCCCGACAAAATGAACGCCTTCACCGGCGACATGCACGCCGAGCTGCGCCACGCGCTCGATGCCTTGCAAGCTGGCACGGGTGATTGCGCCACCGCCCGCGTGCTGGTGGTCACCGGCGCAGGCCGGGGCTTTTGCGCGGGCCAAGACCTGGCCGACCCCGACATGGTGTTCACCCCCGGTGAGCCCCCGCCCGACATTGGCGACGTGGTGGAGCGCAACTTCAAACCGCTGGTGATGCGCTTGACCCACCTGCGCGTGCCCACCATTGCCCGCGTGCAAGGCGTGGCCGCCGGGGCAGGCTGCAGCCTGGCGCTGGCCTGCGACATGGTGGTGGCGGCCGAGGCCGCGTCGTTCATGCTGCCGTTTTCCAAAATTGGGCTGATACCCGACACCGGCGCTTCTTGGGCCGTGCCGCAGCGCCTGGGGCTGGCGCGGGCCATGGGCCTGGCGCTGACCGCACAAAAACTGCCCGCCGCCAAGGCCGCCGACTGGGGCTTGATTTGGGAATGCGTGGCCAACGACGCGCTGGACGGCGCGGTGGACGCCCTGGCCACCCAACTGGCCGCCCTGCCCACCACGGCACTGGTGCGCACCCGCCAGGCCATGCTGGCCGCACACACCGCGTCGCTGGAGCAGCACCTGTCTTACGAGGCTTTGATGATGCGCGAGCTGGGCCACAGCGCCGACTACGTGGAAGGCGTGGCGGCTTTCCTGGAAAAGCGCCCCGCCCGCTTCAACCAGGGCTGAAAGCCGCCTGAAAACCCATAGCTTAAAAACCATACCTATCAAGCGCTGGATGCCAAAAACATGATGAATTCCACCCCAAGCCCAACCGACGCACACGCACTGGCTCAAGAAGTGGCCCAGGCCATGTGGGGCCGCGACCACGCCACGCAGGCGCTGGGCATGTCCATCGTGGCCGTGGCCCCCGGCAGCGCCACCATCGCCATGCCCGTGCGCCAGGACATGCTGAACGGCCACGGCATGTGCCACGGCGGCTTCATGTTCACCCTGGCCGACAGCGCGTTTGCCTACGCCTGCAACAGCTACAACCAGAACACGGTGGCATCGGCCTGCGCCATCGACTTTCTGGCCCCCGCCCGCCAAGGCGATGTGCTGGAAGCCGAAGCAGTTGAGCGCTCGCGCGCCGGGCGCACCGGCGTGTACGACATCACCGTGAAGGTGCGCGGTGGCAAAACCGTGGCCCTGTTCCGGGGCAAGAGTTACCGCATTGAAGGCGAAGTGATCGCCGGGCTGGCAGCCAAAGCCCCCGCTTGAACCACCCACCGCCGCACACACAAAACACCTGGAGACACACCCCATGCCCGTGAAACAACCCCAACCCGGCGACCTGGAGCCCATCGAACGCGCCAGCCGCGACGAAATTGCCGCCCTGCAACTGGAGCGCCTGCGCTGGACGCTGCAACACGCCTACGACAACGTGCCGCACTACCGCGCCAAGTTCGATGCCAAAGGCGTGCACCCGTCTGACCTGAAAACCCTGGCCGACATCGCCAAGTTCCCCTTCACCACCAAGGCCGACTTGCGCGACAACTACCCCTTTGGCCTGTTTGCCGTGCCCCGCGAAAAAGTGGCACGGGTGCACGCCTCGTCGGGCACCACGGGCAAACCCACGGTGGTGGGCTACACACTGAAAGACATCGACCACTGGGCCAACCTGGTGGCCCGCAGCATCCGCGCCGCGGGTGGGCGCCCGGGTGACATTTGCCATGTGGCCTACGGCTACGGCCTGTTCACCGGGGGTTTGGGCGCGCACTACGGGGCCGAGCGCGCGGGCTGCACCGTCATTCCCATGTCGGGCGGGCAAACCGAGAAGCAGGTGCAACTGATTCAGGACTTCAAGCCCGACATCATCATGGTCACCCCCTCGTATTCGCTGGTGATTGCCGAAGAGTTCGCCCGCCAAGGCATCACGCCCGAGCAAATTTCCATCAAGGTCGGCATCTTCGGGGCCGAGCCCTGGGGCGAAGGCATGCGCGGCCAGATTGAACGCAGCCTGGGGCTGGACGCGGTGGACATTTACGGCCTGTCTGAAGTGATGGGCCCCGGCGTGGCCAGCGAGTGCATTGAAAGCAAAGACGGCCCGGTGATCTGGGAAGACCACTTCTACCCCGAAATCGTCAACCCCGACACGGGCGAACCCGTGGCCGACGGCGAAGAGGGCGAGCTGGTGTTCACCTCGCTCACCAAAGAAGCGCTGCCCATCATCCGCTACCGCACCCGCGACCTGACGCGCCTGCTGCCCCCCACCAGCCGAGCTTTCAGGCGCATGGGCCGCATCGTGGGCCGCAGCGACGACATGCTGATCATTCGCGGGGTGAACGTGTTTCCCACGCAAATTGAAGAGCTGGTGCTGCGCGACACCCGCTTGTCGGGCCTGTACCAGATCATGCTCAGCCGCAGCGGCCACCTTGACGAGGTGGAGGTGCGTTGCGAACTGCAGCCCAATGCCAACCTCAGCCCCGCCGACGTGGCCGAGCTGGCCAAAGCCCTGCAACACCGCATCAAGGTGAGCGTGGGCATTTCCACCCGCATTCAGGTGGCCGATTTCGGCACCCTGCCCCGCACCCAAACCGGCAAAGCCCGCCGTGTGTGGGACGAGCGGCCCAGCCAAGTCTGACCCCGGCTTTCCCCCTTTTTTTCAGGAGCACACCATGTACACCCAATCGTTCAACGTGCCCGACGGCGCCGGGCAGCAGCCTGCCGTCAAACCTGTGCCGCGCACCGAACCGCCCGAGCTGATGGCCAAGTTCGACGCCTGCATTGACGCCGACGGCCGCATCGAGCCGCAAGACTGGATGCCCGAGGCCTACCGCAAAACCCTGGTGCGCCAGATCAGCCAGCACGCGCACTCTGAAATTGTGGGCATGCTGCCCGAGGGCAACTGGATCAGCCGCGCGCCCAGCCTGAAGCGCAAAGCCATCCTCATTGCCAAGGTGCAAGACGAAGGCGGCCACGGCCTGTACCTGTACAGCGCCGCCGAAACGCTGGGCACCAGCCGCGACCAGATGCTGGACGCCCTGCACACCGGCAAGGCCAAGTACAGCTCCATCTTCAACTACCCCACCCTGACCTGGGCCGACGTGGGCGTGATCGGCTGGCTGGTGGATGGCGCGGCCATCATGAACCAGATACCACTGTGCCGCTGCAGCTACGGCCCCTACGCCCGCGCCATGGTGCGCGTGTGCAAAGAGGAAAGCTTCCACCAGCGCCAGGGCTACGAAGCCCTGCTGGTGATGATGCAAGGCAGCCAGGCCCAAAAAGACATGGTGCAAGACGCCGTCAACCGCTACTGGTGGAAGTGCCTGGCCATGTTTGGCCCACCCGACGCCGACAGCCCCAACAGCGTGCAAGGCATGCGCTGGGGCATCAAGCGCATCAGCAACGACGACCTGCGCCAAAAGTTTGTGGACGCCACCGTGCCCCAGGCCAAGGTGCTGGGCGTGACCCTGCCCGACCCCGACCTGAAGTGGAACGAAGCGCGTGGCCACCACGACTACGGGCAAATTGATTGGGACGAGTTCTGGGCCACCGTCAACGGCAACGGCCCCATGAACAAAGAGCGCCTGGCCACCCGCGTCAAGGCCCACAACGACGGGGCCTGGGTGCGCGAAGCCGCCCTGGCCCATGCCCGCAAGCAACAACAACGCACCCTGAAGGAAGCCGCATGACCACCGCATCCCACACCGCACCCGCACTCAAGGAATGGCCCCTTTGGGAAGTGTTCGTCCGCAGCAAACAAGGCCTTGAGCACAAACACTGCGGCAGCCTGCACGCCGCCGACGCGGCACAGGCCCTGAACATGGCCCGCGACGTGTACACCCGCCGCCAGGAAGGCGTGAGCATTTGGGTGGTGCCGGCCAAGTCCATCACCGCCAGCAACCCCGACGACAAAGGCCCCTTGTTCGACCCCGCCGCCGACAAGGTGTACCGCCACCCCACGTTCTACGACATCCCTGACGAAGTGGGGCACATGTAAATGAACACGCCAGAAACGAACGCCGCGCCGGGCCGCCCCAAGCAAGTGAGCGCCCCCTTGGGGGGCAGCGCAGTGCCAACTGGCACAAGCGTGGGGGTCATCAACTACCTTTTGCACCTGGCCGACAACGCCGTGGTGCTGGGCCAGCGCAACGCCGAGTGGTGCGGCCACGGCCCCATCCTGGAAGAAGACCTGGCCCTGGCCAACATGAGCCTGGATTTGATCGGCCAAGCCCGCCTGCTGTACAGCCAGGCCGCTGAACAGCTGGGCAACGGCGCCACCGAGGACAGCCTGGCCTACCTGCGCGACGCGCAGCAGTTTCGCAACCACACCTTGCTGGAACTGCCCCACCACGGCCCGCTGGTGGGCTACGCCCACAGCGAGCTTGACTACGCCACCACCACGGTGCGCAACTTCCTCTACAGCGCCTACATGGTGCCGCTGTGGTCGCAGCTGCAACACACCGCCGACGCAGGCCTGGCCGCCATTGCCGCCAAGTCGCTGAAAGAAGCCACCTACCACCTGCGCCACGCGCGCGACTGGCTGGTGCGCCTGGGCGACGGCACGGCCGAGTCGCACACCCGCGCCCAAGCCGCTTTGGAGCATTTAATGCCCTTCACGCAAGAATGGTGGGTGTTTTCAGCTCTGGAAAAAGAAGCAGCCGATGCCGGCATTGCCATTGACTGGACACAGCTCGCCGCCGACTGGAACGCACTGGTGGACGATGCCCTGGCCGAGGCCACGCTACAGCGCCCCGCCGCTGGCGGCTACGTCACCCAAGGCAAGCTGGGCCAACACTCCGAGCACCTGGGGTATTTGCTGGCCGAAATGCAAAGCCTGGCCCGCGCCCACCCCGGCGCCACCTGGTAAAGCGCCATGACGCAGGCTTGCGCGTTGACGCTGGATGAAGTGTGGGCCGTGCTCGACGGCGTGGCCGACCCGGAAATTCCGGTGGTGTCGCTGCGCGAGCTGGGCATCTTGCGCGACGTGCGCCACGGCGCGCAGGGGCTGGAGGTGGTCATCACCCCCACCTACAGCGGCTGCCCGGCCATGACACAAATGGCCGACGACGTGGTGGCGGCCCTGGCCAGCCACGGCGTGCCCGCCACGGTGGTGACGCAACTCGCCCCGGCCTGGACCACCGACTGGATCACCCCCGCCGCCCGCGACAAGCTGCGTGCCTATGGCATTGCCCCCCCGCATTCGGCCCAGGCCGCGTGCAGCGGTGGCGGCAATCTCACACCCCAAGAGCGGGTGCTGAAGTTCATGCCCCGCGCCAGCTTGGCTGCGGTGGCCTGCCCACACTGCGGCTCTGCCCACACCCAGGAGTCGTCCCGTTTCGGCTCCACCGCCTGCAAGGCGCTGTACAAATGCCTGAGCTGCCAGGAACCGTTTGATTACTTCAAGCCCTACTGAGCGGCGCCCTTCACTGGAGAACCCCCGTGTCCACCCATTTTCATGACCTGTCCGTCAAACGCGTGAGCCCCGAGGCCGCCGGGGCCGTGGCCATCACGTTCGACATTCCCGCCGCGCAGCGCGACACCTTCCGCTTCGAACCCGGCCAGTTCCTCACCTTGCGCGCCCACATTGGCGGGCAAGACGTGCGCCGCACCTATTCCATCAGCAGCCCGCGCAGCCAGTTGGCCCGCCACGGCGAGGTGGAGGTGGGCATTCGCCCCGTGGAGGGCGGCGTGTTTTCCAACTGGGCGGCCGCAGAGGTGCGCGCGGGCGACGTGATGCAGGTGATGCCGCCCGACGGCCGCTTCACCATCAAAAAACCCCGCGCCATCCACCGTGTGGGGTTTGCGGCGGGCTCGGGCATCACGCCCATTCTGAGCATTGCCGCCACCACGCTGGAAGAGCAGCCCGAGAGCAAATTCACCCTGGTGTACGGCAACCGCCGCATGGCCAGCGTGATGTTCAACGAAGCGCTGCAAGACCTGAAAGACCGCTACGCCGACCGCTTCACCATGGTGCACATCCTGTCGCGCCAGGCACAAGAGGTGGATTTGCTGCAAGGCCGCATCGACGCTGACAAGGTGCAAGCCCTGGTCAGCACCCTGTTGCCCGCCCGCAGCATGGACGAGGTGTTCATCTGTGGCCCCGAGGCCATGATCACCGCCACCGAAACCGCCCTGCTGGCCGCGGGCGTGCCCGCCAACCGCGTGTACACCGAGCGCTTCACCTCCGGCCCCGCCCAAGCCGCCAAGGTACAGGCCGACAGCGATGCCAAGGCACGGCCGCACCAGGCTTCGGCCACGTCCAAACTGACGCAGCTGCGCGTGATGCTGGACGGCAAACAACACGACGTGGCTGCGCGCGAAGGCGAGTTTTTGCTGGACGCCGCGCTCAACGCGGGGCTGGACCTGCCCTACTCCTGCAAAGGCGGTGTGTGCTGCACCTGCCGTTGCAAAGTGGTGAGTGGCGCCGTGAGCATGGACAAAAACTTCACCCTGGAAGCCGACGAAGTGGCCAAAGGTTTTGTGCTGAGCTGCCAGGCCCGGGCGCTGACGCCCGAGGTGGTGCTGAGCTATGACGAGCGCTGAAGCGCCCTGCCCTGCACAGTGCAGTGGCTGCACCCCCGAGCGCCGCGCGCAAGGGCCCGGTGCCGCACTGCAACCTTGCCCCACCAGCCAGCGGCTGGCGCAATTCAAAGACGAAAGCCGGGGCCATGCGGGCTCGGTCATCGTCACCGTGTTTGGCGACGCGGTGCTGCCGCGCGGCGGGCACATCTGGCTGGGCAGCCTGATTGCGCTGCTGGCCCCGCTGGGCCTGAACGACCGGCTGGTACGCACCAGCGTGTTCCGCCTGTCGCAAGACGACTGGCTGGAAGCCACGGTGCAAGGGCGGCGCTCCGACTACAGCCTGACGCCCTCGGGCCGCCGCCGTTTTGTGGACGCCTCACGCCAAATTTACGCCGCCGCCTCGCCCCCGTGGGACCAGCGCTGGCGGCTGATCACCGTCACAGGCAGCCTGGACGTGGCCGAGCGCGACAAGCTGCGCCGCGCGCTGTTCTGGCACGGCTTTGGCGAAATGGGCAGTGACTGCTTCGTGCACCCCAGCGCCGACCTGGGCGCGGTGTTTGAGGCGCTGGACGGCGAAGGGCTGGACGGCACATTGCTCAAGCTGCTGCCCCTGGTGGCGGCCAACCCGCGCCTGCCCGTGTCGGGCAACGACGCCAGCCTGGTGCACCGCGCCTGGAACCTGGAGCGCCTGGGCGCCGACTACACCGCGTTTGTGGACACCTACCGCGCCATCCTGCAACAGTGGCAGGCCGGCGGTGGTGCCCCAGCCTCCATGGGCAACGACTGCGCGTTTCTCATCCGCACCCTGCTGATACACGACTACCGCCGCCTGCTGCTGCGCGACCCACAGCTGCCCGGCGTGCTGTTGCCCACCGACTGGCCCGGCCACGAGGCCCGCGCCCTGTGCCGCCAGCTGTACCAGCAACTGCTGGCCCCGTCCGAACGCCACCTGGACCGCCACCTGAAACTGGCCAGCGGTGAAGTGCCCACCCCCTCCGCCCTGCTGGGCGAGCGGTTTGGGCTGTCAGACCCGCTGCGGGTGTGGGTGGGGTAAAGATCTGATTGGCGCTGTCAGTCGTCGAAGCTGGGAACGCACCCATACCGAGTGCCCGACACAACCAAGGTCCCGTGGGGTTGTTTGTCGGCACTCACGATGTGGTAGCCCGCCTTTACGGTTCGGACACCCCATCCATCCGGCCCATTTGCACGCTGCATACCTTTCGTTTCTGATGGTGCCTTGGCATCCTGACGCAGCGCACTGATGCCAATCAACTGCTGGTCGGCATCCGTCCAAGCCAGAAATTGCGGCTGCGTAGAACCGTCTTCTGTACACATGAACATTTTCTGAGAAGCGGGGGCACCGTCAGGCCAGAAACCAGCCGCAGCGTGAGCACTCAACCCTGCGAACAACGCAGCAACGAGCAAACCTTTGTGATGACAAATTTTCATGATTTTCCCTGTGTGACAGCCAAATTTGATGTGGGGGCAGTGCCCGCTGGTGGGTTTCAACAGCGGTTGCTTGCCAAACACAGGGAGAATTCTGGACGTACAGTTTTGAATTTTTTCGACCTGGCTATTAGGTCTAACCCTATATTTAAGTGCATCCAAATTCAAAGTGAACTTGCAAATTTCCGACACCTACGGCGGGGTCTACCCCAGACCATCGGCTAAGGTTCAGCGTTTAGGATTGAGCTATCAAGGGATGGCAAAAATGCACAGAAACAGTGGTGGCGCACAGCGTTATTGGATAGGCTCATTCACGTGGACTCAGCGAGCAATGCCGGGCTATTGGTCCCTGGCGATTTAAGGTCGCCATGTCTTATCACTTGGCAAGCCGCAGCTTGCGCTTGATTGACCGAACCCCAAACGTCGGGGGTTTTGCGGACTGCCTGCGGTTTTCGCTGGATGGGGATGTCAGTGCACAAACCATGCAATCGCAGCTCTGCACACCTGCAAGTCACTCGGCAACGGTTTCAACAGTCGGGCAGTGCATTGGCGAGCTGCTGGCAGTTGACATGAATCCCATTGGGCAGCTCTTGCGACTGGCAAAGTCAGAGCAGGTTTTTGTGCAAACCTGGCAGGCTTACAACAGCTTGGGCAACGTGGTGGCTGCTGTTGCGTACTCCGAGGCCAGCGACAGCTCATCCAGATCAGCACCCAAGAACCACGAAAAGCTGTTGCTGGGGTATCGGGAAGTGTTGCCCCGCATCGTGCGCGTCAACACCAACTATCAAGCCTGGCGGTCAAGACTGGTGGACAGTCGTGTCAGTTCGATTGCCAAGGTGCTTGGCGCAGGCAGTTTGCTGACCGATTTGGCGCTGTTCTTTGAAAGCCATCCCCGCGCATAAGTCAGCGACGCGTGCACCGAGCTTGGCGTTCACCCCAGAACGCTCGAACGGAGATTCACGGAAGTCGGGGTAACAGCCGTGATGTACAAGCGGGTGTGCATGCTGACCATGGCGTCTCAATCTGTGCTGTGGACCGACAAGAGTTTCAAAGACATCGCCGAAAAATACGGCTATGCCGATGCGGCACATATGAGCCGGGCTTTTTCTGCCGCCACTGGTGGGTTGTCGCCCTCAACGCTGCGATCTATTGCATCGGCGTAAACACCTCTCGAACACACTTTGCACAGCGATTGGTGTCGGTATTCACCATGAATCCCAGATACCAAAAAGCCCCTGGCCATTGAACTGCTCAGGGGCTTTTTGGTGCGCGGGCACTGTACGGGGACTACCCCACAAACTGCACCAGCCAAAGCGGCACGATGGGGAAGAACAGGAACAACAGGGTGCGCAGCACGTCGCTGATCAAGAAGGGCATTACACCCTTGTAGCTTTCGGCCATGGGCACGTCGCGGGCCAGGCCGTTGACGATGTACACGTTCAGCCCCACTGGGGGTGCCACCAGACCAAAGCCCACGGTCATCAGCACCATGATGCCGAACCAGATGGCGGTGAGGTCTTTGGGCATGCCAAAGTCCAGCGCCATGACCATGGGGAAGAAGATGGGAATGGTCAGCAGCAGCATGGACATTTCGTCCATCACCGCACCCAGCAGCACGTAGAACAACAAGATGCCCGTGACCACCAGCAGTGGCGACAAGCCCCAGCTGCCCACCACCGATGCCATCTGGTTCGGCACCTGTGTCATGGCCAGTGCGGCGTTCATCAAGTCGGCGCCCATGAAGATCAGGAAAATCAACGCGGCGCTGGTGGCTGTGCCCAGGAAGCACTCCTGGAACTTGCGCCATGTCATTTCGCGCTTCACCACGCCGGTGATGAGGGTCAGCGCAGCGCCCACCGCCGCACCTTCGGTGGGGGTGAAAAAGCCGCCGTAGATGCCACCGAACACCGCGGTGAAGATGATCAGAATGGGCAGCACGCCCAACAGCTTCGCCAGTGTCATGGGCTCAGGAGCTTCGTCGTGCTCAGGGGCTTGGCCGGGCACCACACGCACGTAAATGGCCACCGCCAGCATGTAGCCGACCATGGCGATCAAGCCCGGAATGACCGCTGCGGTGAACAATTTGGAAATGTTCTGCTCGGTCAAAATGGCATAAATCACCAGCACCACCGAAGGCGGCAGCTGAATGCCCAGCGTGCCCCCGGCTGCCAACACCCCCGTGGCCAAACGGCCCGAATAGCCGTGGCGCTTCATTTCAGGCAAGGCCACACCGGTGATGGTGGCCGCCGTGGCCACCGATGAACCACTGATGGCACCAAACGAAGCACAGGCCAGGATGGAGGCCATCGCCAGACCGCCCTTGAAGCGGCCCATCACGCTGGCGGCAAACGCAAACAGCGAACGGCTGATGCCCCCGTGGGTGGCAAAGTTGCCCATCAAAATGAACAGCGGAATGACCGACAGGTCATAGCTGGCAAACCGCGCAAACGACTGCGCGTTGACAAAGTTGGCAAACGGGGGCCAGCCTGCCTGGTAGATGTAGCCGAGCGCGCCGGCCAAAAACATGCTGATGGCAATGGGAAACCGCACCGCCATGAACAGCAGCATGCTGCCGAAAATCAGTCCAGTGAGAGCAAGGGGTGACATTCAGTGACTTTCTTTCACGGCATCAAAACCAAAAACAGACTGGGTCAGGCCGATCACGCAAGCCAGCGCGAAGGGCGGCACCATGGCTGCATACACGATCCACTCGGGGATTTCCATCAGCATGGTGAGTGAGTGGGCGTTGTAAGCACTCAGCCCACCCAGCGACGTGCGCCAGGCCAACAACGCAAACACAGCTGCCAGCACAAAAGCACCCACGCGGTCCATGAGCGCGGTGGTGGACTCGCTGCAGCCGGAGGTGAAAAAATCCACAATGATGTTGCCCTGCCGAACCTGGCAAAGCGGCATGAACAAAGCAATGGCGGCACCCGAGGCCACAGCGGTCAGCTCGAAAGCACCGGCCATGGCGTCACCCGTCGTGTTGCGCAAAATGAGGTTGCCACAGGTGATCAAGGTGATCACGGTCATCAGCAAACCGGCAAGGACGGCGCAGATCCGGGCCAGCGTGGGTAGGAATTTCAAAGGGTGCCTCCCAAAAAATTGAGACAAAAAAGGGGGAGAAGGCTGCCCTCCTCCCCCGGGTTTCAGCGTGAAACGCGGATTACTTGGAATACTTCTGGATCAGGGCTTGCGCGTCTTTGTACAGCGTTGCGCCGTCCAGGCCTTTTTTGGTCATTTCAGCGACCCACTCGTCGTCAATGCTGGAAGAGGCTTTCTTCCAGTTTTCGAGTTCGGCTTTTTCAATCACGGTGATGGTGTGGCCACCCTTGATCATTTTCTCTTTGCCCGGTGCGTCATTGCCGGCCTGGGTCTTGCCCAGGAATGCCGAGAACTCGCGGCCAGAGTTTTTGTCGATGACGGCCTTCAGGTCGGCGGGCAGCGAGTCGTACTTGGCTTTGTTCATGGGCACCACAAACAGAGAGGTGTACAGCGCGTGGTCGTTGCGGTCGGGTTCGGCGGTGAACTTGGCCAGCTCGTCGATCTTGATGGACGGGCCCACTTCGTAAGGGATCACCGCACCGTCGATGGTGCCTTTGGACAACGCGTCAGGCACCTGTGGCACGGGCATGCCCACGGGCGTGGCGCCCAGTTTGGCCAGCAGCTTGGTGGTCTGGCGGGTGGGGCCGCGCAACTTCAGGCCCTTGATGTCGGCCATGGTTTTGATTTGCTTCTTGGCTGTGAAGATGTTGCCGGGGCCGTGCACGTGCACGCCCAGCATCTTCACGTCTTTGAATTCGTCTTGGGCGTGCTTTTCAAAGTAGTCCCATGACGCGCGGCTGGTGGCCTCGGCGTTGGTCATCATGAAAGGCAGCTCGAACACTTCCATTTTGGGGAAGCGGCCAGCGGTGTAACCGGGCAGCGTCCACACCACGTCGGCCACACCGTCGCGGGCCTGGTCATACAGCTGAGCAGGTGTGCCGCCCAATTGCATGGAGGGGTAAATCTGGCAGTTCAGGCGGTTGTTGGAGTCTTTGGCGATGTTGTCGCACCAGGTTTTCAGCATGGTGGTGTGCTGAATGGTCTGTGCGTTCAGAAAGTGGTGCACTTTCAGGGTCACGGTCTGGGCTTGTGCGGCCCAGGCGGTGCACAACAGGCCAGCGGCCAGGGCGGTGTGTTTGAGCAAACGTTTCATCAAAGGTCTCCTTGGTTGGAATCGAGCGACATGCACTATGTTACCTGTTGAAACCCCAGACTTTGCCGGGGTTTACCCTGTGACAGCCGCATGGCGCGTGGCAAGATGAACTATCTTGCCGCTCTGGCGCACCCATCCAAAGCCTGCGCAGTGTGCAGGCGGTGCAGCCAGCTGGCAATGCGGCGGGGCTTACTAGCTGTTATACCCAATTGGCATGGCGGGCAGGATGGTGGCGCGGCATTCGCCAAAACCAATGCGCACCGCACCCGGTGCCTCGCACCAGCCACGCATGAGCACTTCGTCGCCATCTTGCAAAAAGGTGCGCTGGCTGCCATCGGGCAGGTCAACGGGCACTTTGCCACCCTGGGTCAGCTCGATGAGGGCACCCGCCTGGCTCAGCTCTGGCCCAGACAGGGTCCCTGCGCCCAACAAATCGCCGGGTTGCAGGTTGCACCCGTTGACCGTGTGGTGGGCCAGGATTTGCGCCGCCGTCCAGTAGGCATGGCGGTAACTGGTCTGGCTGACCGTGTGGGTGGTTTGCCCCCGCTGGCGCATGGCTTCGGTGGCAATGCCAATGCTCAGCTTGATGTCCAGCGCGCCTTGCTGGCGGTTGGCGTCGCTGCGGAGGTAGGGCAGATCGTCCCACTTGCCATCGGGCCGCTCCATGGCCACGCGGTAGGGGGCCAGGGCTTCCATGGTGACCACCCAGGGAGACAGGGTGGTGCCGAAGTTTTTGGACAGGAAGGGCCCCAGCGGCTGGTATTCCCAGGCCTGGATGTCGCGGGCCGACCAGTCGTTGAGCAAACAAATGCCGAACAGGTGTTGCTCGGCCTGGTCCAGCGCCACAGGCTCGCCCAGGGCGTTGCCGGTGCCGACGAACACGCCCAGCTCCACCTCCCAGTCCAGCCGCTTGCACGGACCGAACACGGGGGCCGTGGCGCCGGGTGGCAGGGTTTGGCCGTTGGGCCGGCGCACGTCGTTGCCCGACACCTGCAAGCTGGAGCAGCGCCCGTGGTAACCAATGGGCACCCAGGTGTAGTTGGGCAGCAGCGGGTTGTCGGGGCGGAAGAGCTTGCCGATGTTGGTGGCGTGGTGGATGGAGGTGTAGAAGTCGGTGTAGTCGCCCACTTTGGCGGGCAACGCCATGTCCACCCCGGCCTGCGGGTGCAAGCAGGCGCGCACCGCGGCCTGGGTGGCGTCGGTGGCGGCCACCGACAACACCTCGAACAAGGCGTGGCGCAAGGCCTGCCAGGCGGCAGGGCCCAGGGCCATCAGCGCGTTCAGGCTGTCTTGGCTGGCGGCCTGGGCGGCTTGCAGGGCCACGCCGCGCAGCACGCCCGAGGCGGCCAAAGCGCGCAAATCGCACACTTCATTTCCAATAGCTACACAACCACGCCAGTCAAGCGCTGGAGCCTGTTTTTCTTTGAAAATGCCAAACGGCAGGTTCTGGATGGGGAAGTCACAGCCCGGCGCCTGGGCGCTGGCCACCCAGCTGGAGGCCGCTGGGTTGTGGGTGTGGTTGAGCAAGGCGTTGGCGGTCATGCAGGGGATCCCTTGGTGTTGTGGCGGGCCAGGGCGATGGCTTCGCTGAGCACGGCGCGGTCGCCGATGTGGTTGGCCAGTATCAGCACCAGTTTGGCCAGCAAGGTGTCGGCCTGGTCGTCAGAAAGGTCGCGTTGCGCACCGATCAGCTCTTCGTAAAAGCTGTCGGGCTGCGGGATGTTGGGTTGGTGGTTCAGGGCCATGGGGTGAGCCTGGTGGTTTGGGTTGGTCAGTGAAGGGCCAAGGCACGGCGCAGCGCGGCAGTGGCCAGCGCGGCGTCGAAGCCGCGCCAGCGGGCGGCCACGTATTGGTCGGGGCGAATCAGGTACACGGTGCCGGGCTGGGCGCCGTAGCGCTGGGCCAGCACGCCCGCTTCGTCGTGAATGTCGCGGCCCACCTCCAGCACACGGGCCACCACGTCGCCCACCACATTTCCCACTCGCACGGGCTGGGCGGGGCCGAAGCTGAGCAGCACAAAGCCTTGGCCCAGGTGGTCGAGCAACCAGCTGGGTTGGCTCTGGGCCCGCACGGGGGCGTCGGCGCAGTGGGTGCCAGGGGTCATCAGACCGGGGAAGGCGGCGGTGTCGGGCGTGTTCAGCGACGACGCCACGTAGGGCGTGGGGGTGGACAACCGCCCGCTGTTGACCAGTGGCCGGGCAAAGGGCTCGGTGCGCGCCAGCTCAAGCACGGCGTTGCGCAGGCGCAGCGAGGCACGGCTTTTGGGCGTGATGAAGTCGGTGGAGCGGGTGCTGTTGAGCAGGTTGTCGTCGGCGGCAAAGGCGCGCTCTTCGTGGTAGGTGTCCAGCAAGGCCTCGGGGGCCTGGCCGCTGAGCACGGCTTGCAGCTTCCACGCCAGGTTGTCACAGTCTTGCACGCCGGTGTTGGCCCCGCGTGCGCCGAAGGGTGACACCTGGTGGGCCGCGTCGCCGATGAACAACACACGCCCGTGGCGGAAGTTGTCCACCCGGCGGCACGCAAACTGGTAGACCGACACCCATTCCAGCTCGAATGCCACATCAGGGCCCAGCATGGCTTTGATGCGGGGGATGACGTTTTCGGGTTTTTTCTCTTCCACGGGGTCGGCATCCCAGCCCAGCTGGAAGTCGATGCGCCAGACGTTGTCGCATTCTTTGTGCAGCAACACGCTTTGGCCCCGGTGGAACGGGGGGTCGAACCAGAACCAGCGCTCGGTCGGGAACGCGGTTTGGTTGATCACCACGTCGGCAATCAAAAAACGGTCTTGGAAAAAGTGGCCGGTGAAGTCAGCACCCACCATGCGGCGGGTGTCGCTGTTGGCGCCGTCGGCGGCCACCACCCAGTCGGCCTGCAGTTTGAACACGCCGTCAGGCGTTTCCACGGTGAGGGTGGCCAGGCCATCGCCTTGCGGTTGCTCCAGGCTCAACAGCTTGTGTTTCCAGCGCAGGTCCACCAGGGGCGAGGCTTCGCAGGCGTGCACCAGCGCCTCTTCCAAGTAGTACTGCTGCAGGTTGATCATGGCGGGCATTTTGTGGTGCGCCTCGGGCAGCAGGTCGAACTGGTAGGCCAGCTCGTCTTGGAAAAACACCTTGCCCACTTTCCACTGAATGCCCCTGTCGGCAAAGCCCTGCCCCACGCCCAGGCGGTCCCACACCTCCAGGGTGCGTTTGGCGTAACACACGGCTCGCGAACCCACGCTGACGGTGTTGTTGTCGTCCAGCACCACCACGGGCTGGCCCCGGTGGGCGCAGTCCAGCGCCAGCGTCAGGCCCACGGGGCCCGCGCCCACGATGACCACGGGGTGCCGCTTGAGCTCACCGGCCTGCTGTTCAGGGCTTTGAACGTAGGCGAACTCTGGGTAGGTGTAGGTGTTGAGCATGGCTGGGGGCAATCAGGCGGCTGTGGCGGCGGCGGGGTTGAACTCTCGGTCGTGCATCCAGGCGGCGTGCTGCGGGGCTTTTTTGGTTTGTGCCCACTCGTTCAGCATCTCCCACTTCACTTCGTCGAGCTGTTGGTACATCCGGGGGGTGCCCACATCGGCGCACAGCTCCAGGCGGTGGCCGTTGGGGTCGAAGAAGTAAATGCTTTTGAAAATGGTGTGGTCGGTGGGGCCGATCACGTCCACACCCGCCGCCTGCAGGCTGGCCTTGGTGGCTTCCAGCGTGGCCATGCTGTCCACCTTGAAGGCGATGTGCTGCACCCAGGCGGGGGTGTTTTCGTCACGGCCCATGTCGGGCGCGGCGGGCAGCTCGAAGAACGCCAGCACGTTGCCCTGCCCTGCGTCCAGGAACACGTGCATGTACGGGTCGGGCGCTTTGGTGGAGGGCACCTGGTTTTCGGCAATCGCCAGCACGAAGTCCATGTTCAGGTGCTTGACGTACCACTCCACGGTTTGTTTGGCGTCTTTGCAGCGGTAGGCCACGTGGTGAATGCGGTCGATTTTCACGGTTCAGCCCTCCAGTGCT
Organism: Burkholderiaceae bacterium; assembly: GCA_049653005.1. GTDB lineage: Bacteria > Pseudomonadota > Gammaproteobacteria > Burkholderiales > Burkholderiaceae_C > UBA2334. The sequence goes on along the minus strand of JBASFL010000032.1, from coordinate 12,321 downwards.
TGCCACATGGCCACGTCGCGCTCGGCGGTCCAGATGCGGGGGTCGGGGAATTGCGTGGCTTCGTCGTAGGCGCGGGTCACGTCGAAGGGCATGCAGTGGTTGAAGATGACCCAGTCACCGTATTTGGGCTGCATGGCGGCAAAGGTGCGCTCGTACACCTTGCGCAGGTCTTCGCCCTGCTCTGCCCCGGCCTTGACGTTGGTGTACAGGTCAGAAATGAAGGCGCGGGTACCGGCCAAACCGGCCTGCACTTGCTCGGGCGTTTGCAGCGCGGCACCACGGCCGGGCACCAGTTTTTCAGGCTTGAGAGCGGCGACGTTGTCCAGCGTTTGCGGCCAGTCTTTGAAGTAGGCGTCGCCCGCGTAGGGGGTGGCGTCGAATTCCACCAGGTCGCCGCTGAACAGGATTTTTTCCTGCGGCAGCCAAGCCACGGTGTCGCCTTTGGTGTGGCCACGGCCCAATTGCAGAATTTGCACTTCCAGCTTGCCCAGCCAGATGGTCATCTTGCCGGTGAAGGTCATGGTGGGCCAGGTCAGACCGGCGGGCACGCTTTCCACGTTCTGGAACAGGCGGGGGAAGCGGCCGATTTCGCTGGCCTTGTCGAACTCGCCGCGCTCCACGATCAAATCGTGCGTGTCCTGGCTGGCAATGATGTGCTCGGGGTTGTAAGCACTGGCACCCAGCACGCGCACGGCGTGGTAGTGGCTGAGCAGCACGTATTTGATGGGCTTGTCGGTCACCTCACGGATGCGGCGGATCACGTCTTGTGCCATGACCGGGGTGGCCTGGGTGTCAATCACCATCACCGCATCGTCGCCAATGATGATGCCGGTGTTGGGGTCGCCCTCGGCGGTGTAGGCGTAGGCGTGGTCCGACAGTTTGTCGAAGCTCACCTTCTTCACTTCAAGGTCGGCGGCGGAGGCAAAGGTTTTGGTGCTGCTCATGGGGGCCCTTAAATTTGTTTATGACAAACGCGTTTGATTAAAGTCAAGCGATTGTGGAGACTGGATTTGTTGATGTCAAACTCATTTCATTAGGTGTAAACCCGAATACCCCAGCAAGGGCACCCAGGGTGCCGCCACAATCCCATGCCATGCGCGCCACCGATCTGCCCCCAGAAAACCCCTCCGAAGAACCCGGCCGCACCTCGCGCGGCATCCAAAGCGTGGAAGTGGGCGGCCAGTTGCTGAAAGCCCTGGCCCGCTCGGGTCGGCGCATGGCCCTGAAAGACCTGGCCCGCGACGCCGACATGACCGCCGCCAAAGCCCACCCCTACCTGGTGAGCTTTGGCAAGCTGGGCCTGATCGAGCAAGACCCCACCAGCGGCCACTACGGCCTGGGGCAACTGGCGGTGCAGCTGGGCCTCATCAGCTTGCAGCAGGTGGACCCCGTGCGGCTGACCATTGCCGAGCTGCCCGCGCTGGCCCAAGCCATGGACTGCACCGTGTCCGCCGCCGTGTGGGGCAGCGCCGGGCCCATCATCGTGCGGGTGGAAGAAGGCCCCCGGGCCGTGAACGTGAGCATGCGCCACGGCATTCCAGCTTCGTTGCGGCACACGGGCACAGGCAAGGTGTTTGCCGCCTACCTGCCCGCGGCACAGATCAAAGAAGCCCTGGTGGCCCAGGGCGAGCCCGATGCCTGGGGCGACCCTCAGTTTGAAGCCGAGCTGGCGCGCATACGCGAGCTGGGCCTGAGCCAGGTGAACCAGGAACTGATTGCAGGCATCAGCGCCATGGCCGTGCCCGTGTTCGACGGTTTTGGCCGTCTGGCCTTGGCCATTGCCGCCATGGGCCCCACCGCACTGCTGGATTTGGCCCCTCAGGGCCCGCAAGCGCAAACGCTCAAAGCGCTGGGGCAGCGCTTATCGCTCAGGCTGGGGGCGCCAGCACAATCGATTTGACCGAAGACCTTTGGTTTTGCGACGTGGTGACATGCAGGTAACTGTCGCCCGCAGGGACCAAAACCTGAACCGTGATGTGCGAGGCCACACCCGGCTTCAGCCGCCAGTGTGTGGGAACGGGGGCGGCCCATGCAGCCCCGTCACCGACGGCAAGGCTGACCGTGGCGTCGTCGGCAGACACGTCCTCAAACCGCAGTTCCAACTGGGCTTTGACGGGTTTGCCAACCGCTACAGCCGTCCAGCGGTGGTAAGTGGTGACCCCAGAGCGCAATTTGCCTGACACCGGATCGGGCCCGCCCAGCCACTGCCCTTTGCGCAAGCCATCGGCCACCGGCGCCCAAGGGGCGGCACCGTCCGTTTTTGTGCCTGAGCGAACGGAAATTTCAGGTTCAGCCGCTGGGCCCAAACACCCCACCAAGCCCAGGGCAAAGGCCAAACACCCCCACCGGGTGGCTGAGACCATGGGCGCAAAACCCTGTATCACCGGCGTCAGGCCGCCACGCGCCAAAGCGAAAGCTTGTGGCCACAACTGTTGCCGTTGAACACGGTGTTGGGGCTGTCCACTGAAAACCGCAACGTGTACACGCGGCCCTCGACAACGTCGAACTGGGCCAGGCCACCGGCCCAGGTTTTCAGGCGTGCATCGCTGCCCAGTTCGCTGCGGGCGTTGAGCGAATGGTCTTGCAAATCCAACGATTTGCCGGCGCCGTTCAGCACCTTGACCCCGACGCTGCCGCTGAACGCTGCCGTGAACACAAACCGCCGGTGCATGCCCAAGCCGTTGGCGTTTCGGGCGCCTTTGAGGTTGCGGTTGACACAAAACGGTGCGTTTGCCTCACCGGCCAACGCAGCGCTGGCCTGTGCCGGCACCGGGTTCAACGCCACGGGGATGTAAACCGCTTCCAGGTCGCCGGCGCCTTTGCTGGCGGTCGCATCAATGGCGGGGTCAGGGCTGCTGCCTGTGGGCAGTTGGCCCAGGGCATGGGTGCTGCGTATGTTTTCAGCGGCCAGCACATCGGCAATGGGCAACGAGGGGTTGGCCGACACAAAACGGTTCAAAAACGCAAACAAGGTGGCCGAATGGTGGTTGGCCCGCATGGCAGACACGGCCCGCCAAACGGGGGCAAAGCCGTGACGCACACCCATTTGGTACATCACGTAAGCCACCGACTCTTCAGAATAAAAGCCTTTGCGTTTGCCCGCTGGGGTGGGCTTGCCAAGGTCGGTCACGCCGCCGCCGCCTTGCCGGGGGCCAGAGCTGTCGATGTAGTAAGGGCTGCCCGACAGCAAACCGCCGATGGCCGTGCCATACCCCTCGCTGTAGGCCAGACTGGCGTCTTTGAAATCGCCGTGAACGTGGGCACCGCCCGGACTGTCCGAATACGACAGCTGGTTCTGCAAGTAGTGCCCAAATTCGTGGCCTATCACGCCCTGGTCAAACTCATCGGTGTCCACATCGGCTTTGCCCAAAATGAACACACCGGGCATAAGCCCGCCACGGGCGTAGTGCGATGTGGTGATTTGCCCCTTGGTTTTGTCGCCCGAGGCGCCCACGTTGGCCGGGCTCCAATACACGTTCAGGTCAGGCAAGCTCAGGTTGGCGTCGGTTTCCTGAATTTTCACCAAGGCGGTGTGCACCACTTCCAATATGGAAAATGGGGCCGATTGGCGCCCCGCACCGCTTGCGTCTGCCTTGCCGGTGCTGTCAAAACCCACCGCTGCATTGAGGTTGACCGTGTTGGCCCCTGCCACGGCGGTGATGTCAGGGGCATCCAGGCTGTACACGGTTTTCGGGTTGCCCACGCTGGTGTTGTCACGCACCGATATGTTCCACTGCGGCCCGGCGGTGCTGCCAGTGGCGCGTGTGCTCAACAGCTGTGCTTTCACCCTGACGCGCACGGTTTTGCCAGCTTCCACGCCGCTGAACACATAGTTGCCGGTGGCATCCGTCTGGGTTTGCATCAACACCGCATCGGACGCTTTGCGGTCCAGCAATTCCACCACCGCACCCTTCACCGCAAAGCTGCGCAAAACAGCATAGTTGTGTGCACCGGTGGCGGTGTCCATCGTGGGGGCCTGCGCGGTGACGGTGCCCGACACGTGGGCAGCGCCAGTGCCCACCGCACTGAGGCGGTGAACAAATGCGCTTTTCTGCGCACGCTGCAAAGTGATGGCAGGCACCACCGCCATGTCAACCTGAAACACCGTTTCCCCGGCGTCACGCACCACCAGTGGTGCGGTGCCTGCGGCCACCGCCGGGCAATCGGCAAACAGCTGCTCGTCGGGGGTTTCAATTTCTGCCTCGGTCAAAGACTCCAGGTCGCGCACCGTGCACGCAAGACCGGCCAACGTGACCTCCAATTCCAGGTGAAGGTTGCGCCCCACCACGGCGATGGTCGATTCCTCGCCCGCCGTGAGCGAGAGGTCGGGCTCGCCGGAACGGGTGCCCGAAAAATCGGTGTTGACGTACAGCACCGATGCAAGCGGGTCTTCCGCCTGTGTGTTGTCAAATAGGGCCTGCAACACCTCCAGACCCGCGTCACCCAGCTGGGGCGCCAAACGGGGGTTGTCCAGCAAATCTTCCAGGGCAAAACCGTATTCGTCCCGCAAACGGGTGTCTTTGATGTGCCTGGCGTCGTCAAACTGAGCGGCGTATGCCGCCATGACCACCGCCAAGTCTGACCCCACGTTGCCACCGCTCACCAACTGCGACAGGGCGGCCAGCACCACGCCATGGCGCCCGGCGGGTGTGTCCGTGGCGGGCACTTGGCTCAAAAAGGCGGGCACGACGCTGGCCACGTCCATGCCTTCCAATCCAAAAGCCGTGGCCACGGTGGTGCGCACGGTGGGGTAATGGTCGGCGGCACGGCGCGGGCCCAGCAAGGCCACGGCCATGTCGGTCAACGGGCTCACCACCACCGTGGGGGCAGACCCACCCAACGGTGCGTACGCACGCAGCGTGGGCGCAGGCAGGCGGATGCCCGTGGCCTCGTCCAAATGGGTGCCCCCCTGGCACACCACCTTTTGCCAGCCCAAAGCGGTGGCGGGCAGGGTTTTGAACGCAGCCACCCCGCTTTGGGTGGCCACCGGGCCAGCCAGGGCTTTGCCCTCGGCGCCCCACACACTGCAAGCACTGCCCTCCACCGACACCAACGCGTGGTGCACGCTGAGGGCCGCAGGGCCATCGCCCCCACCGCAACCGGCCAGACCACCGGCCAACACGGCCAACAGCCCAAACCCGTGGCGACCAAACCGAAACAACGCTGGCATCTTCATGGCGGGGTGTGCAAAAAAAAGAGAGGGGCTGCGGGCAGGTGGCGCTTACTGCAAAGGCGCTGCGAACAACTGCGTCCAGTAGAAACTGCCGTCGCTGGCCTTCTCACATGCGCCCCCAAACTCGGTTCGCGCGCCGTTCATGATGTTGGCGCAGTGGCCAGGGCTTTTGAGCCAGCTGTCGATCACGTCGGGAATGGAACGCTGGTTCCAGGCCACGTTTTCCCCTGCGTCACCCCAGGCATAACCCGCTGCGGTGATGCGATCGGAAAAGCTGGAACCATCGCTGCCCGCGTGCTCCAATTTCATCACCTTGGCCATGTCCAAGCTGTGGCGTGATGCGGCTGAAATCAGCTGGGCATTGTTGGTCACAGCGCCCACGGCTGACATGGCAGTGTCCCCACAACTGCGTGCCACGGCACGCGCGGCGTTGACTGCGGCGAGCATTTCAGCGTCAAAGTTGGCAATGCCACAAAAGCTGGTGGTGTAGACCGTGACCGGCTTGGGGTCCAGGGTAACGCTGGGCAAATTGCCGCCCACCCCTGTGCCAGCGCCCACGCTTGTGTAGGAGGGGTCGGTCGGATCGATGAGGGGTTTGCCGCTGACCGCATCGGCTGGGGCTTTCGCCGATGCCGCGGTGCCAACAGCCGTTGGGGTCTCAGAACCACCGCCACAACCGGCCAAAAGCGTGACGGCCACAGTGGCGGTCAGTGCCAACGTGCCACGGAGAAAAAGCGAATGGTTCATGGTTTGGGCCCTTTCGGAAAATTCAAAGAAATGGGGTGGACGGTGCGTACCACCCCGTTGGAATTTCCATGCTACCGAACCATTTTCGAGAAAGTTTGCGTTTTATTGCAAAGGTTCGGGCCAACACCTCAAACTGAAATGCACACCTTGCCCAAGTGCTGCCCGCTTTTCAGGTGGGCCAGCGCTTCGGACAGGGCCTCAAACGGGTAAATGCGGTCCACCACAGGACGCATCTGAACCCGGGCCATGGCGCTGCACATGGCCAAAAATTCATCACGCCCGCCCACTGTCACGCCTTGCAGGCGCACAGCACGGGTCACCACCAAGCCCAGCGGCAGGTCCACCCGGTTGCCGCCGAGCACGCCAATGAGACTGACCGTGCCACCGGCCCGCACCGCCCGCAGCGATTGCGCCAGCGTGTCGCCCCCGCCCAGTTCCACCACGTGGTCCACGCCGTCACGACCCGTCCAGGCCGTGGCCAGGGCTTTGACGGTACGACCCCATTCGGGCACCTCGCGGTAATTCAGCACTTCGTCGGCCCCCAGCTCGCGCAGGCGCTCGGCCTTGGCTGCTTGGGAAGTGAGTGCAATCACCCGTGCACCCAGCAGCTTGGCAAACTGAAGCGCAAACAGCGCCACGCCCCCACTGCCCTGCACCAGCACCACATCGCCGGGGCGCACGTTGCCGTCGGTGACGAGTGCGCGCCAGGCGGTCACACCGGCCGTGGGCAGGCAGGCGGCTTCGGCGTCGGTGAGGTAATCGGGCACGGGCGCGGCCGACAGGGGGTCGGTCACCAGCCACTCGGCGGCGGTGCCGTCGGTTTCACAACCCAGGCCGCGCGAGAGCTTTTGCGCATCGGGCACACCCCCCTGCCAACCCTGAAACAGCATGGGACACCAGCGCTGGCCCTGGGCCACGCCCAGCCCAGGCGCCACACCGAGGCCGATCTGGTCCACCACCCCCACACCGTCGCTCAGCACCACCAGCGGCAGGTCTTGCATGCGGCTGCCGTAGCCCTTCTGCGGCACCAGCAAATCGCGGTAGTTCAACGCGGCAGCCTTCATGGCCAGCCGAATTTGGCCCGCACCGGCCTGTGGCTGCGGGCGTTGACCCAGGCGCAGGTGGTCGTTCGACCATGCGCCTTCCACTTGAAAGACTTTCATTTGGCGATTCCCAAAAAATGTGTCAACAAACCGTCCACGCCTCGCCCTGCACCAATCGTATGATCATTGCATCAACCTTGGAGCCAACGCCATGAGCACTGTGCGCAAAACCATTACCCTGACCGAACGGCAAGACGGTTGGATCAAAGCCCAGATTTCAGCCGGTCATTACACCAACGACAGCGAGTACATCCGCGACTTGATCCGGCGCGAGCAAGAGCGCTCGGGCCAGATCGATGCGATACGCAACGCACTGGTTGAGGGAGAAAACAGCGGCCCACCCCAAGCCTTTGATGTGCAGGCATTCAAAGGCCGAATGCGGGCTGCGCATGTCTGACTTCCAACTCACACCTGCGGCCCTGGCAGACTTGGAAGGCATTTGGCGTTACACCGCCGAACAATGGGGCGTTGACCAGGCGGAACGCTACCTGAATGAGTTGAACCAAACTTTTGCTGCGCTGGCCCGTGCACCCAAAACGGCACCGGGTTGTGACCACATCCGGCCAGGCTATCGCTGCCAGTTCGTTGAACACCACGTGGTTTATTTCAAGCTTGAAGGCGCCACCCTGTTGGTGGTGCGTGTGCTGCACGAACGGATGGACGCCGGTCGGCACGTTTGAACCGCCCCCAAACGAACACAACTCAACCCAAAGCATCCACCACCGCCTCCACCCGCGCCGCGCAATACTTGAACTCAGGAATCTTGCCAAACGGGTCCAGCGCGGCGTTTGTCAGCAGGTTGGCCGCCGCCTCCACATACGCAAAGGGCACAAAGACCGTGCCTGCGGGCGTGCCGTCGTCGCGCCGGGTGGCCAAGGTCACGCTGCCGCGACGGGTGGCGATGCGCACCGGGTCGCCGGGTTGCAGGCCCAGGCGGGCCAAGTCGGTGCCGTTCAGCGACGCGGTGGCAGCGGGCTCCAGCGCGTCGAGCACGCCTGCGCGGCGCGTCATGCTGCCGGTGTGCCAATGCTCCAGCTGCCGCCCGGTGATGAGCACCATGGGGTACTCGGCATCGGGCACTTCCGCTGCCGCAATGAACGCGGTGGGCACCAGCTGCGCGCGACCGTTGGGGGTGGGAAAGTGGTCGGTGAACACCACGGGCTGGCCGGGGTCGTCGGCGCTCAGGCAGGGGTAGGTCACGCTGCCCTCGTTTTGCAGACGCGCCCAGGTGATACCGCCTATGGAGCCCGCCATGGCCTGTCGCATTTCTTCAAACACCGCCTCCACGCCGTGGTGCACGCTGTCGGCACCGTTGTTCTGGGTTTCTTCGTAGGTCCAGCCCATGGGCTGGCCATCGGCCCGGCCCAGGCGCTGTGCCAGTTGCTGAATGATCCACAGGTCGGCCCGCGCGTCACCGGGCGGCGACAAAGCCTGGCGGCCCAGTTGCACGGTGCGGTCGGTGTTGCTGACGGTGCCCCACTTTTCGGGCCAGGCGCTGGCGGGCAGCACCACGTCGGCCAGCCAGGCGGTCTCGGTCAGGAAGATGTCTTGCACCACCAAGTGTTCCAGGCTGGCCAGGGCGTGGCGGGCGTGGTTCAGGTCGGGGTCGCTCATGGCGGGGTTTTCGCCCATGACATACATGCCGCGCACTTTGTGGGGGTCGGCATCGGGTGCCAGTGCCTTGTGCATGATTTCGACCACGGTGTAGCCGGGTGTGCGGTCCAAAGCCGTGCCCCAGAAACCCTCGAACCAGTCGTGCGCGGCGGTGTCGGTCACGCGCTGGTAGTTGGGGTACATCATGGGAATGAGGCCCGCGTCGCTGGCGCCTTGCACGTTGTTCTGGCCGCGCAAGGGGTGCAGGCCGGTACCGGGGCGGCCGATCTGACCAGTGACGGTGGCCAAGGCAATCAGGCAGCGCACATTGTCGGTGCCGTGGGTGTGCTGGCTCACGCCCATGCCCCACAAAATCATCGCGGCATTGGCGCTGGCGTAGGCCCTTGCCACTTCGCGGATGGTGGGCGCGGGAATGCCACACACCGCCGCCACGGCCTCGGGGCAAAACGCGGCCACACCAGCGCGAATGGCGGCCAAGTTGTCCACGTGCTGGGCCACATAGGACTCGTTCACCAGGCCTTCCTCAAACACGGTGTAAAGCAGCGCGTTGAGCAGCACCACATCGGTGTCGGCCTTGAACGTGAGGGTGCGCCAAGCGTGGGCGGCCAAATCGGTGCGGCGCGGGTCGGCCATCACGATGCGGGTGCCACGCTGGGCGGCGTTTTTCATCCAGGTGGCGGCCACAGGGTGGTTGGCCGTGGGGTTGGAGCCGATGACGATGATGAGGTCGGACTGCTCCACGTCGCTCACCGGGTTGCTGACAGCCCCCGAGCCCACGCCCTCCAGCAGCGCGGCCACGCTGGACGCATGGCACAGCCGGGTGCAGTGGTCCACGTTGTTGCTGCCAAAGCCCACACGCACCAGCTTCTGGAACAAGTAGGCCTCTTCGTTGCTGCCTTTGGCCGAGCCGAAGCCCGCGAGGGACTTGGGGCCGTGCTGCGTGCGCGTGGTTTTCAGCTTGCCTGCGGCCAGGTCCAGCGCCTCGTCCCAGGTGGCTTCGCGGAAGACATCGCGCCAATCCAAACCGGCACCGATGTGTGCCGGGTCTTTGGCCACACCTTCGCGCCGAATCAGCGGCACGGTCAGGCGGTCGGGGTGGTGGGCGTAATCGAAGCCAAAGCGGCCTTTCACACACAGGCGTCCTGCGTTGGCGGGGCCGTTGCGGCCACTCACGCTGACGATGTGGGCGGGCGTGGCGGGTTGGTCAGCGTTGGCAGGCTTGGCATCGCGCACGTTGTAGGTGAGCTGGCAGCCCACGCCGCAAAACGGGCACACGCTGTCCACCTGGCGGTCCACGGTTTGCGGGCCCATGTGGGTTTTGGCGCTGAGTGCCCCTGTGGGGCAGGCCTGCACACACTCGCCACAGGCCACGCAGCTGCTGGTGCCCATGGGGTCGCCCAGGTCGAACACGATGCGGGTGTCTGCCCCCCGGCCCGACACGCCAATGACGCCGTTCACCTGCTCTTCGCGGCAGGCGCGCACGCAGCGGTTGCAGTTGATGCAGGCGTCCAGGTTCACCGCGATGGCGGGGTGACTGAGGTCGGGTGCGGGTGTTTCACGACGCAGGGCGGCCAAGGCCGGGCGCACGGCAACGCCCTGCTGCGCAGCCCACTGGCTGAGTTCGCCGTGCGGTTGGGCGGGGTTGTCGGTGATCCATTGGTGGCCCTGCTCAGGCAGGTCGGCCAGCAGCAGTTCCATCACCATGTGTTGCGCTTTGCGGGCGCGGGGGCTGGTGGCCTGGATATTCATGCCCGGCGCCACGCTGCGGCAGCAACTGGGGGCCAGGGTGCGTTCACCGGCAATTTCCACCACACAGCTGCGGCAGTTGCCATCGGGCCGCAAGCCGTCTGCCGCGCACAGGCGGGGAATGGCCACACCCAAGCGGTCGGCCAGTTGCAGGATGGTTTCACCCTGGCGGGCGGTGACGGGCTGGCCGTCCAGCGTCAGCGCCACCTCAGGTGCACCGGGCAGGGGGCCGGGGCGGTGGGTGCCGTGGCGTACAGCTTGCGTCAGGTTAGGTACGCGTGCGTTCATGCGCTCACCTCATGTGGAAAGTACGTCAACACGCTTTGCAGGGGGTTGGGTGCGGCCTGGCCCAGGCCGCAGATGCTGGCATCCACCATCACGCTGGCCAGGTCTTTCAGGATGTCAGCGTCCCAGGTGTCTGCCTGCATCAGCGCAGCGGCTTTGGCCGTGCCCACGCGGCAAGGGGTGCACTGGCCACAGCTTTCGTGGGCGAAAAACTGCATGGCATTCAGCGCGGCATCGCGGGCGCGGTCTGCCTGGCTCAGCACCACCACCGCCGCGCTGCCAATGAAGCTGCCGTGGGGTTGCAGGGTGTCAAAGTCCAGCGGCACATCGGCCAGCCGTGCGGGCAAGATGCCACCGCTGGCCCCGCCGGGCAGGTAGGCGTACAGGGTGTGGCCGTCGGCCATGCCACCGCAAAACTCGTCAATGAGTTCGCGCAGCGTGATGCCAGCGGGGGCCAGCTTCACGCCAGGCTGCTTCACCCGCCCGCTGACGCTGAAACTGCGCAGGCCCGTGCGCCCGTGGCGGCCGTGCGAAGCAAACCAGTCGCCGCCCTTTTGGACGATGTCGCGCACCCAATACAGGGTTTCAAAGTTGTGCTCCAGCGTGGGGCGGCCAAACAGGCCCACCTCGGCGATGTAGGGCGGACGCAGCCGGGGCTCGCCGCGTTTGCCCTCGATGCTTTCGATCATGGCGGACTCTTCGCCGCAGATGTAGGCACCCGCGCCGCGCCGCAGCTCGATCTGCGGAAGCTCGCAAGGGGGGTTGGCGCGCAAGTCGGCCAGCGCCTGGGTCAGCAAACGGAGGGCGTGGTGGTATTCGTCGCGCAGGTAGATGTAGACCGCGTTGCAACCCACCACTTGGGCGGCCACCAGCAGGCCTTCCAGAAAACGGTGGGGGTCGCGCTCCAGGTACCAGCGGTCTTTGAAGGTGCCGGGCTCGCCTTCGTCGATGTTGACGGCCATGAGCCGTGGCGCGGGCTGGCCGCGAACGATGCGCCACTTGCGCCCCGCCGGAAACCCCGCGCCGCCCAGGCCGCGCAGCCCGGCGTGTTCCAGCGCCTGAATGACGCTTTCGGCATCGCGCTCGCCGCTGGCCACTTGCCGCGCCAGGGCGTAGCCGCCGGTGCTTTGGTAGGCTTCAAGGCCGATTGAATCAGTAGCTACAAAGTCAATACAGTCAATCGGTAGGTGCCAATTTTGTTCAAAATTCTCTGGGGCTTGTGCCCCGACCGCTGCCACGGTGGCAGGGGTGGCGTGGCCCAGCGGCCACTGGCCCACTTGCACGGCGGGGGCCTGGTCGCAACGGCCCACGCAGGGGGCGGCTTCCACGCGCACATCGGCCCGGCCCAGCAAGGCGGGCAGGCGCTGTTGCAGCTCGGCCAGCAGCGGGCTGGCCCCGGCCAGCTGGCAGCTCAGGCCATCGCACACGCGCACGGTGAGGCCCGGGCCTGCTTCGCCATCGCGCAGCACCTCGAAGTGGTGGTAGAAGCTGGCCACCTCAAACACCTCGGCCACGGGGATGGCCATTTCGGCAGCCAGCGCCACCAACAGCGCTTCGGGCAAACCGTGGTGGGCGTCGTTGAGGGCGTGCAGGTGCTCGATCAGCAGGTCGCGCCGGTGGCCCCCTTCGTTGCCGCCGCTGGCAACCGGTGGC
>JBASFL010000031.1:0-13642 GCA_049653005.1 Burkholderiaceae bacterium | reverse complement strand
GTGGGCCAGGAGGTGGAGGCGCTCTACCTCAACGGCCCGGCGGGCGGCGGTGGCGTCACGCAAAGCGTGCGCGAAGTGGTGGCCGCCGCATCGGCCCTGATGCCGCGCAACGCGGTGCAACCCCAATGCCAGGTGTTTGACCTGTGAACCCCATGCCAGCTCAAACTCAAAACCAAGCCCAAACCCTGCAAGACATTGCCATTGCCCGTTCGGGCGACAAAGGCAACCGGGCCACGCTCAGCGTCATCGCCCGCGACCCGGCCCACTACCCGCTGTTGGAGCGGTTGCTGACCGCCGAGCGGGTGAAGGCCCACTACCAAGGCGTGGTGCACGGCGAGGTGCAGCGCTTCACCTTGCCCCACCTGGGGGCCGTGCATTTTGTGATGCACGACGCGCTGGGGGGCGGCGTCACCCGCTCGCTGGCGCTGGATGCCCACGGCAAAACACTCAGCGCGGCCATTTTGGCGCTGCCGCTGTCCTAAACTGCACCCACAACTTCAACGGAGACTTTCCCATGCGCCCTGCGTTCCGCTTTGCTTCCCGTTTGCTTGCCAGCCTGGCCGGTGTGTCGCTGTTCACCTCGGCCGCCCTGGCCCAAGCCTTCCCGAACAAACCCATCAAGGCCGTAGTGCCGTTTGCCGCGGGCAGCGCCACCGACCAGATTGGCCGCGCCTTCGCCCAGAAAATGTCGGAAACCCTGGGCCAGCCCATCGTGGTGGACAACAAGGCGGGTGTGAACGGCATGCTGGGCGCCGACGCGGTGGCCAAGTCCGCCCCTGACGGCTACACCATCCTCATCGGCACCAACAGCACCAACGCCGCGCTGAAAAGCCTGATGAAAAAGCTGCCCTACGACCAGGACACCGCTTTCACCCCCGTGGCTTACATGGGCTCGGTGCCGCTGATCATGGCCGTGAACAACGACGTGCCCGCCAAAACGCTGAAAGAGCTGGTGGACATGGCCAAGGCCAAACCCACCCACGTCACGTTTGCCAGTGCCAGCACCTCGCAGCTGGTTTCCACCGAAATGATGGCGGGCATGGCCGGCATTCAGCTCACCAATGTGCCGTACAAAAGCGGTCCTGCCGCCATGACCGATTTGATTGGCGGCCAGGTGAACATGTTCAGCGCCGACTTTGCCGTGATGCTGCCGCAGGTGAAGGCGGGCAAGGTGCGGGGGCTGGCCGTCACGTCGGCCAAGCGCTCGCCTGCGGTGCCCGAGCTGCCCACCGTGAACGAGGCCTTGGGCCTGAAAGACTACGAGCTGATCGCCTACTTTGCCGTGTACGCCCCGGCAGGCACGCCCACAGACATCGTGGCCAAGCTGAACCAGGCCGTGAACGCGGCGGCCAACAGCAAAGAAGTGCAAGAGAAATTCGCTGGCATTGGCTTTACCGTGCAGCCCGGCACGCCAGACGATTTGGCCAAGCGCGGCGCCACGGAAACCGCCAAGTGGGCCAAGGCCATCAAAGACGCCAAGATCGAAGCGCAGTAAATCGGCCCACGGCCAATCGCCTCCCGGCCCCAAAACAACAGCCAGCCTCCCTGCCGGGAGCGCTGGCTTTTTTGTGGGTGTGTCCGCCGGTCGGTGCAGGTGTCAGAACGCGTGGCGAATGCCAAACGCAACCGAGGTGGAGTCCCGCCCGGCGGTGGCCGTGACGCCGCCCAAGTAGCCATTGCCGCCAGGGGCTGTTTGTGCGTTGGCCGAGTTGTTGTACCGCGTCAGCACCATGTTCAGGTTGGTGCGTTTGGACAGCGGGTAGGTGTAGGCCACGCCGTAGCTGGTCACGTCGGCGTTGGTGGCGCGTTTGTCGTTGAGCTTGTTCACGGCCACGGTGATGTGGCCCGCCGTGCCCATTTGGTAACGCACGCCCAGGTGCAGCAGGTTGGCGTCTTGCTTCAGCCGGTCGATCACGTTGTTCACCAGGGCTGTGGGCACCCCTGCTGCGGTCAGGCCTGCGGCCAATTCGGGGCCTGAGCTGGGGTTGGGCTCTTGAATGCGGCCCCACAGGCCCGACACGGTGAACGCACCCAGTGTGCTGGACGCGCCCACGATGGTGGAGCTGAGCGATTTCTGGTCGGCTGAATTCTTTTTGGCATTGTGGCCAAAGCCCACCTGGAACGCACCGCCCTTGTAGAAGCCGTTCATGCCCATCAACCGTTTGCTGGCGCTGGTGGCACCGCCGGGGAAGCTGGTCATGAGCGCGGCGCTCCAGGGGCCTTGCAGGATGCGGTATTGCAGCGTGTCGTCGTAGCGAATGTCCACACCGGCCGGAATGGTCACCAGTTGCCCCACCGACAGCGCGCTTTGCGTGCCCATGCTGTCGAACGTGGCCACGGCTTCGAAGGCAGGTGTGTACTGGCGCCCCATCAGGAAGCCGCCCACGGGGGTGACCAGCCCCACCCAGGACTGGCGGTCAAACGCGCGGGAATCGAGGTTGACGCCCAGCGTGGGGCCCACGGCCCCGGTTACACCAGCGGCCACGGCGGGTGGCAGCCCGGCGGTAATGCGGTCGGGCAACTGGCTGCCCGATGCGGGGCGGTTGCCAAAGATGCCGGTGTCGGTTTCAAACCGGCTTTCGACCGTGGCCATGGCTTTGTAGCCACCGCCCAGGTCTTCTTGCACCCGCAAGCCCCAGCGGGAGCCTTCCATGATGCCGCTGCTGAGTTGTGTTTTGCTGCCACCGGCCAGGCCGCTGACGTGGGTCACGCCCGCGTCAACGATGCCGTACAGGTTGACCTGGGCCCAGGCCCCCACGCAGGCCAGGCAGGCGGCGGAGGCGATCAGTGTTTTTTTCATGTGTGTGTTCTCCGGTGTGTGCGGTGTGCTTCAGAACTGGGCGAAGTAGCCGCGCGCAGCGGCGTTGCAGAACGGGGGCACCAGGCTGCCGTGGTAGTTTTGCAGCACGGCGGTGGCGCCGCCCGCAGCGGCTGTGCTGGCTTTGGCCTGGGCGAAGCCCACTTTGGCGGCGGCGAAGGGGTCGGCGGCCCCGGTGGGGGCGCTGTCCACGTCCAGCACGGCCACGGCTTGGGCTGGCACGCCTTTGCCACCGAAATAGGCCTGTGCACCTTGTGTGTTGAGCGCGTAGAACACGGTGGGGTCGGCATTGCCGCCGCACATCAGCATGGGTTGGGTGGGTGTCCAGTTGAGGCTGAGCAGGTCGTTCTTGTAGGCCGCCACGCGCAGGGGGTGTTTGGGCGCGGTGGGGTTGGCGAAAGCGTCGGCCAGCACGGCGTTGCGGTAGCTGGTTTTGATGAGGTTGGGTGTGCCAAAGAACACCTCAAACCCGGCGGGTTTGGGCAGCGAATCGGTGGCAAACAACGCGGTGGCGGGCAGTTTGCCGGTGGTCAGCAAATCGTTCAGGGCGGTGTTGCTGGGCAGCAGGCTTTCAATGCCGGTGGCATAGGTGGCCTCGTACATGTCCGAAGGCGTGGTGTAGATGTTGCCGTAGGTGCGCTGGTAGCTGGTGTTCAGCAAAGGCGAAAACAGCGTGGCGCCCAGGTTGACGTTGCCGGCATACACCGCATCGCCAAACCGGCCCAGTGCGTAGGGGCCCGACAGGTGGGCGCCCGCAGTGACGGGTGTGCCCGCCAGTTGCAGCGCGCGTTGCGTGGCCATGGACACAAAACCGCCTTGCGAGTAGCCCGACACAAACAGCTTGCTGTTGGCTTTGGCGCCCACCGATGCCATGCCTTTGCGGGCGGCGGTGAGTGCATCGACCATGTCTTTGGCCTGCTGGTCCAGGTTCAGGTAGGGGTGGTAGGGCAGGGGGGATGAGTCGTAGCCCGCGTAGTTGGGTGCCACCACGATGTAGCCCTGCGCGGCGTACAGGGCCGCCACCAAGGCGGCCTCACCGTCTTGGGGGCTGGCCATGTTCTTTTTCTTGTCGGTGGTGGTGCCGTGGGCATACAGCAGCACCGGGCGGTCGCCCGTGCAGGCCGGGTCGGCGCCGCTGGGCACCATCAGCCCCGCCGAAGCGGTGGTTTTTTCACCGGCACCGCCCACGGTGCCGTATTGGAAATAGTTGAAATTGACCGTGCATTTGGGTGTGCCTGCCACCTGGAACAACGCAGCGGGTGCCGCCGCCTGGAAAGCTTGTGGGCTCAGACTGGTCAGCAGGGCGGGGGTGGCCAGCAGGCTGCCGGGGTTGCCGCTCAAATCGACCACAGGGCCGTTGCTCACGCTGTCTCCTCCACCGCAAGCCACCAGGGCAGCGGCGGCGGTGGCGGTGATGGCACATTTCAAAAATCGCATGGGTGTCTCCAGCAGGTTTATGGGGGATGCATAAAAAAAGAACGGGCGTTCTTTTATTTGGTCCCATGCTACGTCGCCGCGCACCGCAAGTGCACCGGGAAAACACCAGTGGAGCGTCAGTAGATTTTTTGCAGCAGTTCGATCAGCGTTTTTTGCTGCTTGGCGGTCAGGGCTGACGCGGCGTCTGCTTCCAGCTGCGCCACGGTGGCTTCGGCCTGTGCCAGGAAGGCAACCCCGCTGGCACTCAGGCCCAGGCTGACCGCGCGTTTGTCTGAGGCCAACACGTGGCGTGTAAGCAACCCGCTTTTGTCCAGCCGGGTCAGCATTTTGGTCAGGTGGGGGGGAAGGAGCGCCAGCTCGGCACACAGCTGGCTGGGCGTGACGCCCGGGTTGCGCCCGATGAGGCAGAGCACCGAAAATTCCACCGGCTTCAGGCCGAGCGCTGCCATGCGTTCGTCGAACAGCGCCATGATGGCCACGGCGGCCCTGCGGGCGTTGTAGCCCAACAGGGTTTTCAGGAAGCTGCTGTCAATGCCTGTGGGGGCTTCTGCCTGGGGCTCGGTGGCGGGCGGTGTCATGCCGGGAATTGTGCCAGCCGCCCACCCCGCGCTCTGGCCCCGCAGGCCAGCGGGTGCTATGCCTTGGGGCAGGGGGCGTCGGGTTTATTTGCAGCTGAAGTTGGCGGCGTTTTCCACGTCGCCCGTGCCGTTGTAGCGGGCCACTTTGGGGTAGGTGCACAGGGGGCGGGTGCGGGCTGCGCCCCAGGTGGCGGGCAATTCGGCGTTGACCACGTTGGCGCCCGTGCCACGGGCCTTGGCCACCACTTGTTCAGGGGCTTGGCCTTTTTCCACCCAGTTCACCAGGTGGGCCAGCATGTCGAACTGGTCGGTGGCGGGGCCGCCTGAGCAGTGGTTCATGCCTGGCACCATGAAGTAGCGGGCAAAGTCGTTGGCCGAGCCGCCGTTGGCGGTTTGCAGCGCCTTGTACCACTGGGTGGTGTCGGCCGCCGAGAAGATGGAGTCGGCCGCGCCGTGGTAGATCATGAGCTTGGCACCGCGCTTTTTCAGGGCCGACAGGTCGGTCTCGTTGGGCGGGGTCATGTAAGACCAGGGCGACTCTTTGTAGGTGGCGTCGGTGGCAAACATTTTGGCGGGGTCGGTGTCCATGTTGAACGCCAGGGCGTACTTCAAACCGGTCGTGGCGCCAAAGGCCGCTTGTGTGGCCGGGGGCGACGTGAAGATGAACGCCACGGCGCCCGGGTCGCGCGTCAGCGCATTGCTGTAGTGCCACAGGGTGTGGTTGCTGCCAGCCACGCCTGGGTCGTTGTAGAAATTGGCGTAGGTGGCTTCACCTTTGCTGTTTTTGGCCCCGGCGTTGATGCTGGCCAGCACGGTTTTTTGTGCGGCGGTCAGGCAGGTGCCGTCGCGGGCGCCGGTGCAGGTGGCCGTGTCGGTTTGCAGGTTGAAGGTGGTTTGGCAGGCCTCAACGTCGGACACCATGCCGTCGGTCACGCCGTCGAGTGCGTCGCATTTGGCGGTGATTTGTTTGCCCAGGTACTGAAACTCGGCCGGTGTCACCGCGCTGGTGATGTCGGGCTGGCCCACATCGGCACCGCTGGCCACGGTGCTGCTGGCAATGCTGGCGTATTGCTTCACTTTCCACAATTGGGCCATGGCCGCCTTGGGCAGGTGCAGGCCGGGGGCCCCGGCCAAAATACCGTCGTACTGGTCGCTGTAGCGGGCGGCAGCCACCAGGGCGTGGCGCCCGCCGTTGGAGCAGCCGCCGAAGTAAGAGCGGTCGGGCGTTTTGCCGTAAGCGGTTTTGATCAGGTTTTTCGCCATGGGCGTGAGGCTGCCCACGGCTTGGTAGCCGTAGTCCAGCCGTGCCTGGGGGTCCAGGCCCCAGAACGGCGCGGGGCTGGAATGCCCGGCGTCGGAACTCAGCACCGCAAAGCCCATTTTCAGGGCGTTGGTTTCGGGCGCGCCGCCGCCCACAGGGCCGGTGGCCGTGACCACCGAGCCGTCAATGCCGCCGTTGGCCTGGTAGAAGTAGCGGCCGTTCCAGGCGGTGGGCAGGCGCATTTCAAAGCCAATGGCATAAGAAATGCCGTCCACAGCGCTGGTGCGGCGGTTCATTTCGCCTTTGACCAAACAGTGTTCGGGCATGGGTGTGGTCACCCCAGCGACGCTCAGCCCGCCAGCGGCCACCAGCGTGGCCGACGCAATGGTGGTGTTGGCCAACACGGCTTTGGTGGCCAGGTCTGTGCACGACACCAAGGTGCCCGATGTGGCCGCCGAAAGCTGGGGCAGTGGGGGCTCGTCGTTGCCGCCACAGGCGCTCAAGGCCAGGGCAGAGCCGGTCAGCAACACGGCGTTGACCTTGAGGTATTGGGATGTGCGTCGCATGCATGTCTCCTGTTGGGTGGGTGAAATCGCTCCGGTATTGGTGTCCGAAGGAAATCAAATATAGTTTCCTTTGGAAATTAACTGATTGGTGCAAACCCTGACGCAAAGCTTGCAGCTCTTGGGCTTGGGCAACAAAAAAGGGCGGTGGTGTTGGCACACCACCGCCCTTGTTGGGGCAACTGCAAACTGAAAAATCAGGCCGTCACAGGCTCGGGTTCGGGCAACTTCACCTGGTTGTCGGTGCTGAACTGGTAGTCCTCAAACACGTGCTGGGCGGTCAGCAGCTGGTAGCTGCCGTCTTCGCGGCGCACGGTGGTGTCTTTCAGGCGCCAGGTCAGGTGGCCGCAGGTCCAGATGTCAAAGTTGCGCATGTGGGTGCACAGGCAGGTTTTGTCTTGCACCGACACGCGCTTTTCGTCGGGGTGGGCCGCCACTTCGCGGTTGTAGGCACTGACATAGGCGCATTTGCCGTTGGCATCGAGCAGGTAGCCGTAGGCTTCGCAGTTGGGGCGTATGCCGTCGCCAATGCCGGGGCTGGCCTTGATCATGCGCATGGGGTAGCCGGTGGGTGAAATTTCATTCACCTCGATGTCGTCTTCGCTGGCCTTGAAGTACTCCTGCTTGATGTCGTCAGGCAGGCCGCACTCTTTGGTGACCGTGAAGCGTGTGGCCACCTGCACGCCCGCCGCGCCCATTTCCAAAAACCGCACGGCGTCGCTGCCAGTGAAGATGCCGCCCGCCGCAATCAGCGGGATGTTGAGGTTTTCGGCCTTCAAGTAAGCCAGAATTTCCGCGACGATGATGGCCAGGTCGTATTGCGCCCAGTCCATGCCAAAGCCCAGGTGGCCACCGGCCAGCGGGCCTTCCACCACCACGTAGTCGGGCAGGCGGTTCAGGCGTGCGTTTTTCTTCAAAAACAGCTGCAGCGCGCGCAACGAGCTGACGATGATGCCCAGCTTGGCGTCGCGAAAGCGCGGGTGGTCTTCAATCAGTGCAAACGAGCCCAGGTGCAGCCCGGCGGCCAGGGTGATGCCGTCAATGCCCGCGTCCAGCGCCGAGGCCATGCGCACCTTCAGCGTTTCCTTCGGGCCATTCATCGTCAGCTTTTCCATGCAGTTGATGAAAATCAGGCCACTGCCCTGCTTGCGTGACAGGGTGCTTTCCACGTGCAGGCGGGTGGCTTCGGCCAGGTGGCCCAAGTCGAACTTGACGTTGGACTTGTCGTCCGTTTCGGGCACGTATTTGTAAAGCGCCTGCTTGGCCTTGACGTATTTGGTTTTGTAGCGCCGGTCGGTGACGGTTTTGATCATCGCGTCCGAAATGTGGCCCACGCCCCCGAGGCGCGCGGCCTCCAGCGCCAGGTCGGAAGAGGAAATGTCCACCCCCATGCCACCAATCATGATGGGCACCAGGCTGTGCTGGCCCATTTGCATGCGGAAGTCGTTCAGTCGTTTCATTGTGGTGAGTGTGCGTTAAGACCTGGGGGTAGATTATCCCCGCCTGGCCTTTCACGGGGCTGAGCCAGGTCAACCCGACCCCCACACCGTGCAGGCCATTCGCTGGTCCGCGTGTTGTCCCGCGTGAGACGGCCCGGTGGGCCCACACCGCAATTGCCCTATTGCCGCCGTGCGTGTTGCCTGCACACTGCCACTGGGCATAGCTGCAAACGCATACCCATCAAGCGCCAGAAGCATTTTTTACTTAAAAATTCACATGAACCTGCGTTCCACCCTCGATTTTTTGCTGTACGACTGGCTGCAGGCCCACGACCTGCCGCAGCGCGGGCGGTTCGCCGACCACAGCCGCGAAACCTTCGACGCCGTGCTGGACACCTGCGAGCGCATCGCCCGCGACAAATACGCCCCGTTCAACCGCCTGGTGGACACGCAAGAGCCCACCACCGTGGCCGAACCCGATGGCAGCCTGCGCGTGGTGCTGCCCCAGGCCACGCACGACGCCCAAAAGGCCTATGCCGCCAGCGGCATGCTGAGTGCCGCGCAAGATTACGAGGTGGGCGGCATGCAGTTGCCCTACACCATCGAATCGGCGGCCAACGCGTTTTTTGCCCACGCTTCGGTCAGCATCGGTTCGGGGATGTTGACCACGGGCAATGCCAATTTGCTGATGGTGCACGGCACGGCCACGCAAAAACAGGTGTTTGCCGCCAAAGAATTCGCCGGTGAGTGGTCGGGCACCATGTGCCTGAGCGAGCCCCAGGCGGGCTCGTCTTTGAGCGATGTGGCCACCCGCGCCACACCTGACGAAAGCCCCTCTGGGGCCGCCGACGGCTCAGTGCGATGGGATCAAGACCCGCTGGGCCCCCGCTACCGCCTGCGCGGCAACAAGATGTGGATTTCGGCCGGTGAACACGACCTGACCGACAACATCATCCACTTGGTGCTGGCCAAAATTCCCGACGCCAACGGCCAGTTGCCCCCGGGGGTGAAAGGCATCTCGCTGTTCATCGTGCCCAAAAAACTGGTCAACGCCCAGGGCGAACTCACCGGGCGGCGCAACGACGTGGCGCTGGCGGGGCTGAACCACAAATGCGGCTGGCGCGGCACCACCAACACCCTGCTGAACTTTGGCGAGGGCCAGTTCAAAAACGCGCCAGGCCAGGGGGTGGACTGCGGCCCCGGGCTGGACGGGCAGGGCACCGGCGCCATTGGCTACCTGGTGGGCCAGCCCGGCAAAGGCCTGCACTGCATGTTCCACATGATGAACGAGGCCCGCATCGGCGTGGGCATGGCCGCCACCATGCTGGGGCTGGCGGGCTACCACGCCAGCCTGGATTACGCCAAAAACCGCCCGCAGGGCCGGCCGGTCAGCACAGGTGGCAAAGACGCCAGCGCCCCGCAGGTGCGCATCATTGAACACGCCGATGTGAAACGCATGCTGCTGGCCCAGAAAAGCTACGCCGAAGGCGCGCTGGCCCTGGCGCTGTACTGCGCCCGACTGGTGGACGAGCAACGCACCGGCACGCCCGAGGCCGCCAATGAGGCCCGCCTGCTGCTGGAGGTGCTGACGCCCATCGCCAAAAGCTGGCCCAGCGAGTGGTGCCTGGAAGCCAACAGCCTGGCCATTCAGGTGCACGGCGGCTACGGCTACACCCGCGACTTTCCGGTGGAACAGTACTGGCGCGACAACCGGCTGAACATGATCCACGAAGGCACCCACGGCATACAGGCCATGGATTTGCTGGGCCGCAAGGTGCTGATGGAGCAGGGCAGGGGCCTGCAGTTGCTGGGCCAGCGCATGGCCGCCACGGCCGCACGCGCCCGCACACACGCCGCCCTGGCCCCCCATGCCGACGCGCTGGAAGCCGCGCTTCAGCAGGTGGCCCAGGCCACCCAAAACGCCTGGGCCACCGGCAACCCCACCGAGGCCCTGGCCAACGCCGTGCCGTACCTGCAAGCCTTTGGCCACACCGTGCTGGCTTGGGTGTGGCTGGATGTGGCGTGCACCGTGCACACGCTTGACCCTGATTTGAAAATAGCAAAGAACCAAGGCTGGTCAAGCGCTGGGGCCTATTTTTACCACTATGAACTGCCCAAAACAGGCGCTTGGCTCAACGTGGTCAACCAGCGGCAGGCGGTGTGTGCGCAGTTGGCCGAAGACGCGTTCTAAGGGCTTTGCGCCGATTCACCTGATTCGGCCGATTTGCCCAAAATGAACTCGACACAGGTGCGCACCGCCCGTGTCTGGTGCCGGTTGGGCATGTACAGCAGGTACATGCGCGTGCCGTAAATGCTCAGGCGGTGGTCGTCCAGGGTGGTCAGCACCTCGCCCGTGTGCAACTTGTCGCGCACCACATAGTCGGGCACCAGCCCCACGCCCAGCCCGGCCAGAATGCCCCGGCGCAAAAACGGGAAGTGCTCTGAAATCAAGGTGGGCTCCAGCAACACCTCTTCGCGCTCGCCGTCTTTGTAGGCCGACACCCGCAGCTGGCGGCCCACCACGCCTGCGGTGATCAGGGGGGCCTGGCGCAGTGCCTCCAGGGTGGTGGGCAGCCCGTGCTGGCGCACGTAGTCTGACGATGCGCACGCCACGTAGCGCACCTCACCCATGCTGCGCGCCACCAGCGACAAAGGCGGCTCTGCGATCACGCGGATGGCCAGGTCCACCTCGTCGCGCAGGTTGTCGGCCCGGTTTTCAAACAGCACGTCCAGCACGATGCCGGGGTACAGCCGCTTGAACTCGATCAGCCAGTCGGCCATCACCAGCTCGCCGTAACCACTGGGCACGCTGATGCCCACTCGCCCCTGCAAGCCCTGGCCCAGGCTGGTGATGGTTTCGCGGGCGGCCTGCATTTCGTTTTGGATGGTGCGGCCGTGTTCGTACAGCCGCAGGCCCACCTCGGTGGGCTCCACGCGGCGGGTGGTGCGGCGCACCAGTTGCACGCCGGTGGACTTTTCCAGCTGCGCCAGGTGGTAGCTGACGTTGGCACGCGTCATTTTCAGTTTGCGGGCCACCTGGCTCAGGTTGCCGCACTCGACGATTTCAACCAGCAGGTTCAGGCTTTGGAGGTCCATGTGTGGGCCCTTTGTTTGTCAAATTGATTTTGACAGTTTGTCAATTGTGTTTGGGATTGTAAAAACCCAAGGGCTGTCCAAGAATGCGCGCTGCCCCAAACCACATCGACGGAGACAAAAACATGGCGAATGAAAACGTGTCACCCGCAGTGACCACCCAACGGCACGGCCACGTGCTGGTGATCACGGTCAACAACCCGCCTGTCAATGCACTGAGCGCCGCCGTGCGCCAGGGCCTGTTTGCCGCCGTGGAACAGGCCGATGCCGATGCCGACACCCAGGCCGTGCTGATCGTCAGCGAGGGCAAAACCTTCATCGCCGGGGCCGACATCCGCGAATTCGGCAAGCCACCCGTGCTGCCGTCGCTGCCTGAGGTGTGCAACCGCATCGAAGCCTGCAGCAAGCCCGTGGTGGCCGCCCTGCAAGGTGCTGCTTTGGGCGGTGGGCTGGAAGTGGCGCTGGGTGCGCACCACCGCCTGGCCTTGCCTGCCGTGAAGGTGGGCCTGCCCGAGGTGGACCTGGGCCTGATGCCCGGTGCCGGTGGCACGCAACGCGCCCCGCGCCTGATGGGCGTGAAAGCCGCCGCCGAATTCATGCTGAGTGGCAAACCCATTGGCGCGCAGGCCGCGTTGCAAGCAGGGTTGATTGACCGCATCGTTGATGGTCCAAGCAACGGTGCAGGCAACGGCAACTGTCCCGCATTGGAAGCCGGCCTGGCCTACGCCAACGAACTGCTGGCCAGCGCTGCGCCGGTGCGCCGTGTGCGCGACATCGCAATAGCCAACTCCGAAGCCGCACTGGCCGACCTGACGGCGCTGGCTGCTGAAACGGCCAAAAAATCAAGCGGGTTGTTCTCGCCGCTCAAAATCATCGAAGCCGTGCGTGCGGCGGTCGAACTGCCGTTTGACGACGGCATGGCGCTGGAACGCCGTTTGTTCCTCGCCTGCATCGACAGCCCGCAACGCGCCGGCTTGATCCACGCCTTTTTCGCCGAACGTGAAGTGAGCAAGGTGCCCGAAGCCCGTGCCGCCGCGCCGCGCACGGTGGCCAGCCTGGCCATCATCGGCGGCGGCACCATGGGGGCGGGCATTGCCGTGGCCGCGCTGGATGCCGGGTTGCCAGTGGTGATGGTCGAGCGCGATGCCGACTCGATTGCCCGTGGCGTGGCCAACGTGACCAAGGTGTACGACGGCCTGGTGGCCAAAGGCCGCATGACCGAGGTGCAGAAGGCGGCCACGCTGGCCCGCTTCAAGCCCAGCACCGACTATGCCGACCTGGCAAACACCGACCTGGTGATCGAAGCCGTGTTCGAAGACCTGGACGTCAAAAAAGCCGTGTTCCAGCAACTGGACACCGTCTGCAAACCCGGCGCGGTGCTGGCCACCAACACCTCGTACCTGGACATCGATGCCATCGCGGCCAGCACGTCGCGCCCGCAGGACGTGATCGGGCTGCACTTCTTCAGCCCGGCCAACATCATGAAACTGCTGGAAATCGTGGTGCCCGCCAAAGTCAGCCCCGACGTGGTGGTGACCGCGTTCGAACTGGCCAAGCGCATGAAAAAGGTGCCGGTGCGCGCCGGGGTGTGCGACGGCTTCATTGGCAACCGCATCCTGGCCACCTACAAGCAGGCTGCCGATTACATGATGGAAGACGGGGCCAGCCCCTACGAGATTGACGCCGCCGTGCGCGGCTTTGGCTACCCCATGGGCCCCTGCCAGGTGACTGACCTGGCCGGGGGCGACATTGGCTGGGCCACACGCAAGCGCCGCGCGGCCACCCGTGACCCGAAGGCACGTTACGTGGAAATTGCCGACCGCATTTGCGAGCGCGGCTGGTTCGGCCAGAAAACCGGCCGGGGCTTCTACCTGTACCCGCAGGGTGCCCGCACCGGCCAGCCCGACCCCGAGGTGCTGGCCATCGTGGACGCCGAGCGGGCCAAAAAAGGCATCACCCCGCGCACGTTCACGCCTGAAGAAATCATGCGTCGCTACATGGCCGCCATGGTCAACGAAGGGGCCAAGGTGCTGGCCGACGGCATTGCGCTTCGCCCGCTGGACATCGACGTGACGTTTTTGTACGGCTACGGTTTCCCGCGCTTCCGTGGTGGCCCCATGAAGCACGCCGACACGGTGGGCTTGGGCCAAATCCTGGCCGACATCTGCACCTTTGCCCAGGAAGACCCGCTGTTCTGGCAGCCCGCACCGCTGCTTGAAAAGCTGGTGGCCGAGGGCAAGAACTTCGACAGCCTGAACCAGGCCAACCACTGAACACCGACAGGAGTACCCCACCCATGCGCCAAGCCGTCATCGTTTCCACCGCCCGCACGCCACTGACCAAATCGCACCGTGGCGAGTTCAACATCACCCCCGGCCCCACGCTGGCCAGCTTTGCTGTGCGTGCGGCGGTGGACCGCGCGGGCATTGACCCGGCGCTGATCGAAGACGCCA
>JBASFL010000030.1:0-40175 GCA_049653005.1 Burkholderiaceae bacterium | reverse complement strand
GCTATGGACCCCGCTGAAACACTTTTCACCACTTATTTGCACTTTTTTCCACTTTATCAGGAAAACACCTGCAAGCCGAGGGTTGTTTGAAAAAAGTTTCAATGAAATCAATGACTTACAGCGTATTCCCAGAATTTTTTCAGCGCAAAGTCTTTATAAATGAAGCACTTAGCAAAGCCACTGAAAGTGATGCTTCACCGCAAGGCCCATCAGCACCTTCAACGGCAGGCCAATGGCCACGTTCCCATGAAAAAACCCAGCCCGGATTGCCTGCCAGGCTGGGCTTGAGAGGGCGCGCCAAGCGTCAGAGAATGAAACGCGACAGGTCTTCGTCCCGGCTCAGCTCGGCCAGGCGTTCGTTCACGTAGGCCGCGTCAATGTGCACGGTTTGCCCGGCCAGCTGGGTGGCACCGAAGCTCACGTCGTCGAGCAGGCGCTCCATCACGGTGGACAGCCGGCGGGCACCGATGTTTTCGGTGCGCTCGTTCACGTCGAACGCCAGCTGCGCCAGGCGGGTGATGCCCTCGGGCGCAAAGTCGAGCGTGACGCCCTCGGTGGCCAGCAGCGCCTGGTACTGGCGCACCAGGCTGGCGTGGGTTTGAACCAGGATGGCTTCAAAGTCGGCCACCGACAGCGATTGCAACTCCACCCGGATGGGAAAACGCCCTTGCAGCTCGGGAATCAGGTCGCTGGGGCGGCTGAGGTGGAACGCCCCGCTGGCAATGAACAGCATGTGGTCGGTTTTGACCATGCCGTATTTGGTGGACACGGTGGTGCCCTCCACCAGCGGCAACAGGTCGCGCTGCACGCCCTGGCGCGACACCTCGGCCCCGTTGCCTTCGCTGCGGGAAGCCACTTTGTCGATTTCGTCGATGAACACAATGCCGTTTTGCTCGGCGTTGTGCAGGGCTTGCTGCTTCACCTCGTCTTCGTTCACCAGCTTGGCGGCTTCTTCGTCCACCAGCAGCTTCAAGGCCTCGGCAATTTTCACGCGGCGGGTTTTGCGGCGGCCCTGCCCCATTTGGGCAAACACGCCTTTGAGCTGCTCGGCCATGTCTTCCATGCCAGCGGGGCCCATGATTTCGAGCTGGGGCTTGGCGTCGGCCAGGTCGATTTCAATTTCTTTGTCGTTCAGCGACCCTTCGCGCAATTTCTTGCGGAACACCTGGCGCGCGGTGCTGTCGGGCGCGGGCTCGGCCGAACCGGTGCCAAAGCCCAGGTCGGTGCGGGCCGGGGGCAGCAGCACGTCCAGGATGCGGTCTTCCGCCGCGTCTTCGGCACGGACGCGCTGGGCGGCCACGGCAGTTTCGCGGGTTTGCTTGACGGCCATTTCCACCAGGTCGCGGATGATGGAATCCACGTCTTTGCCCACATAGCCCACCTCGGTGAACTTGGTGGCCTCCACCTTGATGAACGGCGCGTTGGCCAGCTTGGCCAGGCGGCGGGCGATTTCGGTTTTGCCCACGCCGGTGGGGCCGATCATGAGGATGTTTTTGGGCGTGATCTCGGGGCGCAGCGCCGCGTCCACGTTCTGGCGGCGCCAGCGGTTGCGCAGCGCAATGGCCACGGCCCGCTTGGCGGCGGGCTGGCCGACAATGTGGCGGTCCAGTTCGGCCACGGTGTCTTGGGGGGTGAGCTGGTTCATGTAAAAATTTTTAACAAAATATGGCCCTGGTGCTTGATGGCATTGGGTTTCAAGCTACAGAGTTTCAATGGTGTGGTGCATGTTGGTGTAAATGCACAGCTCGCCCGCAATGGCCAGGCTCTGGCGCACCACCTGCTCGGCACTCAACTCGGTGTGGTCAATCAGGGCTTTGGCGGCGGCCTGGGCATACGCACCGCCCGAGCCGATGGCCACGATGCCGTGTTCGGGCTCCAACACGTCGCCGTTGCCGGTGATGATGAGGCTGCTGGTTTTGTCGGCCACGGCCAGCATGGCTTCCAAGCGGCGCAACACGCGGTCGGTGCGCCAGTCGCGGGTCAGCTCGATGGCCGAACGCACCAGGTTGCCCTGGTGTTTTTCCAGCTTGGCCTCGAAACGCTCGAACAGGGTGAACGCGTCGGCGGTGGCACCGGCAAAACCGGCCAGCACCTGCTGGTGGTGCAGCTTGCGCACCTTGCGCGCCGTGCCTTTGACCACGATGTGGCCCAGGGTCACCTGGCCGTCGCCACCGATGGCGACCTGGTCGCCCTGCGGGGTTTTGCGGCGCACGCACACAATGGTCGTTCCGTGAAAAGATTCCATGGTTTTGGGGAGTAGAGGCAAAAAACAGAAACGGGGCGGACACGCGGCCCACCACCGGCGGCACGGGGCCAGCAAAAACTCAGTCGTTGCGCGTCACCACTTTGGCGTGTTCGGTGATGCCGATCACGTGGAAAAACGCGGCAATGAGGCGGTGCACCTCGGTGAATTTGATCTCGCGCCCCTGGGCGTGATGGGCCGACACCCAATTCAAAATGCCCCCCGCCGCGGAAAAATCCACCCGAATCAGGTTGCGGCACGACACCACGCGGGCCACTGCATCGCCCTGGAGGCGGTCGAGCCGCTCCAGGTGGTCTTGCGGGTCACCCAAAATTTCACCCAGCAACTCGCCCACGGGAACGGGTTGGTGCATGAAAGACGCCGTGCCCATCAAGTCCACCGGCAGGTCGCCCGGGGCAAACGGCAAAACCGAGGGGTTGGTGTCAACAAATGAAGGGGGGGCGTGGCGAAGCCCCGCCGCATCGCCTTGCGCGTCATCGGTGACCGCCAGCGACTTGAAATGGCAGCGCGGGGGCTCCCAGCTGGGCGGGGACACTTCGTAAGTCACGCAAAAGTCCAGCGCGGCCAGCTCGAAATCGTCGCCCATGTGCATGACCCGCAACGCGGCCAGGCGCAAGTCCCACCAAATGCGGTCCACCGAACGGTTGCCCGATGGGGTCTGGGTTTGCAACAGGTCGCGCAAGCGTTGTCCCCCCAAAAAGCGCAGGTCCACCGGCTGGCCCGACCAATCGGTCATCAGTTTGAGCAGGCGCACGGCCGCCACGGGGTGCGCCGAGGTCAAGGCGGACCAGTCCAGCACCCAAGGCTGGGGCGCGCGCTCCAGGGTTTTGCCCAGCAGGGTCACGGCGTGGGCGTCCAGCTCGGCACCGGCCACCCAGGTGGCCCGGCTCAAATTGGCCGACGGTTGAAACACCCGCGCGGCACGCGAAGCCACTTCGTCGGGCATGGAAAACCACTGCGGTGCCGAACGGGAAAACCGGCTGGCAAAGTCCATGGCATGGTTGTCAAACGCCTCCACCTGCCCGGTGGCGCGGTACAGGTCAAACAGCGCCATCCATTCGTCGGTGGTCCCTGCGGACACTTTTCTCGTCAAGATATCTTGCAAACCTTGCTCGGCGGCCTTGTCGTCGCCGCTGGCGTAGCGTATGGCCGCCTCTTCAATTTCGGGGTCCAGCGCCAACTCTTGCACGTCCAGCCCGTAGTATTTGGACGCACTGAAGGCGTCGACGTCCAGCAACTCCCCGGGTTGGGTCGCCCCGATTTCAGGCATGGTCATGCTGTCAAAGCCCCCCGCCTCGCCCTGCACAGGGGGCTGAAGGGTCGGGGTGCGAGACGGGCCACGCGTCGTGGCGTAGTCCGCGTTGCGAGACGCCTCGAAATGGGCTTGGGTCGAGGGCTGATCCAACGCCACCGTGGTGCGGTAGGCGTGCAGGGTGTCCCCCGGTTCCGGGGGCGCGGCAGGGGCCTGAACGGACTGCTGGCTGTCCCCGCGCTTGGTTTTCCACCACTGCATGGACATTTGGGCTTCGATTTCGTCGATTTTTTTCAACGTCCCCGCGCGATCGTCGGGCGCTGAAGAATCACTGGTGTGAAAAAACGACGGACGCCCGCCCCGACCGGGGTCGGGCACCGGGCCCCTGGCCCGCAGTTTGCGCAGCATGTCGAATTCGCGTTTGCGCACAAAATCGTTGCGGCGCTTGCGCTCGATCATTTCCTTCAGCGCCTGCTGACCTTGCCCGTCAGAGCGCGCTTCTCCCGCCAAATCCAAATCGCTCCAAGTGGTGGCGGGGTGGCGCACAAACTTGACGACTTTGGAGAAAAAGCCGCTGCTGGGGGTGTCTTTTGACATGGCGGGGCTGTAAGGTCAGTTTGCTGAGGGTGTGCACCAGCAGCGGCTTGTGGGGTCAATCCCCAAACATCTTTTGCTTGAGTTCACGGCGCTGTTGCGCTTCCAGCGAAAGGTTGGCCGTGGGGCGGGCAATGAGGCGGCCCACACCAATGGCTTCGCCGGTTTCGTCGCAGTAGCCGTAGTCACCGCTGTCAATACGGCCAATGGACTGCTCGATTTTCTTGAGCAGCTTGCGTTCGCGGTCGCGGGTGCGCAATTCCAGCGCGTGTTCTTCTTCAATGGTGGCGCGGTCAGCGGGGTCGGGCACTACCACGGTGTCTTCACGCAGGTTTTCGGTGGTTTGGCCCGCGTTGGCCAGGATGTCTTGCTTCAAACGCACCAGCTTGTGGCGGAAAAATGCCATCTGGGTGTCGTTCATGTACTCGGCATCGGGCATGGAGAGCACCTCTTCGTCCGTCAACTGGTCCACCGGCTTGGACTTCCAGTTGTTGGCGAGTTTGGGGTCTTTGCGGGCAGGGGAATGCACGAGAGGGGTCATGACACGTTCGGGAAAATTGGAAAAAGTGGCCTTCGCGGCGTCGGGAGAATGGCTGGGCTTAGGCTGGGGGGTTGGCACGGCCACGGCGGCCGATTTGCGCCCACCCCTGCGCGCCACGGGTGCGGCAACCTGGGCAACGGCCACCACCACGGGGGGGGCCACCACCGCTTTGGCAGCGGCCTTTGGGGCGGCGGGCTTGGCCGCTTTCGCGGCTGGCGCGGCCACCACGGACTCGACTGCGGGCGGTTTCAAGGCCTTTTTGACAGCAACGGGTGCTGTTTTGGACGCAGAAGCCTTCGGCTTGGCTGGGGTTGCTGGTTTTTCAGCGGTTTTTTTCACTGCGTCTCTCCTCTGACGGGTCGCGGGGCCGGGTGTGGCCTCAGAGACCGCCAAGGCCACAGCGGCTTTTGATCGGGCTAGGGGCGCCTTTGGCGTTATACCTTGTTTGGAAACCTCCACCGCTGACGGGTCCTGCGCCGCGCTGTCGGCACGCCCTGGGAAAAACCCAAAGCCCTGCAAAAGCGAGACAAACAGCATGGCAAACGCCCGGTGGTCAGTTGTGGAAGCGCCGCATTATGTCAGGCACTGGTCGAGGCCTTGCACCAAAATATCGCGCGGCAAATCAAGGCCGATGAACACCATCTTGCTGACCCGGGTTTCCCCGGGGGCCCACAAAGGCCCCAGGTCGCTGCCCATGAGCTGGTGCACGCCCTGGAAAATGACCTTGCGCTCGGTGCCTTCCATGTGCAGCACGCCTTTGTAGCGCAGCATGCGCGGGCCGTACACGTTCACGATGGCACCCAGAAAGTCTTCCAGCTTGGCGGGGCTGAAGGGCTTGGTGGCGCGGTACACGAAGCTTTTCACGTCATCGTCGTGGTGATGGTGGTGGCCTTGTTCGTGTGCATGCGAGGGGTGGTCGCAATGCTCGCCGTGTGCATGGTCGTGGTGGGCGTGGTCATTCCCGTGGTCGTCTTCTTTCAGGAAGTCGGGGTCGATGTCCAGCTTGGCGTTCAGGTTGAAACCTTTCAGGTCCAGCACTTTGGACAGCGCCACTTCACCGAAATGCACCTTTTCAATGGGCGCCCGCGGGTTCATGTGCTTCAGGCGGTGGGTCAGTGCGTCCAGCTCATCGGCGCTGACCAGCTCTGATTTGCTGATGAAAATCTGGTCGGCAAAGCCCACCTGGCGGCGCGCTTCCTGGCGGTCGTTCAGCTGCTGTGGTGCGTGTTTGGCGTCCACCAGCGTCACGATGGCGTCGAGCAAATAGCTCTCGGCCACTTCGTCGTCCATGAAAAAGGTTTGCGCCACGGGACCGGGGTCGGCCAGGCCGGTGGTTTCGATGATGACGCGGTCAAAGTCCAGCAGGCCTTTGCGCTTTTTGGCGGCCAGCAGTTGCAGGGTGGCGCGCAGGTCTTCACGGATGGTGCAGCACACGCAGCCGTTGCTCATTTGAATGATGTTTTCCTGCGTGTCGGACACGAGGATGTCGTTGTCGATGTTCTCTTCGCCGAACTCGTTTTCAATCACGGCAATCTTCTGGCCGTGTGCCTCGGTCAGCACGCGCTTCAGAAGCGTGGTTTTGCCCGAGCCAAGAAAACCGGTCAGTATGGTGGCGGGGATGAGGGCCATGCGAGCGCTTTCTTTGCAACTGAGTTGCAACAAGGGTAAAAACAGCGGCGGGAGTGTAAGGGACGGGGCGATTGCCCCTCACCGGGCAGCGGGTACCGCCCCTGTTGCGGTGGTCAGGAACTGGACCACACGGCGCTGGCTGTCGGCCGTGGCCGCGGGGTCGAATTGGTAGGTGATTTTGTCGCCCTTGAAATCGGTCTTGGAATGGCCGTTTTTGTCGGGGCTGTCCCAGGCGTGGGTCGCGCCTGGGTACACATGCCATTGCACCGGCGCGCCCCCGGCTTTGAGCTTGGACAACAAGTCCACACACGACGAAGGTGGGGTTTCGTTGTCTTTCTCGCCCATCAGCACCAGCAGCGGCCGGTCGTTGTCGGGCTGCACAATCTGAATGCCCTGGGGGCGGCCACGTGTCGGGCCCAGCCCGCAGAACGCGTAAAAAGCCACAGCGGCCTGCACCGGCGGGGCATCAGGGCGCAGGGCTTTGGCCACGGCGGAGCTGCCCAGCCACATGGCCATCATGGCGCCCTTGGAAAACCCCAGCACGGCCAGGCGGCTGGCGTCCACCCCTGGGTGGGCACCCAAGGCCACCAGGGCATCCAAAGTGTCTTTGACGTACCGGCCGTTGCTGATGGCCGACGGCGACCCGCAGTCGGCGCGCCGGCCCCGCAAGGCGTCCACCGGCAACACGGCAAACCCCGCCTGCAACAGCACCTGAGACCAGTCCTGAATGTGCTGGCTGATGCCCCCACAGGTGTGAAGCACCACCACACCGGGCACCTTCGCGGTGGTCGGCCCGCCCCCGGTCCACACGGTGTTGACCCATGGCTGGCTGAAATCGGGGGTTGGGCGTGGGCTGGTGTTGAACACCAAGTCAGGCAGCGACCCCACCTCGGCCTTCAAACTGTCGGGCGTGCCGTATTGCGCGTGCGACGGCAGGGCAAACCCCGCCGCACACAGCCACACCCCCACCGCCCCAAGCCGGTGCGCGTGGCGCGTCAAAAAACCCACCTGTGCAGCCATAAAACCCCCTTGAAAACCCAAATCATGCACGGCTGGCCTGGCATTGTCAGCGGCGGCGCACCACCACCAGGCCTTTCAGGTATTCCCCCTCGGGGAAGGGCAGGCCCACCGGGTGGTCGGGTGCGCCGCCCAGGCGGTGGGTGATGAACGCGTTCACACCGGCGTCCAGCGCGGCAGAGGCCACGATTTTCTGGAACAGCTCCACCCCGATCCCCCCAGAGCAGGAATAGGTGAACAACATGCCGCCGGGGTTCAGCAGTTTGAAGCCCCAGCGGTTCAGGTCTTTGTAGGCACGGGCGGCACGCTCGGCGTGTGCGGCGGTGGGGGCGAACTTGGGCGGGTCGAGCACGATGGCGTCAAAGGTGCGGCCCTCGCGGTCAAACTGGCGCAGGCTGGCGTTCACGTCGGCATCCAGCCAGGTGGCTTGGCTGGTGTCAAAACCGTTCAACGCGGCGTTGGCACGGCCTTTTTCCAGCGCGGGGCCCGATGAATCGATGCTGGTGACGTGCCCTTCGTCGGGGCGCATACCGGCGGCCCGCATGCCCGCCAGTGCGGCCACCGTGAAGCCGCCTGTGTAGCAAAAACAATTCAACACCTGGCCCCAGCGGGCGTGGCGGGCGGCCTCGAAAAAGGCCTGGCGGTTGTCGCGCTGGTCCAGGTAGAAGCCGGTTTTGTGGCCCTCGGCCACGTCCAGCGCCAGCTGCCAGCTGTGTTCTTGCAGCACCACGGCGGTGCTGCCACCGCCCCGCAGCCAGCCACTGACGCGGGGCAAGCCCTCCAGGTCACGCACGCTGGCGTCGGAGCGTTCATACAGCCGGGTGAGGCCGGTCAGCTCCAGCAGCGCGTCGGCTATTGCCTGCTTCCAACGCTCGGTGCCACAGCTCAGAAACTGGGCCACCAGCGTGTCGCCGTAGCGGTCCACCACCAGGCCGGGCACACCGTCTGACTCGCCGTGCACCAGGCGCACGCCGTTGCTTTTGATGTCAAAAAGGCCTCTGGCGCTTATTGCAGTTGACAAGTTAGCTCTGAAAAACGCTGCATCGATACGCTGCTTTTCGTCAAAACTCCACACCCGCGCGCGGATTTTGGAGGTGGGCGACACCGCGCCCCAGCCCAGGAACTGGCCCTCTGCGCTTTCGATGCGCACGGTTTCCCCCGGGTCGCCCCCGCCCTTGGCCACGGCCCCGTCGAACACCCAGGGGTGGCGGCGCAGCAGTGACTTTTCTTTGCCGGGTTTGAGTTTGAGAATTTTCATGGGGGTTTGACGGGCTGAGGAGAGGCCGCGATTGTCCAACGTCTTGGCGTGGCTGGGCTCTGGTGTACAACCTGTGGCGCCCCAACCTGCCCGATGAAGGCGACAACCATTTGATCGAATTGGCGGTGGCGGGCGGTGCCAGCCATGTGGTCACCAAAAACCTGCGTGATGTGCAGCGCATGGAGCGGCGTTTTCCGGGGCTTCAAATCGTGTTGCCCGAAGACTTTTTGAAGGAG
Organism: Burkholderiaceae bacterium; assembly: GCA_049653005.1. Classification (GTDB taxonomy): domain Bacteria; phylum Pseudomonadota; class Gammaproteobacteria; order Burkholderiales; family Burkholderiaceae_C; genus UBA2334. The sequence continues at coordinate 31,385 of JBASFL010000030.1, read as the reverse complement.
TTGCCATGACCGCATTGACCTTGCGCCTGCCCGATGAAAAACACCGCCGCCTGAAAGCCTTGGCGCAAAGCCGGGGCACGCCCATCAACCGGCTGCAGGAAGAAATGACCACCCTGATGCTGGCCGAATTTGACGCCGAAACACGCTTCAATGTCCGCGCGGCCCGTGGTGCCTCACGCGATGAGCGCGGGCTTGAGCTGCGGCAAAAGGCGCGCTGACCCAATTGGACGGCAGTGAAAAACAGCACCGGATGCCCGGCGGGCTGACAAGACACCTTCTCGCCCAAACAAACGCGTGTCGCGCTTGGCCCTCGGCAGTGCGCCAGTGCATGACCAAACAACAGGCCATCGGCCATGTACGGGACATTGCGTTGCAATCGATGCCCGCGTCAGACCAGGCACGGTTTGTAGAGGTGGTGCACGACCAATTGATGAACCGGCACGAAGGCAACATGGCCCGCTACCGGCTGCGTCCCAGCGAATTCGCTGCGTGGCGGCGGGAATGGGAGGAGTGACTCCGCCGACCTAGCCCCCAATCCGGATCAGTCGCGCCCCGGCTCGGCGGACACCGAGGGCCGCACGGCCATGAGTGCACTGCTCAGCCCCTGTGTGTGAAAGGGCGCGCCCAAGGGCACAGGCACCCAAGGCAAAGCGGACTGGCCCCAAATGTGGACCACGGGAGGCAATTGCGCCCGCTCGCTCACGCAGCCCAGCCGCAAGTTCAGCACGGTGGGTGCATCGGGGTCGCTGGCGTAAAGCTGGGTGCCGCATTCGGCACAAAACGCCTGCACCCGCCGGTTGCCACTGGCCGCCACCTTGACGTAATGCCGCGGTGTGCCCGTCAAATGGACGCCCTCGACCGGTGTGGGCAACACCGCGCGGTACGGGGCACCCGAAAACGCCTGGCAGTCGGCGCAATGACAGGCAATGACCTTGGTGGGGTCTACCAGCGCAGTGAACGAGATGGCGCCGCAGTGGCATTGGCCGGAAATGTGCATAAACGCCTCACACCCGCTCAAAAATGCCCGCAGCGCCCTGCCCCATGCCCACGCACATGGTCACCATGCCGTAGCGCTGGTTGTGGCGGCGCAGGGCGTGGATGACTGTTGCGGCACGGATGGCACCGGTGGCACCCAGCGGGTGGCCCAAGGCGATGGCACCGCCGTTGGGGTTGACCTTGGCCGGGTCCAGGCCCAGCGTGTTCATCACGGCCAGGCTCTGGGCGGCAAAGGCTTCGTTCAGCTCGATCCAGTCCAGATCGTTTTGATTGATGCCGCCGTTTTTCAGCGCAGCAGGGATGGCCTCTACCGGGCCAATGCCCATCAGGTGCGGGGGCACGCCGCGTGAGGCGTAGCTGACGAAGCGGGCCAGCGGCGTCAGGCCAAAGCGTTTGATGGCGGCCTCGCTGGCCAGAATGAGCGCGCCAGCGCCGTCGCTGGTCTGGCTGCTGTTGCCTGCGGTCACCGTCCCCAACCCCGTGGGGCTGAAGTCGGCCCGGCGGGGGGTGGCGAAGGCGGGCTTGAGTTTGCTTAAGCCCTCCAGGCTGGTGTCGGGACGGGCACCCTCGTCCTGGCTCACGGTGCGGGTGGTGGTGGTGACTTCGGCCGTGTCCAGGTTCACGCTGCGTTCGGTCACTTCCACAGGACAGGTTTCGTCGGCAAATTCACCTTTGGCCTGCGCGGCCAATGCGCGCTGGTGCGATTGCAGGGCGAAGGCGTCCTGGTCGGCGCGGCTCACTTTCCACTGCTGGGCCACCTTTTCGGCGGTCAGGCCCATGCCGTAGGCAATGCCGTATTTCTCGACGTTCTGGGTGTCGGCAAAGATGCTGGGCGACAGGCTGGGGCTGTTGCCCATCATGGGCACCATGCTCATGCTTTCGGCACCGGCGGCGATCATCACGTCGGCCTCGCCCACGCGGATGCGGTCGGCGGCCATCTGGATGGCGCTCAGGCCCGACGCGCAAAATCGGTTGACAGTGATGCCGCCCACGCTGTTGGGCAGCCCGGCCAGCACCGCGCCGATGCGCGCCACGTTCAGGCCCTGCTGGCCTTCGGGGATGGCGCAGCCGCAGATCACGTCTTCTATTGCTGCAGGGTCCAGGCCCGGCACCTGCGCCAGCGCGGCACGCAGGGCGTGGGCCAGCAGATCGTCGGGGCGGGTGTTGCGGAAAAAGCCCCGGTGCGATTTGCCAATGGGCGTGCGCGTGGCGGCGACGATGTAGGCGTCTTGAAGTTGCTTGCTCATGTTCGTTCCTTGTTGCCTGTGCGTTTCAGGGCTGGCGTGGGCGGGCAGGTACCCAGGCCCACACAAATGTGCATTCGACCGGCTCGATGCCGGCTTCGTCGGTCACCACCACCTTCACGGTGATTTCGCCTTTGTCGGTGCTGTGCAGGGCGTGTTGCTGTTCGGGCGTCAGCGTGGCCACGGCTTTCAGCGCGCCAGTGGCGCGTTTGCGAAAGACCATGGTCAACTCTTTGGCCAGGGGCAGGCAGTCGTCGCGCACGTTCATGCCCACCACCATGCCGGTTGCGGTTTCGGCCAGCAGGTTCATGGCGGAAGCGTGCACGCCGCCGATGTGGTTTTGCACCGGGCGCTGGTTGGCCAGGTGCACCTCCACCCGCTCCGGGCTCATGTGCACGAAGTTGACCTTGGCCGTGCCGGTGAAGGGCACGGCGCGGTGCAGCACGATGTTGCGCACCCAGCGCTGCATGAAGCCGGGCGCCTCGGACAGGCGCTCCAGGCTGCGTTGCAGGCGGTTGGGGGCGGCGGCAGTGGTGGTTATTGACATAAAAGTGGCTCTAGCGCTTGATGGGTAAGCGTTGTCAGCTATGCATTTGCATAACTTGCTACATCAGTTGCGCAACGGCTTGCCGGTGCTCAGCATGCCCATGATGCGTTCCTGCGTCTTGGGGTGCTCCAGCAGGCTGCAGAAGGCCTGGCGCTCCAGCGTCATCAGGTAGTCCTCGCTCACCAGGGTGCCAGCGTCCACCTCGCCACCGGTCAACACACCGGCAATCAGCCCGGCAATGTGGAAGTCGTGCTGGCTGATGAAACCGCCGTCGCGCATGTTGACCAGGCTGCCCAAAATGGTGGCTTTGCCGGAACGGCCCGCCACCGGGAACAGGCGCTTGTGCGGGGCGCGGTAACCGCCCGCAAACAGGGCCTTGGCCTCGTTGATGGCGGTGAACAGCAGTTCGTCTTTGTGCGGCACCACCACGTCGCTGTCCAGCACGTAGCCCAGGCCACGGCTTTCCAGTGCGCTGGTGCCCACGCTGGCCATGGCCGCGGCCTTGAAGCCTTCGGTCAGGAACGGGATCAGGTCTTTGTTCGTGCTGGCTGCGGCGTTTTCAGCGGCGCGGCGGGCGATGTAGGTCAGGCCACCGGCACCGGGCACCAAGCCCACGCCCACTTCCACCAGGCCCACGTAGCTTTCCATGTGCAGCACGCGGCGGGCGCTGTGCACGGCCAGCTCGCAACCGCCACCCAAGGCCAGGCCGCGCACGGCGGCGACCACGGGCACGGACGCGTAACGAATCTTCAGCATGATGCGCTGAAGCTCGCCCTCGGCCTCGTTGATGGCGGCGGCACCGCCCATCATGAAACCGGGCAACATGGCTTGCAGGTCAGCACCGGCGCTGAAAGGCTCGTCGCCCGACCAGATCACCACGCCCTGGTAACTGGCCTCGGCCAGGTCCACGGCCTGGCTGAGGCCCTCGGCCACGTCGGGGCTGATGGCGTGCATCTTGGTTTTGATGCTGGCAATGACCACCTCGTTGTCGAGTGTCCACAGGCGAATGGCCGAGTCTTCCATCAGCGTGGTGCCTGCGGTGCGGTAATCTGGTCCCGCTTCGCCCAGCAGCAACTCGGGGAACAGCTGGCGGCTGTACACGGGCAGGGTGCGGCGGGCCTCGAACTGGCCGGTGGTGGGGTTGAACGAGCCAAGGGAGGTGTGCACGCCACCGGCTTCGGCCACGGGGCCTTCAAACACCCAGGTGGGCAGCGGCGTGTTGCACAGCGCTTTGCCTGCATCAATGTCTTCCTGCACCATCTTGGCCACATCCAGCCAACCGGCTTCCTGCCACAGCTCGAACGGGCCTTGCTTCATGCCAAAGCCCCAGCGCATGGCCTGGTCCACGTCGCGGGCGGTGTGGGCAATGGTGCCCAAATGCACGGCGGCGTAGTGGAAGGCGTTGCGCAGAATGGCCCACAGGAACTGGCCCTGCGGCCCCTCGGCATTGCGCAGCAGGCGCAGACGTTCACCGGCGGGCTTTTTGAGCATGCGGGCGTACACCTCGTCGCTCTTTTGGCCGGCGGGCACGTATTCCTCGCTCTCCAGCTCAAAGCGCAGCACGTCGCGCCCGGCCTTTTTGAAGAAACCGGCCTTGGTCTTCTGGCCCAGGTGGCCTAGTTCCAACAGCTTGGTCAGCACGGCAGGGGTTTCGAAGCTGCCGTAGAACGGGTCGGTTTCGAGGCTGAGCGTGGTTTGCAGCGTCTTGATGACGTGGGCCATGGTGTCCAGGCCCACCACGTCGGCCGTGCGGAAGGTGCCGCTGCTTGCGCGGCCCAGCTTTTTGCCGGTGAGGCCGTCCACCACGTCGTAGGTCAGGCCGTAGCGTTCCACCTCTTTCATGGTGGACAACATGCCCGCAATGCCCACGCGGTTGGCCACGAAGTTGGGCGTGTCTTTGGCACGCACCACACCCTTGCCCAGGCCGGTGGTGACAAAGGCTTCCAGCTGGTCGATCACGCGCGGCTCGGTGGTGGGCGTGGCAATCAGCTCCACCAGCGGCATGTAGCGGGGGGGGTTGAAGAAGTGGATGCCGCAGAAACGGGGCTTCAGCGCCTCGGGCAGCACCTCGCTCATGGCGGTGATGGACAAACCTGAAGTGTTTGAGGCCACCAGCGCTTGTGGGGCCACAAAGGGCGCTATCTTTTTGTAGAGATCGACCTTCCAGTCCATGCGCTCGGCAATGGCCTCGATGATGAGGTCGCAGCCTTGCAGCAGCTCCAGGTGCTCTTCGTAGTTGGCAGCCTGGATCAGGCTGGCATCGGCCTTGTTGCCCAGCGGCGAGGGCTTGAGCTTGGCCAGGTTGGCGATGGCGCGGGTGGCGATGCCGTTCTTAGACGCAGATTTCGTGTCTGCGAGGTCAAACAGCACCACCGGCACTTTGACGTTGACGAGGTGGGCGGCAATTTGCGCGCCCATCACGCCCGCGCCCAGCACGGCGACTTTTTTCACATTGAAGCGCGAAACGATTGGTGACATGGGTTCTCCAGTGCGTGCGGCTTCAAGCCAGGGCCAGGTCGGTGTCCATCAACGCCTTGCTGCCCGCGCGGGCGGTCAGCATCAGCGTGGCGGTTTCGGGGTACAGCTTGGCGAAATAGAAGCGTGCTGTTTGCAGCTTGGCTTGGTAGAACGGGTCGGTGTTGCCGTTGGCAATCTCTTTCAGCGCCACCGAGGCCATGCGGGCAAAGAAGTAACCGAACACCAGGTGGCCCACCACGCGCAGGTAGTCCACCGCGGCAGCGCCCACTTCGTCGGGGTTCTGGAAGCCTTTGAAGCCGATTTCGGTGGTGAACTTGGTGACCTTGTCGCCCATCATGGCCAGCGGGTTGATGAACTCGGCCATTTTTTCGTTCACGCCTTCGGCCTCGACCAACGCGGCCACCAGCTTGCCAAACTTTTTCAGCGTGGCGCCGTTGTTGCCCAGCACTTTGCGGCCCAGCAAGTCCAGGCTTTGCACGGTGTTGGTGCCCTCGTAAATCATGTTGATGCGGGCGTCGCGCACAAACTGCTCCATGCCCCACTCTTTGATGTAGCCGTGTCCACCAAACACCTGCTGGCACATCACGGTGGCCTGGAAGCCGTTGTCGGTAAGGAAGGCTTTGATGATGGGCGTGAGCAGCGCCAGCAGTTCGGCGCTGTCTTTGCGCACTTTCTCATCGGGGTGGTGCAGCTCTTTGTCCAGCAGCATGGCGCAGAAGCAGGCCAGCGCGCGGCCACCTTCGGCGTAGGCCTTGGCGGTCAGCAGCATCTTGCGCACGTCGGGGTGCACGATGATGGGATCGGCCGGTTTGTCTTTGGCCTTCACGCCACTGAGCGAACGCATCTGGATGCGGTCTTTGGCGTAGGCCAGGGCGTTTTGGTAGGCCACCTCGGTCAGGCCCAGGCTCTGGTTGCCCACGCCCAGGCGGGCGGCGTTCATCATCACGAACATGGCTTGCAGGCCCTTGTGGGGCTGGCCCACCAGGGTGCCCACGGCGTCTTCCAGCACCATCTGGCAGGTGGAGTTGGCGTGGATACCCATTTTGTGCTCCAGCCCGGCGCAGAAAATGCCGTTGCGGGTGCCCAGTGAACCGTCGGCGTTCACGTTGAATTTGGGCACGGCAAACAGGCTGATGCCTTTGCTGCCCACGGGCGCATCGGGCAGGCGGGCCAGCACCAGGTGAACGATGTTGTCGGCCAGATCGTGTTCACCGGCGCTGATGAAGATTTTGGCGCCGTTGATTTTGTAGGAGCCATCGGCCAAGGGTTCGGCCTTGGTGCGCAGCAGCCCCAGGTCGGTGCCGCAGTGCGGCTCGGTCAGGCACATGGTGCCGGTCCATTCGCCGCTGACCAGCTTGGGCAGGTAGGTGGCTTTTTGCTCGGGCGTGCCGTGGGCGTGCAGGCACTCGTAGGCACCGTGGCTCAGGCCGGGGTACATGGTCCAGGCCTGGTTGGCGCTGTTCATCATTTCGTAGAAGCACTGGTTCACCACAAACGGCAAACCCTGGCCGCCGTACTCTGGGTCGCAGCCCAACGAGGCCCAACCGGCTTCCACGTACTGCTGGTAGGCCGCTTTGAAACCCTTGGGCGGGGTGACTTCGTGGGTGGTTTTGTCCAGCGTGCACCCCTCTTCGTCGCCACTGATGTTCAGCGGAAAAATCACCTGAGAGGCAAATTTGCCCCCCTCTTCCAGCACGGCGTTGATGGTGTCGATGTCCACTTCGGCGTGCCGGGGCATGCTTTTGAATTCATCGGTGACCTTGAGCACTTCGTGCATGACGAATTGCATGTCGCGCAGGGGTGGGTTGTAGAGGGGCATGTCTGTCTCCTGGGGAATAAAAGGGAAAACGAAAAAAGGCGGGCAGGGGTGAAAAACGAAAATCTCAGGTGGCCTTGGGGCTAAGCCTGGCGCTCGGTCACGATGCGCTCGAACCCGGCCAGGGCCCGCTCCACCGAACCTGGGGTTTTCAGGAACCGGGCTTCGTAGTGCAGGGCCAAAATCAGGCCGTGGATTTCAAACGTCATTTGCTGCTCGTCGGCGCTGGCGCTCAGGTGGCCTTCTTTTTTGGCCAGCACCACGGCGCGGTTCATGGCCGCGAGCCAGGTTTTGACCGAGCTGGCCAGCGCGTCGCGCACGGGGCCGGGGCGGTCGTCAAACTCAACGGCACCGCTGATGTAGATGCAGCCCGAGTCCAGCTCGATGCTGGTGCGCTTCATCCAGTTGGCAAACAGCGCGCGCAGCCGGGGCAGGCCGCGCAGCCCGGCCACGGCGGGGAAGAACACCTCTTCCTCAAACCGGTGGTGGTACTCGCGCACCACCGAAATTTGCAGCTCTTCGCGCGAGCCGAAGTGGGCAAACACACCCGACTTGCTCATTTGCATGACCTCGGCCACTGCGCCAATGCTCAAGCCCTCAAGCCCCACATGGGTGGCCAAACCCAGTGCCGCTTCGACGATGGCGGCACGGGTTTGCTGGCCCTTGGCTTGGCCGGTGGCGGACGGCTTGCCCGACGCCCTGGCCGTGGCACGGGCCCGTGGCTTGGCGGGCGTGGGGGTCGCGAGCGGGGCAGAAGGCGTGGGGCTCATGGACAAAAGGGTGGGGTTGGCAGAACAAAATAGAACGATCGTGCTATTTTGCAATAAAACCCGGCCTTTGTGTCAATCGTCTGTTTTTTTATGTGGGCAATGGTCGGCCGTCAGGCCGCACGAAACACCACCGTCACGCGCAAACCCAGCTCGCCAATGCCCGTTGACAGTTGCAGTTGGGTGCCGTGGGCCCGAGCGATTTCATGGGCAATGGCCAGGCCCAGGCCGTTGCCCTCCGTGGCAGTGCCGGGCACGCGGTAAAAGCGCTGCAACACACGCCCGTGCTCGGCCGGGGCAATGCCGGGGCCGCTGTCTTCCACGGCCAGCCAGGGGCCACGGCCCTCGGGGGCCACCGGGCCACACCGCACGGTCACACACCCGTGGTCGGGCGTGTATTTCAGGGCGTTGTCCACCAGGTTGATCAGCAGCTCGCGCAGCAGCCACGCATGGCCGTCCACCTGCGTGGGCTCGGCTGCCAGCCCCAGGTCGATGTGTTTGGCCGCCGCCGCATCCAGGTGTAGGGCCAGCACGGTTTCACACAGGTCTTTCAGGTCCACCCGCTGCATGGCCGAGGCGTCGGCGGTGGTGGTGTCGGCCCTCGAGAGGGCCAGCAACTGGTTGGCCAATTGGGTGGTGCGGCGAGCGGCAGAGCGCAAGCGCAGCACCTGGTCCACGCGCAGGGGAATGTGGTCGTGCTCGTTCAGCGTGCGCGCCGCTTGCCCCCAGGCCTCGATTTGCGCTTGCAGCCCGGCCAAAGGCGTGCGCAGCTGGTGCGCGGCGTCGGCCACAAAACGGCGCTGGGCATCGGTTTGGGCGTTGACCAGGGCGAACAGCCGGTTGAGTGACTGCACCAGTGGCCGTACTTCGGCCGGTGTGGCGTCTGCGGCAATGGGGCTGAGGTCGCGCGGCGAGCGGTATTCCACGGCGTTTTTCAGCGCCACCAAGGGGCGCAGCGCCCGGGCCACCGCCCAGCGCACCCCCAGGGCGGCCACCACCATCAGCACCAGGTTGGGCAACAACACGCGGCTGAGCACGGTTTGCAGCCAGTGCTGCCGCGCATCAGACCCATCGGCCAGCTGCACGATGAGGTCACCCATGACGGTGGGCACCCGCTGGGCGATCACGCGGTAGGTCACGCCGCCCTCGGTCACGCTCAAAAACTCGGGTTCGGCGGTGGCGGGCAACACCGTGGGCAACCAGGCGTCGCCCAGCAACAACTGGCCCTGGGTGGACAAAATGCTGTGGCCCACGGTGCCTTCGCGTGCGTTCAAAAACTCTTCCACCGGGGGGGCCAGCAGCAACACGGGGGTTGGGGGCAACAAACCCACGCCGTTGTCACTGGGCTCCAACGTGGATGACACCACCGAGTCGCCCAGCATGGGGGCCAGCCGCAGCAGCCGCTGGTCTTGCTGGGCGGCCGCCGTGCCGGCGGCTTGGTACTGAAACCACGCCCCCACCAAGCCCACCAACCCAAAGGGCAGCAACAGCAGCAGCAGCAGGCGGCGTTGCAGCCCACCCGTTTGCTCTGTACCGGCGCTCAGGGGGTCGGGTCGCATGGGGCGGGGGGCTGCGCCAGCTCCAGCCGGTAGCCGAAGCCCCGGATGGCGCGCAGCGCCACGCCGTGGGGCTCCAGCTTGCCGCGCAGGCGGCTGATGTACACCTCAATGGCGTTGGGCGTGATTTCTTTGTCCCACCCCGTGAGGGCGGCCAGCAGTTTGTCTTTGGCGGCGGGCTTGGGGGCTTGCAGCAGCAGGTACTCCAGCACGGTCCACTCGCGGGGCCCCAGGTCCATGGGCTGGCCGCCTGCCAGGGCACGGCGGTGGGCGGTGTCCATTTCCACCGGGCCAAACGCCAGCACCGCCGAGGTGGCGGCCTGCGAGCGGCGCAGCAGTGCCCGCAGGCGGGCCAGCAGCTCGGGCAGCTCGAAGGGCTTGAGCATGTAGTCGTCGGCCCCCAGGTCGAGGCCCTGCACGCGGTCTTGCAGCGCGTCGCGGGCGGTGAGAATGAGCACCGGAAACGTGCGGCCTGCGGCGCGCAGCGCCTGGGTGAGGGCCAAGCCGTCCATGTGCGGCAGGCCAATGTCCACCACCGCTGCATCGAAGGCTTCGGTTTGCACCGCCTCCAGCGCACGCTCGGCGCTGCCCACCCAGTCCACCGCGTAACCGGCGTTGCACAGCCCCAGCTTGATGCCGCTGGCCACCATCACATCGTCTTCCACCAACAGCAGGCGCATTTTTAATGCTTTTCAGGCCTCTACCGCTTGAGGGCATTGGCTTTTAAGCTATTTATTTTCAAGCTCAGTGTGAGCGGATCATGGTGCCAAACGGCTGGTCGCCCAGCACCTCCAGCAGCAGCGCATGGGGCACCCGGCCGTCGATGATGTGCACCGCGTTCACGCCGCTCTTGGCCGCGTCCAGCGCACCGGCAATCTTGGGAATCATGCCGCCGGAAATGGTGCCGTCTTCGCACAGCTCGTCGATGCGGCGGGGGGTGAGTTCGGTCAGCAGTTCACCCGCTTTGTCGAGCACGCCCCTGATGTTGGTGAGCATCAGCAGCTTTTCGGCGTGGAGCGTGGTGGCCAGCTTGGCCGCCACCACGTCGGCGTTGATGTTGTAGCTTTCGTTGTGCTCACCAAACCCGATGGGGCTGACCACGGGAATGAACGCGTCGTCTTGCAGCGCCTTGACCACGCTGGGGTCGATGCTGACGATGTCACCCACCTGGCCCACGTCGTGTTCCAGCCCTGGGTTTTGGGTGTCAGACAGGCGCAGTTTGCGCGCGCGGATCATGGCCCCGTCGCGCCCGGTCAGGCCCACGGCCTTGCCACCGGCGGCGTTGATGAGGCCCACGATGTCTTGCTGCACCTCGCCGCCCAGCACCCACTCCACCACTTCCATGGTTTCGGCATCGGTCACGCGCATGCCCTGAATGAACTGGCCTTTTTTGCCCAGGCGTTGCAGCAGCGTTTCAATTTGCGGGCCCCCGCCGTGCACCACCACCGGGTTCATGCCCACCAGCTTGAGCAACACCACGTCTTCGGCAAACGCCTGTTGCAACGCCGGGTCGGTCATGGCGTTGCCGCCGTATTTGATGACCAGCGTTTTGCCGTGGTACCGGCGGATGTAGGGCAGCGCCTGGGCCAGAATTTCGGCCTTGTCGCGCGGGGCGATGTGGGTGGTGTCTGTCATGGGGAATGGGCAGCGGTTGAGAACAAGCTGGGAAACAAGCCATAAGTGGGCTGAATTGTGGCTCAGTGTGTGCGCCCCCGCCGTATCCAGCGGGGCACCTTGAAGCGCACGATCATCAAATAGGCGGGCACGTAGGTGCACACAAACAGCAGGCAAAACCCCATCAGCACCGGCGTGTTGCGCCAGAACAGCACCGCCGGAATGACCGTCAGCAGCGTGAACCCCCACAGGTAGGGCGACGTGCGGTTGTTTCGCATCAGCATGCGGCGGGCCTCGTCGTCGTGGAACACCTCGCGCACGATGCGGCGGTAAATCAGCTGGTGAAAGTGCAACGCATCGGCCACCCCCGGCGACACCCCGCGCGCCAGCTTGCGGTAGATGGAAAAAATGGTTTCCCACACCGGGTAAATCAGCAACAGCATGGGAAACCACGGCGACACCTCTTCGTGCCGCTGCACCAGCGTGATGCTGGCAATGGCAATGACGCCACCCCACAGGTAAGCCCCGCCGTCGCCCGCGAAAAACAGGCCCCGGGGGTAGTTCCAAATCAGAAACCCCCCGGTGGCACCCACCAGGCACAACAACATGGCGGCCAACTGCCGGTCGCCCACCTGCAAAGCCACATGGGCCAGGGCCAGGCACACCAACACGGCCACAAAACCCGCCAGGCCGTTGTACCCGTCAATCAGGTTGAAGGCGTGGGGCAGGCCTGCAATGGCCAGCAGGGCGAGCAATGTGCCGCACCAAGGAAGCACCGACATCCATTGGTCCAGCTGAGGCAAACCCAGCCGGGTCACCGACAACCCCAACCAAAACACGGCCACCACCGCACCCAACGCACTCAGCAACATGCGGTGCCGGGCAGACAAACGCTGGGTCAGGTCTTCCACCAGCCCCCCCGCCACCGCCGGAAACAGGGCCACCGACCACGCCAGCACAGTGCCCACCCCCAAATTGGCGTTGACAGGCGTCACCCACGGATCGGCCAACGCCGCCACCAGCCACGCCGACAGCGTGCCCAGGCCCAGCGCCACCCCGCCCAAGCGGGGCACGGCACCGGCGTGAAACCGCTGAGGCATGTCGTGCCGGTACAGGCGTGCGTGCGCCTTGGCCGAGCGGATGATCCACACCCCGGCCAGAAAAGACACCGCAAACGCCACAAAAATCAATAAAACCATCTCTTGAACCGCCTTCAGCAATTGTGCGCGCGCCGTTCACCCTTGCGTTTCAATGCCGCAACAAGGTTGAAAACGATTGATACAGCCGATCCGATGCGAACCGGGGGTTCTGCGGATCCAGTGAAAACAGGTTCATGCCCGGCTCAATCAGCTCGCCATTCCAGCGGGGCTCCATGAAAAACGACACAAAGTAAGCGCCCTGCCCCCAGTGCCTCAAAAGCGCCTCGCGCAGCTCTTGAGCGTCCAACGGCTTCAGCGGGTGAAATTCCGTGATGCCATATTGGCCCGACACCCCAGGCCTGGGCCGCGCAGCGCCCGGTTGGGCCGTTCCATTCAGCCATTTGGTCAGCGAATCCCCGTAAATCGGTTCGCCGTACAAGCTGATGCCCAGCCCCATGCCACCGGCCAGCCGCAGCGAGTCGTTGATGGCAAAACGCGACTCGTCCCACCCTGGGTTGGTGAATGGAATGATCTGGTGGGTAGACACCACCGGCCCCAAACACGTGTTTTGCACCACTTTGCCCATGTGTGCCAGGTAAGCCGTCACCTGGCTGGCGCGGTAAAGGTGCCACAACGGCACCAAGGGGTTGAAATACACAGACTGCTGGTCTTTCGGCGAATCCACATAAAAGGCAGTGTCGGTATCGGGTTCACGCATGGCTGGCAAAGGGGTCTGCGGCAACCCGGCAGGGGGCAGCTGCGTGCGGTCCAGCACGCCCACTGCCCGGCGGCCCAAGTGCTGCACCCCCCCATCGGCCAACTCCAGCGCCATGTCCACCTGGTACAACCCCGTGGCAAACCGCGAAAAATCCACATCGTGGCGCCAGCCCACATCGGCACTCAGCAAGTCAGGCCTTGCAGCAAACACATCTTGCCGGCCCTGGTTCACAGGCACCCGGGCCACCTGCTGCCCGTTCACATACACACGCACCCAAAGGGGCTGGCCCGCACGGCCCGGCACGCTCGCCCACCCCGACACCGGAAACCGCCCACCCGCATAGGCATCAATGTGGTCGTGGAACGTGCGCAGGGGCTGCGCTCTGATGTCCCGCGCAGGCGGCTCAACCGCGTCAAAACCCGGGTACTCGGCATCCACCCACGCGTTCAGCCGGTCAATCTGGCCAAATTGTTCGGCCAAAAACCGCTGAAACCCGCGCCGGGACACTTCGCTGTAATCCGTCACGCGGTAAGGGCTCTCAAACCCCATGCCGGCCTCAAAACCGGGAAACAACTGGTGCACCTCGCCCAACACCGTCACCGCCTTCACCCGTTTTTGAACGGCCGAGGGCAACGCGCACACCTCTGCCAACACGGCGCGCATGGCCTGTTCTCGGCGCAGCGTCAGCTCGTTGTCGGTGCGCGCAACGCTCCACGGAAAAATGTCCACGTTGTAGTACTTGTCCTTGGGCAACGGCCCCTGAGGGGTGTGGGCCAGGTTGGCCGCGTCTTGCGCCAAGTGCGCTTCCATGGCGCCCCCCACCCCAAAGTGGGTGGAAAACAAATACAGCACCGCTGGCCGGTCAATGTCCTGAATGGTGTGTGCCACCCGGCGCACGGCCCCGGTGTCAATGTGCCAACTGCCGTCTGCCCCCCGGTTGAACAACCGCAAAAGGGGCACATTGAGTGTGTAACCCAGCTCAAAACGGCCGTCTTTGCTGACCTGTGGCCCCAAGGATTGCAGCGTGGACTCAATCAGGTGCACCGCAGATGCCGACTCCCCGCGGCACGCCACCCGGCTGTGCGCGTCGGATTTGGCAAACAAGCAGTTGTCCAGCGCACCAATCATGGGCGCCAGCAACAAACGCTGGCCCGTGCGCAGCTGCACAAGCCCCAACACCAGCACCCCCACCAACACGGCCATACCCAAAGCCAGCAAAGTGCGCTCAGCCCGCAGACCGCCAGGCATGTGCACCGGCTCAGCCGAGCGGTTTCGTGCCGTTTGGCTCGTTTTGACCATCTTTTCTCCCTGAATAGCCCCAAAGCATAATCCGGGGCATGTACGCCCAGTCTGACAAACCCCACGTTTACACGCGAAAAATCAACGCCGAAGAACACACATCGCTCAACGCCCTGGCCCAGCTGGTCAGGCCAGGCGCCAGGGTGCTTGACCTGGGCTGCGGCGTGGGGGCCCTGGGCGAATGGCTGCACACCCGCAAGCAGTGCCAGCTTGACGGCATGACCCTCAGCCAGGAAGAAGCCGAGCAGGCGGCCCCCCACTACCAACAGGTGCATGTGGGCAACCTCGAAACCGCAGACCTGGCGGCCTTGTTTGGCGGCCACCGCTACGATTTCATTGTGTGTGCCGATGTGCTTGAGCACCTGTCACACCCCGAAGCGGTGCTGGCCCAGTGCCACGCTTTGCTGGCCAACGGCGGCCAACTGCTGGCATCGGTGCCAAACGCAGGCTATTGCGGGCTGGTGGCCGAGCTCATGCTGGGTCGGTTCGACTACCGCGACGAGGGCCTGCTTGACCGCACCCACCTGCGCTTTTTCACGCGGCACACCTTGCTGGCCCTGCTGGCCCAGGGCCGCTGGAAAGCCCGGCACATCGCCCCCGTGCAACGCGATGTGCTGGATTCCGAATTTGACGTGGCCTTTGACACCCTGCCCCCCGCCGTGTCACGCTACCTCAGGACGGCCCCCGACGCCCTGAGCTACCAGTTTGTGGTGGCCTGCGAGCCCTCAGCCCAACCCGAGGCCGTGGAGCCTGTCTGGGCCGCCCCCCGTGGCACACAGGTGCCAGCGCAATTCACCGCCGAATTGTTTTTGGGCACCGCGCAGGGCTACGACCAGCACCACAAACTCACCGCTCGGGGCGACATGGGCGTGGCGCGCCAAACACTGAGGTTTGGCATACCCGCCAGCAGCGTCCCTTGGGTATCTTTGCGGCTGGACCCAGCCGACCGCCCCGGTTTTTTGCACCTGCACAGCATCGCGCTCAGCACCCCCCATGCCCCCACAGTCCCCCTGTGGGAATGGAACCCAGGCCAGGGCGAATTGCAAAGCCAACAAATTCACTGGCAACTGCCCGGCGGTGTCAGCCCCTCGCCCGTGCTGGTGCTGCTGGGCGAAGACCCTTGGCTGGAACTGCCTATCCCCCCCACCCTGCTGAACACACCGCAAGACCTGGTGTTGCACGTGTGCCTGGATTGGCCCATGTCTGCCGACCACCTGGTGCTCGCACAAACACTGGGGCGGCTGGAAGCAGACAAAGCCCAACTCAGCGCCAGCTTGCAAACCACCCAGCAGCAGTGCAACGAACAACGGCACCACGCCGCCCAAACCCAGCAAACCCTGCAACGCGAACTGGTGGCTGCGCAACAGCGCCAAACGGCGCTGGGCCAAGACCTGCGCACACTGCAAACCGCCATCGCACAACTGGAAAACGACCACGCCCAAGCCCAAGCGGCCAAAGCCAAGCTCGAACAGGCCCATGCCCAAACCGAACAGAAATTCGCAGCCCTGCAAAACCACTTGCAGTGGATTGAAAACTCCACCGTGTTCAAAGCCACCCGCCCGCTGGTGCGGCTCAAAATGGCACTGACCGGGCAGCTGAAACCCACGCCCGGCCCTGTCCCGGCACAGGTGCCGCCGCCGCTGTCACCCCAGGTGGACGTGATCGTGCCCGTGTACAAAGGGCTGTTTGACACCCAGCGCTGCATCACATCGGCCCTGGCCAGCCCTTGCCAGACACCGTTCAGGCTCATTGTGCTGAACGACGCCAGCCCAGAACCCGAGGTAACCCAGTGGCTGCGCGAAGTGGCCCAAACCGACGCACGCATCACCCTGCTTGAAAACCCCGAAAACCTCGGGTTTGTGGGCACCGTCAACCGGGGCATGGCGCACAGCAATGCCAACGACGTGGTGCTCCTCAACAGCGACACCGAAGTGGCCAACGACTGGCTCGACCGCATACGCCAAGCCGCCTACAGCGACGCCCAGGTGGGCACCGTCACCCCGTTTTCAAACAACGCCACCATTTGCAGCTACCCCCGTTTTTGCCAGCCCAACCCACTGGTGGCCGGGCACACCACGGCCAGCCTGGACGCCCTGTGCGCCGCCACCAACCCCGGCGTGGCCGTGGACGTGCCCACTGGCGTGGGTTTTTGCATGTACATCAGGCGCGACTGCCTGAACCTGGTGGGCCTCTTTGACGTGCCCAACTTCGGCAAAGGCTACGGCGAAGAAAACGACTTCTGCCGCCGCGCCCATGCCGCCGACTGGCGCAACCTGCACGCCCTCGACACCTTTGTGCTGCACGCCGGTGGCGTCAGTTTTGGCGACAGCAAAAGCGCCCGCGAACTGGCCGCCATGGAAACCCTGCGCCGCCTCTACCCCGACTACGAAGCCGAGGTCATGCGCTTCATTCAGGCCGACCCCGCCCAGCCCCACCGCCATGCACTTGACCTGGCGCGGCTCACCCAGAGCCCCCAACCCAAAGTGCTGGCCGTCACGCACGACCGCGCCGGTGGCACCCTGCGCCACGTGAAAGAGCTGGCCCACACCCTGCACAGCAAAGCCCACTTTCTGGTGATTGCCCCGGTACCGGGTGGCCGTGCCGCACTGGAGCTGCTGGGCGACAGCGAAGGCTTCAAGCTCGAATTCAACATGGACACCGAGTTTGACGACCTGGTGCACCTGCTGCGCGCCCTGGGGGTGAGCCTGGTGCACTACCACCACCTGCTGGGGCACCACCCCCGCATACAAGCCCTGCCCGAACAATTGGGCGTGCCTTTTGACTTCACCGCGCACGACCACTACAGCCACTGCCCCCAAATTTCACTGACCAACGCCACCAACCGCTACTGTGGTGAAACCGGCGTGGCCCAGTGCAACACCTGCCTGCAACAGTCCCCGGCCCCAGGCGGGGTCGACATTGGCACCTGGCGTGGCAACCACCAGCGCTTTTTGCAAGGCACCCGCTTCATCCTGGCCCCCAGCCAGGACACCGCCCAGCGCATGCAACGCTTCATGCCCCACGCCACGGTGCGGCTGGCCCCCCACACCGACCTGCCCACCCAGCTGCCCACCCCTGCCCCCGCCGTGAAACCGGCCGGAGCCCCCTTGAAAGTGGTGGTGATTGGGGCGCTCAGCACCATCAAAGGCGCAGACCTTCTGGAAGAAGTGGCCACACTCGCGCTCAAAAGCAAAGCGTCCATCGAATTTCATTTGGTGGGCTACGCCTACCGCAGCCTTAAAACCCGCCCCCGCTCGCACCTGACCGTGCACGGCGAATACACCGAGGCCGAGCTGCCCGGCATGCTGGAATGGCTGCAACCCGACGTGGTGTGGTTCCCCGCGCTGTGGCCTGAAACCTACAGCTACACCCTCAGCGCCTGCCTGCAAGCCGGGCTGCCCGTGGTGGCCCCCGACCTTGGGGCCTTCCCCGAACGCCTGGCCCAGCGCGCCTGGAGCTGGGTGCAGCCCTGGCACATGCCCGCCACCGACTGGCTGGCATTCTTCCAGCACATACACACCGCCCACTTTGCCCCCGGCGTGCCACCGGCTGTGCCCACCCCCGGCCACAGCCCTCAGGCCCAAGGGCCCGAGGCGTGGGACTATGCCCGGCACTATTTGCCTGCCACACGCACGGCCCAGCCACCCCGCCCAGCCATGCCGTCTGCCCCCTGGCTGCACAACCACCGCCCCGGGCAAACACCCCCCGGCCTGCAAGGCCTTCGCACGGGGCTGCGCCGCCAGGCACTGTCGGGCCTGCTGCGCCTGCGTTCAGCCCCAGGCCTGCGCAGCCTGGCGCAAGCCATTCCACTGCGCTGGCAAACGCGCCTCAAAAGCTGGCTGGTGCGGTGATGCAATTCACTGAAAACCGAACCTGCGGCACCTGCCAAAAATGCTGCGAAGGCTGGCTGACCGGGCACCTGGTGGTGGAAGGCGTGGTGGACTGCACCATGAAACCCGGCACCCCCTGTGCCAAGCTTGGCCCCCAAGGCTGCACCATTTACCCCCTGCGACCGGCCAGCCCCTGCCGCTCGTTCTCGTGCGGGTGGCTGGTGCCCAACAGCCCCCTGCCCGACGACTACCGCCCCGACCAACTGGGCGTGATTTTTGTGCCCATCAAGTGGCGCGGCAAACGCGCCTGGGTGCTGGTGCACGCCGGCAACGACCCCAGTGAAGACCTGAAAGCCCAAATGCGCGCCTACAGCCAAGACACTGGCGAGCCCCACATGGTCAAGCTGCCCGACCGGGTGCTGTGCTACGGCGTACCCGAGTTCCAGCAAAGCATGCTCGACCTGGAGCGCCGGGGCATCAGCCCCTGGGATGCGGGCGAATTCACATGAGCAAACCACTCGCCCGCTGGCTGGGCACAGCCGGTTTGTTGTGGGCCGCCTGCGCGGCAATGGCGCAACCGCTGCCCAGCAGGGCCCCGTTTTACCTGCTGCCCACGGTTGAAGGGCTGATGGTGTGCGACGAAGGCGCCGCCAACCTGCAACTGGCCCAACTGGCCGACGTGGAGGCCCACTGCCTGGCACGCAGCCAACACGGGGCCGAACGCACCCGCGCCCTGCTGAACCAGCTGGAACCCGGCGGCCCCAAAGGCCAGGTGCAAGTCGGCTTTGTGGCCACGCTGCAACTGCTGTCGCTGTACCAACGCACGCCAAAAGGCTGGGAAATCAACACCCGCAAGCTAGACACCTTTTTGAACATGGTCAGCGCCGTTGGCCGCCCCGTGCTGCTGTATTTGGCCGCCGACCACTTCGACAGCCAAGGCCCCCTGGTGGACGAGCTGGTGAAAGACCCACGCAACCTCATGCACCTGGCCAACGGCACGGCCCCCATGTCCAGCTACTTTGGCTACCGCATCGTGCCCTACACCTTGCAAACGGACGAAGCCATACCCGTCAACCGCTACCGCTACCAGGCGCTCCGCCACGTGGTGCGCCGCATCAAAGCGCTGCCCGCCCAAACGCAAAAGCACATTGTGGGCGTGTCGCTGCTGGGCGAGGTGCACCAGATGTTTCCCGACTTTGAAAACGGCATGGCCCAGTTTGACCAGCCTCAGGTCACCGACCACAGCCCCGCGTCGGTGGCTGGCTTCAGGCAATGGCTGGCCCAACGCCACACCCTGCCCGCGCTCAATGCCCAACTGGGCACCAGCTTCCGCACCTGGGCCGATGTGCCCGCACCTGGCGCCGACAAAGCAGCGCCCCCACAAGCCGCCGCCTACGCCCAACACGCCAACGGCTGGCTGCCCATCACTGGGTGGCTGTGGTGGCCTGAAGGCAAAACAGCCCGCGTGGCCGTGCTCGTCAACGGGGTGCGCGCGGCAGAAGCCGCACGCGGCTTCAACCGGCTGGACGTGTACCGTGCCGTGGCCCACGTCACCGACCCCAACGTGGGCTTTCGCCACGACCTTGACCTCAGCCAGCTGCCACCGGGCCAACACCACATTCAGGTCGTGGCAGAAAACGGCAGCCAGCGGGTGCTGCTGGGCGAATCCACCCTCACCCTCACCCTCACACGCACGCAAGGCAAAGCCCTGCCCACTGGGGTGGCAACCGCCAAGCCCACACCAGCCAAAAACGTGCCCGGCCTGCAAACCTGGCTCGACAGGCCAGGCGCTTCACTGGCCGTGGCCTACAACCCCCTGGCCCGTGAGTGGGACGCCTACCGGGCAGCCCAGGTCAAGGGTTTTTTGCAACACTTTGTGCAAGTGGCGCTCGACGCCGGCCTGCCGCCCAAGCTGGCCTTTTCGCACCAAATAGTGCCCCGCGTGAACGCCACCTGGAACCACCAGCTTTTCGCCGTGGAAGACACCTTGGCCCCCGGCGTGCCCTGGCAACACGGGGTGAACATGTACGGCGGTGCCACCCACAGCCCCTGGCTGAGCAGCTACATGCAAACGCGGGAAATGAAGGGCTACGGCGTGCCCGAGTTCAACCCCCAGCAGTGGAAAACCCCTGGTGTGCACGCACAAGCCCTGCGCACCCACTACACCGCCGGGGCCAAATTTGTCAGCCCCTATTACCTGTCTGTGGTGCCCCAGCGTTTTCGCGCCGGGCAGCACGGCGTAAACGCCATGGAAATCAGGCCAGACAACCCTGCCGACGGGTCCGCACCGTTTTACGAAGCGCTGCGCGCTTTTGCCGCCCACTGAAACCGGGCACAAGCCCTGGCTATCGAAAAGGCGTTGCAACCCCTTAATTAGTCGTCCCTGAATAATCCCCGGAACCCGCATGAGCGCTGGTTTTTTGGATGATTCCGGGGTCGCAAAACTCCCAGTTTGAATTCCAATAGGGGCTGATGTCTGGGAGTTCTACCGTGATGTTTGCCTGCCCCGCCACCGACGATTTCTTTCGCTCGCGCATCGACCACATGATCGACCTGCGCCACCCTCTGGCCGTGTTGTCCTCGCGCATGCCCTGGCAAGAGATCGAAGCACGGGTGGCCCAGGTCTTCTCCCGCAAAGGCCGAACCGGCATGGCCATGCCAGACCTGGACCTCTTCGGTGAACAGGTGCAACGTGCACCGCTGGCCAGCAACGCCGGGCGTCCCCGCGTGCCGCTGCGCACCATGATCGCGCTGCTGTACCTCAAGCACGCCTTCAACGAATCCGACGAAGGCGTGGTGGAGCGCTGGGCCGACACACCACGTTGGCAGTTCTTCTCAGGTTGTGCGTACTACGAAGACCGCCAGCCCTGCGACGCCACCACCCTGGTCAAGTTCCGCCAGTTGCTGGGTGAGGAAGGTGTGGAAGAGCTGCTGGCACAAACCATCAACGTGGCTGTTGAACTCAAGCTGATCAAGCCGCAGGAACTCACCTGCGTGATTGTCGACAGCACGGTGCAGCACAAATCAATAGCCCACCCCACCGACAGCCGTTTGCTGGAAGTTGCCCGAACCAAGCTGGTGTACGCGGCCAAGGACGCCGGTATCGATCTGAAGCAGACCTTTGCCAAAGAGGGCAAAGAGTTGGGCCGCAAGGCTGGGCGCTACGCCCATGCCCGCCAGTTCAAACGCATGCGCCGGGCTATCCAACGCCAGCGCACCATCGTTGGCCGACTGCAGCGCGAGGTTGAGCGCAAGGCAAACACCATAACGACAGCCATAGGAGCTGCCGTGCGCGAAGCACTGGGGGAGACCTTGGGCAAGGCCGCGCGCATCGTGGCCCAGAGTGGCCATCGCAAAACGGCAGATGGAAATCCGAAGCTCTACGCCTGGCACGCCCCGGAGGTGGACTGCATCAGCAAAGGCAAGGCCAGACAGCCCTACGAGTTCGGGGTGAAGGTGGGCATTGCCAGCACGCTCAACGGCAACCTGATCGTGGGCGCACGGGCCTTCCACGGCAATCCGTACGACGGGCACACCTTGAACGAGCAACTGGAGCAGGCCACGATCCTGATGCAGGACAACCAGACAAAGCCCGTGACAGCATTTGTCGATCTGGGCTACCGGGGGGTGGATACACAGAACCCGGAGGTGCACATCGTGCACCGGGGCAAAGCCAAGCGCATCAGCGAGCCAGACAGAAAGCAACTGAGGCGGCGCCAGGCGATTGAGCCCATCATCGGACACCTCAAGAGCGACCACCGCATGGACCGCTGTCACTTGAAGGGCAAAACCGGCGATCGGCTTCACGCGGTGCTGTGTGCGGCGGGCTACAACATCCGTTGGCTGCTGCGCATGATCACAAAGAAGGGGGTGAGCTTTTTGAGCAGGCTTTTTTTGCGGCTGTGCGAGATGGTGGGCGTGTCAGCGAGCTGGCCAGGAGCGCCGGGGACTTTGATCACCCGCGCACTCCCTGGCCCTGTCCCGCGCCCTGCCGCCGCTTGGATTTGAATAAATCAGGGCCGACTAATTATTGGAAGGAGTAGACTTTGCAAGATGGAACTCGAAATCTTTGAAGCACTGACAGCCGCAAACGTGCCAGCCGATAAAGCAAGGGCGGCGGCGGCATCCGTGAAACGCGAGATTGACGAACGCTATTCGTTGCACGCCTCCCAATTGGCAACTCGGGGAGACGTGGCTGACGTAAAAACATCAGTGGAGTCGGTGCGCCGTGAAGTGGCGGAGACGAAGGCAGAAATGGTGAAGTGGTTTGTGGGCACCATCATTGCCGTGGCTGGAATCACGGCAGCACTGTTGAAATTGATGATCTGACCTGTTTCCCTACGCAATCAAGTCCAGCTCGTCGGTAATTCTGTTGTCACAAATATGCGCGGCGCTTCGCTCCAGAAGTGCCAGGCGGCTGGGTCTTGGCGTATGCAGGTGTCCAGCTCGGCAAACACGTGGTGGGTCAGTTGCAGGGGGTCGCTGGTGGGGGGCATGGCTTTTATGCGCAGGGTGCGCTGGCCGGTGTGTATGTTCAGGCCCGTCACGTACACATACACCGGCAATTGCTGGCGTGCAGCGGCGCGCAGCAGTGCGCGGGGCACGCGGGCTTGCATGCCCAGCAGGGGTATGACCTCGGCCGCGTCGGCCTGGTCGGCCGGGGCGTCTATGGCGGCCAGCAGCACCTGGTTTTGCTTCAGCGCCTGCACGGCGGGGCGCAGGCTGCCCGACACGTCCAGCGGCTGCTGGCTCAGTGTGTGCTGCACCTGTGCGGTGCGCCAGCGGGCATAGGCGCGCAACACCGTGCGGCCCTTGAACGGCTCGCCCTCGGTGGCGGCCACCAGCGCGTGGGGCTGCAAACCCGCCTGCGCCGCATGGCGCAAGCCCCACATGCCCGCGCCCCAGTGAAATGTGCACAGCAGAGCCGCTTGGCCCACGGTGGGCCACTGGCCCATGCCTGCTTCAACGGCCAGGTGCCGCTGCATCCAGCCGTTGTGGCGGGTCAAAGCCAAATACAAATCGGCGTGGTCGGTCAGCGTGACCAGGCGGCGCACATACACAAAATGCACCGGGTCTGTCACCCAGCCCAAGGCCTGGGCCTGCTGCAATGCCGCCTGGCAACCGGCGTTGTACAGGCGCGAATGCCGCGCCACCCACTGAAACAGCCTGAAGCACCAGCGCCACGGCAGCACCGCCGCCAGCGCGGGCACCAGCACCAGTTCCAGGGCGTCTTGCCACTCGGTGGCCAAACGTTGCCGCAAACGGGGCATGGGCGTCAGCTCCAGCGGTGGGGCAGCCGCACCAGCCCAGGGGTTTGCGTGGGGTAGGTGAACTTGAAGTGCACGCAGTTGCGCCACTCGTCGCACACCACCAGGCCCTTGGTGTCAAACAAATAGGCGCTCAGTGTGTATTCGCCCGTGTGCAACGGCAGGTCGGGGAACGTCAGCGTGATTTCCCACAGCCCATCGCTGCACAAGCGTGGGCTGGCCCCTTCGGCGTGCGACGCCATCGACGTGATGCCCACCCCGTGCGCCTGCTCCAGCATCAGCCCCATGCTGGGGGGCTCGGCCGTGGGGCTTTCGGCGCGAATGGTCACCACCAGGTCGGTGGCGCACAGCAGCGGGGGCGTGTCAGCGCCCAGGTTGGCCACGTTCACACTCACCAGGCGAGCATGGGTAGCCTCGCCTGCGGGGTTGGCAGCGGGCGCATTGGGTGCTGCGGTGTTGGCAGCGGCGGGTGTGGGGGCTGATTCAGCCCGCAGGCTGGCCTCGTAACTGGCCAGCACCGATTCGGTTTGGCCAAAGGCCTTCACCTGGCCCTGTTCCAGCCACAGCGCCACATCGCACAACTGGCGCACGTGGTACAGGCTGTGCGAGCAAAACAAAATGGTGCAGCCGTTTTGCCGGAATTGCTCAATGCGCTCCACGCACTTTTTCTGAAAGTTTTGGTCACCCACGGCCAGGGCTTCGTCCACTATCAGCAGCTCGGGCTGCACCGCCGTGACCAGCGCAAACGCCAGTCGCACCACCATGCCCGAAGAATAGGTTTTGACCGCGCGGTCCACCGCCGGGCCCAGCTCTGAAAACGCAATGATGCTGTCTTCTAGGCGCGCCAGCGTGGCTGCGTCTAGCCCAATGAGGCTGCCCGCAAACCGCAGGTTTTCACGGCCGGTGAAGTCGGGGTGAAAGCCTGCACCCAGCTCCAAAATGGCCGTGACGCGCCCTGTGCACTGCACGGTGCCCGTGCTGGGCTGTAGCGTGCCGGCCAGCAGCTTCAGCAGCGTGCTTTTGCCCGCGCCGTTGTTGCCCACCACACCCAGGCACTGGCCTGCGTGCAGGTTGAAGCTGACGTTTTTCAGCGCCCAGTGGCTTTGGTGCAGGGCGGCGCCGGTCAGCAGCGCTTTCAGCCGCTGGCGGGCGCTGTTGTAAAGCTTGTAACCCTTGGTCAGCTGGCTGACCTGAAGCACTGTGGCCGCGAGCATGTGTGTGGCTGTACTGTTCACAGCCAATCCACCAGTTCATCGCGGCTGCGGCGCACCACCGGGCGCAACACCAGCAGCGCCACCAACAGCCAGCCAGCCATGCCTGCCCACGCCGCCGCGCTGGGCCAGGCGCCTTGCAGCAGCACCGCCTGGTAGGCCTGCACCCACGCCGTCATGGGGTTGGCGTAAAGCACCCAGCGCCAGTTTTCAGGAAACATGCTGGCCGGAAACAAAATGGGCGACAAAAATATGCCCACCGACAGCAAAAACCCCACCACCTGCACCGTGTCGCGCAGCGCGGCGGCCAGTATGGCCAGCGTGTGGCCCAGCAAATAGGCCAGCACAAACTGCAGCACCACCAGCACCGGCAACGCCAGCAGGGCCGGACCCCAGCCGTGCAAAGGGGTGTAAAGCACCGCCAGCAGGGCCAGCAGCGGCAAATACACCACGGCAGCGGTCAGTGTGCTGCGCAGCACCACCAGCACCGGGGGCAAGGCATTTTTTTGCAGCAGGTGCCCGGCGTCTATCAGGCTGCTGGTGCTGCGCGACAGCGCTTCACAAAATGCCTGCCAGGGCAACATGCCCGCAATCAAAAAAGTGCCCACCGCCTTGGTGGGTGCACCATCGCCCAGGCGCATGGCAAACACCACGTCAAACACCAGGTAATAGGCCGCCACCGTGAGCAAGGGCTGGGCGTACACCCAAGCCAGCCCACCGGCGGTGCCGGAGTGGCGGGCGGCCAACTCGCGCTGGACCATCACGCTCAGCAAAGAGCGCATCGCCCATGCTGAGCGCAGGTTTTGCCACATACCAATCAGTCTTTTGGTTTCTGACTGGCGATGAAAGCATCAATTGCCGCGGGATTGGACTTGGCCTGATTCATGATCTGTTGTCCGGCCTTAATTCTGGCCTCACCAAGTATTTTTTGCAGCACTTCAGCGTGCAGAGTTTCACGGACCTCCTCGTAAGGCCGCATGCCGGCGTCTTTTCGTTCTGTGACTTTTAGAACGTGAAAACCAAACTGAGTTTCGACAACATCGCTTAGTTCTCCAGCCTTTAGCTGAAAGGCTGCATCCTCAAACGGCTTGACCATTCGACCACGGCCAAACATTCCCAAATCCCCGCCCTTTGCCGCACTTCCTGGATCAGCGGATTTTTCCTTTGCTAATTCGGAGAAATTTTTTCCAGCTTTAATTTCTTCAAGAATAGCTTGGGCCTTTTCTCTAGCACCAGCGCCATTTGCGATCAAGATATGACTTACCTTGACTTCTTCTGCAATTTCAAACCGCTTGGGTTCGGCCTTATATACATCCTTAGCTCGCTCATCCAGCACAGCGATTGTGGGCTTGTTCTGCTCATCCAATTTTGTCAGTTGAATATCTGACAGAACTCGATCACGTGCCATCTGCAATGCAGCTTCGTTCATTGGGAGCTTGTCCAACTTGGACGCTTCGGCTTGCTTTGCCAACACACGGCGCATCAATAAATTTGAGGCCAACTGCCCCAAACTCTCTTTACGAAACAACATCCCGTTGCGCACCTCCACCGGGGCCTTTTGCAATTCGGCCTCCAAATCAATATTGGTAATACGAACACCCTGAGCCTCGATAACGACGATAGGCTCTGCTGCTGTAACGGATTGCACAAACATACCAACTGATGCAGCAGACAATAACAGTGCCTGAACGATAGTGTGCAAAGATTTGGATCTTTTCATGGCGATCATCAATCTGTTTTAAAAGCAAAAAAAATGGCGGGAAACCCGCCATTTTTATATGAAGCCACCTAAGGTGGCTTTCAAGTCATGAAAGTCGATTAACGAGCGTAGCGGTGAGCCCAGACAGCACCGAAGGAGCTGGACTTAGCAAATGCAGCACCGGTCACTGGCAAGCCTTTGGCACCCAAGCCAGCTGTACCCAACTTTACCCAACCTTCGTTGGCGCTCACGTTCAGGTTCTGCATTGCCACGGAGGCAGACAAAGAACCAGTGGAGGTGTTAGTGCCATTGTTGAACGCCAGCACTGATGTTTCACCGCAGAAACGCACGTTGGTGACGGTTCCGGGAGAGATCACGAATTGGCTGGAGGTTGTGGTTTCTTCACGATCCCACTGGTTCACACCTGCAGCGCCGGTACAGATTTTGTAACCGGACACAGAAGTGTTGGCAGCATTGAAGAAGTTGTTAGCGTCAGCAGCACCGGTCATGTTAGCGCTCATTGCAGCGCCGACAGCAACAGCAAAGTCGGTGTAAACGCGGCCGTCACCATCGATGGGGGAGGTGTAGGCGTAGTTCATACCAACGTTGTAACGACGGGTAGGCATAGAGAACACCCAGTCGGTGGTCGCAGCAATGCTTGTCGTTGTGAGGTATTCGTTAACAACGGTCTTGGTTGCCAAAGAACCAGACAGGGTACGAGCCTGCAGAACTGGAGCACCCAACAAACCACTGGCAGGAGCAGCCACAGCCAAGTAAGGCGTGGACAAGTCAGGCAGATCGTAGTAAGACGCGGAAATGATTGCGGAAGTCGAACCTGCAGCAGGGCCGAAAGCTGTCAAAGCGCCAGTTGCAGCAACGCCTTTCCAGATAGCGCCCGTACGCAGCAGAGGATCAGCCGTGAAGTTATCAATCACGGGCACAACTGTAGCGACAGTAGTCGTAGCAGATGTGTCAGACTGGGGGAAGAACACCACGTTGGCGTTAGGAGCCGCGTCAGTACCAGCCTTCAGAGCAATGGCAGCGCCAGAGAAAGTGGCCGTCTTAACGGTATCGATAATGGTCCAGTTGGCCATCAGTTGACCAGTGGGAAACTTCATGCCCTTGCCCTGAACAGACACGGCGCCAGTATCGACGGCGGTGTGCGTATAGTCTTGAGCAGGGGTCAACAACACGCCCAAAGCTGCGGTGGTGCAAGGTGCAACGCCGCTCACGTGCTTGATGGCAGTGAACAATGGGTTAACAGTCACGCCAGCAGCGACAGATTGATTGGTCTGAACGGCCTTGGGCACGTCAGCCATGTTCAAAATTTCGATGTAGCCTTCACGGGTTTCATTGGCTTTATCAGCCGCGGACAGAGCCGAATTCAAGCGACCGGTGGGGAAAGAGTTGGCTTGCGTGGCGACAGCGGAAGGCAGCGTGCAAGTCTTGTCGCCGGTTTCCAGCTTGGAAATGCCATCAGCACCTTGACTGACTTTGGCTGCCCAAACGTCGCCGGGGGAAAGCAGCAATGTGAAGTCGAAAATATCGTCAGAGTTGGAAGCACCGCGGAAACGAACCTTCACAGCCTTGCCGTTTGCGGTGTCGGTGTTGACGATGTTCAACAGGGTTGCGTTTGTGCCCTGAGTGGTGAAGTAAGGCACAACCAAAATATGGCCAGTACCAGCTTCATTCACAGCCAGCGTAGTAGCAGCGGTACCGTTTGCAACGTTTGCAGCAACCGCAGCGGCTGCAGCACCTGCTTGGTTTGTGTCAGTAATAAGCACAGCAGCGCCGATAGCGACGCTTGGAGCTGGCGAGTCATTGAACACGTTCAAACCGACTGCGGCGTTTGCCATGCCAGCCAAGCCAAGGCCACCAATCATGGCAGCAATGCTTGCAGAGAGAATACTTTTTTTCATTGATAACTCCGTTAAAAAAGTTGGTAAGCGCAACTACCAGGATTGATTACGCTCGTAAATGTTAGCACACGCCCCCGGGGTTGCCCCTAGAGTCGCAGCCCAGTCAGCCGCGTTGTTGGTAAAAAAGCAACACACCCGACACGGGCACCGAAACAGTCAGTCGTTGAGGTCTATCTCCCTTCCCTTTTCAAAAAAGCAGACACGTTCAATAACCAAAGCCCGCAGGCCCGTGGGCACTGACTGTTCAGGGCTTTTCATAATGGTACCAGCGGCCGCCGTCTTGCAACCAGGTTTCTGTGAAGTTGGTGGTGATCGTGTCATCCGCACGACGGGCCATGGGGTTGCTGATGGTCAGCTCCATACGGACTTCACACTTTTCTGGCTCGCAGGTGGTGTTCAGCACCTTGGTGCTTTTCCAAGTGACTGCGCCTTTGAAAGTACCTTGGTATTCACGCTGGGTGTGCAGGGCGCGGTAGGCGGGGGTGAGCATGGCATAGGCATCGGTCCAGCGGCCGTCTATCAAATGTGCCCAGCGCTGCTGGGCCAGTTGGCCCACCACTTGCTCGGGTGTACCTGCAGGGGTGGTGCTGGCGCAACCAGACAGGGCCACCAAGGCCAACGCAATCGTGCCAATGCGGGTGGAAAACTTCATACGGGTGTTACTCCTTGTTTCAAGTTTTTAGCTTTCAGTTCAACTGAACAGATGCTGCTGGGGGCTGCTGGGCGGGCTGTGGCACTTGGCCAAGGCCTTTCATGCGGTCGCGCAGCTCGTTGCTGATTTCACGCAGGTCTTGGTCGGCGCGCAGCACGCGGGGCATCAGCACCACCAGCAGCTCGGTTCGAGCCGTGGCGCTGGTTTGAGTTCCAAACAGCGCGCCCACCACGGGCAAACTGCTGAGCAGTGGCAAACCAGAACTGCCACTGGTGTTGTTGTCGCGTATCAAGCCACCCAGCACCAGGCTTTCGCCCGAGCGCACAGCCACCTTGCTGGTGATTTGGCGCTGCAAAAAGGCGCGCTGGCCGGTGGCGGCGTCGATGTTGCCCACATCGGTCACCATTTGGTTCATGTCCATGGTGACCATGTTGCCTGCGGTGACCGATGGGGTAACGGTCAGGCTCACGCCGGCGTCTTTGTATTGAATGCTTTCGGTGGTCACACCGGCGGTGGCCACGGTGGTGGCGGTTTTCACGGGCTGCTGGTTGCCCACGGTGATGGTGGCGGTGTGGTTGTCCAGCACCATCACAGACGGGCTTGAAATGACCTTCACCAGCGATTTGCCGGCCAGCGCGTTCAACACCGCACGGATGTTGCCTGCCGAGTTGGTGAGTGAATATGAAAACCCGCTTTTGGCCGCGCCCAACACGCCCCCGGCCACCGAGCTGATGGCGCCCCGGCCGCTGAGGTTGCCGGGCGCGCCGCCGCTGAACAGCCACTGCAGGCCGTATTCAAGGTCGTCGCTCAGGGTCACTTCAATGATGCTGGCTTCTATCAGCACCTGAATGGGGGAAATGTCGAGCCGCTTCAGGGCCGATTCAATTTTGGCGAAGTCTGCCCGGGTGCCGTAAAACAGCACGGCATTGTTGATTTCGTCGGCAATCATGCGCACGCTTGGCGTGAGGGCCACGGCGGTCACGCCGGCATTGGTGCCAGCAGCGTTGGTGGTGCCGGTGCGGTTGGCGGTGGCGCCCATGGTGCCCGTGCCTGCCAGGCTGATGTTGCCCGCGGTGGTGCCGGGGCGGGCTGCTGTGTTGGCCGTGCCTGCGGTGGCGGTGCCCAGTGCGGGGGCCACGCCAGTGGCTTGTGTGCCGGTGGCTGCGCCGCCCGAGCCAAACAGACCACTGATGACGCTGGCCAAGTGCCGAGCCGAGCCGTTTTGCACGGGGTATATGAACAGCTGGGGCTCGGTGCTGTTGGCGTTGGGCTGGTCAAGCCGCTCGATCCAGGCGCGGGCTTCTTCCAGGTAAGCGGCGCGGGGCGTCACCACCAGCACGCTGTTGAGCCGCTCTATGGGCATGATCCGCACGGCACCCAAAAACGGTGAATCGGCCATGGCGGCGGGCGCGGCGGCTGCGGCATTGGCCTGGCCGGGCACGTTGCTGGGGGTGGTGGCTGCTGCGGCGGCGCCCGCCCCGCCTGACACGAGGCGCAAAGCGGCGTCTACCTCTTTCAGGGTGGCGTATTTCAGCGGGAACACGCCCACCGACATGCCTTTGAGCAGGTCCACGTCAAAGGTGGACACCACGTCCAACCAGCCCTCGGCCTGGGTGCGGGTGCCGGCCAGCACCAGCAGGTTGCGCAGGTTGTCCACGCGCACCAGCGAATCAGGGGCCAGCATGGGGCGGAGGATGGCGGCCATTTCGGTGGCGCCTATGTATTGCAGGCGCACCACAATGGCGCCGCTGCCGGGGGGCAGTGCGTTGCCGGGCACGGCCTGGCGCATGGCGGGCACGATGCCGCGCAGCGCCTCGGCCTTGCCCACGTGGTAGGTGCCCCGGGTGTCGCGGGCCATGACCAGGCCGTTGGCCTGCAGGGCGCTTTCAAGCAGCAGCACGGCTTGGTCGGGCGACACATCGCCGTTGGTGGACAGGGTGACCGAGCCATTCAGCGGCTGGTGCAGCACATAGTCAACCTTCACCACGTCTTTCAGCACGATGGTGGCAAATTCGGCAATGGGGGCTTCTTCAAAGCGGAAGCTGGTGGCGGCACCCTGCAAGGGGGCCACGGGCTTGGGCGGGGCCACCACGGCGTCGGTGCCGGGAATGAGGCGGGCTTCTGCCACGGGGGTGGCGGCAGCGGGCACATCGGCGGCAAGCGCCTGAGAGCAGGCCAGCAGGGCAGAAATGCCCCACAGCAGGGCGGCGGCCCGTTGGGTTGGGTTCATGGTCACTGAGCACTCACTCTTTCACAGGGGGCAGCCCCGCTTTGCGGAACAATTCGTTGCGTTGGCGCAGGCGCTCGCGGGCTTCGTCCATGGCCTGGGCTTGCATGGCCTGGCGGTCAAGCGGCACGGCGGGGGCACCCGCCGCAGCGGTGGGGGGTGGCGCGTCGGTTTTGGGGCGGGCACCGTAAATGTGGGCCAGGGTGAGGGTGCGGGTTTCGTCGGCCCGCACCAGGGTGACCTGGCGGCCTTGCACGCTTTGCAGTGTCCAGTCGCCCAGGCCTTCGCCGGTGCGGATGCGGCGCAGCCGCCCGTCTGATTTGGCCAAAATGCCGCCCTGCTCGCCACTGCCGTACACGCCGTACAGCGTGAAGCTGGCCAATGGGTCCGGTGGCGGGGGCGGGGC
>JBASFL010000029.1:0-62527 GCA_049653005.1 Burkholderiaceae bacterium | reverse complement strand
CGCGGTGGGCGGGGGGTTCGGGGGGCCGCATCCACGCCTTCGGGTGCGGGGCTGGGGTTGGCCAGGCGCTCCAGGGCCAGGGCCCGTTGCTCGCGCAGTTGTTTTTGGTCAGCGCTGAGACCCAGGGGTTTGCGTTCTGTCATTTTATGTATAGCTTAAAACCCACACCCATCAAGCGGTGGAGGCCGATTTGTTTGTAAATTACCGGGCGGACTGCAAATGCCAGCGGTCGCAATGCGCCTGGAAGTCGGTCACGGGCACGGGCTTGCTCATGTGGTAGCCCTGGGCCTCGTCACAGTCGAGCTCCCCCAACTGGGCCAGGATGGCGGCGTTTTCCACGCCCTCGGCCACCACGGTCAGCCCCATGTTGTGGGCCAGGTCGATGGTGGAGCGCACGATTTTCGCGTCGTTCTGGTCGTGCTCCATGCCCATGACGAAGGACTTGTCGATTTTCAGCTCGTTCACGGGCAGGCGCTTCAAATACGCGAGCGAAGAATAACCGGTGCCAAAGTCGTCGATGGACAGTTTGAACCCCTGGCCCGAGAGTTTGTTCAGCGTGGCCTCGGCCCGCTGGGGGTCGTCCATGATGGCGCTCTCGGTGATTTCCAGGCAAAACCCGCTGGTGGGCACCTGGTACTGGGCCATCAGCACCGCCAGGCGGTTGGGAAACTCCAGGTCGAGCAGGTCGCGGGTGGACAGGTTGATGGCCACGCGGATGTCTTGCCCGGTGTGCTGCAAACCCTGCCATTGGCGGGCGGCTTCTTCAAACATCCACAACGTGAGCTGGCGCACAAAGCCGGTTTGCTCGGCAAACGGAATGAACAGCATGGGCGGCACCAGGCCACGCTGGGGGTGCTGCCAGCGCACCAGCGCCTCGGCCGCCACCACACGCCCGGTAGCCACGTTGATTTTGGGTTGCAAAAACAGGCGCAGTTCGCCGTGCTCCAGCGCGTGGCGCAGGTCGGTGAGCAGCGACAGGTTTTGGGCGCTGGACGAGTCAAGGGCAGGCTCGTACACCAGTGTGCCCACGGTGCGGGCTTTGGCCGCGTGCATGGCAATTTCAGAGCGGCTCAGCAACAAATCGGGCTGGTCGGCGTCGGCAGGCCAGCTGGCCACGCCCATGCTGGCACTCACGTCCACGGTTTGGCCCTGAAGCGACAAGGGCTCTTCAAACACCTGGGCAATGCGCTCGCTCAGTTGCAGCGCGCCCTCGCTGTCGGTGCGGTACAGCAGCAGGCCAAACACGTCGCCCCCCAAGCGGGCCACGCAGTCGCGCTCGCGCCGCAGCAGGGTTTGCAGGCGCTCGGCCACGGCCTTCAGCAGCTCGTCGCCAAAGGCGTAGCCCAGCACGTCGTTCACGTGTTTGAAACGGTCCAGGTTGAGGGTGATGACAGACACAGGCACCGACTCGGCCTTGTGAATGGTCATGGCCTCGATCAGCACCTCGCGAAATTGCTCGCGGTTGGGCAAGCCGGTCAGGCGGTCCCAGTAGGCCAACCGCCGCACCTCGGCCTGCTTGGCGGCCACGGCTTTGCGCATCAGGTCAAACGCACGGGACAGGGTGCCCACCTCGTCGGCGCGGCGCATGGCGGGCAGGGGGGCATCGAAGTCACCCGCCTCCAGCCGCTGGACCGACAACAGCAGCCGTTGCAGGGGCTGGGTCACGCGGCGGGCCGTCAGCGTGCTGCCCACGGCAAACAGGGCCACGCCGCCCAACGTGATGGTGAACAGCACCCACTGCAAGCGGACAAAGGGGGCCAGCACTTCGTCCACCGAGCGCAGCAGCAGCGAGGTGACCTGCCCGGCCTCGCCGTCCAGGCCCACCGTGCGGGTGAGAAAGGCCTGGTCTTTCAGCTCAAGCTCGCCGCCCGCCCCCAGCGCATCCAGGGGGAACGCGGCCAAATCCATGGCGGCCAGGGTGCTGACCGCGGTGGTGGTTTGCCCGCCGGGGGGCTTGGTGAGCACCACCAAGTGCACGTCCATCAGGTCGTACACATCATCGGCCAAGGCCTGGTCGATGCTGAACCCCATCAACACCCAGCCAATGACCAATGGCGCACGCATGGGCACCATGACAAATTGGTAAGGCACGCCGTTGAGCAACGCCATTTGCCCACCGCCCCCCACCGCCTGGCGCTCGGCCACCAGGGACTGGGCCAGGCTGGTCAGCACCCCGGGGCTGGGCGCGGCGTCGGTGTGGCTGACGGCCTGCAACTGCAGTTGGGCGTTGAACTGGGCGCTGATGCGCGCGCCGATGCGTGAACCGTGGTTGTCGAGCGCCGAGCGGATGGTTTCCACGTCACCCGAATTGACGGCCGAGCGAAAACCAAAGTCGGCCGCCAGCACCGAGGCGCCCAGCTGCAATTTGTCGGCGTTCTGGGACAACACGCGAAGCCACACACGCTCGCCCACCGCAAGTTCATGCGCGATTTGCGTGCGGGCGTTGCTGGCAATGTTGAACCGCACAACAGCAAACCCCGCCAGCTGCACCACCAGCAACAGCGCCAGCGACACGCCCACGATGCGCTTGACCAGGCCCATGTCACGCCAACGGGCGCTCCAGACCGCCAACCACCTCATGGCTGCAAGGGCCCCAGTTTGACGGTGGCCCTGGCACCGGCAGCCACCACGTCAAGCGCCTGGATGGCGGCCTCCTGGCCCACCGGCAAACGCGGGTGCCAGGTGCGCAGGGTGTATTTGCCCGGGGGAGCGTCCAGCGCGACCTGGCCATTGGCCGCCGCCGTGCCGAAGTAAGGGGTGTCCACCACCACCACCCAGCCCACCATGTTGTCATGGATGTTGCAACCCAGCACCGCGATACCCGTGCGGTCAAATTCCACGGGGTTGGCAGGGGTGCCTGCGTAGAGTTTCAGCTCGAATTTTTTGGCAGGTGAAAACGAATACACATGGTGGCGCACCGTGTCGCGGTTGGGAAACGTGACGGACGTGCCCCGGGTGACCACCAGCACGCCGGGTGCAAACTCTTTTTTCTCTTGTGCCATTTCAGCGTTTGACAACGGTTTGGCCGCCTGAGCGGCTTGCGCCGACTCCAGAAACACCACCGCACCGGCCAACGGAGCGCCGTTGGCCTGGGTCACGGCGACGGTGACAGGGGCCGCCACGGCCAAGCCGCTGCCCAACGAAGCGGCCAACCCCCACCCGCAAAAAACGCGCAACAGGCTCATGGTTCGATGGCCATGCCCGCCAGGGCCTGTCCGGTGCCCACCGTGCCCACGAAGCGCGCGGCACCGGTGGACAAGTCCACCGCATAGAGGCGTGTGCGGGCGTGTTGCGGGGTGCGAACGGCCGCCAGCGCGGTGTTGCGCACGTCTGAAATGTCGAACGCGGCGTCGGTCAGGGGGCCCGTGCCCAACGGGCCCACGGTGCGCAGCACCCCCAGGTTGGGCGACTCCACCGGCGTCACGCCTTCGCGGGACCCTTGCATGACCAAGGTGCCCTGGCGGGCGTCCAGGGCAAAGTTGGTGGTGATCTTCTCGTCTTTGGTGTTGTAGGTGTAACCCGCTGACACCAATTGGGGGGCATTGCCCTGCTGGGTGTCACCGGGGGCATACGCCAAGTCGGGGTCGGCCTGGCCGCCGGGGGCTTTGGCATCGAAATCGATTTGAGCGCCCGTGTCGGGGTGAAAGCGCAGGTTTTGACCGGCGTCGCTGACCACGCGGATACGGTCGGCGGCGGGGTTGAAGTCCACCCCGAACCGTGCGCCGCGCAATGCCACGGGCGGGTTGCCAGTGCCCACGGTTTTCAGCTGGCCGGTGGCGGTGTCAAGGGTGTAAATCTGGCCCTTGCGCCCCACCGCAAACAACACGCCTTTGGACATGCGGAAATCGATGCCCACCAAGCTGTCACCCGCCACCAGCCCTTTGACCGGTACGCTGGCCTGGATGCGGCGGGGTTGCCCCGCATTGAAGCGAATCAGGTGGCCGTCTGCCGTCAAGGCCAACACGGTTTCTTTGGCGGGCGCGCCTTCCACTTCTGGGGGCTCGGGGGCCAACCCCGCGCAACCGCTGAGGGCGAGCACGGCACCAGCGGACAGCACCCAACGGCTTGAAAACAAACGGGACATGCGCGGACTCCTTCAAAAAGCCTTGGAACGGCCACAAAACCCAATGGGGCCATTGTCGCCCCATTGCACGGACGGCCCGTCAGAGGCCTCAAAACACCCCGACGGAACCCATTCAGTCGCAATATAAAACGCAGAAACCGGCGAAGTTTGCGAAATATTGCAATCAGCGGCGGTGCGCGTTGCGCAAAGCGGACAAGTCCAGCACGCGCAGCCCGCCGTATTCCACCCGAATGGCGCCTTCGGCCTCCAGGGTTTTCAGCGCCTCGTTCACCCGCTGGCGCGACAGCCCCACCAGGTAGGCCAGTTCTTGCTGGGTGATGCGCAGCACCTCGCCCACACTGGGGTACAGCACGGGGTTGACCAGCGAGGCCAGGCTGCGGGCCACACGCAGGTCGGGGTCGTTCAGGCGGTCGATTTCACGGGCGGCAATGAACTGGCCCAGCCGCTCGTTCAACTGCAACATGACGAAGCGGTTGAACCCCAGCGAATGCTCAATGAGCCAGTGAAAGGTGTCGGACGGCAGGCCCGCCACGCGGCTTTTGCGCAAGGCCTGGATGTTGTAGCGGTAGGCCTCGCGTTTGAGCACGGTGCCCTCGCCAAACCAGCCGCCCGGGGCGACGCCGGTGAAGGTGATGACGGGGCCCTGGCTGTCGTCGTTGCTCATTTTCAGCAAACCGTCCACCAGGCCGAACCAATAGGTGGCCTGGCGGCCGATGCGGCAAATGGTGTCGCCCACCGCCGCCTCGCTGACCACCAATGCATCGCAGGCGCGGTGCTGCTCGGCTGCCGTGAGGGCTGGAAACCAGGGGATCTGGGCCAGCTCGTCGTCGGTGGGTGGGCGGGCGCGTTCGCGCAAGGGAATCGTCGTCATGGTGACAAAGTGACCGAAAAGACGTGAATTCGATCGGGAATCTAGGGAATGTCCTAGGAGGGTTGACCCTCCAATTGTCGTCGCAACGACAACATGGCGTCAAATGAAGGCCCAGAATCCGCTCCAGAATAAGTTTGCAGCACCGTTCACCGGTTTTGCAATGCGCACATCAGGAGACCCCATGCGGACCACGTTCCCCCAGCTGCTGATCAATCACGCTGCCCAACGGCCCCAGGCCGCTGCCATGCGCGAAAAGGAATACGGCATTTGGCAAACCACCACCTGGAGCCAGATGCTGGCCCTGGTGCAGCACTTGGCGTGTGGCCTGCACCAGGCTGGCCTGCGCCGCCACGAACACATGGTGGTGGTGGGCGCCAACCGCCCCCGCCTGTACGCCACCATGCTGGCCGCCCAAAGCCTGGGTGCCATCCCGGTGCCGCTGTACCAGGACGCCGTGGGTGCCGAGTGTGTGTTCCCCATCAACAACGCCGACGTGCGTTTTGCGGTGGTCGAAGACCAGGAGCAGGTGGACAAAATGCTCGAAATCCGCGAGCAATGCCCCCAGCTGCAACACGTGTTCTTTGACGACCCACGCGGCCTGCGCAACTACGACGAACCCGGCTTGGCCGCTATCGACGAGTTGGTGGCGGCAGGCAAGGCGTTTGCCCAGTTGCACCCCCAATTTTTCGCCAACGAAACGGCTCAGGCCCAGCCAGACGACGTAGCGGCCATGTTTTTCACGTCGGGCACCACCGGCAACCCCAAGGGCGTGGTGCACACCCACAACACCTTGCTCAACCGCGCCGATGTGGGCGCGCGCTTCGACAAACTCACCCCCGCCGACGAGGTGCTGGCCTACCTGCCCCCCGCCTGGATCGGCCAGAACATCTTCAGTTACGCGCAGTGGCTGGCAGCGGGCTATGTGGTGAACTGCCCCGAGTCCACCGCCACCGTCACCATCGACCTGAAAGAAGTGGGCCCCACCTACTACTTTGCGCCCCCCCGCGTGTTTGAAGGCCTGCTGACCAGCGTGATGATTCGCATGGAAGACGCGGGCGCCTTGAAACGCAAGATGTTCCATTACTTCATGGATGTGGCGCGCAAAGTGGGCCCCACCAAGATGGACGGCAAACCCGTGGGGTTGGTGGACAACCTGCTGTACGCGCTGGGCAACCTGTGTGTGTACGGCCCGCTGCGCAACACGCTGGGCTTTTCCCGCGTGCGGGTGGCCTACACGGCGGGCGAGGCCATTGGCCCCGACCTGTTCAGTTTTTACCGCAGCATCGGCATCAACCTGAAGCAGCTGTACGGCTCCACCGAAACGGCGGTGTTTGTGTGCCTGCAACCCGACCACGAGGCCCGCGCCGACACGGTGGGTGTGCCCTGCGAAGGCGTGGAAATCAAGCTGGCGGACAACGGCGAGCTGCTGGTGAAGTCGCCCGGCTTGCTGAAGGAGTACTACAAAAACCCCAAGGCCACCGCCGAGGTGCTGACGGCCGACGGCTGGTACCACACCAGCGACGCAGGCTTTATTGACGCGCACGGCCACCTGAAAATCATCGACCGCGTGAAAGACGTGGGCCGCATCAAGGGCGGTGCCAACGACGGGGCCATGTTTGCGCCCAAATACGTGGAAAACAAGCTGAAGTTCTTCAGCCACATCAAAGAGGTGGTGGCGTTTGGCGACCAGCGAGACCGCGTGTGCGTGATGATCAACATCGACTTCGACGCCGTGGGCAACTGGGCCGAGCGCCGCAACCTGGCCTACGCGGGCTACACCGATTTGGCGCAGAAGCCCGAGGTGTACCAGCTCATCAAAGAGTGCATTGAAAAGGTCAACGCCGACCTGGCGCAAGACACCTTGCTGGCAGGCAGCCAGATCAGCCGCTTCCTGGTGCTGCACAAAGAGCTGGACGCCGACGACGGCGAACTCACCCGCACCAACAAGGTCCGCCGGGGCTTCATTGGCGACAAATACGGCGTGCTGGTCGATGCCCTGTATGGCGGCAAAACCGAGCAGTTCATTGAAACCGTGGTGAAGTTTGAAGACGGCCGCACCGGCAGCGTGAGCGCCACGCTCAAGCTGGGCGACACCCAAACTTTCGCCCCCGTGAAGGCAGCAGCATGAGCAAGAAGATTGGCGACGTCATCCTGGACGTGAAAAACATCAGCCTGCGCTTTGGTGGCGTGAAGGCGCTGACCGACATCTCTTTCAACGTGAAAGAGCACGAAATCCGCGCCATCATCGGCCCCAACGGCGCGGGCAAAAGCTCGATGCTGAACTGCATCAACGGTGTGTACCAGCCGCAAGACGGCTCCATCACCTTCCGTGGGCAAACGTTCAAACACATGAACAGCCGCCAGGTGGCCGAAATGGGCATTGCCCGCACGTTCCAGAACCTGGCTCTGTTCAAAGGCATGAGCGTGATCGACAACCTCATGACGGGGCGCAACCTGCGCATCAAAAGCAACCTGTTTTTGCAGGCCCTGCGCATCGGCCCCGCCGAGCGCGAGGAAGTGGCCCACCGCGAGAAGGTGGAACACATCATCGACTTCCTGGAAATCCAGGCCTTCCGCAAAACCCCGGTGGGCCAGTTGCCCTACGGCCTGCAAAAGCGCGTGGACTTGGGCCGCGCCCTGGCCATGGAGCCACAGGTGCTGCTGCTCGACGAACCCATGGCGGGCATGAACGTGGAAGAGAAGCAGGACATGTGCCGCTTCATCCTTGACATCAACGACGAATTTGGCACCACCGTGGTGCTGATCGAGCACGACATGGGCGTGGTGATGGACATCTCCGACCGCGTGGTGGTGCTGGACTACGGCAAAAAAATTGGCGACGGCACCCCCGAAGAGGTGCGCAACAACGAAGAAGTGATCAGTGCCTATCTGGGCACCAGCCACTGAACGCGAGGCACACGAAATGGCATTTTTCCTTGAAACCCTCTTCGGCGGCCTGATGGCCGGCATGCTGTATTCGCTGGTGGCCTTGGGCTTTGTGCTCATTTTCAAGGCCTCGGGCGTGTTCAACTTTTCGCAAGGCGCCATGGTGCTGTTCGCGGCACTGGCCATGGCCCGGTTTTCCGAGTGGATTCCGCAGTGGCTGGGCACCGACAGTTTGCTGCTGGCCAACATGCTGGCTTTTGCGGTGGCAGCGGTGTGCATGTTTGGGGTGGCGTGGCTGATTGAACGCCTGGCGCTGCGCCACCTGGTGAACCAGGAAGGCGCCACACTGCTGATGGCAACCTTGGGCATCACCTACGTGCTGGACGGTGCGGGCCAAACCATTTTTGGCAGCGACATCTACCAAATCAACATCGGCATGCCGAAAGACCCGATCTTCATCCTGGACACGGTGTTTGAAGGCGGCATCCTGATCAACAAAGAAGACCTGATTGCCGCCGGCATTGCCGCCGCACTGGTGGTGGGCCTGAGCCTGTTCTTTCAGAAAACCAGCACCGGCCGCGCCCTGCGCGCCGTGGCCGACGACCACCAGGCGGCCCAGTCCATCGGTATTCCGCTCAACCGCATCTGGGTGATCGTGTGGTGTGTGGCGGGCATCGTGGCGCTGGTCGCCGGGATGATCTGGGGCTCAAAGCTGGGAGTGCAGTTTTCGCTGACCACGGTGGCGCTGCGTGCCCTGCCCGTGATCATTTTGGGTGGCCTCACCTCGGTGCCCGGCGCCATCATCGGCGGGCTGATCATCGGTGTGGGCGAGAAGCTGTCCGAGGTGTACATCGGCCCCATGGTGGGCGGTGGCATTGAAATTTGGTTTGCCTACGTGTTGGCGTTGGTGTTCCTGCTGTTCCGCCCCCAGGGTTTGTTCGGCGAAAAGATCATCGATCGCGTCTGATTGGTTGTAGCAAACTTTGCTTACCCATCAAGCGCCAGAGCCCATTTTTATTGATATTTTCCAAGGCTGAACCATGTTTTACCGCGAAAACGGACAGTTCAAGACCACCTACCAGGCCGACCAGCAGATTTTCCCGATTGCCCAGGACCGCTGGGCAATCTTCGCCCTGGTGGCGGTGGCCGCCATTGCCGTGCCGATGCTGTTTGATGAGTACATGTTCCGGGCCATCTTCATCCCGTTCCTGATCTTGTCGCTGGCCGCACTGGGCGTGAACATTCTGGTGGGCTACTGCGGGCAAATCTCGCTGGGCTCGGGTGCCTTCATGGCGGTGGGGGCCTACATGGCCTACAACACCTTCATCCGCATCGAAGGCATGCCACTGGTGGTGGCCATTTTGTCGGGCGGCTTTTTCGCCACGCTGGTGGGCATGTTCTTTGGCATTCCCAGCCTGCGGGTGAAGGGGCTTTACCTGGCCGTGGCCACTCTGGCCGCGCAATTCTTCTGCGACTGGGCGTTCTTGCGCATCGGCTGGTTCACCAACAACAACTCGTCGGGTTCGGTGTCGGTGTCCAACCTCCAGGTGTTTGGTCTGCCCATTGAAACGCCGGTGCAAAAGTACCTGTTTTGCCTGGCCTTCCTGGTGGTGTTTGCCCTGCTGGCGAAAAACCTGGTGCGCGGCGCCATTGGCCGCGAGTGGATGGCCATCCGCGACATGGACGTGGCAGCGGCCGTCATCGGCATCCGCCCCATGTACGCCAAGCTGAGTGCGTTTGCCGTCAGCTCGTTCATCGTGGGTGTGGCGGGTGCGCTGTGGGGCTTTGTGCACCTGGGTTCGTGGGAGCCTGCGGCGTTTTCTGTGGACCGCTCGTTTTCACTGCTGTTCATGGTGATCATCGGTGGCATGGGCTCTGTCATGGGCAGCATGTTTGGTGCGGCCTTCATCGTGATCCTGCCCATCTTTTTGAACCAGTTTCTGCCTGCACTGGGCGGCCTGGTGGGGGTGGACATTTCCACCGCCACGGTGGCCCACGCCGAGGCCATGATTTTCGG
The DNA here is from genome assembly GCA_049653005.1 of Burkholderiaceae bacterium. Taxonomy (GTDB): domain Bacteria; phylum Pseudomonadota; class Gammaproteobacteria; order Burkholderiales; family Burkholderiaceae_C; genus UBA2334. The sequence continues at coordinate 52,669 of JBASFL010000029.1, read as the reverse complement.
CTCGCTGATTGTGTGGTTCCTGATCGTGGAACCCCACGGCTTGGCCAAGCTGTGGAGCGTGGCCAAGCAGAAGCTGCGCCTCTGGCCCTTCCCCCACTGATGTTTCAAGCCCCGGGCATGTGGCGCATGTGCCAGGGGGGTGTCGGTTTTTGCGCTTTTCCGTGTTCGCTGTGTGCTTTTCCATAGGAGACAAACCATGAAACTTCGCCAAATCGTCCTCGCCGCTGCGGTGGCGGCCACCGGGCTCACCAGTGCGCTGGTGTCCACCCAGGCCGCGGCCCAGGCCAAAGAGCAGTTCTTCCCCGTGCTGGTGTACCGCACCGGCGCGTACGCCCCCAACGGCGTGCCCTTTGCCAACGGCTATGTCGATTATTTGAAGCTGGTGAACGCCCGCGGCGGCTTGAACGGCGTGAAGCTGAGCTTTGAAGAGTGCGAAACCGGTTACGCCACCGACCGGGGTGTGGAGTGCTACGAACGCCTGAAAGGCAAAGGCGCCACGGTGTTCCAGCCACTGTCGACCGGCATCACGTTCGCGCTGACGGAAAAAGCCCCTGGCGACAAAATCCCGCTGGTGACCGCAGGTTATGGCCGCTCTGAAAGCCAGGACGGCGGCGTGTTCAAGTGGAACTTCCCGTTGGCAGGCACCTACTGGGTGGCCGCCGACGTGATCATGCAAGACATCGCGAAAAACCTGGGCGGCTGGGGCAATCTCAAGGGCAAAAAAATCACGCTGATCTACCACGACAGCCCGTTTGGCAAAGAGCCCATCCCTTTGCTGCAAGAACACGCGGCCACCCACGGCTTCACCTTGTCGCTGTTGCCCGTGACCCACCCCGGTGTGGAACAAAAAGCCACTTGGCTGCAAATTCGCCAGAACCGCCCCGACTACGTCATCAACTGGGGCTGGGGCGTGATGAACTCCACCGCCTTGAAAGAGGCGCAAGCCACCGGCTTCCCCCGTGAAAAAATGTATGGCGTGTGGTGGGCAGGTGCCGAGCCTGACGTGAAAGACGTGGGCGCAGGTGCCAAGGGCTACAAGGCCGTGATGATGCAGCACGGTGCCGAGAAAAACGCCGATGTCATCAAGGAAACACTGGCCAAGGTGCACGAAAAAGGCCAGGGCACCGGTCCCAAGCCCGAAGTGGGCGATGTGCTGTACATGCGCGGCATGATGAGCGCCATGTTGGCCGTGGAAGGCGTGCGCGCCGCCCAAGAGCGCTTTGGCAAAGGTAAGGTCATGACGGGTGAACAGGTGCGCTACGGCCTGGAAAACCTCAACCTCACCCAGGCCAAGCTGGACGCACTGGGCTTCAAAGGCGTGATGCGCCCCATCTCCACCAGCTGCCAAGACCACATGGGCGCGGCTTGGGCACGCATCCACACCTGGGACGGCGCCAAGTTCAACTGGTCATCCGACTGGTACCAGGGCGACGAGCAAATCATCAAGCCAATGGTCAAAGCCGCAGCCGACAAATACGCCGCCGAGAAAAAACTCACCCGCCGCGACGCCAAGGACTGCCAGTCCTGATGGCGCCACCCCGTGGGAGCTGCGCGTGTGCGCGGCCCCCACGGGGGGTGTTTCAAACCGGCATCGCCCCCTGCGATGCCTCACCCCAGCGCCGCGTGCGGCGTTGACGTGAGTCGAAAGGTCAACATGAGCACTCCTCCCAAAACCGTTCTGAATGTCAATGGCATTGAGGTCATCTACAACCACGTCATCCTGGTGCTCAAGGGGGTGTCGCTGACCGTGGCCGAGGGCCAGATCGCGGCCATCCTGGGCGGCAACGGCGCGGGCAAAACCACCACGCTGCGCGCCATTTCCAACTTGCTGAAGGCCGAGCGTGGCGAAGTCACCAAGGGCAGCGTCGAGCTGCGCGGCGAGCGCATTGAAAACCTCTCGCCCGCCGACCTGGTCAAACGCGGTGTGGTGCAGGTGATGGAGGGGCGGCACTGTTTTGCCCACCTGACCATCGAAGAAAACCTGATGACCGGCAGCTACACGCGCACCGACAAAGCCGAGGTGGCCGCCAACTTGGAAAAGGTCTACAACTATTTTCCGCGCCTGAAAACCCGCCGCACCAGCCAGGCGGCCTACACGTCGGGCGGTGAGCAGCAAATGTGCGCCATCGGCCGTGCGCTGATGGCCAACCCCAGCGTGGTGCTGCTGGACGAGCCCTCCATGGGCCTGGCCCCCCAGATCGTGGAAGAGGTGTTCGAGATCGTCAAAGACCTGAACACCAAAGAAAAAGTCACCTTCCTGATTGCCGAGCAAAACACCAACATGGCACTGAAGTACGCCGACTACGGCTACATCATGGAGTCGGGCCGCATCATGATGGACGGCACCGCCAGCGACCTGCGCAACAACGAGGACGTGAAAGAGTTCTACCTCGGTGTCGGCGGCGGCGAGCGCAAAAGCTTCAAAGACGTGAAGAGCTACAAGCGCCGCAAGCGCTGGCTGGCTTGATGCACAGGCATAGCAAACAAACCATACCCATCAAGCGCCAGAGCACCAAAAGGCTTTGAAAAAGCCCGCTGGCAGCCCCGCACCAGGAGCCCCGTATGAACACGCCTTTTGATGCGCTGGAGCAGCGCGACCCCGCCGCCCGCGAAGCCGCCCTCATGGCCGCCCTGCCAGCCCAGGTGGCACACGCCCAAACCCATGCACCGGCTTTCGCCGAGATGTTGACGGGGGTCGACGCCGCCAGCGTGAACAACCGTGCCGCACTGGCCCAGCTGCCCGTCATCCGCAAACACGAACTGCTGGAACGCCAAAAAGCACAGCGCGCCCACAACGTATTCGGTGGCTTCAGCGCCCTGGGTTTTGGCCCGGGCATGCGCCGCGTGTTTGCCAGCCCCGGCACCATTTACGAGCCCGAAGGCACACGCCCCGACTACTGGCGCCTGGCCCGGGCCATGCACGCGGCAGGGTTTCGATCGGGTGACCTGATCCACAACGGTTTCAGCTACCACTTCACCCCCGCCGGCTCCATGATGGAAACCGCGGCCCACGCCCTGGGCTGCACCGTGTTCCCGGGTGGGACAGGCCAGACGGAACAACAGGTCATGGCCATGGCAGAGCTGAAACCTGCGGGCTACGCCGGCACGCCCAGCTTCCTGAAAATCATCCTGGAAAAAGCCGCCGACATGGGCGTGGCCCTGCCCAGCCTGACCAAAGCCCTGGTGTCGGGCGAGGCTTTCCCCCCCAGCCTGCGCGACTGGTTCAGCGCACGCGGCATTGCCGCCTACCAGTGCTATGCCACGGCCGACATCGGGCTGATTGCCTACGAAACACCGGCCCGCGAGGGCTTGGTGCTGGACGAAGGTGTGGTGGTGGAAATCGTGCGCCCCGGCACCGGTGACCCTGTGCCCGCCGGTGAAGTGGGCGAGTTGGTCATCACCACCCTGAACCCCGTTTACCCCCTCATCCGCTTCGGCACGGGCGACCTCTCGGCCGTGCTGCCAGGCCCCTGCCCCACCGGGCGCACCCACACACGCATCAAAGGCTGGATGGGCCGCGCCGACCAAACCACCAAGGTGCGCGGCATGTTCGTGCACCCCAGCCAGGTGAACGACGTGGCCAAGCGCTTCCCCCAGGTGCTGCGCGCACGCCTGGTGGTGAGCGGCGAAATGGCCAACGACCAGATGGCTTTGCATGTGGAATGCGAGCAGGTGTCCGACAGCCTGCGTGAGCAACTGGAACACGCGGTGCGCGATGTCACCAAGCTGCGCGCCAGCATCGTGGCGCACGCACCCGGCAGTTTGCCCAACGACGGCAAAGTCATCGAAGACGCCCGCAGCTACCAGTGACGCCTACGTAATTTCCGGGATGGACGGGCACTTGCGGCCCTTTAATATGGCGGTTCCATTCCAAAAAGGAGACTCCATGAAGTTCGTTCCATCGTTGGTCGCCACGGCTGTGGCGGTGTTGGCATTCGGCACCGTGCAGGCACAAGATTACCCCGGCACCAAGCCCGTTTCCATCGTCGTGCCCTTTGCGGCCGGTGGCCCCACCGACCGGGTGGCCCGCGACTTGGCCGAGGCCATGCGCAAATTCGTGCCCGGCGGCAACTTCACTGTTGAAAACGCTGCCGGCGCAGGCGGCACCATCGGGGCCAACAAAGTGGCCAAGGCCAAAGCCGACGGCCACACCCTGCTGCTGTGGCACATCGGCATGGCCGCCACCCCCGGCCTGTACCGCAAACTGCCTTACAAACCCCTGGAAGACTTCGAGTACCTGGGCCTGGTCAACGAAGTCCCCATGACGCTGCTGGGCAAGCCCCAGTTGCCCGCCAACACGTACCGCGACTTTGAAAACTACATCCGCGCCAACTCAGGCAAGCTGAACATTGCGCACGCAGGCTTGGGTTCGGCATCGCACATTTGCGGGCTGATGTGGCAACACGCCGTCAAGCTGAGCGATTCGATGACCACCATCCCTTTCGGTGGCACGGCACCCGCCATGACCAACCTGATTGGCGGCCAAGTGGACGTGATGTGTGACCAAACCACCAACACCACCAGCCAGATCGAGGCAGGCCGTGTAAAAGCCTTTGCGGTGACAACTTCCAAGCCACTGTCCAACCACAAACTGCTGAAGGACTACCCCACGCTGCAAGAAATGGGATTGAAAGGTTTTGACCTGACCATTTGGCACGGCCTGTACGCACCCAAAGGCACGCCAGAACCCATCCTGAAAAAGTTGAACGACGCGATGAAACTGGCGTTGAAAGACCCCGAGTTCATCAAGAAGCAAGAAGGCCTGGGTGCGGTGGTGGTGACCGACAAACGCATGGAACGCGCTGAACACAAAACGTTTGTGGCCAATGAAATTGCCAAACTGAAACCTGTGATCGATGCAGCGGGCAAATTTGCGGACTGAACACCGCAGCCTGCAACAACAAAAAAGGGGCTTTCGCCCCTTTTTTGTTGCCTGCGTTACCGTACCGGTTGCCGGTCGGTGATGACCTTCGGTGTGATGAACACCAGCATTTCAGACTTGTTGGCCGTTTTGTTGCGGGTTTTGAACAGGTTGCCCATCACTGGCAAATCGCCGAAAAAAGGCACCTTCGTTTCACCGTCTGATTCAACAGATTCGAAAATGCCACCAATGACAACGGTGCCGCCGTTTTCAACCAGCACTTGCGTCTGCACCCGCTTGGTGTTAATGGCCCGGGCACCCGACAGAATTTCACCGGGGCTGTCTTTGTTCACCTCCACATCCAAAATGATGTTGCCTTCAGGGGTAATCTGCGGTGTGACTTCAAGTTTCAAGCCAGCCTTCTTGAAAGAAATGGTGGTGCCACCATTGGGCGCCGTGGTTTGATAAGGGTATTCCACGCCCTGCTCAATAACGGCCTTGACCTGATCCGCCGTGACAACGCGGGGGCTTGAGACAATTTTTCCCCGGCTGTCTGCTTCCAAGGCCGAAATCTCAAGGTTCAAAAACCGGTTGGCAGATGCACTGAACAACGACACGGCAAATGCCGCCGGGCTGACCCCACCCAAACCCAAGGCAGGCAGGTTGACAAACGACGTGTTCGATGTGTCGAGCGTGTTCACACTTTCACCCGTGGTTGACGAGACCGCGTTGTAAGAGCCGCCAAGCGCAACTCTGTTGCCACCGGCAACGGCATAGCCCGCATCACCGCCGCGGACACCCCGCAAATCGCTGCCCCCCAGCCGGACGCCCAACGATTTTCCAAACTTGTCGTCGGCCTCAACAATCCGGGCTTCAATCAACACCTGCCGAACAGGCACATCGAGCTTGGCAATGAACTGCTGTATCTGCTCCAGTCGGCTGGAAATGTCCGTGACAAAAAGCTGATTGGTGCGGGGTTCGGCAATCACACTGCCACGGGGCGACAACAAGCGACCGGTGTTGGTGTTTGCGCCCGTTGCCGCGGCCGCAGTGGTCGCCTGGCTGGCGTTGAGCTGCGCGGCAATCTCCACCGCCTTGGCGTAATTCATTTGAAAACCTTGGGTCCTGACAGACTCCAAACTTTCAATCGAGGCTTTGGATTCCAACTCGGCTTTTTCCCGGGCGGATATTTCATCGCCTGGCGCAATCCAAATCACGTTACCGGCTTTGCGCATACCCAGACCTTTGGCCTGCAGAATAATTTCCAAGGCCTGATCCCAAGGCACATCTTTCAACCGAAGGGTCAAGGTGCCCGTGACCGAATCCGATGTGACGATGTTGAAATTGGTGAAATCTGCAATCACTTGCAACAGTGACCGCACTTCAATGTTCTGGAAATTCAGTGAGAGCTTTTCACCGTTAAACCCTTTGCCTTGGGTCAATTTGCTGGGGTCTGTCTTTTGCTCGCGAATTTCGAGGACAAACTGCTTGTCACTTTGGTAGGCACTGTGCTCCCAATTGCCTTTTGGCGTGACCACCATTCGGACCTTGTCGCCCACTTGGGTGGACACGATGTTCTGAACCGGCGTGCCGAAATCGGACACATCCAACCGCCGCCGCAACCCCTCTGGCAAACTGGTTTTCAAAAACTCAACAGCCAGGGTGCCGCCCTGTTGCTTGATGTCCACACCCACCTGGCTGTTGGAGAAATCGACCACCACACGGCCCACGTTGTCGGTGCCGCGCCGGAAATCGATATCGGTCAACGAATACACGTCATCCGATGGGGTATTTGCTTTTGCGGGCTGTTGGAACGCGGTGTCGCGGGTTTTCTCCAGCACGACCAGCAAGGTTTTGCCTTCCAATTTGGCCTCGTAGCCTGAAGACTCTTTCAGGTTCAACACCAGACGAGACCGATCCCCGGCCTGAATGACATTGGCAGACCGAAGATTGCCGGTGTTCAATTCAATGGGCGCACGCCCAAGACCGGTGTTGACGTTGGGAAAATCAAAAGCGATGCGTGCAGGTGACTGAATGACAAAACCGGCGGGTACAGAGGCCAAAGGTTCGGAAAACTCCACACGCACCACCTCCGCGCCCCCCTGGACAGCAGCGGTCACAGACCTGATGGCAGATTGCGCGTGGGCCACCGATGCCAGCACAACGCTGCCGAGCAAAACAAAGCACTTCGCCGTGTATTTTTGCAGGCCAAAAACAGTGTTCATTTTGTTCCTTCTTGCAGCTGCAACACAGCCTGTCGTTCAATCCACTCGCCCGCTGCATCCTGAACAATTTCCCGGACAGACAACTCGGTTTCCGTGATCTTTGTGATCTTCCCGTAGTTTTGACCAATGTAAGAACCCACATTGACTTGATAAATCAACTTATCAACCCTCAGCAGAGCGGCCTCTTTGTCGTTTTTTTTCAGACTGCCGACCAAGGCCATTGTGTCCAATGGGAAATTTTCCAGGGGTTCTTTGCGGCGGTTAAGTTCAGGTGCCACCAACGACGAATTGGTCACGGGGTTGACCACATCGCCTTTCAAACCACTGGTGAGCTTGCGCAAATCGAAGGGGTTGAGCGCACCGGCGTCTGCGTAAGCCTGAGGCACAAAAGGTTTGGGCTCAGACACCACCTCGGTTTTGGGGCGCATGCTGTTGCGCTGCTCGGCCATCCAGTTTCTCAACTCTTCGTCGCCCGAATCGGCACACCCCGACACCAGCACGCACACACAGGCACACATCCAACGAGCGGCGACAGCATTGAAGCTCACTTCACGGCCCCCTTCGCACTGGCGGCTTTCTGTTGAGCCGCCACCTCTTCTGGGTCCAGGTAACGGTACGTTTTGGCCGTGCCCTCCATGACCAGCATGCCGTCTTTGTCTTTCAACGGGCTCAGCGCGAGGTCATTCAGGGTCACGATACGGGACAAATGGGCGATGTCTGACGCAAACAAACCCACATCGTGGTAACCCCCGGTGACACGCACCGTGATGGGCAACTCGGCGTAATAGTCTTTGACTGCCACCTGACCTGGGCGGAACAATTCAAATTGCAAGCTGCGCCCCAGACCTGCTTGGTTGATATCGGACAACAAAGCATCCATCTCGGCCTTGCTGGGCAGTTGTTTTTCAAGCTGTGTCACGTACTGCCTCACCTGTTCCAACTGCTTGCGCAGCTCTTCCAAATTGATGGCTTGGGCCAGCTTTTCTGAGTAGGTCTGACGTAACGTCACCTCCTGCTGGCGCTCGACCTCCAACTCGTCATTGACTGGTGTGATCCACACAAACCAAAGGGCAACCACCACGCCCACACAAATGGCCAGCAGCGTCAGCACTTTGGGCAGCATCGGCCACTGAGAGGGGTCGTTGGGGTTCAACCCGGCGAACTGGGACCGGATGGTGCGCGTCAGCTCTTCAAAATCGATGCGGGGCAATGCGGGTTTGGCCATGGTGCGTGCGTGTGTTCGCTCAGCCGCGCGGCGGAACCTGAGCGCCAGGGGCTGGCGTGGCAGTGTCTGGCCGGGTCAGGCCCGCCCTCACCGTGAAATTCGACACCCGCCGCTGCTCCCGTGGCGAAATGGCTTGGACGGTCGAGACGATTTCCACCAGCTCCGGGCGTGACAGCCACTTGCTGCCGTTGAGATTTCTCAGCAACTCAGACACACGCTCTTGCGACTGCGCCACGCCGACCAACTGCACCGATTGGTTCTCTTGTTTCATCGAAACCAAGTACACCCCATCGGGCAATTTGTTCACCAACTCGTCCAGCAAATGCACCGGTGTGTTGCGGTCTGACTGCAAGTTTTCGACCGCGGCTTGGCGCGCTTTCAAGCTGGCGATTTCGGCCTGCAAACCAGCGATGTCTTTGATTTGCGCTTCGAGCTTGCCGGTTTCCTCTTGCAGGTAGGCATTGCGGGCGCGTTGGGCATCGACTTCCGCTTGCACCGAGGTGTGAACCAGCGCAGACAAAGCCGCCCCCAACACCGCAGCCGACGCTGCAAACACAAGAAACTGGTCTTTCCGACGTTTGCGGGCCGCTTCACGGTGGGGCAGCAAATTGATCAGGATCACAGGAAGAACCTCCGCAGCGCCAAGCCCGTGGCCGTCAAATACGAGGGTGCCTCGCGCGTCAGTTTCGTGGCCCTGACCGATGGCCCCATTTCCATGTCTTCAAACGGGTTGGCCACCATGCAGGCAAATGAGGTTTGTGCGGTGATTTCTTCGGTCAACCCCTGAACGCCAGCGGTGCCTCCGGCCAAAAGTATGTAATCCACGCGGTTGTGCGGCGTGCTGGTGAAGAAGAATTGCAACGCACGGGACATTTCTTGCCCCATGTTGGTGGTGAAAGGCTTGAGCACAGCGTGCGCGTAATCGTCAGGCACGTCGCCGGTGCGTTTTTTGAGTTCTGCCTCGTCCATGGAAAACCCATATTGGCGGGCAATCATTTGGCTCAACTGTGCGCCACCGAAGGCCTGATCGCGTTCGTACAGCACATCGCCATTGCAAATGACCTGCATGCTGGTGGCCAGGGCACCAATCTCAAACAGCGCCACGATCGAGTCCTTGCCATTGCCGGGCAGCTGTTCGACCAATCTCGCGCAAGCCATGCGGGAGGCGTAGGGTTCAATATCGACCACCACAGCTTTCAGCCCCGCAGCCTCGGCGAGACCTTGCCGGTCTTGCACTTTTTCTTTGCGAGACGCCGCGATCAGCACATCCACATCCCCCTGGGAGGACTCACTGGCGCCCATCACGCAAAAGTCGAGGCTCACCTCATCCAGGGAAAAGGGAATGTATTGGTTGGCCTCGGATTCCACCTGGATTTCAAGCTCTGCTTCGCTCAGGCCACCGGGCAGGATGATTTTCTTGGTGATCACGGCCGACGCCGGCAATGAAAGTGCAGCATTTTTGGTTTTGCTGCCGCTTTTTCGGACCACGCGGCGCACCGCGTCGGCTACCTCGTCAAATTTTTCAATGTTGCCGTCGGTGATCCAGCCGCGCTCCAGGGGTTCCATGGCACAACGCTCAAGCACCAGTTTGCCTGCACGGTTGCGCCCCAGCTCAACCACTTTCACGCTGGACGTGCTCACGTCCACGCCCAGCAGTGGTGCCGGTTCACGGCTGAACAACGATGCCAAAGCACTCAAGGCTGGCTCCCATAAATTGGTCGGAACACTTCATAAACCACTTCAATGCTATCAGTAAGTCCTTTGTTCGCCCAAGAAATCGGCCACTCTGCGCCAAGGTGTGCGTTGCCAAAAGCCGACGTCCAGCGCAGGCTTGCCGCGGCACCTCGGTTTTTATAATGGGCCACCTCTTTGAAAGAACGCATGGCAGCCAAGGCCCCCTCCCACGACTCTGCGGCAACGCCTGCCGGCAAACCCGCCCAACGCCATTGGCTTTTTCGCCTGTTCTTGTGGGGCGCGGGCGTGGCAACGGCTGGTGCCCTGGCGTTGATGATGGTCATCGGCGTGGCACTGGCCATGGCCTACCCCAACCTGCCAGAAGTGTCGGCACTTTCTGACTACCGCCCCAAGTTGCCGTTGCGGGTGTACTCGGCCGAAGGCGAGTTGCTGGCCGAATACGGCGAAGAGCGCCGGGACCTGACACCCATCGCTCAAATCCCCAAGGTCATGAAAGACGCCGTGCTGGCGGCAGAAGACGCGCGGTTTTTCGAACACGGCGGTGTGGATTACCTGGGCATGGTCCGAGCAGGCTTGGCCAACTTTGGTCGCTCAAAAAGCCAGGGCGCATCCACCATCAGCATGCAGGTGGCCCGCAACGTGTACCTGTCTGCAGAGAAGACTTACACCCGCAAAATTTACGAGGTGTTGCTCACCTTCAAATTGGAACACCTGCTGAGCAAAGAGCAAATCCTGGAGGTGTACATGAACCAGATTTTTCTGGGGCACCGCGCCTACGGATTTGCCGCAGCCGCGCAAACCTATTACGGCAAGGCGCTGAAAGACATCACGGTGGATGAAGCCGCCATGCTGGCAGGTTTGCCCAAAGCACCATCGGCCTTCAACCCCATCAGCAACCCCAAACGCTCGCGCACCCGGCAGCTGTACATCATCGACCGCATGCTGGAAAACGGGTTCATCACCGAAGAACAGGCCAAAACCGCCAAAGCAACCCCGGTGCGTTTGCGCACCGCCACCAGCATCGAACGGGTGCGTGGCGATTACGCGGCCGAAATGGTGCGTCAAACCATCTTCAGTCAATACGGTGAAGAGGCCTACACACGCGGCTTGAACGTGACAACCTCCATCCGCAGCGGCGAACAACAAGCCGCCTACCGCTCGCTGCGGCAAGGCTTGATGGACTTTGAGCGCCGCCAGCACTACCGCGGCCCCGAACAATTTGTGGCGCTGCCGCCAGATGGACCGGGTCTGGACGACGCCATCGATGACGCCCTGTCCGACCACCCCGACAACGGCGATGTGCTGGCGGCCGTGGTGCTGAGTGCCAACCCCAAAAAAGTGGTGGTCGTGCGCCAAGACGGACAACCCATCGAAGTCACAGGCGACGGCCTGAAACCTGTGCAATCCGGTCTGGCGGCCAAAGCACCGCCCAACCTGGCGCTGCGCCGGGGCGCGGTGGTGCGCATCATGAAAACCGGCAAGAACGGGTGGGAAATCACCCAACTGCCGGAAGTGGAAGGGGCCTTTGTGGCACTCGACCCCCGCAACGGCGCCATCCGCGCACTGGTGGGGGGGTTTGACTTCAACAAGAACAAGTTCAACCACGCCACCCAGGCGTGGCGGCAACCGGGCTCCAGCTTCAAACCTTTCATTTACTCGGCTGCGCTGGAAAAAGGGGTGACCCCCACCACCGTGGTCAACGATTCACCGCTGTTCTTCAGTGCCACCGAAACCGGCGGCAAACCCTGGGAGCCCAAAAACTACGACGGCAAGTTTGAAGGCCCCATGCCCGTGCGGGCGGCGTTGGCCAAATCGAAAAACATGGTGTCCATCCGCATATTGCAAGTGGTGGGTGCACAAAGCGCCCAAGACTGGATACAGCGGTTTGGCTTCGATGCCGAACGCCACCCGCCTTACCTGACCATGGCGCTGGGGGCTGGTGCGGTCACACCGCTGCAAATGGCTTCAGCGTACGGTGTGTTTGCCAACGGCGGCCACCTGTTGCCCCCCAGCATCATCACAAAAGTGACCGATGCCCAAGGCAAAGTGCTGCTGGATGTGCCCGAACTCAAAGCCCAGGACACCGCGCAAGCCATTGAACCCCGCAACGCTTTCGTCATGGGCAGCCTGTTGCAAGAAATCACCCGCGCGGGCACGGCAGCCCGTGCCCAAGCCACGCTGAAGCGGCCCGACCTGTACGGCAAAACAGGCACCACCAACGACGCCATGGACGCGTGGTTTGTGGGCTTCCAGCCCAACCTGGTGGCCGCTGTGTGGGTGGGTTACGACAACCCCAGAAACCTGGGCAGCCGGGAAACGGGTGGCGGCCTCAGCTTGCCCATCTGGATTTCGTTCATGCAGGAAGCGTTGAAAAACGTGCCCGTTGCCGAGTTGCCCGTGCCATCCGGCGTGGTGTCGCAGAACGGCGATTGGTATTTTGAAGAATACGCCCCGGGCAGCGGCATTGCCAAACTGGGGCAAGGCGAGGGCGAAACAGCAGGCGCCCCAGCCAGCGGCCCTGCCCCGATTGAGGCAGAAGAGCGCAAAGGCATTCTCGACCTGTTCCGCAACTGAACCACCGAGCCGTCAGCAACCCCCGGTGTCCGCCGCAAACACCAGCGGCTGACCCGCCTGCTCAGAGGTGAATTGGGTCAACAACGCAAACAATTCACCCGCGCCTTTGGTGTCGACCCAGGCAGAGCCGCTCCATTTGAAGTGAAAGCCGCCGCTGCGGGCCGCCATCCAAATTTCGTGCAACGGCTTTTGCAAATTCACCACGATCTGGCTGCGGTTGGCAAAAGTCAACGTGACCATGCCGCCCGTGCGCTGGTTGTCCAGGTCCACATCGCTGGTTTCGTTGATGCGGTCGCACGCCAGCTCAATGGCGCGCAGCGCCGCTTCGGCGCGGTCTTGGTATTGGGTGTCGGTCATTACAATTCTGCGATGGTTGGATTCCCACAAATTCTAGGCGGCGTGTCTCTGCGCACAGGCATCAGGGTCATGCGCATGACCCTCGGCGTGCTGGCGGTTGGTTTTGCGCTGGGTGGCTGCGGTCAAAAGGGCCCGCTGCACCTGCCCGACCAGGCACCGAGCGCCGCCAAACCGCTCAAACCAGCGCCCTGACAGCGCGCGCATCCACTTCCCCACCACCTCGGGCCTGCTGCCCACCGGCCTACCCTGCTCACCCATGACCACACTGCCCCAAGGTTCTTTTCTGTCGCGCCCCGAGGGGCAACTTCAACTGGAAGGCTGTGACCTGGCCAGCTTGGCGCGGGTGCACCAAACCCCGCTGTTCGTGTATTCCAAAGCCGCCATGCTGCAAGCGCTGTCCGCTTACCAACGCGGCTTTGCCGGGCGCAAGGCCCTGGTGTGCTACGCCATGAAGGCCAACTCCACCCTCGCCGTGCTGCAAGTGTTTGCCCAAGCGGGTTGCGGGTTTGACATCGTGTCGGGCGGCGAGCTGGCGCGGGCACTGGCGGCGGGGGCCGAGCCCTCCAAAATCATTTTTTCCGGCGTAGGCAAAACCCGGGGCGAAATGGCCCAGGCCCTGCAAGCTGGCATTGGCTGCTTCAACGTGGAAAGCCAGGCCGAACTCGATGTGCTCAACGGCGTGGCCGTGGGTCTGGGCCTGCGTGCGCCGGTGAGCATCCGCGTCAACCCCAACGTCGATGCCAAAACCCACCCCTACATCTCCACAGGGCTGAAAGGCAACAAGTTCGGCATTGCCCACGAAGAAGTGCTGGCCACCTACCGGCACGCGGCCGCTCAACCCGGCCTGGCCGTGGTGGGCATTGACTGCCACATTGGCTCGCAAATCACCGACACCAGCCCCTACCTGGACGCCATGGACCGCGTGCTGGACCTGGTGGCCGCCATTGAGGCGGCGGGCATCCCCCTGCACCACATCGACTTCGGCGGCGGCCTGGGCATTGACTACCAGGGTGACCAACCCCCAGCCGCCGACAGCCTGTGGGCCCAACTGCTGGCCAAGCTCGATGCGCGCGGCTACGGCCAGCGTCAGCTCATGGTGGAACCCGGCCGCTCACTGGTGGGCAACGCGGGCGTGTGCCTGACCGAAGTGCTGTACCTGAAACCCGGTGAGCACAAAAACTTCTGCATCGTGGACGCGGCCATGAACGATTTGCCCCGCCCCGCCATGTACGAGGCCTACCACCGCATCGAACCCCTGCAACCGCGCACCGACACTGCCGCGCAAACCTACGACGTGGTGGGCCCCGTGTGCGAAAGCGGCGACTGGCTGGGTCGCGACCGCGAACTGGCCGTCGCCCCTGGCGACCTGCTGGCCGTGATGTCGGCCGGTGCGTACTGCATGAGCATGGCCAGCAACTACAACACCCGCGGCCGGGCGGCCGAAGTGCTGATTGACAACGGGCAGGCCCGCCTCATCCGCCAGCGCGAAACGACCGCCGACCAGTTGCGCCTGGAACTGCCCCTTTAAAGGCAAAAATCCATAGCAAACTGTTGAATATCTTCAAGCGCTGGTGGCATTTTTCATGTAAAAATGCCACGCGCGAGCCGACAACAGCGCCGCCAACACCGTGGCGTACACCCACACCTCGGTGAAATTGTTTTTGCCTGCCCGCATCCACCAGAAGTGCAGCACGGCCAGCACGGCCACGGCGTACACGGCGCGGTGCAGCGCACGCCACCGGGCACCGCCCAGCCAGCGCACTGCGGCGTTGAACGAGGTAAGAGCCAACGCCAGCAACAGCACCCAGCACGCCATGCCCAGCGCTATGAACGGGCGCTTGGCCACATCTGCCACCACCTCAGCCCAGTCGGCCCCCATGTCCAGCCACACATACGCCGTCAGGTGCAGGCAGGCGTAGGCAAACACGGTCAGCCCCAGCAGGCGGCGAAAACGCGCCAGTGTGGGCACACGCAACCACTCTCGCAGCGGGGTCACGGCCAGGGCCACACACAAGAAACGCAGGGTCCAATCGCCGGTGGCGCGTATCAGGGCCTCGGCGGGGTTGGCGCCCAGTTGGTTGGCGAACGCGGCCCACACCAGCCAGGCGCAAGGCAGGGTCACCACCAACCCCAGCAGGGGTTTGGCCCAGGCGTGGCGGCCCCAACGGTCGACCCCAGCCCGCACAGCGCCCATCATGCTCAGTAGAGGCGGCGCAAATCCATGCCCACGTACAACTGGCCCACCTGGGGCTCGTAGCCGTTGAACATCAGGGTTTTGCGTTTCTTGGCAAACAGGCCGTCTTCACCGATGCGCCGCTCGGTGGCTTGGCTCCAACGGGGGTGCGACACGTCGGGGTTCACATTGGAAAAAAAGCCGTATTCCTGCGGTGCGGCCTGGTTCCAGGCGGTTTTGGGCTGCTGCTCCACAAAGCGAATTTTGACCAGCGACTTGCCGCTCTTGAACCCGTATTTCCAGGGCACCACCAGGCGCACCGGGGCCCCGTTCTGGTTGGGCAACACCTCGCCGTACATGCCAAACGCCAGCATGGCCAGCGGGTGCAACGCCTCGTCCATGCGCAAAGCCTCGACATACGGCCAGTCCAACACACCGGCGCGCAGGCCCGGCATGGTGGCGCGGTCAGCCTGGGTCACAAACTCCACGTATTTGGCCGACCCCAGGGGCTCGGCGTGGCGAACCAGCTCGGCCACCGAGTAACCCACCCAGGGCACCACCATGGACCAGCCCTCCACACACCGCAGGCGGTAAATGCGCTCCTCCATCGGGGCCAACTTGAGAAGGTCGGCCAGGTCGATGGTTTTGGGCTTCTTCACCAGCCCCTCGATTTGCACCGTCCAGGGCTTGGTGCGCAGCGTGGCACCCAGGCGGGCCGGGTCGGCCTTGTCGGTGCCGAATTCGTAGAAGTTGTTGTAGGTGCTGGCGTCGCCATACGGCGTGGGCTTTTCCATTGTCATGGCACCGGGCACCGGCGACGGCTGGCTGGGCAGCGCCGCCAGTTTGCCGGGTGCGGCCACCACAGCGCGCGCGTCGCGTGCCGCCCACAGGGCCAACGACGCACCGGCCACCCCGGTGGCCATGCCCTGTATCAGGGCGCGGCGGTTGAGGTATGCACTTTGGGGCGTGATCTCACTGGCAATGGGGTGGTTGAAACCGTGGCGCTGGAAGTGTGAGGGCATGGGGTGTACCGGGTGGTTTGGGCTTTTGAACGCATTGGTCAACAAAAAGGCCTGATGGGTTCCAGTGTGAACCGATCAGGCCAATGTATTTTTCATGGGGGCTTGAACCGCCCCCTGCAAACTCAAAGCGCGCCGTAGCTGTGCAGGCCCGACAGGAACATGTTCACACCCAAAAACGCAAACGTGGTGATGACCAGACCCACCAACGCCCACCAGGCCGAGACGGCACCGCGCAGGCCCTTCATCAGCCGCATGTGCAGCCAGGCCGCGTAGTTCAGCCATACGATCAGGGCCCAGGTTTCTTTGGGGTCCCAGCTCCAGTAGCCACCCCAAGCCTCGGCCGCCCACAGGGCGCCCAGCACGGTGGCGATGGTGAAAAACGCAAAGCCGATGGCAATGGCCTTGTACATCACGTCGTCCAGCACCTCAAAGCTGGGCAGACGCTCGGCCAGGCGCACGCGTATGCCCAGAATGCCCGCCACGATCAGGGACGAAATGCCAAAGTACACAAACCAGTAACTGCTGCCACCGTCCACCTTGCCCTGGCGGAACACCAGGGGCTCAAAACAAAGCACCACACCCAGCGCCCACAAGGGGGCCAGCTTGTACCAACGGGTTTCGCTGGCCGACTGTTTGATGAGGTAGGCAAACGCCACCATGGCGGCGATGGCAAAGGTGCCGTACCCCACAAAGTTGGCGGGCACGTGAATCTTCATCCACCAGCTTTGCAACGCGGGAATCAGCGGCTGAATCTGGTGGGCTTCACGCACCACCGTGTACCACAGCAAAAAGCCCACGGCGGCGCTGACCACCAGCATGACAAAGGCGCCCAGCGAACGCGTGTTGTAGTGCTCTTCGTAATACAGGTAGAACGTGGCGGTGAGCCAGCAAAACAAAATGAACACTTCATACAGGTTGCTGACCGGAATGTGGCCAATGTCGGGGCCCATCTGGTGGCCTTCGTACCACCGCACCATGGTGCCGACCAGCGCCAGCAAAACAGCCGCCCAGGCCACACGCGAGCCCAGCAATTCCATGGCATCCGAGTTGGAGCGCAAAAACACCCCCGCCCAATAGAAAGCGGTGCTCATGAAAAACAACACGCTCATCCACAAAATGGCCGATTGGCTGGACAGGAAATATTTCAGCAAAAACGCGGTGTCTGCCCGGGCCAGATCGGCCTGCCCGTTGGCTTGGTACAACCAGATGGCCAACAACGACAGCGCCGCCACACCGGCCATCAGCGCCCGCAGAGGCCGCCACAGCCAGCCCACCCAAATGAGCGACGGCACGGCCCCCACCAGAATGGCTTTTTCATACCCATCCATGGCGGCTTCGTAGCGGAAAAACACAAAAGCGCCAGCCAATGCCAGCACCACGGCAAACACCCAATCGGTGGCGTTGCGGCGGCTGAAATAGCTCTCGTTGAGCGAAATCGTCTGGCCACTGCCAGCCGACTTGGGCACATTCAAGGTTTGTGTGTTCATCACGGGACCTGGGTTGGAGACAACTGGAGAAGACGGGATTTGAGCGTTTCAAACTCTTGGTCCGCCTCCATGGTTTTTCGGTTGGTGGACAAGGCCATGGTGGCCTGTGAACCGGTGGCGGAGGTGGGGGCCAGCCACACCCACAAGCGGCGCTCTCGCACATAGAGCATGGCAAAAACACCGACGATCAGGAAGAAACACCCCAAATACACAATGGTTTTGCCGGGCGCACGCGACACCTGGAACACGCTGGCCTGCACCTGTTTGAAGTCGTCCAGCATCAGGGTCAGCGGTGCGGTGTAGAAAAACGCGTCGCTCAGGCTGAGCACCGCCTGGGTCATGAAGTTCCGTGCAGCGTCGTCGCGGGGCAAGGGTTTCAGGTTGGCTTTTTCACGGGCGAGTTGGTTCAGCTCGAACAACACACCGTTCAGGATGCGCACCAGCACCTCGCTGGCCCGTTCGCGTTCGGCCTCAGGCACGTTGGCCTCCATGAAGGCCGAGACGGCTTGCAACCCGCCCTTGGGTGCGTTGGCTCCCATGTCTTGCAGCGCGGCATCGGCCCCGGCAAACAGGTTCAACGCCCGTGAGGCAGAGGCGGACAAGGCCTGCACCAGCTCGGGTTTGCCAGGCTCCACCGCTTGCTCGGCGTAGCGCTGCACCGCTTTGTCGCGCATGGCGGGGGTTTTCAATGCCGTGCGCAAACGCATCCAGCCGTCCAGGCTGTCGGCGTCGTCGGCGGGCACACGCAAATACCGGAACGGCGTGCCCGTGGTTTCGCGCATGCCCAGCAAAAACATGCGGGTGCCGTCCACATCGACCGGCAGCATGTAGTTGTTGAATTCGGTGGCCTGGCCGGCCGCATCGCGCAGCTTGTACGCGATGCTGGGGCCGATGTTGCGCAACACCTTTTCGGTGGGCGTTTTGTTGGCCGCACCCAAACGGCTTTCGATGGAATGGCGCAAATCCACGGCACGCACGTCGGTGCCAGAACCTGTTTCACGCCCGAAGTTTTCGACGTTGATCACGCGCAAACCCGTGAATTCAACCGTCAATTTGTCTGCACCGTTGGTCAACGCGCTGTTGCCACCGATCACCCCTTCCAAGGTGAACGGCTGGGTGTCTGCCGCCATGGGCAACGCACGCAACTTCACCGAAGAACCCCCATCGTCAAAACTGGATTGGAAAATCTCCACTCCGTTGTGGTTGTAGGGGTGGTTGACCCGCACACGCGCCTCGGTGGACTCACCCGTGGCGTGGTCACGGATCACGATGTCGCTGGCAAACAGCTTGGGCATGCCGGTGGAGTAGTAATCCACCACAAATTTCTTCAGTTCAACTGTGAAGGGCAAGTCTTGAATCAGCACCCCCGTGGGCTGCGACAAGATGGCCGTGCTGGAACTGCCGCCTTCTGACACCAAGAGGTTGCCCCGGAACGTGGGGTTTTGGGGAGACAGTCGGTGCTGCGCAGGCACATCGGCAATCAACCCACCGCCTGAAAACACCGATTTGCCGTTGAACCACATTTGGGCCCGCACCACCAAATCGCCGTCCAGCAAGCCGCCGATGCACACCAGCACGATGGCGCTGTGGGCCGCCAGGTACCCCAGCTTGTTGGCCGCACCCGCTTTGGCCGCCACCATCCAGCCTTGGCCGGTGGCGGTGTCGCGCGACTGCAGTTTCACTTTCCAGCCCGATGCCACCAACGCCTGACCGATGTGCTGGGCAGCGCTTTGCGGGTCGCTGGCCAATGTGGCTTCGGCGCGGTGACCAAACGCTTTCAGGCTTTGCTCGCGGATGCCTTCTTTGTGGGTTTTAAGATCGGCCAGAATTTTGGGCGTGTTGCGGGCAATGCACAGGCTGGTGCTGACCACCAGAAACGCCAAGATCACCAAAAACCACCAGGCGCTGTACACGGCGTACAGGTCCAGCTTGCCAAACACCTCAGACCAAAACGGCCCAAATTGGTTGACGTAGTTGTTCATGGGCTCGCGCTGCTTGAGCACAGTGCCAATCACCGAGGCGATGCAGATCACCGACAGCAGCGAAATGGCAAACCGCATGGAAGACAACAACTCCACGGCGTTGGCCACCCAGCGTTGGCGGGTTGTGATGCCCAGTCCTTCAGTAGTCACAGTCATTCCATACACCCGACGCCCGGCTTGTTCATTGCACACAAAAGAAAAGGGCGAGCCAATGTTGCATTGACCCGCCCGGCTCAGAACCCAACTCACGCAAAAGGTTCAGCGGGCCCAGCACCCGTCCGGCATTTTCGCGTTGGATATTAACGTTGACTTATATTCCGCACCAGCACAGGGACATACGCCCCGGTACCGGTCAGCGGATTCAGCGCAAACCTGCGATGTAGTCAGACACCGCCTTGATTTCGCGGTCGTTCATTTTGGCGGCCACACCGGCCATTTGCGCGTTGTTCTTGCGCACGCCGTCGCGGAACGACACCAGCTGGCTGGCCGTGTATTCGGCGTGTTGACCGCTCAAACGGGGGTATTGGGCGGGAATGCCCGAACCGTTGGCCGCGTGGCATGCCGTGCACGCGGCAATCTGGCGGTCGGGAATGCCCCCGCGGTAAATGCGCTCACCGAAAGACACCAGGTCTTTTTGGGTGGCCACGCCGGTGGTGGCTTTTTGCGACGCCAGCCAATAAGCCACGTTGCGCATGTCGGCGTCAGACAAAGCAGACGCAAAACCCTTCATGACCGCGTTTTCGCGCTTGCCGGACTTGAATTCCTGCAATTGCTTGACCAGGTACTCGGGGTGTTGCTGGGCAAGCTTGGGATTGACGGGGGTGTTGGAGTTGCCGTCGGCCGCGTGGCAGGCCACGCACACTTGGCCGTAAAGCGCTGCACCTTTGGCCACATCGGGCTTGGCGGTCTGGGCCTGAGCGGCGAAAGAGACTGCGGCGAGGGCCGCGGCACCAAGGTAAGAAGCGAACAATTTCATGATGTGGGCTGTTGGAATGAGCGATGATGGGCGGCAAGCACCGTGTAACCACTGCGGTACAAACCTTTTGAATTTTACATTGCCGCATCGGGAAAACCCCAAAAAATGACCGAGCCTTCCACTCCAGTCCTGCCAACCGCAGCCCCCGACACCCACGTCGACGCCAAAACAGCCAACGGCTGGCTGCACACCGCCCGTTTTCTGACCACGGCCCCGCAGCTGCAACACCTGCCCCCGCTGGACGTGCCCGAGATTGCATTCGTGGGCCGTTCGAACGCGGGCAAATCCACCTGCATCAACACACTCACCCAGCAAAAGCGGCTGGCTTTCGCGTCCAAAACCCCGGGCCGCACCCAAAGCATCAACCTGTTTGCGCTGGGCAAACACAACGCCACCGACGCCGTGCTGGCCGACTTGCCAGGCTACGGCTACGCCGCCGTGCCCAAAGAAGCCAAGCTGCGCTGGCAGCGGGTGATGGCGAACTACCTGCGCTCGCGCGAGAACCTGCGCGCCGTGGTCATGATGTGCGACCCCCGCCTGGGCCTGACCGAGCTGGACGACATCCTGCTCGACGTGATCCGCCCACGCGTGGAACAAGGCCTGAAGTTCCTGGTGCTGCTCACCAAATCCGACAAACTCACCCGCACCGAAGGCCAAAAAGTGTTGTCCATCACGCAACTGCAAAGCGGTGGCGGCGAGGTGAAGTTGTTTTCATCGCTCAAAAAACAGGGCGTGGACGAAGTGGCGCAACTGCTGTGGCACTGGGCCCACCTGCCCGGCCCTGCGGGCGTGGGCACATCCCCCATCGCCGTGGCGGCCGACACCCCCACCCCTGACGACGAGCCGCCTGCCGTCGATGACTGAGCCCACCGCCATCCGCACCCAGCGGCGCGAATTGCCCCACGGCATCGCGCTGAACTGCCGGGTGGCAGGCCCCGAGCATGGGCCCTTGGTGGTGTTTTTGCACGGTTTCCCCGAGGCCGCTTTTGTGTGGGACGACTTGCTGCAGCACTTTGCCCAGCCCGTCCACGGTGGTCACCGTTGTGTGGCCCCCAATTTGCGCGGTTATGAACACTCCAGCGCCCCGCCTGACGTGGCCAGCTACCGCGCCAAACACCTGGTGCAAGACATTCAAGCGCTGATCGAGGCCGAAGCCTCGGCAGCGGGCCGCGCGGGCGAACCCATCACCCTGGTGGCACACGACTGGGGCGGCGCGCTGGCCTGGGCCCTGGCTGCGCAGCACCCGCACCTGCTCAAGCGCCTGACCATCGTCAACGCGCCCCACCCCGCCACCTTTCTGCGGGAGCTGCAACAGTCGGCGGCGCAACAGGCCGCCAGCGCTTACATGAATTTTTTGGCACGGCCCGACGCCCCCACGCGCCTGGCCGAAGGCGGTTACCGGCGTTTGTTTGAGTTTTTCGACAACATGGGGGCCAGCACAGGCCCCCATGCCTGGCTCACCCCCGCCCTGCGCGAGCGCTACCGCCAAACCTGGGCACTGGGTCTGTCAGGCCCGTGCCACTACTACGGCGCTTCGCCCCTGCGCCCGGCCACCCCCACCGATGCGGCCGCGCAAGCCGTGCAACTGCCCCCCGGTTTGGCCCAGGTGAACGTGCCCACCCAAGTGATCTGGGGCATGGGCGACACGGCACTGCCCCCTGCCCTGCTGGACGGCTTGGAACAGTGGGTGCCCCACCTGCGCGTGGACCGCGTGCCCGACGCCACCCACTGGATCGTTCACGAGCAGCCCCAACGCGTGGCAGGCCTGGTGGAAGACTTTATTTTGAATAGCTGAAAACCCAATACAGCAAAGCGCCGGAGGCAATTTTCACCTCAAATTCAGCACACGGTGTCAGCGGTACACCGAGGGCTGCCCCTCGGGCCGGGTTTTGAAGCGCTTGTGCACCCAGTAGTACTGCGTGGGCATGGTGGCAATCAGCGCCTCCAGCTCGTGGTTCATGCGTGCCGCGTCGGCTGTCACATCGTCGGTGGGGTAGTGCTGCCAGGCGGGCAGCACCTCCACGTCGTAACCGGTGGCGGTCATGCGGCTGATCACCGGCACCACCTGGGCACGGCCCAGGCGGGCAAACCGGGGCAATGAGCTGAGGGTGGCCACCGGTGTGCCGAAGAACGGGGCCCACACCGAATCGGCCAACCCGTGGTCCATGTCGGGCAGCAGGTACAGCGGCATGCCCTCGCGCAGCGCAGCTGCCAGCGGCTTCAGGCCTTGCCACTTGGCCACCACCAGCGGGTCGCCAAAACGCTGGCGGCCCTGGGCCATCCAGGCGTCCACCGCCACATTGGCCTGGGGCGCGTAAATGCCCGCACAGCGGCGGGGTTGCAGCAGCGTCAGGCCGATCCACCCCGCGTCCATGCCCACAAAGTGCGGGGCAAACACCACCGTGGGGGCGGTGCCCGCCAGCGCATCCAGATGCCCGGTCAACCGCAGGCGCTGGCGCACCACCGACGCCGAGGCTTCCCACAGCCAGCTGCGGTCCAGCCAGGCCTGGGCAAACTGCACAAAGTGGGTGCGCACGGCACGGCGGCGCTGCACAGGGGTGTCTTGCGGGAAACACAGGCCCCAATTCACCAGCGCCACCCGGCGGCGGCCCACCGCCAGCCCATACAACACCTGGCCCAAGCACCAGCCCAGCCCACGCACCACCGGCAGTGGCAGGTGAGACAACGCGGCCATGAACGCCACGCCCAACCGGCTTGCCACGGAACCTTTGGCCACAGTGTCTGGTGTGCCCTGGCTCATTCGGCGCCCCCGCGCGGGGTTTTGTAACGGGCGTAGCCCCACAGGTACTGGCGAGGGCAGGCCAGCACCAGGCGCTCCATGGCGGCGTTGATGGCGGTGCACGCGGCCACGGGGTCGGTGGGCAGGGGAGCGGCATCCCACGGCGACACATGCACCCGATAGCCCCGCCCCCAAGACAGACGCTCACCCCAAACCAGCAGCACTGTGGTGCGGGGGGTTTGGGCCAGGCGGGCACTCAAGGTCATGGTGTAGGCCGGGCGGCCAAAAAACGGGGCCCACACGCCCTGCCCCTCAGGCGGCACCTGGTCGGGCAACAGGCCCACCGCAGCGGCACTGCGCAGGGCTTTGAGCAACTGCTTGACCCCGGCGAGCGTGGTGGGCGCGGTCTCCAGCCCAGGGCCCTGGCGCGCACCCGCCACCACCTGGCGCAACCAGGTCTGGCGTGGGGGGCGAAACAGCACGGTGATGGCCCGGCCTGGCGCCTGGCCACACAGCTCGGCATAGGCGCGGGCCGTTATTTCAAAACAGCCCATGTGGGGCGTGAAAAACAACAACCCCTGGCCAGCGGCCTGGGCCGCGTCGATGTGTTCGCGGCCCGTCATGTGCACCGGCACGGGTGCCCCCATCCACAGGCGGGGCAACTCGGCCACCATTTTCCCGGCCTCGGCCACAGAGGCCAGCGCGTCGGCCCGCGACACACCGGCCAGCGCAGCGTGCGCCAGCAAGTGGCGGCGGTAAGTGGGCGACAGCGCAAACACCACCCAACCCAGCGCAGCGCCTAGGCTGTGCAGGGCCCACAGGGGCCAAACGCTGAAAAACCTGAACAAAACGGTCACGGTGTGGCCCAAAACAAGGGCATTGGTGGGAAAAAGACGGCTTGAATTAAACTCAAACCGTCGTCGAGTTACTGAACAACTTGCGGGACGACGCAGCCACCCTGTCGGGCGGTTGCAGGGCCGGAAACGGTCAACCCACCGCTAAAGCGTTCGCCACAGCTCCGGCCAGGCGACCGCCCTGTCCACAACCCCAGGAGTTTATTCACATGGCGAACGACTTTCTTTTCACTTCCGAATCCGTCTCTGAGGGCCACCCCGACAAAGTGGCCGACCAGATTTCCGATGCCATTTTGGATGCCATCTTCACCCAAGACCCCCGCAGCCGCGTGGCCGCCGAAACCCTGACCAACACCGGGTTGGTGGTGCTGGCCGGTGAAATCACCACCAACGCGCACGTCGACTACATCCAGGTGGCGCGCGACACCATCAAGCGCATTGGCTACGACAACACCGAGTACGGCATCGACTACAAGGGCTGCGCCGTGCTGGTGGCCTACGACAAGCAGAGCAACGACATTGCCCAAGGCGTGGACCACGCGTCTGACGACCACCTGAACATCGGCGCCGGTGACCAGGGCCTGATGTTCGGCTACGCCTGCGACGAAACGCCCGAGCTGATGCCCGCGCCCATTTACTACGCCCACCGCCTGGTGGAGCGCCAGGCGCAGCTGCGCAAAGATGGCCGCCTGCCCTTCCTGCGCCCCGACGCCAAAAGCCAGGTGACCATGCGCTACGTGGACGGCAAGCCCCACAGCATCGACACCGTGGTGCTGTCCACCCAACACAGCCCCGACCAAAGCGAAACCGCCACGAAGATGAAAGACAGCTTCATCGAAGCCGTCATTGAGGAAATCATCAAGCCCGTGCTGCCCAAAGAATGGTTGCAGAACACGCGCTACCTCATCAACCCCACGGGCCGCTTCGTCATCGGCGGCCCGCAGGGCGACTGTGGCCTGACCGGCCGCAAGATCATTGTGGACACCTACGGCGGTGCCTGCCCCCACGGTGGCGGCGCGTTCAGCGGCAAAGACCCCAGCAAGGTGGACCGCTCGGCGGCCTATGCCGCGCGCTACGTGGCCAAGAACATCGTGGCTGCGGGCTTGGCCAAGCAGTGCCAGATTCAGGTGGCCTATGCCATTGGCGTGGCCAAGCCCATGAACATCACCGTGTACACCGAAGGCACGGGCGTGATTCCCGACAGCGGAATCGCCAAGCTGGTGGAGGCCCATTTCGACCTGCGGCCCAAAGGCATCATCAACATGCTGGACCTGCTGCGCCCCATCTACAGCAAGACCGCCGCCTACGGCCACTTCGGCCGCGAAGAGCCCGAGTTCACCTGGGAACGCACCGACAAGGCGCAACCCCTGCGGGCCGCTGCCGGTCTGAAATAAGCCCAAACCAGCCATACCCAGCGGAGCCCCCCATGCGCACCACCACCCAACGCCTTGTGTTGACCGTGTGCGCGGCCGGGGCTGCCCTGGCGCTCAGCGGCTGCGCCACGCTCAGCGAAAACGAGTGCCGCACGGCCGACTGGGGCCGCCTGGGCCACCAGGACGGGGCCAACGGGCACGCCGAATCGCGCTTGGCCGAACACGCCGAGGCGTGCAACAAAATCGGCATCTTGCCCAACGCCACCGCGTGGCGTGCCGGGTGGGACCGGGGAGTGCAAAGCTACTGCACCCCGGCCGTGGGCTGGCGCGAGGGGCTGGCCGGGCGAAGCTACAACGGCGTCTGCCGCACCCGTGGCAACGAGGCGGGCTTTTTGCAGGCCTATCAGGCGGGCAGCGACATCCACCGCATGCAAAACCGCATCGAGCAAAACAGCTCGGAACTGCGGCGGCTGGAAAGCCAGTTGCGCAGCGCCCCCAACGACGAGGCCCGCCGCCGCCTGCGCGAGCGCATGCGCGACCTGGACTGGGAGCAAAGCCGCCTGCGCAGCCAGCTGGGGCTGATGCAGCACAGCGCACCCCGCTATTGATTTTGATGGTATTTTTTCAAGCCAAATTGCCACCCATCGCTTGATGGACGTGGGTTTTCAGCTACGCTGAAATTTCAATTTTCACAAAGCAATTCGGCCCACATAGCCGGTCATTTCCAGGTAGCCCAGGCCCACGCGGCGGCGGGTGTCGGGGGCCAGCAACTCGCTCAACCCCTCCCAATACACCGTGCCGGTGCTGGCGCGGCTGTCCAGCTCCTGCGCGTCCAGCAAGGCCGACACCTCAAACGCACCCACGGGCGTGGCCACCCGCCACACCACCGGGTAGCGGGCCTGGGTGGCCGGGCTCACCCACCAGCGCAGGGGGGTGAAGGTCACTTCGCCCTGCGCAAACACACGGGCTTGCCCGCCGGGTTCGCGCCAACTGCCACCGGCCCACACGGCTTCGCCGCTGGCGGTGCGCAGGCGAAAGGCGGTGAGGGCCGCGCCGCTGTCCAGGTTCATGCCCACCCAGTCCCAGCCCACGGCTTGGGGCGGCAGCAGGGTTTCGCTCCACTCGTGGTCCAGCCAGGCGGTGCCGGTGACCGCCTGCGTTTGGCCCTCGCGCACAACCTGCCCCGCCACGGCCAGTTGCGGCTGGCTGTAGTAGTGGCTGGCCTGCGCCGGGTCGGGCCCTTTGCGCGACAGGCCTTGTGCGCCTTGCAGCAACAGCGGCTGGGTGGGGCGCAACACCAGGTCCAGCGCCACCCCTTGTTCTGACACTTGGGCGCGGTAGCTGCCATCGCCGCGCCGCTCGAACGCCCAGGCCCCGATGGCCACCGCCGTGTCGGCCAGGCTGGCCCGGGCAGCGCGGGCGGTGGGGTCACCGTTCCAGCGGGCCACGCGCTGGCCGTGCCACTGGCGGCGGGCGGTCACGTCGGTGAGGGCCGCGTGGGCAAACAGCAACTGGCGCGGCTCGAACCGGCCCACCGTAGCTGGCTGGGGTACACCGCCCTCGCCCACCCGCGTGCGGAAAAACGTGACCTGAAACCCCAGCATCGCCCCTGCGGCGGTGGTCAGCGCCCCCGTGGCGTACCACCACTCGGTGCGAAATTCCGGGTGGGCACCGTGGTCGCGCGGAAAGGCAAGTTGCCCGCTCAAGCGGGGGCCAGCGGTGGATGCCGCCCACACAGGCCCCACTGGCATGGCAACACCTGCCAGCGCCAGCACAACGTCGCGGCGGGTGAAGGGGGCCAAAGGGGCACCCGGTGTGGCAACAAAACGGCTCACCAGTCCTCCTTCACGGCACGCACGGCCTGCACCGACGCGGCAGCCCGGGCGCTGGTGCCCGCCGCCAGCCCACCTGCCACCACCACACCGGCCACCAACGCAGCCAGTTTGTCCCACGGCACCACCAGCGGCATGGTCCAGTGAAAGCTTTGCGGGTTGACCACAAACACCAGCACCGCCGCCACGGCCAGCCCCAGGGCCACCCCCAGCAGGGCACCGCCCGCCGTCCAGGCCACACCCTCGGCCGCCACGGTGGCCACCACCTGGCGGCGGGTGAAGCCCAGGTGCGCCAGCAGCCCGAACTCGCGCTGCCGCGCCAGCACCTGCGCCGAAAAACTGGCCGCAATGCCAAACAGCCCGATGCCAATGGCCAGCACCTGCAAGTAACGGGTGACGGCAAAGCTGCGGTCAAAAATGCGCAGCGACTGGGCACGGATGTCGGCGGGCACGGCAAACTCCAGCCACGGGCCACCGGCCAGCTCGCGCAGCGCGGCCTGCACCGCGTCAGCCCGTGCCCCGGGGGCCAGCCACACGGCCAGGTCGTTGGTCAGCGCATCGCCGGTGAGGGCGCGGTAGTCGGCGTCGTGCATCACCACGGTGCCGAACTGGCGGGCGTAGTCGCGCCACACCCCGCGCACCAGCACGGTCGTGGGCGCGGCCTGGCCCAGCGGCAGCGTCAAGGTCTGGCCCGGCTGAGCACCGTGCAGCGCCACCATGGCCTCGCTCACGTACACGCTGGGCATGCCGGGCTGCGGGGCCGGGCCCGCCCACGGCGGTGCCAGCAAGGGCAATTGCTTTTCAGGTTGGGGCAAAGGCCGGGCCACCAGCGTGACGGCGGGTGTACCGGGCACCCGCACCAGGCTGCGCAGGCGCGAGGCCTCGGCACGGGCCACACCGGGCAGGCGCTGGGCCTGCGCGGCGAAACCGTCGGGCAAATGCGCGCCGTCACTGGCCACGCTGCGGGTGGCGGTGCGGGCGTACAAGTCGGCAGGCACCACTTGGTCCAGCCAGCCGGTCACGCCCTCGCGGAAGCTGGAGACCATCACGGTCAACGCCACGGCCAGGCTCAAGCTGGCCACCACACCGGCCACCGCCACGGTGGCCGCGTGGCGTTCGTGCCGGGCACGCTCCAGCGCCAGCAGGCCCGCCGCGTGGCGCGGTGGGCCACCCCAGGCCAACACACGCAACAAACCGTCCACCGCCCAGGGCACGGCCACCACCCCACCCAGCAGCAGGCAACCCACGCCCGCGTAGGCGGCCAGCGGCAGCCCCCACACCGGGGGCAACAGCGCCAGGCCCACCCCAGCGGCCAGCAGCAGCGGGGCCACCCAGGCGGGCAATGGGGCCACCTGGGTGCCGCCCAGCCCTTTCAACGCCTGCGCAGGGGCCATGGCCTGCACCTGCACCGCGGGCAACCAGCCCCCGGCCACGGCCGCCAGCACACCCAGCGCCCAGAACCCCAGCACCGCAGGCCAAGACCACACCAGTTGCGGCGCCACCCCCGGAAAAAACCCGCCGCCCAAATCACCCGCCAGCCAGCGCAAAGCCAGCAGCGCCAGCCCCAGGCCCAGCGCCACCCCCACGGTGGCACCGAACGCACCGGTGGCGGCCGCTTCGGCCAGCACCCAACGCCGCCGCTCGGGCGCCGACAGGCCCAGCACCCCCAGCAGCGCCAACTGAGGCAGCCGCTGCGCCACCGACAGCGCCATGACCGAAAACACCAGAAACGCCCCCACAAACAGGGCCACCAGCGCCAGCACCGTCAAGTTGACCCGGTAGGCGCGAGACATGGCGGACAAGGCCTGCTCGTCTTCACCCGCCGCGTGCCAACGCGCCCCGGCAGGCCAAGCGGCACCCAGCGCTTCTGTGACCTGGGCGGGCGTGGCACCCGGCTGCAGGCGCAGGTCCACCCGGCTCAACCGCCCGGTCAGCCCCAGGCGGGTTTGCGCGGCGGCAATGTCCACCACCAGCAGCGGTGGCCCTCCAGCGGCCACCTGGCCTGCCAACACCCAGCGTGTGGTGCCCGTGCCCACTTGCAGGGCCAGCGTGTCGCCCACCGCCAGCCCGGTCTGGGCCAGGGCGCTGGCGTTGGCAAACACGCGGTCGGGGGTGATCAGGGCCAGGCGGTCTTGCCCCGGGGCCACGCGGGGAAACAGGTCAGGGGCCACGGCGACGATGCCCAGCGCGTCCACCCCCACCACTTGCACGGGCACGCGCCTAGGGGTGGCGGCAGGTGTCTCGGCAGAGGGTGGTAGCACCAGGTAGCTGCTGAACGCCACCACGGGGTGGGCACTGCTCACCTGGGGCAAGGCCACCAGCGCGTCAAACACCGCGTCGTCGCAAGTGGGCTGGCAACGCAGCGAGGCGTCGGGCTGGCCGTTGGCGGCGCGCACGGCAGCGCCAAATTCGCCCAGCGCGGCTTCGTTGATCAGGTGCACCGACAGGCCCAGCGCCACGCCCAGGGCCACCGCCACCCAGGCGGCGGACTGCCGCCAGGCGTGGGCGCGCCACTCGGGCCCGGTCAACTGGCGCAGCAGCGCCGCCACCAAAACCCAGCCGCTGGGTGGGGGTGCACCCCCACTCATGCCACAACCAGACCGGTAGGCGTGAGGCGCAGTGCACGGTCGGCGCGGGCCGCTGCCGCCAGCGAGTGCGTCACCAACACCACGGCGGCCCCGGTGGCACGGGCTTGCGACAGCAACAGGGCAATGACCAACTCGCCCGTGGCGGGGTCAAGGTTGCCCGTGGGCTCGTCGGCCAGCAACAGGCGCGGGCGGTGCACCAGGGCGCGGGCAATGGCCACGCGCTGCAACTGCCCGCCCGACAGGGTGCGCGGCGCGCGGTCGCCCAACCCGACCAGCCCCACCTGCGCCAGGGTGTCGGCCACCCGCACAGGGTCGGGCTGGCCCAGCAGCAGCAAAGGCAGGGCCACGTTTTGCGCCACGCTCAGGTGGGGCAACACGTGAAAGGCCTGAAACACAAAGCCCAGTGCCGCGCGCCGCCAGTGGGCGCAGGGGCCCTCGGCCAAGGCGGACACCTCCACCCCGTCCACCGTCACACGGCCCGCGTCCAGCGGCTCCAGCCCGGCCAGGGCGTTGAGCAGGGTGGATTTGCCCATGCCCGACTCGCCCAGCACGGCCACCACCTCGCCCGGGGCCACGTTCAAGTCAACGCCCGCGAACAGGGGCTGGCCCGCAAAGGTTTTGCCCAGGCCCTGGGCATGGAGCAGGGGGGTTGCTGGAGAAAAGCAGCTCATTCGTACCGCCTGAAAGACAGGCCCTGGCCGGCCCAGTAGCCCCGGTCGAGCCGGTCCATCTTCACTGTGCCGCCGGTGGACGGGGCGTGCACGAAACGCCCTTCACCCACGTAAATGCCCGCGTGGTTGGTGCGGCCTTTGACGGTGAACACGGCCAGGTCGCCGGTGCGCACCTCGCTGCGTGGCACGGGCTGGCCCCATCGGCTGAGATCGGCCACGGTGCGCGGTGTGCGCACGCCAGCGGCATGGCCGTACACGTAGGCAATCAGCCCGCTGCAATCAAACCCCGACTCGGGCGTGTTGCCGCCGTAGCGGTACGGCGTGCCCACCAAGCCCAGCGCGTGCAAGGTAACGGCCTGGGCGTGGTCAGGGGCCAGGGGCTCGGGCTGGGTGGGCGGCTCAGGGGGCTGCGGTGGGCGCGCAGGCGGCGCACTGCCGCACCCGGCCAACGCCAGCAGCAACGCCACGGCCCCACATGCACCCAGCCACCGCTTCGCCCCCCAAGACACCAAAAGCCGCACGTCACGCATCCCCAAAAAAACGCGCCAGTGCGCGCAGGTGAAAACCCCAGAGCTTGCACTTTTTTCAAAACCCTGCACTTGAAAAGACAAACACCACCCTTATCATTAGCACTCGCCGGGATTGAGTGCTAACAACCAGTCCTCCGCTTTTTTTCGTTGTTTTATTTTCAGGAGATGCCATGAACCTTCGTCCTCTCGCCGACCGCGTGATTGTCAAACGCATTGACAGCGAAACCAAAACCGCCTCCGGCATCGTCATTCCCGACGCCGCCGCCGAGAAGCCTGACCAAGGCGAAATTTTGGCCGTGGGCCCCGGCAAGAAAAACGACAAAGGCGAACTGTCTGCCATGAACGTCAAGGTCGGTGACCGCGTTCTGTTCGGCAAGTACAGCGGCCAGACCGTCAAGGTCGACGGCAACGAACTGCTCGTCATGAAAGAAGACGACCTGTTCGCCGTGGTCGAGAAGTAATTTATTGAGAGCACCCAGCGCATATACATCAAGCGCTGGAAGCACTTTTTATTCTTAATTTTTAAGTTTAGGAGCCAAACATGGCAGCAAAAGACGTGGTTTTCGGCGGCGAAGCCCGCGCACGCATGGTTGAAGGCGTGAACATTCTGGCCAACGCGGTCAAAGTGACCCTGGGCCCCAAAGGCCGCAACGTGGTGCTGGAGCGCTCGTTCGGCGCCCCCACCGTGACCAAGGACGGTGTGTCCGTGGCCAAGGAAATCGAGCTGAAAGACAAGCTGCAAAACATGGGTGCGCAGATGGTCAAGGAAGTGGCTTCCAAAACTTCTGACAACGCTGGCGACGGCACCACCACCGCCACCGTGCTGGCCCAGGCCATCGTGCGCGAAGGCATGAAGTACGTGGCAGCCGGCATGAACCCCATGGACCTGAAGCGCGGTATCGACAAGGCTGTGGAAGCCCTGATCGTTCAGCTGAAGGCAGCCTCCAAGGCCACCACCACCAGCAAAGAAATCGCCCAAGTGGGCTCCATCTCTGCCAACTCTGACTCCAGCATTGGCGACATCATCGCCAACGCCATGGACAAAGTGGGCAAAGAAGGCGTCATCACCGTGGAAGACGGCAAGAGCCTGCAAAACGAACTCGACGTGGTCGAGGGCATGCAGTTTGACCGTGGCTACCTGAGCCCCTACTTCATCAACAACCCCGAAAAGCAAGCCGCGCTGCTGGACAACCCCTTCGTGCTGCTGTACGACAAGAAGGTTTCCAACATCCGTGACCTGCTGCCCACGCTGGAGCAAGTGGCCAAGGCCGGCCGTCCCCTGCTGATCATTGCCGAAGACGTCGAGGGCGAAGCCCTGGCCACTTTGGTGGTGAACACCATCCGCGGCATCCTGAAAGTGGTGGCAGTGAAGGCCCCTGGCTTCGGCGACCGCCGCAAGGCCATGCTGGAAGACATCGCTATCCTGACCGGCGGCAAGGTCATC
Organism: Burkholderiaceae bacterium; assembly: GCA_049653005.1. GTDB lineage: Bacteria > Pseudomonadota > Gammaproteobacteria > Burkholderiales > Burkholderiaceae_C > UBA2334. The sequence goes on along the minus strand of JBASFL010000029.1, from coordinate 20,060 downwards.
GCTGAAGAAGTTGGCATGTCCCTGGAAAAAGTGACGCTGGCCGACCTGGGCCAAGCCAAGCGCATCGAAGTGGGCAAAGAAAACACCACCATCATCGACGGCGCCGGCGCCGCTGCTGACATCGAAGCCCGCGTGAAACAAGTGCGCGTCCAGATCGAAGAAGCCACCAGCGACTACGACCGCGAAAAGCTGCAAGAGCGCGTGGCCAAGCTGGCCGGCGGCGTGGCCGTCATCAAGGTCGGTGCTGCCACCGAAGTCGAGATGAAGGAAAAGAAAGCCCGCGTGGAAGACGCCCTGCACGCCACCCGCGCTGCAGTGGAAGAAGGCATTGTGGCCGGTGGTGGCGTGGCCCTGCTGCGCGCACGCCAAGCCGCTGGCACCATCAAAGGTGACAACCCCGACCAAGACGCCGGTATCAAACTGGTGTTGAAAGCCATCGAAGCGCCTCTGCGCGAAATCGTGGCCAACGCCGGTGGCGAGCCTTCTGTGGTGGTCAACGCCATCCTGGCTGGCAACGGCAACTACGGTTTCAACGCTGCCAACGACACCTACGGCGACATGATCGAAATGGGCATTCTGGACCCCACGAAAGTGACCCGCACCGCGTTGCAAAACGCCGCTTCCGTGTCCAGCTTGATGCTGACCACCGAGTGCATGGTGGCCGAGTCTGCCAAGGACGACGCACCTTCCATGGGTGGCGGCGACATGGGTGGCATGGGCGGTATGGGCGGCATGGGCATGTAAATGCACCGGCTGTCTTGATCGACACCCCCAAAAATCCCCACTTCGGTGGGGATTTTTTTTGCCTGCGTCACGGGAAAAGCTTCGCTTAATCGGTGAGGGTTATACCTGTCACGCCAATAGGGAAATTGCCTTTCCAATTGGTTCACAAATCAAACCAATTGCGGAGACAGCGAATGCAAGACACACACCCCTCTGTCAGCGGCTTTGAAGTCAGGCACGCACAACCCACAGGGCCGAAATTCACACAGCGGGCGGCTGCGGCCCAAATTTCTCACTGGCTTCAGGCCCACGGCGTGGACATGACGTGGCTCGATGTCGGCCCCACCGACCTTGGCTGGCGGTTTCACCTCACCCAAGCGGCCTGGGCAACGCTGACCCCTGCGTTTGACACGCTGGCCCTGGTGGACAGGCTGGGGGCGCAACGGTGTTCCACCGAACTGGAAATTGCGGTGTCGCTGCTGGCGTCGCCCACATTGCAGGTGTTCCCGTCTTTCGATGAGTTGTGTGCCCACGTCGATGTGCGCAAAAACACCGCCAAGGCCGGCCAATTGACCACGCTGGCCTTTGCCACCGAAACAGCGGAACGCCCTGAGCACCACTGGACTTACGCGGAAGACACCGGCTTCACCCTGAAACCGGGGGCCAACCTGATCGACGCGCTCACGCTGGCCACACAACCCAGCGTGTCGGGCGAGTTGTTCTCGTTTTCTTGCTACAGGGCCACCGAATACGTGCTGCTGCTGGGCATGGCGCAAACGCTGCAAGCCTTCAACCCCCCGCTGCTGAAAACCCTTGAAAACCAGTGGCGGCACAAAGCGATTGCCTCGGGTCGCTTTCACGACACGTTTTTGACCGAAGTCGGCAGCCTGGAGGAACCCCTGCCCCAACGGTATTACGTGCCCGGTGACCGGGTGTGGTTTCGCAACCCGGACGAAGCCTCTGCCGATGTGGTGGGGTTTGAAGGTTCGTGGGTGGTGTACCTGGGGCAAGGCCTGTTCACCGACTTCTGGCGCCCCCAGTCGGCCTACACGCTGGAGAGCAAGTGCCTGGAAATTTACTTCTGGCGCGACGCCATCGTCCCACATGCCAGCGGCGAACCGACCATCGACGAAACCGTGGTGTGGGCGCGCATGGCCGCGTTGAACGGCACCCAAACAGATGAAAAGGCCCGGATTTTGGCGCGCATGCTGCGCTACCGGGACGGACGCGGCATTTATGCAGACGGTGGCTGCATCGACGCCACCCGCGAGCACCCCCGCTGGTTGTGCCCACACACCGCCACGGTGGAACTGGAACCGGCCGCTGACGCCGCAGCCCGTCCGCCACAGGGGAGCAACCAAACCGCCCCCATGTGACACCGGTGCTGGTCAAGCCCGCATCAGGGCTTCCAGCTTGAAGGTGTCGGCCGCAAAGGCGCGGATGCCTTCGGCCAGCTTCTCGGTGCCCATGGCGTCGTCGTTCAGCGCGTAACGGAAGGCGGCTTCGTTGTATTGCACCGTGGGCAGGTCCAACCGCTGGGCGGCGCTGGCGTCAAGCGCGCGGGCCAGCGGGGCATCGCTGGCGGCCAGCTGGGCCAACAGGTCGGGCGCAATGGTCAGCAGGTCACACCCGGCCAGCGCGGTGATTTGCCCCACGTTGCGGAAACTGGCCCCCATCACCTCGGTGGCAATGCCGTGCTTTTTGTAGTGGTTGTAAATGCTTTGCACCGACAACACGCCCGGGTCGTTGGCCCCGGCGCGCGCCGCCTCGTCCCACGACGCACCGGCCTGCTTTTTGTGCCAGTCGTAAATACGCCCCACAAACGGGGAAATGAGCTGCACCTTGGCCTGACCACACGCCACGGCCTGGCAAAAGCTGAACAGCAGCGTGAGGTTGGTGTGAATGCCCTGGCGCTCCAACTGGGCCGCGGCCTGAATGCCTTCCCAGGTGGACGCGATTTTGATCAACACCCGGTCGATGTGCACCCCTTCAGCCTGGTACAGCTCGACAATGCGCTGGCCCCGGGCCACGGTGGCCTCGGTGTCAAAACTCAGGCGCGCGTCCACTTCTGTGGACACCCGACCGGGGATGTGGGTGAGGATTTCGCAGCCGAAACGCACCAGCAAACGGTCCATCACCTCGCCCAAGTCGCGGGTACCGAACTTCGCCAGCGTTTGCGCCAGCAACGGCGCGTACTCGGGCTTTTGCACCGCCTTCAAAATGAGGCTGGGGTTGGTGGTGGCATCGCGGGGCTTGAACTGGGCAATTTGCAAAAAATCGCCGGTGTCGGCCACCACAGTGGTGAATTGTTTGAGTGCGTCAAGCTGGTTCATACGCCAATGTGCAAAGGTAATAAAATTTCGTACAGTTCCCCCAGTATGTTACCAACACCGCGCCATGCTTGACCGAATCAAAGCTTCCCTGCCCTCGCTTGCGCCCGCCGAACAGCGCGTGGGCAAACTGGTGCTGCTGGACCCCCGCACCTTCGCCAGCCTGCCCGTGACCGAGCTGGCCAGCCGTGCCCACGTCAGCAAACCCACGGTGGTGCGGTTTTGCCGCAGCATGGGCTACGACGGGCTGAGCGACTTCAAACTGAAGCTGGCGGGCACCGTCAGCGAGGGCGTGCCCTTCATCCACCGCAGCGTGGACGTGGACGACAAAGTGGGCGACGTGCTGGTGAAGGTCATCGACAACACGGTGGCGGCATTCTTGAAATACCGCAACGACGCATCCACCCATGCCATCGAAAAAGCGGTGGACGCCATCGTGGCCGCGCACACGGCCAACCAGCGCATCGAGTTTTTCGGTGCTGGCAATTCGGGCATCGTGGCGCAGGACGCGCAGCACAAGTTTTTCCGCCTGGGGCTGCACACCATTGCCTACAGCGACGGCCACATGCAGGTGATGAGCGCCAGCATGCTGCGCCCGGGGGACTGCCTGGTGGTCATCAGCAACTCGGGCCGCACGCGCGACCTGATGGACGCGGCCGACATTGCCCGCAAACACGGCGCCACCACCATCGTCATCACAGCCAGCGGCTCGCCCCTGGCCGCTGCCGGGCACATCCACCTGGCGGCGGACCACCCCGAGGGCTACGACCGCTACAGCCCCATGACCTCGCGCCACATGCACCTGATGATCATCGACATCCTGGCCACTTGCGTGGCACTACGCATTGGCGGGGCCAAGCTGCAGCCGCTGCTGAAAGAAATGAAAAACAACCTGCGCAGCAAACGCTACGCATGAGCTGAATTTTTAAAGCCTTTTTGGCCTCCAGCGCTTGCCTGTATTGCGCTGACAGCTATCGAATCAGATTCGGCCCTCTGCCACTGCATGGCAGGCCACTTGGCTGCCTTGCCAGGCTTGCAACACCGGGCGCTCGGTGCGGCAGCGGTCGTTGGCGTGGGGGCAACGGGGGTTGAAAGCACAACCGGCAGGCGGGTTCAGCGGGTTGGGCACCTCGCCTTGCACAGGGGTGCGCGAGCGCCCGGTTTGCCGCATGTCGGGAATGGCGTCCAGCAACATGCGCGTGTAGGGGTGGCGCGGGGTGTTGAACAGCGTGTGTTTGGGCGCCAGCTCGACCAGGCGGCCCAAATACATCACACCCACGGTGTCGCTCACGTGGCGCACCACGGCCAGGTTGTGGCTGATGAACAGGTAGGTCAGCCCGCGCTGGCGCTGCAGGTCTTTCATGATGTTCAGCACCTGGGCCTGCACGCTCACGTCCAGGGCCGAGGTGGGCTCGTCGCACACCAGAAACTCGGGCTCGGTGGCCAGGGCACGGGCAATGGAAATGCGTTGCCGCTGCCCGCCTGAAAACTGGTGCGGGTACTTCACCATGTCCAACGGGCTCAGGCCCACCGAGGTCAGCAACTCGCCCACACGGGTTTTCAGCTCGGCCGCGTCGGTCACGATGCCGTGCTCGGTGAGCGGCTCACCCACGATGGCCTCCACCGTCCAGCGCGGGTTGAGGCTGGCGTAGGGGTCCTGGAAAATCATCTGGATGCGGCGGCGCAGGCGGTTGCCCTGCGGGGTTTTGAACACGGCGTGCGCGTCTTGCCCGTCAAACTCAAAGCCACCGCGCGTGGGGGCGTACAGCCCCACCAGCAGGCGGGCCACCGTGCTTTTGCCGCAACCGCTTTCGCCCACCAAGGCCAGCGTGGTGCCCCGGGGAATGTCGAAACTCACACCGTCCACCGCACGCAGCAACTGGCGCGGTTTGCGCTCCAACACGCGGTTGAGCCAAGGGGCCGACACGTCAAAGGTGCGGGCCAGGTCGGTGGCGCGCACCAAAGGCTGGGTGTTTGAGCTGTTATCAGTCATAGCAAACTGTTCAATACCATCAAGCGCTGGTGGCACTTTTGGCACCATGAATCCAGCACGCGGCCTGGGTGGCACCTGCGGCCATCAAGGTGGGGCGCTCGGTGCGGCAGCGGTCGGTGGCTTCGGGGCAGCGGGGGTTGAAGGTGCAGCCGGGCGGGATGGCGTTGAGCCGGGGCATGGCGCCGTCGATCTGGGCCAGGCGCTCGCGGTCTTCGGTCATGTCGGGAATACAGGCCATCAGCCCCCGGGTGTAGGGGTGGGCGGGCTGGTGAATGACCTGCTGCACAGGGCCCAGCTCGGCCACACGCCCCGCGTACAACACGGCCACGCGGTCGCAGGTTTCGGCGATCACGCCCATGTCGTGGGTGATGAGCATGACGGCCGCGCCCCGCTCTTTGCAGATGCGCTTGAGCAAGCCGATGATTTGCGCCTGAATCGACACATCCAGCGCGGTGGTGGGCTCGTCGGCCACGATGAGTTCGGGCTCGGCCGCCAGCGCCAGGGCAATGACCACGCGCTGGCGCATGCCGCCCGAAAACTGGTGCGGGTGGTGGTCAATGCGCGCTTCGGCCGCCGGGATGCCGGTGTCTTTCAGCAGCTGGATGGCACGCTGCCGGGCCTCGGCCGGGGTCACGTCCAGGTGGGTGAGTATGGTTTCGGTCAACTGCCGACCCACGGTGTAGAGCGGGTTGAGCGAGGTGAGCGGGTCTTGAAAAATGGCCCCGATGCGGCGGCCCCGGATTTTGCGCATCTCGTGCGCAGGCAGGTTGTCGATGCGCTGGCCCTTCAGCACAATTTCACCGCTGGCCACTTTGCCCGGTGGCTCCAGCAGGCCGATGATGGCCGCGCCGGTGAGCGATTTCCCCGCGCCCGACTCACCCACCACGCCCAGAATTTCACCGGGGGCAATGTCGAACGACACACCGTCCAGTGCCCGCAGCGTGCCGTGGCGGTTGGTGAACTCCACCACCAGGTTGTTGACTTGCAAAAGTGGTGTGTTCATCGCAAACGGGGGTTCAGGGCATCGCGCAGCCAGTCGCCCAGCAGGTTCACGCTCAGCGCAATGACCACCAGCATGGCGCCGGGGAAAATGGTGATCCACCATTCGCCCGAAAACAAATAGTCGTTGCCCACCCGAATGAGGGTGCCCAAAGACGGTGACGTGGGGGGTGCGCCCACGCCCAAAAAGCTCAGCGTGGCCTCGGTGATGATGGCCGTGGCCACCTGGATGGTGGCCAGCACCAGCACGGGGCCCAGCACATTGGGCAACACATGGCGGCGCATGATGCGCGCGCCCGACACGCCGGTGACCCGTGCGGCCTGCACGTATTCCTTGTTGCGCTCCACCAGCGTAGAGCCGCGCACCGTGCGGGCGTATTGCACCCAGCCGGTGAGGGCGATGGACAAAATCAGCACCCCAAACGCCAGCGAATCGTGGGCGTTGGGGAACAGCGCCCGCCCCACGCCCGCAATGAGCAGGGCCACCAGAATGGAAGGAAACGACAGCATCACGTCGCACAGGCGCATCAGCAACGCGTCGAGCCAACCGCCCACAAAACCGGCCAGCAACCCCAGGGCCACGCCCACGCCCACCGAGAGCAGCACCGATGCCAGGCCCACCGCCAGCGAAATGCGGGTGCCATACATCAGGGCCGACAAAATGTCGCGCCCCTGGTCGTCGGTGCCCAGCCAAAAGGCCGGGTTGCCGCCTTCAGACCAAGCGGGTGGCAGGCGGGCGTTGCTGAGCTCCAGCGTGGTGAGGTCAAAGGGGTTGTGCGGGGCCACCCACGGGGCAAACACGGCGCAAAACACACACACCAGCGCCAGCAAGGCTGCACACATGGCCACGGGCGACGAGCGAAAGCTGTGGCCCACGTCGCTGTCGGCCCAGGCTTTCAGGCGTTTCAACATGCGCCCGCCCTCATGCCGTGGCCAGGGGCATGCCCTGCTCAACCAGACCGGCGTGCAGCGCTGCACCCAGGGGCAACACCTCGTCGTTGAAGTCGTAACGGCTGTTGTGCAAAAAGCAACTGCCCACACCGTTTTCAGCGCCCTGCCCCAGGCGCAGGTAGGCACCCGGCTTGGCTTGCAGCATGAACGAGAAATCTTCAGCCCCCATGCTGGGGTCGAGCTGGCGGTCCACCTGGTCGGCCCCCAGCAGGCGCTCGGCCACGTCGGCGGCAAAGTCAGCTTGTTGGGCTGAGTTGACGGTGGCGGGGTAAATGCGCTCGTAGGTCACGGTGGCCGTGGCCCCGAAACCCATGGCCACGCCCGTGCACACCTCGTTCAGGCGGCGCTCGACCATGGCTTGCACGGCGGGGGTGAAGGTGCGCACGGTGCCCACCAGCGTGGCCTCGCCGGGCACCACGCTGAACGCGGCCAGGTCACCCGCGTGCATGGCGCACAGGCTGATGACCGCGCTGTCGATGGGCCGCACGTTGCGCGACACGATGCTTTGCACCGCCGTGATGATGTGCGCCGCCACCAGCACCGGGTCCACCGTGAGGTAGGCGTGCGCCCCATGCCCGCCCTTGCCGGTGATGTGGATGGTGATGCGGTCTGCGGCGGCCATCATGGGGCCGGGGTTGATGCCCACCGTGCCGGGCTTCATTTGCGGCCAGTTGTGCATGGCAAACACGGCTTCCACCGGGAAGCGGTCAAACAAGCCGTCGTCGATCATGGCTTTGGCACCTGCGTGCCCCTCTTCACCCGGCTGAAAAATCAGCACAGCCGTGCCGTCGAACCGCCGGGTTTCGGCCAGGTAGCGTGCCGCGCCCACCAGCATGGTGGTGTGGCCGTCGTGCCCGCAACCGTGCATCAGGCCCGGTTTGGCTGACCGCCACGGGAACTCGTTGTGCTCGGACATGGGCAACGCGTCCATCTCGGCGCGCAGCCCCAACATACGCCCGCTGTTGCGCTGTTGACCGTGGATGACGGCCACCACGCCCGTGCGCCCGACGTGGGTGTGGATTTCATCCACCCCACACACCTTGAGCGCATCGACAACGCGCCCGGTGGTGTAAACCTCTTCAAACCCCAGCTCGGGGTGGGCGTGCAAGTCGCGCCGCAAAGCCGTCAACTCGGGGTGGAATGCGGCAATGTGGGCAAACGCCCTGCCCTGCGCCCTGATGCGCGAGACGCGGGTGGTTTCAGCGGTGTGTTTGGGCATCATTGTTCAGTGGCCTCCGGCCTTGTCCACGCGCAACCGTGGGTCCACGGCAAAATACAACAGGTCCACCAACAAGTTGATGACCACAAAAATCAGTGCAATCAGGCACAAATAGGCGGCCATGACGGGAATGTCGGCAAACGTCACGGCTTGTATGAACAACAACCCCATGCCCGGCCACTGGAACACCGTCTCGGTGATGATGGCAAACGCGATCAACCCGCCCAGTTGCAGGCCGGTGATGGTGAGCACAGGCACCAGCGTGTTTTTCAGTGCATGACCAAAATGCACTGCCCGGTCGGTCAGGCCCCGGGCCCGGGCAAACTTGATGTAGTCGGTGCGCAGCACCTCCAGCATTTCGGCGCGCACCAGTCGCATGATCAACGTGAGCTGAAAAATGGCCAGCGTGATGGCGGGCAAAGTGATGTGGTGCCACCCTTTGAGCGTGAGCAGCCCCGTGGTCCAGCCACCGATGTGTGTGACTTCGCCGCGGCCAAAACTGGGGAACCAGCCCAGCACCACGGCAAACACCAGGATCAGCAAAATACCGATCAGAAACGTGGGCAGTGACACACCCAGCAGCGACACGGTCATGAACACCTGGCTCAAAAAACTGCCCCGCTTAAGTGCCGCATACACCCCCATGGGCACACCCAGCAACAGTGCCAGCGCCGCGGCCACCAGGGCAAGCTCCAAGGTGGCGGGGAACCGCTCGGAAATGAGCTGAGACACTTTGGTGCCCTGCCGCAAGCTCAGCCCAAATTCACCCTGCACCGCGTTGGCCAGGAAATGGCCAAATTGCACGAAGAAGGGTTGATCCAGTCCCAACGCAGCGCGCAGTTCGGCCACTTGGTCAGGTGTGGCGTCTTGCCCCAGCAGAAAGACCACCGGGTCGCCCACGTACTGAAACAGCAGGAACGACACCAGCGCCACCGTGACCATCACGACGACCGCCTGCAACAGGCGGCGCAAAATGAATGCGAACAAGTCCGTGGGCCTCGGGGCTCAGTTGACCTTGATCAGCCGCCAGTCCAGCCGGTTGTCGGCGCGGTGCACCACATCAATGTTCTTTTTCATCGCCCACGGAATCACCTGGTTGTGCAACGGGATGTGGGCCACGTCCTCGTTTTGCAACGCCAAGGCTTTGGTCAGCAGTTCGGTGCGCAGCTTCAGATCGGTCTCTTTCTTGGTGCGCTCCACCAAGGCATCCATTTGCGGGTTGCTGTATCGGCCCACGTTGTAGTTGCCGTCACCACCGACACCCACCGAACGCACCAGCGACTGAATGCTGTAGAGCGCATCGAAGGTTGGCACCCCCCAGCCAAGCATGTAGATGCTGGCTTCGTAACGCTGAATCATGGGGAAATAAGTGGCCAACGGCAGTGTGCGCAACTTGGCCTTCACCCCCACTTTGGACCACATGGCCGTGACCGCTTGGCAAATCGCTTCATCGTTGATGTAACGGTTGTTGGGGCAGGCAAAGTCCACCTCAAAGCCGTCTTGGTAACCCGCGTCAGCCAACAATTTTTTGGCCGCGTCGATGCTGTAGGGGTAGCGTTTGTCGACTTCTTTGCTCCACCCTGTGACCTGAGGTGCCACCAGTGCACCCGTGGGCTGGCCCAGACCGCGCATGGTCACTTTGTTGATGGTGTCAATGTCAATGGCCTGGTACAGCGCCTTGCGGACACGCTGGTCTTTCAGTGGGTTCTTGCCTTTGATGTTGCTGCCGGGCAGTTCATCGCGGAACTGGTCCAACCCCAAGAAAATGGTGCGGTTTTCAATGCCATCGATCACTTTCAGGCTGGGGGTGCTGCGCACACGGGGCAAGTCCTGCGGGCTGGGGTCCAGCACGAAGTCCACCTCACCCGATAACAACGCAGCCATGCGCGTGGCCGTTGCCTTGACGGGGGTGTAAACCACCTCGGTCACATTGCCTTCAGGCTTGCCCCACCAGCCGTCGTTTTTCAGCAGCACCAACTTTTGATCGGGCTGCCATTCTTTGAGTTTGAAGGGGCCTGTGCCCATGGCATTGCGGTGGGCAAAATTTTCGTCCTTGGTTTTGATGTCTTTGGGTGCGGTTGAGTTGTTCTTCTCGGACCACGCCTTGCTCATCATGCGCAGCTCGGTCAGCTGGTTCAACAGCACGGGATTAGGATCTTTGGTGAAGATGTCGATGGTCTGTGCATCCACCTTCACCACTTTGTCGATGCCTTGGGTGTACACCGCGAAGTTCGACGTTTTGGCCATGGCACGCACCAGCGAAAACACCGCATCGTCTGCCGTGAACGCCGAACCATCGTGAAATTTGACGCCCGAACGCAATGTCAAACGCAACTGTGTAGGCGTGACCTGCTTCCAGCCCGTGGCCAGGATGGGTTCGGTCTTGAAAGTACGGCTGTTGTAGTACACAAGGGATTCATACACCGCCGCGTGGATACCGTTGGACAGTGCGTTGTTCTGCGAGTGAATATCCCAAGTGGGAATGTCGCTGGCGCTGGACCATTTGAACGTCTTGGCATCAACGCCCACGGTGGAAAACGCGAGCGCAACAGACAGGACAGAAAGCTTGAATTTCATGCACGACTCCAATGGGTGAACGCTCAGTCGGAAACAACTTGCTGACCCAAATGATAGCGGCCGTGAAAAGCCCTGCGTGCAGGGTTGTCACCGAAGCGCAAAGGCGAAAAAAAACCGCCTGCAAGCAGGCGGTTTTGTCTGAATGAAACCGGCAAAAGCCGGAAAAATCAGAAAGTGTGCTTCAGGCCGAAACCGACGCGGCTGTCAGGACCACCGTTTTTGGTGTCCAGGAGGCCACCGTACACGGTGGTGCGCTTGGACAGCAGGTAGGCGGCGCCGAAGCTGAAGCCAGAGGCTTTCACGCCACCGGTGGGCTTGGAAGAAGCGTAACCAGCAGACAGAACCAGGCTGGAGCCCAGGGGAATGTCAGCACCGATGGTCAGGTCGGTCACGTTGGGGGTGCCGGTCATGCTGACCTTGCCGTAGCCAGCCAGGATCTTGGCAACGCCCAGGTCGTAGGAACCGTTCAAACGGGTGAATTTCTTGTCGTTGGAACCAGAAACATCACCTTCGGTTTGGTAAGCCAAACCGGCGTACACGGGGCCGCCTTCATACTTGACGTGGAAAGATGTCACGTTCTTTTTGGCAGGCGTGACTTCGTCCAGGTTGTAGCTGACGGCACCGCTCAGACCACCCATGGTGGGGGTTGCGTAGTAAAAACCGTTGGCAGGGTTGGCGTTGTAGCCGCTGCTGGCCCAAATGCCAGTGGGAGACAGCACGGAGTCGAACACGGGGTTGGTTGCGCCAGAGATGTCGTCGTAGGCAGTCCACATTTTGCCCAGCTTGACTTCACCGAAGCCACCGGACAGGCCAACGTAGGACTGGCGAGCGAATTGGGTGCCAGCAGCAACGGTGCCTGCGTCAGCGGCGAAACCTTGCTCCAACAGGAAGTTGGCTTTCAAGCCACCGCCCAGGTCTTCAGAGCCTTTCAAGCCCCAACGGCTGCTGCTCACGCCGCCGGAAGTCATGGCAGCGGAAACGCCTTTGTCTTTGTGGATGACCAGGTCAACGATACCGTACAGCTGAACGCTGGATTGGGCTTGGGCAACACCGGCGACAGATGCCAACACTGCGAGTGCAATCAGAGACTTCTTCATAGGTAACTTCCTTTAAATATGGTGGCACCCCGGTGAACAGGGCAACCACAGTGGTAAAAAAACTCACCGTGTCATCTTACCGACGGACAAACTCCGACCGTAGGGTTTTCCCGAAAAAACACCGAGCAACCGATTTTCCGTCGCCATTTCACAACAAGAGAACCCAAATGGTGCACACCATTCAATCAGCGCACCAAATAAAAAAAGCCGCTGCGCAATGCAGCGGCTTTTTCTCAACAAAAGACTTGGTCAGCAGATCAGAAGTTGTGTTCCATGCCCAAAGCGTAACGGTTGTTTGCGTTGGTGGCGGAGGTGCGGGTGTTCAACAATGCGTAAGCGCGGGTGCGCTTGGAGATTGCGTAGTAAGCACCGGCTTCCACGGAAGTGGCTTTTGCGTCGGTGTTGCGTGCGATTTGCATGTAAGGAGACACAGCGCCCATGGTGGTGCCAGCGTGGAAGAACACGCCTTTGCCGGTGTTGGTGCCTGCGTTGTCTGCGTAGCCTGCGCCCAAATTGGCGAAACCAGCGTCATACATTGCGTTCACGCCGTAGCTGCTGCTGGCAGCGCCCTTGACCTTGGTGGTCACGAAGTTGGCTTTCAGAGGACCTGCAGCGTAAGCTACACCCACTTCGGTGTTGGCAGTTGCGGTGTCACCCTTCAACTGGGTGCCCACGCTGACTTTCAAGCCGCTGAAAGAAGGCGACAGGTACTTGATGTAGTCGCTGTTGCGGGTGTTAACAGTGCCAGCCCAGTTCAAGCCAGCAGCGCGCTGTGAGCTGAATGCGGTGCTGGGCATGGTGCCGATGGAAGCGTCAAAGCCGAGGGAGTACTGACGACCCAGACGGAATTCGCCGAAACCACCGCTCAGACCCATCCAAGCAGCGCGCTGGAATTGCTGACCAGCAACGTCTTGGTTGCCGGAGTCCAGGCTGAAGCCGGATTCCAGGGTGTAGTTGGCTTTCATGCCGCCGCCGAGGTCTTCGGTGCCACGCATGCCCCAACGGCTGCCGGAACCGTCAGGTGCGTCGTTCAGAGCGGCGGTTGCGCCTTGTGCTTTGAACAGGCCGATGTTGGCCTTGCCGTACAGGGTAACGGTGGACTGTGCAAAAGCAGCGCTGGACACTGCAACAGCAGCCAAAGCGATCAGTGTTTTTTTCATTGAGAGTTTCTCCAAGGTTGAAAAATCGAGGCTGCGGGACAAGGCCCATCACCCAACCCCCGTTTCGGAAGTTGCCCACATTGCACCAGAATGCGACAGGCAAAACCACCCACACCCTCGCTCTCAAGCCTGAAATGGGGATGTTTTGTTGTCCAGTCGCAACATATCAAGGGTTAGCCCGTACGCTTCACACCCCACACGAAAGGCCGCTGCGCCATGCGCATTCACCAAACACCGTCCCCCGTTGATCACGCCATCGCCGCCATTGACATGGCCTTGCGCACCGTCTTTGTGCAATCGAGCGCACGCGCACTGCCGGCCACACCGACCCCGCCAGAAAGCGGGGGGCCAATGACCGATACCGACCGTGAATTGGCTGGATCGCTGATGCGCGTCAACCACGTCGGCGAGGTGTGTGCGCAGGCGCTATACAACGCACAAGCGTTGGGCGCGCGGGCGTTTTCTGGCAACGAAATGCTGGCCCGGCATTTCGAGGACGCCGGCAAGGAAGAAGGTGATCACTTGGCCTGGACACACCAGCGGCTGGATGAGCTGGGCACCCGCCCGTCGTTGCTGAATCCGTTGTGGTACGCCGGTGCCTTTGGCTTGGGCTTGCTGGCAAGTCGGCTGGGCGAACGGGTCAGTTTGGGGTTTGTGGTGGAAACAGAACGGCAGGTGGAAGCCCATTTGGCCGGGCACATGGAACACTTGCCCACCAACGACCACCGATCACGCGCCGTGGTGGCTCAGATGAAAGAGGACGAAGCCCGCCACGCCCGTGAGGCACAACAAGCGGGGGCGATGGAGTTGCCACTGCCCGTGAAATTGGCGATGAAAGCGGCGGCCAAAGTCATGACGACGGTGGCGCACCGCATTTGAAAATCAGCCCTCCAGCACCTCGAAGCTGGTGGTGATGTCTGCGGTTTTGCCCAGCATGATGCTGGCCGAGCAGTATTTTTCGTGGCTCATGGCGATGGCGCGCTCCACCGCCGCAGGGGGCACCGCTTTGCCTGTGACCGTGAAATGCATGTGGATTTTGGTGAAAACCTTGGGGTCCGTGTCTGCGCGCTCGGTGGTGAGCTTGACGGTGCAGCCCGTCACCACGTGACGACCGCGCTTCAAAATCAGCACCACGTCGTAAGCGGTGCAGCCACCTGTGCCAGCCAACACCGTCTCCATGGGCCGGGGGGCCATGTTCGCGCCCCCGTTTTCAGGCTTGGCCGCATCGGGAGCGCCGTCCATGGTCAACACATGACCGCTGCCTGTTTCGGCCACAAAACCCATGGCAGAGCGGGTGCCGCTGTGGCCTGTCCAACTGACGGTGCATTCCATTTGTGTGTCTTTCTGAGAAATATTGCAGTGGGATTGTTGCAATGCAGCATGTCCACCGGTACACTTGATTGTAAGTTTCGAGCACTTCTCGAAACACCCGTTGTCTCCTCCACCTTTTCCGTATTGGTGGATTCAGCCCCAAGCCTCACGGCTTGGGGCTTTTTTTCGTCTGCCGCCTATCATCAGGGTTCTGTTTTGAACCTTGCTCCACGATGAACGCCCCCTCCATGCCCCGTGCCGACGCCCTGCAACCGTCCGACTACCTCATCAAAATTCTGAATGCACGGGTGTACGACGTCGCCATTGAATCGGCGCTGGAACCCGCCCGCTCGCTCAGCCGCCGCCTGGGCAACACGGTGCTGCTGAAACGGGAAGACCAGCAACCGGTGTTCAGTTTCAAACTGCGCGGGGCCTACAACAAGATGGCCCACCTGACGCCCGAACAGCTGGCGCGCGGGGTCATTTGCGCATCGGCCGGGAACCACGCACAAGGCGTGTCGCTCAGCGCCACCAAACTGGGCACGCGGGCGGTCATCGTCATGCCCACCACCACCCCCCAGGTGAAGATCGATGCCGTCAAAACCCTGGGCGGCGAGGTGGTGCTGCACGGCGACAGCTACACCGACGCCTACAACCACGCCGTCACTTTGCAGCAAACGCAGGGCCTGACCTTTGTGCACCCGTTTGACGACCCCGACGTGATCGCGGGCCAAGGCACCGTGGCCATGGAGATGTTGCGGCAGCTGCAAGGCCTGGGCACGCGCAAACTGGACGCGGTGTTTGTGGCCATTGGCGGCGGGGGGTTGATTTCGGGGGTGGCCAACTACATCAAGGCGGTGCGGCCCGACATCAAAGTGATCGGCGTGCAAATGAACGACTCCGATGCCATGCTGCAGTCGGTGGCCGCAGGCCAGCGCGTCACCCTGCCCGATGTGGGCCTGTTTTCCGACGGCACGGCGGTGAAGCTGGTGGGCGAAGAAACCTTCCGCGTGGCCAGCGGCCTGGTGGACAGCTTCATGACCGTGGACACCGATGCCGTGTGTGCCGCCATCAAAGACATTTTTGTGGACACCCGCAGCATCGTCGAGCCCGCTGGGGCGCTGGCCGTGGCCGCCATCAAGCAATACGTGGCCGAGCAGGGCACCCAAGGCGAGACCTACGCCGCCATTTTGTGCGGCGCCAACATGAACTTTGACCGCCTGCGCTTTGTGGCCGAACGGGCCGAAGTGGGCGAAGAACGTGAGGCGCTGTTTGCCGTCACGCTGCCCGAAGAGCGCGGCAGCTTTCGCCGGTTTTGCGAACTGATCGGCAACCTGCCACCGTTTGACGACAAAGGGGCCCCCGCTGCCCGCAGCGTGACCGAGTTCAACTACCGCATCAGCGACGCACAACAGGCCCATGTGTTCGTGGGCCTGACCACCCAGCGAAAAGGCGAAAGCACCCACATTGCACGGGCGTTTGGCGAACACGGCTTCAAAGCCCTGGACCTGACGCACGACGACCTGGCCAAAGAACACATGCGCCACATGGTGGGCGGCCCCTCTGCGCTGGCCCAAGACGAGCGGCTGCTGCGTTTTGTGTTCCCCGAGCGCCCCGGGGCGCTGATGAAATTCCTCAGCCTGATGCGCCCCGGCTGGAACATCAGCCTGTTCCACTACCGCAACCAGGGCGCCGACTACGGCCGCATTCTGGTGGGGCTGCAGGTGCCCCAGAGCGACAACGCCGATTTCGACGCCTTCCTGGCCAACCTGGGCTTCCCCTGCGTGGAGGAAACCGCCAACCCCGTCTACCAGCTTTTTCTGCGCCCACAGGCCTGATTGCCATGTCCAGCACCACACCCGCCCTCAAACTGCCCCACGTTGACCCCACCACCCACCCGGTGCTGGAGGCGCAGCTGCGCCACGCGCTGGACCACAAAACCAAGCCATTGGGCGCACTGGGGCGGCTGGAGCCGTTGGCGCTGCAACTGGGCCTGATTCAACAAAGCACCACCATCACCCTGACGCAGCCCCAAATGGTGGTGTTTGCCGCCGACCACGGCCTGGCCGATGAAGGCGTGTCGGCCTACCCCCAGGCCGTCACGCTGCAAATGGTGCTGAACATGGTGCGCGGCGGCGCGGCCGTCAACGTGCTGGCCCGGCAACACGGCTTTGGCCTGAGCGTGGTGGACGCGGGCGTGGCCTCACCCCTGCCCGAGGCAGCCACCACCGGTGGTGACCAGGCGAACCTGCTGCTGCGCAAAATCGGCTTCGGCACCCGCAACATGGCCCGAGGCCCGGCCATGACGGGCGCACAGGCACTGGCCGCCCTGCACGCGGGCATGGACGTGGTGGGCCACCTGGCAGGCAACGTGGTGGCGTTCGGCGAAATGGGGATTGGCAACACCTCCAGCGCCGCCTTGCTGCTGTCGCGCCTGTGCGGCGTGCAACTTGACGACGCGGTGGGCCGGGGCACGGGCCTCAACGACGAGCAACTGGACCACAAACTGCGCGTGTTGTTCGACGTGGCCCGCAAACACCGCGCGGCCCAAACGCCGCTGGCCGCCCTCGCCGCCATGGGCGGCTTTGAAATTGCCATGATGGCGGGTGCCATGCTGCAAGCCGCCAGCGAGCGGCGCGTCATTCTGGTAGACGGCTTCATTGCCGGGGCCGCTGCGCTGGTGGCCCGGGGCCTGCGCCCCGCCGTCACGGACTACATGGTGTTCACCCACCGCTCGGCCGAAGTGGGCCACCGGCTGATGCTGATCCACCTGCAAGCCCAACCCCTGCTCGACCTGGAAATGCGGCTGGGCGAAGGCTCGGGTGCACTGGTGGCCTGGCCGCTGGTGCAATCGGCCGCCTTGCTGCTCAATGAAATGGCCAGCTTCGAGGCTGCGGGTGTGAGCCAAGCCAGCCCAACCGAAGGGCAGGACGGCATGGCGACCTTGGTTTGATTTTTAAAGCTTTTTTGGCACCCAGCGCTTGACTGTATTGATTTTCAAGCTACTTTTTTCAATCAAGGCTGGGCGGTTGGCAACGCCAATGTCGTGGCACCTGCGGCACCGCCCGACACCGGCTGCAACACCACCGACCGGCGCTCCACCGCGTGCACCCGCCAGCGCCCGTCCAACACCGCGCCCACCCGGTAAGGGCTGGGCCGTTGGCCTTCAATGGCAATCAGCGCCACACCCGAACCACCCGACTGCCCCGCCGAGGCCACCACACCGGTCAACACATAACGCGTGGGCGCCACCGTTGGCGCGACAGCAGAAACCGCCGCCTGTGCACCCAGGGCCTTGGCAACCGCTTGGGGGTCCACCTGCCCGGGGGCTGACACCGCCACAGGCACCGGGGTGGCCGGGCTTTGGCCCACCCAGCGCAAGGCCCAGTAGGCCACCGAAAACCCGGCCAGCAGCCACACCACCAGCGCCACACCCAGGGGCAGCCAGCGCACAGACGGCGCAGACACAAACGGCGACAAACGGGCGGGCAAGGAAGGGGAAGTCACAGGCATGCGACCATTATGATTCAGCCCCTGCCGCCCCTGCGCGGCCACTCCGTCCAACCGCCCAGCACACCTCCCCGGGAGATTCCTTTGCACCACCCCCGCCTGCAAAACCTGGCCCGCCGCCCCCTGGCCCGCGGTTTCACCCTCATTGAACTGATGGTGGTGCTCGTCATCATCGGCGTGCTGGCTGCGCTCATCGTGCCCAACGTGCTCGACCGCGCTGACGACGCCCGCACCACCGCCGCCAAAACCGACGTCAACAACCTGGCCCAGGCCCTCAAGCTCTACCGCCTGGACAACCAGCGCTACCCCAGTGGCGAACAGGGGCTGGCCGCCCTCACGGCCCGCCCCACCACCGCCCCCGTGCCCCCCAACTGGCGGCCTTACCTCGACAAACTGCCCGCCGACCCTTGGGGCCGCCCCTACCGCTACCTGAACCCCGGCGTGCACGCCGAGGTCGACGTGCTGTCGCTCGGTGCCGATGGCGAACCCGGCGGCGAAGGCAACAATGCCGACATCGGCTCCTGGCAGCCCTGAGCCCCTGGCCCCGCGCCAGCGGCAGACCCACAGCGGTACCCAGCGCGGGTTCACCCTGCTGGAACTGCTGGTGGTGGTGAGCCTGGTGGCGTTGGCCACCGCCGGGGTCAGCTTGGCACTGCCCGACCCGGCCGCCACCCAACTCGAACGCGAAGCCCAACGCCTGACAGCCCTGCTGGAAGCCGGCCGCGCCCAGGCCCGCACCACCGGCGTGGCCGTGGTGTGGCAAGCCAACGCACAAGGGTTTGCACTGGACGGCGTGCGCCGAGAGTGGCTGGCCGTGGGCACACAGGCCCGTTTGACCCAACACGGCCAAGCCACCCCAAACACCGCCGCCAACCGCCTGCCACTGGGGCCCGAACCCCTGATGGCCGCCCACGAAGTGGCGTTGACCCTGGCCGGGCGCACCGTGTGGCTGGGCACCGACGGGCTACGCCCCTTCGCGGTGCGGGCAGAACCACCCGCAGTGGCCCGCCCATGACACGCCCCCTCCACCCGCGCTCAAGCGCCTGCGGACGCGGCTTTACCTTGGTGGAAGTGCTGGTGGCCCTGGCCGTGGTGGCCATCGCACTGGTGGCGGGGCTGCAGTCCAGCGCATCGCTCACCCGGCTGTCAGACAGGCAAGGCGACCAACTGCTGGCCCAACTGTGTGCCGACAACGAACTGGCCAAAGTGCGCCTGCTGCGCCAAATGCCTGGGGTGGGCAACAGCACCACCACCTGCACACAAGCACAACGCCCCCTCCAAGTGCAGGTGGACGTGTTGCCCACGCCCAACCCCAACTTTCGGCGGGTGGACGTGCGCGTCAACAGCCCAGCCGGTGAAGGGCCCACGGCCATCACCCTGCTGCAACTGTCCACCGTGGTGGGGCGGTTCTGATGCCACGCCGCCCCTTGCGCCCCCAAGGCTTCACCCTGGTGGAGCTGCTGGTGGCCATTGCCGTGATGGCCGCGCTGGCCCTGATGGCCTGGCGCTCCATCGACGGCATGGCCCGCACCGAACGCCACACCCGCGAGCGCGGCGACCACCTGCTGGCCCTGCAAGCGGGCCTGGGCCAATGGGCCGCCGACCTCGACGCGCTGGCCGAAACCGGCGACGTGCCCGCCCTCGACTTCGACGGCCGCACCCTGCGCCTGACCCGGCGCGACCCGCTGGAAACCGACACCCACAGCCCCGGCCTGCGCGTGGTGGCCTGGGCCCTGCACAACGGGCGCTGGACCCGCTGGCAAGCCGAAGGCCTGCAAACCCGCCAGGCCCTGACCCAGGCCTGGGCCGACGCCCAACGCTGGGGCCAACAACCCGTGGCCGGCGACGCCCCCCGGCAGGTGGCCGTGGCACAGGCCGACCGCTGGCAGGTGTTTTATTACCGCGACAACGCGTGGACCAACCCACTGTCCGCCAGCGGCAGCGCGGCCGCCCTGGCCACCGCCGCCGCCAACGCCGCTGGGGGTGTGACCCTGGCAGCGGCCAGCGGCCTCACCGCTTTGCCCGACGGCGTGCGCCTGGTGCTGACCCTCTCCAGCGGCCAACCGCTGAGAGGCGAACTGGTGCGCGACTGGGCACGCCCCGTGCTGGGCGGGGGCAAATCGTGAGGCACCGCCCACAACGCGGGGCCGCCCTGCTGCTGGCCATGCTCACGGTCACCCTGGTGGCGGG